>NZ_JBQEPC010000001.1:0-641137 GCF_052045655.1 Microbacterium sp. 22215
CATCCCCGAGAGCAGTTGCCCCGCGAACTCGTGGAACTGCGCGGCCCTCGCGATCGTGAACGGCACCGCCCCGGACGGCCACTCCCGTAACTCGCACGACGACGTACGAACATGAGGGAATCATGAGCCTGAGGACAGGGTCCGAAACCGAGCTGGTGATCGTGCCGAAGAGCGCGCGGAAGGGGCACCGCCGGCCGCCCACTCCGCGCCGGCCCGGTCTGCTGAAGTTCGGCCACTGGTGGTGGGCACTGCCCGGCATCATCCTCGTCCTCGCGGTGCACTACGTCGCCACCACGATCGGTGGGTTCTTCGCCTTCACCGACTGGTCGGGCATCGGCTCCTTCGCGTGGATCGGATTCGACAACTTCGCCAGGATCTTCGGAGACCCGACGCAGATCGGCTCTCTGGGCAACACCCTGTTCCTGGCGTTCGTGTCGGTGATCCTCAGCAACATCGCGGGCCTCGCCCTGGCGCTCGGGCTGAATCGCGGTCTCAAGACCCGTTACGCACTGCGAGTGCTGTTCTTCATGCCTGTCGTGCTCAGCCCGCTTGCCGTCGCGTACGTGTGGAAGTTCATCTTCGACTACAACGGGCCGATCAACGCGTTCCTCCGGGCCCTCGGGTTCGACGAGTTCGCCCGTGCGTGGGTCGCCGACCCCATGTGGGCGATCTGGACGATCCTCGTCGTGGTCGTCTGGCAGAACATCGGCTTCGCGATGGTCATCTACATGGCGGGTCTCGCGGCCGTGCCGGTCGAGATCGAAGAGGCAGCGGCGATCGACGGCGCCAATCTCTGGCAGCGGTTCTGGCACGTGACGCTGCCCTCGATCCGCCCCGCCGTGGCTATCGCGACGACGCTCGGCCTCGTCAACGGACTCCGGATCTTCGACCAGATCATGGCGATGACCGGCGGGGGGCCGGCAGGCGCGACCGAGACCCTCGCCACCCAGGTGTACAAGGAATCCTTCGCACTCGGCAACTTCGGGTACGGTGCCGCGCTCGCGCTGCTTCTCACCGTGATCATCCTGGTGTTCGCCATCATCCAGCAGCGCCTGACCAACGGTCGCCCCGAGGAGGACTGACATGTTCCGCTACACGAAGCTCACTGCTCTGCGCGAGATCCTGATCTGGATCATCGCCATCGTCTTCCTGGCACCGTTCTACTTCCTCGTCACCACGGCGCTGAAGTCCGACCAGGAGGTCATCACCTCGTCGAATCTCGCTCCGCCGGCGAGCCTCGACTTCGGCAACTTCGTCGAGGTGCTCACGGCCCAGGGCAACTCGAACGTCGTGATGGGGTTGGTCAACAGCATCATCATCACCGCCGGCAGCATCCTGTGCCTCGTTCTCCTCGGGGCGATCACCGGCTACGTCATCTCGCGCAGCACCCGACGGTGGAGCCGCACCGCCTACATGCTGTTCCTGATCGCGATCGTGCTGCCGACGCAGCTCGGCACGGTTCCGCTCTACATCGGGGCTCGCACGATCGGGTTGACCGGGTCGTTGTGGGGGATGGTCATCCTCTACACGGGGATGTTGCTGCCGTTGTCGATCTTCCTGTACGCGGGGTTCTTCCGCAGTCTCGGCACCGAGTATGAGGAGGCGGCCACGATCGACGGCGCCTCGCGAACCCAGATCTTCTTCCGCATCGTCCTGCCTCTGATGTCGCCGGCGACGGGAACGGTGGCGATCCTCGCGGGATTGATCGTCTGGAACGACTTCTTCACCTCGCTGATCTTCCTCGGTGGTTCAGCCAACCAGACGCTGCCGGTCGCCATGTATTACTACATCGGCTCGCTGGTCTCGTCATGGAACAAGATCTTCGCGATCGTCATCGTGTCGATGATCCCGATCCTCGTGTTCTACCTTTTCGCGCAGAAGCGATTCATCCAGGGTTTCGCGGGCGGACTCAAAGGCTGACCCTCCGGGGTGCTCCCGCACTCACCGACCTTCACCGACCCTTCGCACCTTCTCCTCAGCACCGACATCCGTCGAGAAACGAGCATCATGTACCTTCTTGCGCCCAATATCGAGCTCCTCTTCACTGAGGCAGGCGACTATCACGACCGCGTCAGGGCCGCAGCGGCCGCGGGATTCACCGCCGTCGAGATGTGGGGCCCGACCGGCGTCGATGCCCCCGCGACCGCCAAGGACATCCCAGCGCTCAAGGCCGCACTCGAGGAGACCGGTGTGCAGCTGACAGCACAGCTGGCTGAGCCTCGCACGCAGTTCATGATTCCGCCGTGGGACCACACGGAGTTTTTCCGCAAGCTCGACGAGGGGGTCGAGATCGCCCACGCGCTCGGCACGCCTCGCCTCGTGGTCGGCAGTGGCACGGGATTCGGCGGCTGGAAGCGACAGGTTCAGCTCGACAAGCTGATCGAGATCTACCAGAAGGCCATCGCGCAGATCGACGGCTCCGGCCTCACCCTGGTGCTCGAGCCGGTGAACGTGCGCGTCGACCACCCGGGCTCGCTCCTCGACCGCACGGCCGAGGCGGTCTACGTCGCGCGCGGCGTCGATTCGGCGCACTTCGGCGTGCTCTACGACATCTACCACTCGACGGTCGAGGGAGAGGACATGGCTGCGGAGCTGGCGAACGCCGGCGACATCGTCAAGTACGTGCAGCTCGCCGACGCGCCCGGCCGCGGCGAGCCCGGCACCGGCTCTCTCGACTGGGCCGAGCGCTTCGGGATCCTCCGGTCGTCCGGATACGACGGGCCGATCGGTCTCGAGTACTACCCGCAGACCGCCTCCGAGGAGTCGGTCCGCCTCATCCGAGAGGTCGCGGCCACGGCATGAATGCGCGGCACTATCCCGCTTCGGCCGACGTCGTCATCGTCGGCAGCGGACCGAACGGCGCGGCATACGCCCGCATCCTGAGCGAGCTCGCTCCGGATGCCTCGATCGCGATGTTCGAGGTCGGTCCGACCGTGTCGAATCCGCCGGGTGCGCACGTGAAGAACATCGAGGATGCCGCGGAGCGTGCTCTCGCGCAGGCTCGGTCCGAAGGGCCGGGGGAGCGAGCGGCGACGATCTCGGATCCCGGTGCGGCGAAGTCCGGTCAGCGGCGTGGCCGCGCCGGAACCTACCTCCTCCCCGAGGGCTTCCGGGTCGAGGGTGAGGAGGGCATGCCGGTCGCCGCCTTCTCGAGCAACGTGGGCGGCATGGGCGCGCACTGGACCGCGGCATGCCCTCGGCCCTTCGACAGCGAGCGCATCGACTTCCTCGCCGACCTCGACGAACTGCTCGACGAGGCCGAGCGCCTCCTCGCCGTGACCACCGACGCCTTCGACGCCTCACCGTTCGCGACCATCGTTCGGGAGCGCCTCTCCGAGGCGGTCGACGCCCAGCGCGACCACGCGCACCGCGCACAGCGGATGCCGCTGGCCGTGCACCGTCGAGAGGACGGCCGCCTCGTGTGGTCCGGATCGGATGTGGTCTTCGGTGACGTCACCCGTGCGAACGCGAACTTCGCGCTCTACGACGAATCGCTGGTCACGCGTGTGCTCACCGACGGCGGACGCGCATCGGGAGTCGAGGTGCGTGATCTGCGCACCGATTCCGTGCACACCATCGCTGCCCGGTATGTGGTGGTGGCCGCCGACGGCCTTCGCACGCCGCAGGTGCTGTGGGCCTCCGGCATCCGTCCCCCGGCGCTCGGACGGATGCTGAACGATCAGACGCAGATCGTCTTCGCGTCGCGGCTGCGCGATGTGCAGACCGGCGACGCGGATGCGGTCGCGACCGCCGGGGCGCTGAGCGAGCAGAGCGGCGTCACCTGGGTGCCGTTCACTGACGAGATGCCCTTCCACGGCCAGATCATGCAGCTCGACGCCTCGCCCGTGCCGCTGGCCGACGACGATCCCGTCGTGCCGGGGTCGATCGTCGGGCTCGGTCTCTTCACGGCCAAAGAGCTGCAGTGGGAGGACAGGGTCGACTTCTCAGACGACGCGGTCGACGGCTACGGAATGCCTGCGATGACGATCCACTACACCCTCACTCCCCGCGACCACGCGGTCATGGAGCGCGCGCGAGAAGAACTCGTCCGCCTGGGTCGCGCGGTGGGGGATCCGCTCGATGAGCGTCCGTTCACGATGCCCGCCGGAGCCTCATTGCACTATCAGGGGAGCACGCGGATGGGGCTCACCGATGACGGTCGCAGCGTGTGCTCGCCCGACAGCGAGGTGTGGGGCGTGCCGGGTCTGTTCGTGGCAGGCAACAACGTCATCCCGACCTCGACCGCATGCAACCCCACGCTCACCTCGGTCGCGCTCGCGGTGCGAGGTGCTCGTCGGATCGCCGAGAACCTCGGCTGACCCTTGCTTATGTAGGAAAAACACATTAGTCTGTCAAAATAGTGACAAAGTAGTCAAGGAGAACACCTGTGATTCCCGATCGCATCATCGAGCAGGGCACCCTCGTCAACCGAGCCGACCGCGCCTCCGTCGAAGTCCGACTCCCCTGGTACCGCGCTCTGCCCGGCAGCTGCATCGCCGGCGCGAAGCTGACCGTCGACGGCATCGAGGCACCGAGCGAGTCACTCCGCTGGCGCATGAACGGCCGGGACTTCACATTCGAGGAGCTCTCGACCAACATCGACGAGTGGTGGTTCCCCGTCGACTCCGCCGAGCTCTCGGGCGATGTGCCGGTGTCGGGCGAGGGCGACCACGAGGTGCGCGTCGACCTCACGCTCTACATCCCGTACATCATCATCTCCGACTCCGAGACGTTGCACATCGAAGAGCACGACATCAAGACCATGAAGGCGGTGGCAGCATGACCTCTCTCGGCACGCCCATCCAGGGCGTCACGCTCTACAGCTACACCCGCGCCTTCCACGGTCGCGAGTACGATCTCGAGCAGCTGATCCGCAAGGTCGCCGCCGAGGGTCATGGGCCCGGACTCGAGATCATCGGCTTCTCCAGCTTCCGCGGCTTCCCGCACATCGACGACGCGTTCGCCGGCGGTTTCCGTGACCTCGTCGATGAGGTCGGCCTCGTCACGACATCGCTCGCGGTCAACGCCGATATCGGCATCCACCGTGATCGGATGCTCACTCAGCACGAGCTGATCGACTACATGACGCTGCAGATCAAGGCGGCAGCGAAGCTCGGTTTCCCCATCGCCCGCGTGCAGATCTCGATCACCCCGGACTCGATGGAGGCGCTTGCGCCGATCGCCGAGGAGCACGGTGTCACTCTCGCTCTCGAGGTGCACGCCGATCAGTACGCATCGCACCCGCGCATCCTCGCGCTCCGCGACCGCTACGAGAAGGTCGGCTCGCCGTTCCTCGGGTTCACGATGGACTGGGGAGCAACGGTCTCGGGTTTCGCGCCGTCGCTGATCGAAGCGTACCGTCGACGCGGCGCCTCGGAAGAGCTGCTCGGCAAGGTCGTCGATCTGTGGAACACCTACTACGAGCAGGGACCGCCCGAGGATCAGGCGGTCCACGGCCAGCGCTTCGGCTCGTTCATCGGCCTCGCCGCCCAGAACGGCCGCCCCGACCTCGGCATCGACTTCGGCATCAACGGCACGGGCCTGTTCGGTCCCGCCCGAGTCGACGACTGGCTCGAGATCATGCCGTGGGTGAAGCACGTGCACGGCAAGTTCTTCGGCATCGACGAGAACGGCGAAGAACCGTCGGTGCCCGTGCGCGACCTCATCACCCTGCTCGTCGAGAACGGCTACTCCGGTGCCGTTTCGAGTGAGTACGAAGGCTGGCACTGGAACCACTGGCAGAGCCCGTTCGACATCATCACCGGCGAGCAGGCCGTGCAGCGCTCGGCCGCCGAGAACGCCGGCAGCCGCATGATCACCGGCGCGGATGAGGCGCGGCGCGCTCTCGCCGCTCACCTCCCGCACGCTCTCACGAAGGGACTCCGCGCATGACCGACGGCATCGCCGGCACCGGCATCAAGCTGGGCATCACGCTCTACTCACTCACCTCCGAGTTCGCCGCGGGGTTGTACACACCCGAAACGCTCATCAAGGCAGCGGCCGATCACGGTCTCGGCCCCGGCATCGAGTTCAACATCGCTCAGATGTTGCGCACGTACCCCGACGTCGACGCCGAGTTCGTGCGGCTCTGGCGCGACAGCATGGATCGCTACGGTTTCGAGCCGAGCGCCATCGGCACGAACCTCGACATGGGTCGTCGCAAGGACCGCGACATGACGCCCGATGAGGAGCACGACTTCCTCGCCCGCCAGTTGAAGACCGCGCACACGCTCGGGTTCAAGAAGATCGTGATCCGCTCGCACGGCAAGGAGCTGCTGCGCAGCTTGCTTCCGCTCGCTGAGAAGTACGACCAGAAGCTCGGCTACGAGATCCATGCGCCATCGGGTCCGAACAACCCGCAGGTGCTGCAGATGCGCGAGATGTACGACGAGCTCCAGTCCGATCGTCTCGGGTTCACCGCCGACTTCTCGTCGACCATGCACTCGCTTTCGCCCACGCTGCTTCGCACCATGCGTCAGATGGGCATGCCCGAGGAGTACTTCGCCGTGATGGACGAGATCTGGCACGAGCCGACGCCCATGCACGTGCGCAACCAGAAGTTCGAGGACTTCCTGACGTCCGAGAACTTCGATTTCGCCCGCCTCGGCCCCTTCACGCGTCTGGCGTTCAACATGCACGGCCTCGTGCCGCCGGAGGAGTGGCTCGACATCATGCCGCAGATCTTCCACGTGCATGCCAAGTTCTACGACATCGGCCCCGACGGGGAGGAGCCGGCGATGGACATCCCGCGTATCGTGCGCCAGTTCGTCGAGGGCGGATATCAGGGGTATCTCTCGAGCGAGTGGGAGGGCCACGCGTTCTCCGACCTCGGTGAGAGCGACCCGATCGAACTCGTCAAGAAGCAGCACGACCTCATGCGTCGTGCGATCGAAGAGACCGCAGTCGCGGTCTGAATCGGAGTCACTGATGGCCACTCACAACTCCCTGTTCTCCGAGAAGGACGTCCGCCGTACCGACACCGGCATCGCCGTCTCGGTGCAGCTGCCCTGGTACCGCAGCCTCTGGCTCTCTGCCGTCGACGGCGTCGCCGCCACGGTGAACGGCGTCGCTATTCCGACCGAGTCGCTGCGCTTCGTGCTGGAGGGTCGCGCCTACCGCGTGGAAGAGCTTCCCGAACAGCACGAGACGCTGTGGTTCGTCGCTGAGCGCCCTGAGGTGCTCATCGACTTGGAGCAGGTGCCCGCTGTGGGCGAGAAGTTCACGGTCGAGGTCGTCCTGACGATGCGCCTGCTCTACATGCAGATCATGCCCGGTGTCGACGGCGGCCCCGGTCGCTACGTCACCAACCGGGTCCCCGTGCAGCGGGAAGTCGTGCTCGCATGACTCTGCGGGTGGCGATGATCGGCCATGGTTTCATGGGCGCGGCCCATTCGGTGGGATGGCGTCAGGCCCCCCGGGTATTCGCACTGCCGGACGACGTGGAGATGGCGGTGCTGGTCGGCCGCAACCCCACGACGGTCCGCGAAGCCGCTCAGCAGTGGGGCTGGGCCGAGTCGGCGACGGACTGGCGCGACGTCATCGCTCGTCCCGACATCGACATCGTCGACATCGTCACCCCGGGCGACTCGCACGCCGAGATCGCCATCGCTGCGCTGGACGCGGGCAAGCACGTGCTCTGCGAGAAGCCTCTCGCCAACACGGTCGAAGAGGCGGAGGCGATGGCGGCTGCCGCCGCGCGCGCCGCCGAGCACGGCATCACCTCGATGGTCGGGTTCACCTATCGTCGCGTACCCGCCGCCACCTTCCTGCGCGACCTCATCACGGAGGGTGTCGTCGGTCGCGTGCAGCAGGTGCGCGCGGCATATCGGCAGGACTGGCTGGTGGACCCGGAGATGCCGCTCGCCTGGCGGTTGCAGAAAGAGCACGCCGGTTCCGGTGCCCTCGGTGACATCGGCGCGCACATCATCGACCTGACGCAGTTCGTCACGGGGCAGACCGTCGAATCGGTCAGCGGAGTCGTCGAGACCATCGTGTCGCAGCGCCCGCTGAGTGGCGGCGGATCAGGCCTGAGCGGAACCGCGACCGAGGGGTACGGCGATGTCACCGTCGACGATCTGGCGCTGTTCGCCGGACGGCTCTCGGGCGGAGCGATCGTCTCTTTCGAAGCGACGCGCTTCGCAACGGGACGCAAGAACGCCCTGACGATCGAGGTCTCGGGTGACAAGGGGGCACTGGCCTTCGACCTCGAAGATCTCAACAGCCTGCAGTTCTACGATCGCACCGCGCCGAGCGATCGGCAGGGGTTCACGAAGATCCTGGTCACGGAGGCTGAGCATCCGTACGTCGGAGCGTGGTGGCCGGCCGGTCACATGCTCGGCTATGAGCATGGTTTCAGCCACCAGGTGGTCGACCTCGTTCGCGCAATCCATGACGGCACCTCACCGCATCCGAGTTTCGAGGAGGGGCTGGGAGTGCAGCGCGTGCTCGACGCCGTCGAGCGCAGTGCTGCCGCCGGTTCCGCCTGGGTCGGTGTCCTGGTCGATGCGCCGGTGGGCGCTCGCTGAGTATTCCGTTTCACGTTTCACGCCAGAAAACACAAGGGAGTCGTTCATGGCACGTCCGATCACGTTGTTCACCGGCCAGTGGGCCGATCTTCCGTTCGAAGAGGTCGCCCGTCTGGCGGGTGAGTGGGGATACGACGGACTCGAGATCGCCTGTTGGGGCGACCACATCGATGTGTCCCGTTGGGATGACGACGCGTACGTGCAGAGTCGCCTCGACATCCTCGAACGCAACGGGCTGCGCGTCTGGGCCATCTCGAATCACCTCACGGGCCAGGCGGTGTGCGACGACCCGATCGACCAGCGTCACCGTGACATCCTGTCCGACCGGGTGTGGGGCGACGGGGATCCGGAGGGCGTTCGTCAGCGCGCCGCGCAGGACCTGAAGGACACCGCACGCTTCGCCGCGAAACTCGGCGTCACCACCGTGAACGGTTTCACCGGATCGAGCATCTGGAAGGCCGTCGCGATGTTCCCGCCGGCGTCGGATGAGTACATCGCCGCGGGGTACCAGGACTTCGCCGATCGTTGGAATCCGATCCTTGACGTGTTCGAGGAGGTCGGCGTGCGGTTCGCTCTCGAAGTGCACCCCTCCGAGATCGCCTACGACTACTGGACCGCGAAGGCCACGCTCGAGGCGATCGGGCATCGCGCGAGCTTCGGCTTCAACTTCGATCCTTCCCACTTCGTGTGGCAGCAGCTCGACTCCGTCGCGTTCGTGCTCGACTTCGCCGACCACATCTTCCACGTGCACGTGAAGGAATCGATCACGAACCTCGACGGGCGCAACGGCGTGTTGGGGTCCCACCTCCCCTGGGCCAACCCACGCCGCGGGTGGACCTTCGTGTCGACCGGACACGGCGCAGTGACGTGGGAGCCGCTGTTCCGCGCGCTGAACGCGATCGGCTACGACGGACCCACGAGCGTCGAGTGGGAGGACGCCGGGATGGACCGTCTGGTCGGAGCGCCGGAGGCGCTCGCCTTCGTGCGCAAGCTCGCGGAGATCACTCCGCCGGCGGCGGCTTTCGACGCCGCCTTCTCGACCCAGGCCGAGGGGTGACCTGCGGATGAGCGATGTTCTGCAAGTCCTGATCCTCTCGGGGCACATGACCATCGAGCACGATAACGAGCACCGCAGCTTCCGCACGCACAACCAGTGGCTCACGACGCTGCTCGAAGACACCGGACGTTTCCGGGTGCGGGTCGTGGAGGATCCGCGAGGTCTGGGCTTCACGATGATCGACCGCTATGACGTCGTGATCGTCGTCTTCGAGGGGCGTGACGGTTACCACGACAGGGCCGTCGGGTTCGGAGCGGAGACGGATGCTGCGCTCCTGCGGTTCGTGCACGACGAGGGCAAGGGAATCGTCTGGTTCCATGGCTCTGCCGTGCAGGAGGACGACTGGGGCTACCCGGAGGAGTACAACGTCATGCGTGGCGCGAAGCTCAGCGTGCCCACCGGCATCCGCCCACGCCCCTGGGGTGAGGCGGTGCTGAAGACGGTCGAGCCGCGTCATGGGATCACCGAGGGCATCAACGAGACGTGGACCGTAACCGGGGATGACATCCTCGTCGGCGTCGAACTGTACGACGGCGCGCGGGTGCTGCTGACGACCTTCGATGACCTGGAGTCGTACCAGAGTGCTCCTGTCTGGCCGATGTCTCACTATCCGGTCGCGATCCCCGCCGAGGGCATCGCAGGGCTGCCTGGCGTCGACACGGATCAGCCCATCGCCTGGATCAACGAGTACGGTGCCGGACGCTCCTTCACCATCACCATCGGGCACGACATCGATACGTTCCGGCGCATCGAATTCATCCGGATGTTTCCGCGCGGGGTCGAGTGGGCCGCTACCGGGGAGATCACGCTCGAGGGGCCGGATCGTCGGGGCGAACGCCGCTTCCTCCCGTGGCCGTACTACAACCACAAGGGCTGAGCGCCACTTCGCCACGGCGGGAAGAGGCGGCACCCTCGCTGAGGGCTGATCCGGCCAACGCCATGTGCGCCCGCGTCATGACCGCAGCGTCGTCATCGAGCCACTCCAGGCCACCCCACTCGCTCGTGAAGGTGCCGGTGAAGTCGCTGTTCGCGAGCTCCGCGCCGAGATCGTGGATCGGTGCCGACACCCGTCCGTCGGCGTCGTCGAGGTCCCAGAACTTGAGGTGGAACGCCCCGACGAACGGCAGCACATCGCGCAGTTCTCGGACGTCGGAGCGTCCGAAGCGCACGAGCAGGTTCATGTACAGCGTGTGGATCGGACCGGGCACGCCGCCCCCGCGGAGAAGCGCCATCACCGCGTCGTGGGTCGCGGGATCGCGCCAGGCATCGGTCAGCTGCGTCATCAGCTCGGGCGGCACCCCGGCCGCAGCCAGTCGTTCCAAGTAGGACGGCGGAAGGGCGCGCATGAGCATGCTGATGTCGATCAGCACGCGCACATGCGGGTCGTCGATCGCGGCGATCGCGTCGTACACCGCCGGATCGGCGGCCGGTGTCTGGCGTCCCTGAGCCTCCTCGAAGAGCACCAGATCGAGCTCATGGAGATGGGGGAGCAGGCGATTCGTCAGCCCGGGGCCTGCCTGGCCGATCGGCAGGCGCACACCGGTCGCCCCGAGGCGATGAGCGGCACGCAGCTGAGGGAGGAGGAATGTGAACCGCTCGGCGTCGGTGCGGCGGCGCGCGGGGAGGTCCCAGTCGTCGATGCTCGCGCCGACGATGCTCACGCGACCGCCGACGGCTGCGAGCGCGTCGCGCAGCCCCTCGGCCTCCGCGTCAGAGGTGAGCGGGAACGATCGCCACAGTTGGCCGAGTTCGACCTCGATCACGGGTGCGACGCCGGTCGACACGATGTCGACAGCGATATCGGTCGCGGAGCGCTCGGCTCTCACAGCGGATGACGTCCAATTGAAGGCGCTGGCCGAGAGGGTCCAGCCGGCCGGAAGGGAAGGGTTCATGGATTCAACTCCGATTCAGGCGGCATCGCGGGCGACGTCGGTTGCAGGCGCCACCGTGTCCGTGTCGAGTTCACGGCTGACGAGGAAGGGGAGGACGAGCGGGCCGTCGGGCCCCACCTGCAGGTAGGGGACCGCGAGTCGGAAAGCGACGCGGACTTCGTGAGTCCCCGCGGCGAGCTGACGGTCGACGTGCAGAGCCACGCGATCCTGCACGAACCACCATCCCGGTTCCTCGGCGAGATCCGAGAACGGGATCAGGCGCTCTCCGACAGAGATCGCCTCCAAGGGGATGTCCTCTCCATCGACCTCCACCGACAGGTCCGTCAGGGCGGCCAACGGCAGTGAGCGGATCCACGGCAATGAGAGGCGCACCACGTATCCGGTCGTGGTGAGGGTCAGCGCGTCGTCGCGCAGCGCCTCAAGCACCGGGGCCGCCGCCCGCGGTCGGACGGACGGGCAACGAACGAGCCCACGCGGGGAACGGGTTGTGTGTCATCAGTGACACCCTCCTTCAACTTCAGAACAAAAGATACACGCTTATGTCTGAATCTGGAAGAAGTCGAGACGGCTAGTCGACCGCCCTGAAGCGTGAGACCGTCGGGCGTCCGTCGGCGAACCATCGGGGGAAGGTGCCATCGAAGAGTTCTTCGCGTGCGAGTGCGGCCCCACCGCGCAGGGGCTCCTTCGGATCGTTCGGCGAGTTGACCACCGAGAGGTCTCTCGTCGCGAGGGGGAGGGACAGCTCGTACACCCGCTGTCTCACTTCGGCGAGGAAGAGCTCCCCGGCTGAAGCCACCGCTCCGCCGATCACGATGACGCTCGGGTTGAAGACGTTCACGAGAGTCGCGATGGATTCCCCGACCACTCGGGCGGACTGTTGGATGAGCGAGATGCTGAGTGCGTCTCCTGCGCCTGCCGCCACCGAGATCACTTCGGGGGTGATCCGCCCTCCGGCGGCGACCGTCTCGGTGAGGGCGCTGACGGTGCCGTCGGCGAGTGCGGCCTCCGCATCGCGCACGAGCGCCCACCCTCCGGCCACGGCCTCAAGGCAACCGACCTTGCCGCAGCGGCAGAGGGCTTCGGAGTCACGCACGCGCACGTGACCGATGTCTCCCGCAGCGCCGTTGGCGCCCCGGTGCACACGTCCGCGGGAGAGCAGGCCGGCGCCGATCCCGGACCCGATCTTGCAGTAGATCAAGTCGACACCGTCGTCAGCTCGGCGTTCGCGCTCGCTGAAGGCGAGGATGTTGACGTCGTTGTCCACCCAGGTGGCGGCGTCGTAACGCTCCTCGAAGCGCCCTCGGATATCGAAGCCGTTCCATCCTGGCATGATGGGCGGCGCGACCGGGCGACCGGTCGCGAAGTCCACGGGCCCGGGAACGCCGACCGTGATCGCCCACACGGGCGTGGCCGGGTGTCGGGCGAGGAGATCGTCGATCATCGTCATCGCGGTCTCGAGGGTCGCTTCAGGCCCCCTGGCGATGTCCCAGGCCACGTGGGTGTCGTCCCGCGTCTCGCCGTCGAGGTCGGCTATGCCGACGTGGATGTGCAGGGCTCCGAGAGCGCAGACCACGATGAGTCCCTGCTCCGCCCGGAAGCGGAGGGTGCGCGGCGCGCGTCCGCCCGAGGACGGTGCGTACTCGCCGTCCTCCAGGAAGCCGGCGGCGATGGCGTGATCGACCCGCTGAGCTACGACCCCGCGTCCGAGTCCCGTCAATCTGCCGATCTCCGGCCTGGTCAGGGCTTCGCCGGTGCGGACGAGGTTGACGATCCGGAGCAGGCTCGTCACCTCGTCGGTCTGAGCGCCGAAGCGGAGGGTGGACTCGCGTGACATCTGGCGATTTTCGCACAAGATCCACCGGTTTCCGCGTTCATCGACGGTCTATTGTCGTTCGGGTCCACACTTAGGTACTGTTCGAACCAAAGATGCGGAGGATTTCATGCACAAAGGTGTCGGAATCATCGGCGCAGGCCCCGGAGTATCAGCGCTGCACCTGCCCACACTGGACCGGATGACGGAGCTCTTCCGCGTCGTCCACATCGCCGACGCCGGAAGCGGACGCGCGGAAGCGCTGGCGGGGCGGACGGACGCCGCCTGGTCCAGGGGCATGGACGATCTCCTCGCGGATCCGACGGTGGAGATCGTCGCGATCTGCAGCTCGCCGGAGCATCACGCCCGCCAGGTCCTCGCGGCAGTGGCGGCCGGAAAGCGAGCGATCCTGTGTGAGAAGCCGCTCGCGCTCACCCATGAGGATGCATCCGCCGTGATCGAGGCCTGCAGGGAGTCCGGCACAGCACTCGTCGTCGGGACGAACCACCTCTTCGACCCGGCCTGGGGGCGTGCCCGCCATCACATCGCACGACAGAACGCCTCCGTGCGAGCCATCTCGATCACCGTCTCCCTGCCCCCGAACGGCCGCTACCACGACGTCGTGACGGAATCCCTGCCCGGCGCGGCGCCCGCTCGCCCGGCACCGGACTGGCGTGATGTGGACTTCGCCTCGGCGGTCGTACGACAGCTGGTGCTGGGGCTCGGCATCCATGACCTCCCCTTGCTGCGTGACCTCGCACCCCGCATCGACCGGGTCGTGTTCGCGCGTCCCGTCGCGCCGATCGGCTATTGCATCGGGCTCATCTCCGGCGACGTGATCATCCGTCTCACGGCCGTCATGGTGCCGGAAGGAGCCGACGCGCTGTGGCGATTCTCGGTGTCCACGGCTCGAGATCTCATCGACGTCGAGTTCCCCCCGCCCTTCGTGCACGATGGCAGCGCGCGAGCGCGTGTGCGGCACGTGGACGGTGGGGTGTCCGAGTATTCGAGTATCCCGGAGGACGGATACCTCGCCGAGTGGAAGGCGCTCGCAACCGCGCGCGCCGGAGTGGAGGCGGTCGAGTACGACGAACTCCTCGCCGACGCGCAGTATGCGATCGATCTGGCTGATGCGGCCGCTGAGGCCGTGCGGGAGGGGTGGACGTCATGATCGGGATCTGTGGAGCCACCGGAGGCTATCGGGTCGCGGTCGCGGAGCTGCCGATGAGCGTCTCGCCGGCGACGGCGAGTCAGGACGCCGTCGTGATCGTGAAAGGCTCCCACGGTTGGGCCGAGCGTGCGATCTCGGCTCTGCGCGAGGGCGCGGTCGGCATCGTGGTCGCAGACCCGGGCGAGGAGGATGACAAGGTCGTCGCTGAGCTGGCGGCTGTCGCCGGACGTGCGCCGGTGGTGCTGGACAGGCCACGGATGCGAGCCGATGTCGTCGCAGATGCCGGGGTCACGGCGGCGGCGCGGTATCTGGCGGCGGATGCGGCCGCTGATGTGGCATCCTTCCGTGCCGTCGTCCGTGATGCCGTGGGGTGGCTTCGAGTCGTCGCGGGCGGCCCGCTGACACTGCGTTCCCGGGCGGTCTCCGCCCACGGAGTGCTCGCTCTGCTGGACGAAGCAGCGACAGGTCGCGCAGCGGTGGTGACGGTGTCGCTGCTCGCGGGTCGCGGGGGATCGCGCCTGCGTGTGCAGGCGGCTGGGGAGACGCGCACAGAGGTCGAGCTCGATGATGCCGCCGACGTCGCCGTGGTCGAGGTCTCCACGATCGAGGGCGCGCTCCGGCTCCCGCGGCGTCGGGAGTCGCATGAGCGGCTCGCGTTGCGGGGTGCGATCTCCGCGCTGACGGGAGGGCGCCCGGTCGATGATCTGGAGGCTTTCCGGCACGACGCGGCGCTCGCTCTGCGGCTGCTCTCGTCGTCGGATAACTGAGGCTGATCCCCGGTATAGCAATCAGGGGATTCCTGAATTGCTCGATTCCGACAAAAGTAGAGCGCGGGGCAGGTCCCAGAGCCCCCACGAAAGGATCGAAGATGATCAAACTGCTCTCTCATCTCTCGTACGTGGCGATCACCACGCCCGACGTCGAGGCGTCCGTCGAGTTCTACAAGTCCCAGGTCGGTCTCACGGAGGTCGCCCGCGAGGACGGCCGCGTGTACCTGCGCTGCTGGGGTGACTACTACGCCTACTCGGTCGTGGTCGTGCCGGGCGACGAGCCCACGCTCGAGACCATGGCATGGCGCACATCGAGTGCCGAAGCGCTCGAAGAGGCCGCGAAGCGCGTCGAGGCCGCCGGCATCCGCGGCGAATGGATCGACGGCTTCAAGATCGGACGCGCCTACCGTTTCATCGGTCCGTTCGGGCACGACATGACCCTGCACTGGGATGTCGAGCGACACTCGGCGTCGAGCGATGCCGCCTCGATCTACCCCGACCGCCCGGAGAAGCGCAGCAACATCGCCGGAGCACCTCGTCAGCTCGACCACGTGACCGTCGCGACCAGCGATGTCGACGCCTTCGTGAAGTGGTACGTCGATGTGCTCGGATTCCGCTTCATGGCCCGCACGGTGCTCGACGAGGCGCCCATCTCGGTGTTCTCCGTGCTCACCACGAACGAGAAATCGCATGATCTCGGCGTCGTGCTCGACGGATCCACTCGTGCCGGTCGGGTCAATCACTACGCCTTCTGGGTCGACACCCGCGAGGAGCTGCTGATCGCCGCGGACACCCTCATGGAGAACGGCGTCCCGATCGAGTACGGCCCCAACATCCACGGCATCGGGGAGCAGACGTTCCTCTACTACCGTGAGCCGTCTACTCTGCGCATCGAGCTGAACACCGGCGGATACCGCAACTACGTGCCGGACTGGGAGGCCAACACCTGGAAGCCCTCGCTCGGCTCGAACAACTTCTACCGCAACGGCGCGATGCCGATGTCGATGACGGAGTCGTTCCCGCCCGCGGACGGCCCCTCGGCCACCGAGGAGGGTGTGCCCGACGAGATCAAGGAAGCGCTCTTCAACCCGTACGCCAAGCACGGACAGGGCTGAGACCCGAGAGCGGGCGCCGACGACGGTGCCCGCTCTCGCTCCACTTCCGCAGACACGACCGCAGCAGATACAGAGGACCACTCATGACGACGACGTCAGCAGGGCTGCACGCCCCCTTCGCACTCGCCCGTTACCGTGACGGCGAAGCCATCCGTATCGGCCTGGTCACAGACGACGTGATCCGCCCACTGTCGGACCAGGAGATCGGCGGTCACGGCCTCAACGGGTTCCTCTCCTCGCCTGACTGGGAGAGCCTTGCGACACTGGTCGGCACGGGCGAGAGCATCCCGCTGCGCGACGTGGTCCTGACTGCCCCCATCGAACCGCGCCAGGTGCTGCAGACGGGGGCGAACTACCGCGAGCACGTCATCCAGCTCGTCGCCGCCGGACTCACCCAGAACACGGACCGCACGCCGGAGGAGGCGCGGACCTTCGCCGCGGAGATGATGGATCGTCGCAAGGCGGAGGGGGAGCCGTACTTCTTCATCGGCCTGCCTGCCTGCGTCGTCGGCGACGATGTACCGCTGGCGCTACCGTCGTACAGCGATGTGCACGACTGGGAGCTCGAACTCGCCGTCGTGATCGGCCGCGAAGCGTTCCAGGTCAGCCGTGATGACGCGCTCGACCACGTCGCCGGCTACACGATCGTGAATGACATCACCACCCGGGATCTGGTGTTCCGCAAGGACATGAAGGAGATCGGCACCGACTGGTATCGCGCGAAGAACGCTCCGGGCTTTCTGCCGACCGGTCCGTTCCTGGTGCCTGCACCCTTCGTGGATCCTGCTGACCTCACTCTCCGATTGGAGCTCAACGGCGAGGTCATGCAGGATGCCTCGACCGACGACCTCCTGTTCGACGTGCCCGCTCTGATCTCGGGTGCATCTCAGACGATGCCGCTGCTGCCGGGTGATGTTCTGCTCACCGGCAGCCCGGCGGGCAACGGCCAGCATTGGAAGCGTTTCCTGCGCGACGGCGATGTCATGACCGCGTCGATCAACGGTCTGGGCACGCAGGTCGTCCGCTGCATCGCGGGACCGACACGATGACCGCGCACGGCGAGAGCCCTGCCGATCTGGACCGCTCCGACCCTGAGGGCGAGATCGACGCCAGAGCGGAGCGATACCGCAACTGGGGGCGCTGGGGCGCTGACGATGTGCTCGGCACCCTCAACTTCATCGACGCGGCCAAGCGCGTCGATGCGGCCGCGCTCGTGCGCGACGGCGTGGTCTTCTCCCTCGCCCAGGCCTTCGACACCGATGGCCCCCAGAAGGGCTGGCGCCGTCGGACCAACCCCGTGCACACCATGACCGACACCGGGGTGGACGCGGAGCGCGGGAACCAGGGCTTCCCTCACGGGATCGGCGGTGCCGACGACGTGATCGCGATGCCGTTGCAGTGCTCGACTCAGTGGGACGGGCTCGGCCACATCTTCGACCACGGGAGCGCGTGGAACGGTCGCAGGGCTGGCGATGTCGTGACCAGCGAGGGCGACCTCGTGACCGGCATCGAGCATGCTGCGTCGGTCATCGTCTCGCGCGGAGTCCTACTCGACGTCGGTCGCCATCTGGTCCCCGACACCGGTGAGCTTCCCGACGGCTACGCGATCACTGTCGCGGACCTCGAGGCGACCATCGCCGCGCAGGGAGACTCGAGCACCGTCGGTCGTGGCGACATCGTCGTCGTCCGCACGGGGCAGTACGCGCGCACCCGCCGCGAGGGCTGGGGCGATTACGCGGGAGGCGCCGCGCCAGGTCTCTCCCTCACGACCGCCGGGTGGTTGCACCGCTCGGAGATCGCCGCGATCGCGACGGACACCTGGGGATTCGAGGTGCGGCCGAACGAGTTCGACGTGCCGGCGTTCCAACCCCTCCACCAGGTCGTGATCCCCAACATCGGGCTCACGATCGGCGAGATGTGGAACCTCGAAGCGCTGGCCGAGTCCTGTGCCGCACGGAGCCGATGGGACTTCCTGCTGTCCGCCGCGCCGCTGCCGATCACAGGGGCCGTCGGTTCGCCGATCAACCCGGTCGCCATCCTCTGACCCGACGCACGAACTGATACTCGTAGAAGATTGACGCAGAACAGGGAGGTTCTGAAATGACCGCAGTGAACAAGGTCGCGATCGCCGGGAGCGGGGTCGCCGGTCTGGCGGCCGCCATCCAACTCGCCAAGGCCGGTGTCGAGGTTGACGTGTTCGACTCCCGGGCGGAGCTCAGCGCGCTGGGTTCCGGCATCACGCTCCAGGGGAATGCTCTGCGAGTATTCGGCGCACTCGGTGCGTGGCATGACATCCGCGAGGCTGGCCTCGCGTTCGAGGGTCTCGCCCTGCGCGCGCCGGGTCCCGGCGCGCCGGTGGTCGCGCAGCTGCCCGATGTGAAGACGGGTGGTCCGGACTTCCCCTCGGCGATGGGGATGCCGCGAGCAGAGCTGACACGCATCCTGCTCGCACACGCCACGGCCGCGGGAGCGCGCGTGCACTTCGGGGCGGAAGTCACCGGCATCGACGATTCCGACGCCGCGGCCGTCGAGGTCTTCGTCGGAGGAGAGTCGGTCGGCCTTTACGACCTGCTCGTCGGCGCGGACGGACTGAACTCCACCGTACGAGGACTCATCGGCATCGAGACCGTGCCACAGCCGACCGGGATGGGGATCTGGCGCACGTTCGTCTCGCGTCCCGACGACGTGGTGCGCACCGAACTCTATTACGGTGGCCCGGTCTACATCGCGGGTTACACGCCGACCGGCGATGACACGATGTATGCCTTCCTGGTCGAGAAGGCGCAGGACCGTTTCGGCGTCTCTGCCGAGGACGCGACGCAGATCATGCTCGACGAGTCGCGTGCCTATGACGGTCCCTGGAATCACATCAGGGCCGATCTCGTCGCCGGCGCTGCGGCCAACTACACCTGGTTCACGCAGCACCTCGTCGAGGGTTCCTGGAACCGTGGTCGGGTCGTGATCATCGGAGATGCCGCGCACTCCTGCCCTCCCACCATCGCGCAGGGTGCAGCCCAGGGGCTGGAGGACGCGTTCGTCCTGACCGAGCTGCTGGTGGCGAACGACGCGGTCGATCAGGGCCTCTGGGACGAGTTCCACGCGCGTCGCGTCCCGCGGGCGTCCGCTGTCGTGGCGGCATCCGTTCAACTGGGCCAGTGGCAGATCGACGGGAACCGGGACGCCGACGCGGGTGGCCTCATCTTCAGCGTGGCGCAGCAGATGGCGCAGCCGGCATGACCACCGACGTGCACGCGCACCTCCTCCTCCCGCACCTGCACGCGGAGGTCGAGCGTCGCGCCCCAGAAGAAGTGGCCGCGGCAGCCGACCTCGAGCTGCGGCGGAACGGCATCGAAAGCCTCAAAGCATCTGGTGCCATGATCGGCAGCCGCATCCCGAAGCTGACCGACGTGGACGCCCGGCTCACGGCGATGGACGCGCAGGGCATCGACAGGCAGTGGATCAGCGTGTCGCCGAACCACTTCTACCCGTGGGCGAACGAGGGCCTCGCGGGGTGGATCGCCGGCGAGACGAACCGGCTGATCGCGGAGCACGTCGCCCATGCGCCCGATCGTCTCACGGGGCTCGGGGTCGTCCCGCTGCAGCATCCCGAGCGCGTCGTCGAATACCTGGACGACGCCGTGCTCGGGCGCGGTCTGGCCGGCGTGGAGATATCGTCGTTCGCCGGCGAGGTGGAGCTCTCGGACCCGCGTCTCGAGCCGTTCTGGGCGCGCGCGGCGGAGCTCGGCTGCATCGTCTTCCTGCACCCTTTCGGATGCAGTCTCGATGAGCGACTGGATCGCTTCTACCTCTCGAACACCGTCGGGCAGCCTACTGAGAACGCCGTCGCCCTGTCGCATCTCATCTTCGCGGGAGTGCTCGACCGGCACCCCGATCTCACGATCGTCGCAGCGCACGGCGGCGGCTACCTCCCTTTCGCGATCGGGAGGTCTGACAGGGCGTGGCGCGTGCGCCCGGAGGCACACGGGTGCGAGCACCCGCCGTCGACCTATCTGAGAAAGATCTGGTTCGACACTGTGGTCCACGATCCGATGGCGCTGCGGCACCTGGTCGAGGTCGCCGGCGGCTCCCGGGTGCTGCTCGGCAGTGACTTCCCGTTCGACATGGGACTCGACGACCCGGTCGCCCTTGTCCGCGGAGCAGACCTGCCCGCAGAGATCATCCGTCGCATCCTGAGCGAGAACGCCGACGCGCTGCTGGAATCCCGAGTCCGAGCATGAGGATCGCGCGGTGGCTCGACGGCGCCGACGTCGGAGAAGGATTCGTGATCGGTGATCAGGTTGTCGCGTTCCCAGACGGGCTGCGGGTCGCCGAGATCCTCTCGCAGGGACTCGAGGGAGCGCGTCGAGTGCACGATCGCGTCGTCGACGCCTCGGGTGGGGTGAGGGCGACCGCGCAGGCCGCGGCGCTCGATTCGGTGCGTCTGCTCGCACCAGTCGTGCCCGCTTCGATCAGAGACTTCGTGGCGTTCGAGGAGCACGTCGAGGGCGTCAGTGCATCAGTCGACGGGAAGAGCGAGGTCGTACCGGAATGGTACGAGGCTCCGACGTTCTACTTCACGAACCCGCACACTGTGCTCGGGCCCGGCGACGCCGTGGTCCCACCGGTCTCCGAGCGACTCGATTTCGAACTCGAGATGGCCGCAGTGATCGGGTTCGGGCCTGACGCTGACGGCGCCAACCTCGACGTCGCTGCGGCTGCCGGAGCCATCTTCGGATACACGATCATGAACGACTGGTCGGCCAGAGACCTTCAGTCGCGCGAGATGAAGGTGCGACTGGGGCCGGCGAAGGGCAAGGACTTCGGACTGTCGCTCGGCCCCTGGATCGTGACGTCCGACGAGTTCGCGGAGTTCGAGGACGAGGACGGATACATCGCCGTGCGCGCCGAGGTTCGAATCAACGGAGAGCTGATCGGGGAGGACCTGGTCTCGAACGCGGGGTGGACCTTTGCAGAACTCGTCGCCTACGCGTCCCGCAACTCCCGAGTCGTTCCGGGCGACGTGCTCGGCAGCGGCACGGTCGGCAACGGCGGGTGCCTGGGCGAGCTGTGGGGCCGCAACGGTGCGCTCGTCCCCGCACCGCTGGTCGAGGGAGACGAGGTGCGCATGGCGATCGAAGGCATCGGGGAGCTCGTCGGGTCCGTGGGGGCGGCGGTCGAGGCGCCGATGGTGCCTCAGGCGCGGGTTCGTTCTCGGTCGCGGCGACGGCTTTAGTTGAAATCAGACTAAAGTGGGCGTAGACTGATGTCGGCGTCGGGGCCAGAACGGCCCGTTCCCGCTCGCGAAGTCGTGGTCGGGGCACACAGAGTCGCGTCGATCGCCCGATCTCTCGGGTCCTCCGCCATGCCTGCACTCTCGACGCTACGATTGCGTCTCCTCGTCGTCTCCCTGCTCACGGTGTCCTTCCTCGGGGCGCTCGATCACACCATCGTCTCCACGTCGCTCGCCACCATCGCGGGCGACCTGGGCGCACTCGAGCACATGGGGTGGGTCGTCGTCGGGTACACCCTCGCGAGCACTGTCCTGCTGCCCGTGATCGGCAAGCTCGGCGACCTCGTGGGCCCTCGAGCCGTCTTTCTCACCTCGCTCGTGGTTTTCCTCTTCGCCTCCCTCGCCTGCGGATTCGCGGGGAGCATGCCCTGGTTGATCGCCGGTCGGGTGCTGCAGGGTATGAGTTCCGCCGGCCTCCAGCTCATGTCGCAGACGATCATCGCGCAGGTCACGTCACCACGCGAGCGTCCCAAGCACATGGCGGTGATCGGCGCCGCCTTCCCGATCGCTATCCTCGTCGGTCCCGTGCTCGGCGGTGTGATCACGGATTTCTGGGGTTGGCAGTGGGTCTTCTGGGTCAACATCCCGGTCGGTATCGGCGCGCTGCTCCTCGCGATCTTCGCGGTTCCGCACATCGAACCGGGCACGCAGCGTCGCTTCGACGTGCGCGGGGCGCTCGCCTTCACCGTCTCGCTGATCTCGCTCGTGCTGGCCGTCACCTGGGTCGCGGAACCAGCACTGCGTACCGTGGCCATCGTCGCCTTCACGGTGTCGCTGATGGCGTTCGCCGGGTTCCTGCTCGCCGAGAACCGCGCCGCGGAGCCCCTGGTCCCGCTACGGTTCTTCCGCAACCGCACGATCGGAGTCGCCACGACCCTGTCGTTCATCATCGGCGTCGGGCTCTTCTCGATCACGGCCTATCTGCCGACCTACGTGCAGATGGCGTATCAGACGACGGCCACAGTGTCGGGGTTGGTCCCCATCGCGACGGTCTTCGGGATGCTCCTCAGCAACCTCGGCACAGGATTCCTCGCGAGTCGCACTGGCCGATACCGGCTCTATCCGGTGATCGGTACGGCGCTGGGTGCCGGGGGCCTCACGGTCATGGCACTACTACCGGTCGGGCCTCCGCTATGGGTGCCGATGGTCGTGATGTTCGGCGTCGGCGTCGGCACCGGGGCGTTCATGAGTCTGATCGTCGCGGTCGCGCAGAGCGCCGTGTCCCGCCGTGATACGGGCAGCATCACCGCGGCCGTCAATCTGGTGCGTCAGATCGGGGCCACCGTCACCACTGCCGTGATCGGCGGTGCGGTCGGGTTCGGCGTCTCGGCGCTCCTGCCGGTCGGTCTGGATGCCGCGCAGCTGACGCCGCAGGTCGTGCGCGCCGCGGACGTCGCCACGCAGGCGCAGGTCGCCGCCATCTACCACGACGTCTTCGCACCCGTCTTCGCCGGCCTCGCCGTCGCCTATGCGATCGGCTTGGTCGTCGCACTCCTGATGCCGTCCGGCCGCCTGTCGGACGAACAGGATCCCGTCCTCCACGCAGAACCCGCCACCGCCTGAAACCCGGGAGAAACCCCCATGTCTGAGCAGCACCCCATCATCGCGATCGTCGGCAGCGGACCGATCGGCTCCGCGTACGCGCGCACCATCCTGCAGGCGCATCGCACCGCTCGCGTCGTGATGTTCGAAGCCGGGCCGCAGATCACGGAGCGTCCCGGAGCGAGCGTTCGCAACATCGTCGACCCCGACGAGAAGGCCAGGGCCCGTGAGATGGCGCAGGGGCCGCAGGCGGGGGCGTTCCGCGAATCGCTCGGCATACCGGCCGGAGCCGTCGTCGAGGGCATGTTCACCGCGCGACAGGGCACGCATCTGCTCGACTTCGGCGGCGCGGGCTCCGCCCATGCGCCGACGTTCCCGGCAGCGGCGGCCGCGACGAACGTGGGTGGACAGGGGTCGCACTGGACATGTGCGATTCCGCGTCCCTCCTTCAGTGAGCGTGTCGACTTCATCGGCGA
Organism: Microbacterium sp. 22215; assembly: GCF_052045655.1. Taxonomy (NCBI): domain Bacteria; kingdom Bacillati; phylum Actinomycetota; class Actinomycetes; order Micrococcales; family Microbacteriaceae; genus Microbacterium; species Microbacterium sp. 22215. The sequence goes on from NZ_JBQEPC010000001.1 coordinate 23,649, forward strand.
CGAAGAATGGGAGGACCTGATCTCGACGGCCGAATCCCTGCTGCACCATCAGGCGGCGGCCTTCGCCGACTCACCGGTCGGAGGCGCCATCCGCACGCTCCTCGAGGGCGAGTTCGCCGCGGGGCTGCCAGACGGCTACGGAGTGAGCACGTTGCCGGTCGCGGGCGATCCGCAGCCGGACGGCTCGATGATCTGGGCCGGCGCCGACATGGTCCTCGGACCACTCCTCGATGAGGGATCAGAGGAGAGCGGACGATTCGAGCTGCGCGATCTGTCCTTCGTTCGACGGATCGAGATGGATGCGGATCGTGCCACGGGGGTGACCGTTGACGACCTCCGGACGAAAAAGACCTACCTGTTCGCAGCCGACGTGGTCGTGGTCGCCGCGGATGCCTTCCGTTCGCCGCAGCTGCTCTGGGCATCCGGCGTGCGCCCCGCAGCACTCGGACGCTATCTCACAGAGCATCACGTGGTGATCTCCACCGTCTCGCTCAACGGCGACCGAATGGCCGAACTCGTCACCGAGGAGGAGCTCCAGGGCGAGCTCGTCCGTCGGGCCAAGAACCCCACCGACCCGGTGGCCGCGGTCAACCGAATCCCCTTCTCGGAGCCGGACCACCCGTTCTCGTTGCAGGTCATGTACGCCGAGAACCCGCCGTTCCCTCTCGACCCGGCGCACCCGCACGCGGGGAACCCCTGGGGGTACGTGAACATGGGCTACGGCGTGCGCAAGCATCCGCGGGTCGAGGACGGTGTCACCTTCTCAGAGGCGGAGCTCGACTATCGCGGGATGCCGAACATGACGATCGAGTACGCGCTGACCGGTGTCGAGAACGCGGAGATCACCGCTGCGACCGAGCTTCTGCGTCGTGCGGGAGCGGCGCTCGGCACCTTCATCGCGGAACCGCGCCTTCTGCCGAACGGATCCAGCCTGCACTACATGGGGACCATGCGTTTCGGCGTCGACGACGATGGCACCACGGTGGCGGATCCGTACTCGCGGGTGTGGGGCGTCGACAATCTCGTGGTCGGCGGAAACGCATTGATCCCCACGGCGAACACGATGAACCCAACTCTGATGAGCACAGCGATCGCGGTGCGCGGGGCGAGAGCTGTCGTCGATCGGCTTCGCGGCGACGGCGGGCGGTGATCGGTGTTCCGGGTTTGTGACGCATCCTGACGGCCGCTGTCAGAGCGCCGGATCGAGGCGCATCAGCGCAGCATCCATCTGCTCGGCCATGTGCTCGTAGCCGACGTCGGACGGATGCAGTCCATCGGACGCCATCCAGCTGTCTTCCGACCCCGCATAGTGCCCGTCGAGCCAGTGGCTCGCTCCGGGGATCCAGTCCGCGTCGATCTCGACCGCTGCGTCCTCGACCCAACCGATGATCTGTTCGAGCGATGCCGGGCGTTTCTCCGTGTACCAGAACGGCTCGACGACGACGATCCGCGCGGAGCGGAGCGAGTCGCGGATGCGGGTGAGATCGGCGGTGATGGTGTCGTGGATGAGGTCGGCACGACGTTCGTAGCTGAAGTTGTCATTCAGACCCATCGTGACGAAGACGATGTCGGGCTCCTGCTCGACGATGAGCGCCGGCAGATCGTCCTCGCCGAAGCTCTCTCGATGGTTCACGAACCCGAGGCCGTTGACGCTCGGGTTGAACTCCCGCCACCCGCGCTCCTCGCTGATGACCGTCGACCACCGGAGCGACGGATCGCTCGCCCCGGTGCCGAGCGTGTAGGAGTCGCCGTAGAACGCCACGAGTGGTCCGGTTCCCGCTGGTGCCGAGGTGTCGGGTGCGGGCGCGGCGCTGCAGGCTGTGAAGCCCAGAGCGAGGGCGATCACGGATGCGAGAGAGCGGGGATGGCGCATAATCTCTGTTCGTCGCCGAGGCGCCGACGGATGGCCTCTGCGCGGTGGAGGGGATGATTCCGACGGTGTTCACCGCGCTCTTCGTCGTCGCATCCGGCGTGCGCAAGGAGTGGGTCATCCGGTGGCTCGTCCTGTCGAGCAGCTCAGTCCCGCGCATCCCACGGGGTGCCGAGCTCGGACGGGTGCGTCAGTCGCCACCATTCGGTGGGCGGGTCGATGGTCCCCGCGATCGTCACGGGAGCCGTGACGGTGTTCGGGCCGGCCGTCCAGGTGACAGTCCCCACGGCCGTGCCGTCTCGGTACGCGGGTGGGGTCTTGATGTCCATGGTCACCTCGATCGGCGTGTCCGACCAGGTGAAGATCGACGCGCTCTCGCCGATGACGAGCGTGGCGGCGGCTCCCCACGGCGTCGACACTGACCCGACCTCTTGACCCTCGGTCGCGACGGGCACCTGGTGGAAACCGGAGCGGATGCTGTCGAGCGCGGCCACCACTGTCGCGTTCACCGACTCGCGCGACGCGCCCCCGAGGACGACGCCGGTGACGGCGAGCGGGTCGCCCGCCCCCACGTCGAGCGTCGCGGTGTACAGCAGGTTGTGCGCGCCCTCGCCCAGGTTTCCGGTCTTCAGCCCCGTGATCCCGGCCGTGCCGAGGAGGGCGTTGGTGTTGTGCAGCCGGCCGGCTCCGGGGATCGAGGTCGACGACGTCGCGACGATCTGAGCGATCGCCGGATTCGCGGCGGCGAGCTTCGCGATCGCCAGCAGGTCGGCGGTCGTGCTCGTGTTGCGCGGACTGATTCCCGTCGGCTCCGTGACCGTCGTCCCGGTGAGCCCGTGGGCTGCGAGCCACTCGCGCGTCGCCCCGAGGACGCGCTCTGCGATCCGAAGATCCTCGATGACAGCGCCACGGCGTAGTTGCTCGCGGACGGGATGAGCATGACGGCCAGTGCATCATGCAGTGACATCGAGGTGCCGGTGGGCATCGGAGCGATGGTCGCGCCCCGCACGTAGTACTCGTCGTAGAGATCGTGGTCGGCCTTGCCGAACGTGATGGTCGGCCCGGGGTCCTCCGCGGAGCTGAGCGGCGACGCGTCGAGGATGACGAGGGCCGTGATGAGCTTCGTGATGCTGGCGATCGGAAGAGGCTCGCCCGTGCCTGTCGTCGACCAGGACCCGCTGGCCCCCTCACCCAGATAGGCGTCAGCGCCGGCGATGCTGATCGCCGATGCCGCGGCGGCAGGCGCGGCGATGGCGGCTGCGGCGCCGACCGGGACCTCCGGTGTGTGAGTGGTCACCGCCGGCGGATCCACCGGCGCCGTGAGCGCCCAGCCGACGTAGCCTCCGGTCACCGCCAGCAGGAGGACGAGGCAGACAGCGGTGATGATGAGCCCTCGTCGCCTGCGTCGTCTGCGCACTGCGGGGTCGAACCGATCGCCGCCGAACTCCTGCTCGTGCGCCATGAGCGCCGCGAAATCGGACAGCTCATCCACCGGCTGATCGGGTGTCGTCATCGAGAGCCCCTCATCGCGCGCCACCTGTCGCTGGCAATCCTCAGAAAATGCCATCCTCGCGGATGTCCGCAACCTCCGGTATCGGCCGTTCGGGGGACAAGCGTCAGGCCCACGCCCGGAGTGCGATCCATGCGGCGGCCCGGTCGTCCGGACTCGACATCGAAAGACCGGTGAGCTGTTCGATGCGGTGCACGCGTGCGGTCAGCGTCTGCCGATGGATGCCGAGGCGTGTCGCCGCCGCTCCCCATGCGCCGTTCTCCGCGAGGAAGCACCTCAGGGTGTCGATCAGATCGGCGTCCTGGAGCGGCTCGAGCAGTGATGTCAGCCGCCGGGCGTCTGCAGGGGAGAGCCTGTCGAGCACGAGTTCCACCGTGGGCATGCCGCGGTAGCGGACGACGGCGCGCCTCTCGGTGACGGCCGCATCGTGCGCTCGGCGCGATTCCTCGGTCGAGATCGCGAGCGCATCGATCGGCGCCGAGGACCCGAGGCCCAGGTGAAGGGGCACGGAGAAGGCCGACGCGCGGCGGGCCAGCTCGTCGACGTGCTCGTCGCGAGCGAAGCCCGACACCGTGCCGTGCGCGGCGGTGAGCAGGTGCGGGGCGCCGAGGTCTTCGAGCCAGTGGATCACCACTCGCTCGGCGTCGACGCTGGCGGACCGCGCCGAGAGGGTGAAAGCGGCCAGGGTGCGATCCCGCACGCCCCATTCCCGTGCGAGGGAGAGAGCGGTGGGCCCGCCGTCTTCGAGGACTCGCATCATCGTCGCTCGGCCGAGCCTCTCGGTGCGGCTGCCGTCGTGGGTGCGCAGGAGCAGGTCGAGCAGGGCGGCCGCCTGGGAGCTGAGGTCTCGGGCTCGGCTCGTCGATCCGCTTCGCGCGGTCACGACGAGGAAGGCCGACATGTCGTCGTCCGTTCCGACGGGATGCACCTGCAGCGCTCGACTTCGCACCCGCACCGGTCGGTTGAAGGCGACGGCCACGGCATCCCCGATGTGCAGAGCGCCCGCGCCGGCGGAGGCGATGGGCTGCGCGTCACGATCGAGCAGAACCGCCCATCCGTCGAGTCTCCTGGCGAGTTCGGCCACGACGCCGGCCACGCCGCTGCGGCGGGCTGCGAGCGCCAGCACCTTCGTGGCGGCGAGCACTGCCCGGTCCTCCGCCGCTGCATCCGTCGCGAGGAGCGCCTGGAGCGTCGGCAGCACGACGGAGGGCTCCATGTCCGGATCGACGATCGCGGTGACGTCGTCCGGCACGTCGTCGAGCGGTCCGGTGACCACCACGACGGCGAGCGCGAGTCGGTCTCGTCGATCGTCCCTCTCGAGTGCGGTCATGATCTCTGCGGGGTGGCCGACGACGAGCGTCGCGAACTGCGGATGCGGCACGACCGCGAAATCGACGAGCGGGACGACACTCGACACGGGAGCCTTCGGGCCCAGCGCTCCGCCGTCGACGAGGGTCGCGCCGAGCAGGCGAGCGATCGATGCGAGGTCCCGCGTCATATCCGCAGTATAAGGAATGTCGAGTATCGGTATCTCAGATCATCATTTCGATGAATGACACGACAGCGACCGCGTTTCTACGATGAAGCCCGACCTACACGAACGAAGGGGGCCACATGCGGGCCATCGTATTCCGCGACACCGACAGTCCGATCGAGCACACCGAGGTGCAACTCGCGCCGCCGGCTGCCGGTGAGGTGCGTGTGAAGATCGCTGCTGCGGGCGTCTGCCACTCCGACCTGCACGTCAAGCGGGGGGAGTGGGATGCTCCGGCGCCGATGGTCATGGGGCATGAGGGCTCCGGTGTGGTCACCGAGCTGGGCGAGGGCGTCACGTCCCTCGCGGTCGGGGATCACGTCGTGCTCAGCTGGGTGCCGCCGTGCGGCGAGTGCCGCTACTGCCGCTCCGGCCACGAGGCGCGCTGCCAGAAGGTGGCGACGGTCGTGGCTCCGCTCGGCGTGCTCTTCGACGGCACCTCGCGGCTGAGCAAGGACGGCGAGACCATCCACCACTACCTCGGTGTCTCCTCGTTCGCCGAGGAGGTCGTCGTTCCCGCATCCGGCGCCATCAAAGTGCGCGACGACGCCCCCCTCGACGTCATCGCCGTCGTCGGCTGCGCGGTCGCCACCGGTGTCGGCGCCGTGATGAACACCGCCGGCGTCGAGCCCGGTGCCCTCGTGGCTGTGATCGGATGCGGCGGCGTCGGCCTCAACGTCATCCAGGGAGCGCGGCTCGCCGGCGCCGAGCGGATCGTCGCGATCGACGTGCGGGAGGACAAGACCCGCCTCGCCGCACAGTTCGGCGCCACCGATCAGATCGTCGCCCCGGACGGCGACGCGGTCGCTCAGCTGCGGGCTCTCCTGCCCGACGGTGTCGACTACGCGTTCGACGCGATCGGCCGCACCGTCACGACCGAGCAGTCGATCGAGATGCTCGGCCTCGGCGGCGCCGCAGTCATCGTCGGCCTGCCCCCGACCGGCGCCCGCGCATCGTTCGAGCCCCTCGTGCTGGCCGAAGCCGACCAGCGCATCCTGGGCTCGAACTACGGCTCGGTGCGGCCCGCCATCGACATCCCGGCCCTCGTCGACCGGTACATGGACGGCCAGCTGATCCTCGACCCGCTGATCTCGTCGCGCCGCCCGCTGTCCGAGGCTGCGGAGGCGTTCGCCGAGCTCGAGTCCGGCCAAGCTCTGCGCACGCTCCTGATCCCCTGATCGCCCCTCACCCACACGCCACATCCCCTCACCGCACCACTCCGACCGACCCGATGCGAAGGAGCACCCCTTGACCACCACCTCCCCCCAGCGGCCCCCGACCATGCCCACCGACGCGGGTCTCCGCCGCGGCGTGATGAGCGGCCCCGAGCTGGCCGCTCAGGCGATCGCGAACATCGCGCCCAGTGCGGTGATCGCCTTCACCGCCGCCGCGATCTTCCTCGGCGCCGGCAACGGCACCATCTACGCCTTCGGCCTCGCCACGATCGTGATCCTGTGCGTCGGCTACTGCGTGGTGGTGTTCGCCCGCAAGCACGCCTCGGCGGGTTCGCTCTACACCTACGTGTCGAAGGGCCTCGGTCCGGCCGGCGCGTACCTGGCGGGCGCGACGCTGCTGATCGGATGCTTCGGCATCGCCGCGGCATCCCTCATGGGGTCGGTCTCGTACATGGGTCAGTTCCTCACACTGCTCGGCGTGCCGGCCGCGGGTCTCGGCTGGGACATCGGTCTCGCCATCGTGCTCGGCGGGCTGGCGACGCTGTTCACGATCCGCGGCATCCGACTCTCGGCGCGGGTGTCCCTCGTGCTCGAGCTGCTCTCGGTCGCGATCATCCTGGTGCTGCTGATCTCGGCCCTCGTCTGGGCCGGGCCGAACGCGTGGGATCCGGCGCAGCTGCTCGCGCAGGGCTCGTCCTTCCAGGGCATCGCGGCGGGCATGGTGCTCGGCATCCTGGGCTTCGTCGGATTCTCCTCGGCCGACGCGCTCGGCCGTGAGGCGAAGAACCCGTACAAGGCCATCCCTCGCGCCATCATGTGGAGCGCGCTGACCGTCGGCATCCTCTATGTCTTCGCGGCGTACACGCAGATCGCCGTTCTCGGTGACGACCTGGCCACCGCCGCCAGCCCGCTGGAGAGCATGTCCGAGCTGATCGGCATGCCGGCGTGGTTCGCCCCGGTGCTCACGTTCGGCGTCGCGGCATCGTTCTTCGCCGTGGTCGTCGCCCCGCTCAACGTCATCGGACGCATCGTCTACGTCATGGGCAAGGAGGGAGTCGTCCATGAGCGATTCGGACGCACCCACGAGCGCCACCTCACGCCGCATCGCGTGCTGCTGGCAGCGGGAGCGCTCGCGATCGTCGTCGACATCGTGTTCCTGATCGCGGGCGCCGACCCGATGGAGATCCTGGTGTGGGTCAACACCTGGGGCACCTACGGCTACATGGTCGCTTACGCCCTGGTCGCGATCGCGTGCGTCGTCTACACGCAGCGCGCGGGGATGCGCAACGGCCTGGTCTGGGCCTGCGCAACGATCGCCGTCGCCACCATGGCATACGTCTTCTTCGCGAACGTGTTCCCGGTGCCGGCGTTCCCGTTCAATGTGATCCCCTACGTGTTCATCGTGTGCGTGCTCGCCGCCCTCACGCGGTACTGGTACCTGAAGGCGCGTCAGCCCGAGGTGATCGCACGCATCGGCAACACCGAGACGTCGGCGATGGACGGCATCGGCTGACTCCGATCCGACGGACGCGAACAGAGAAGCCCCCTCCTCGTGAGGGGGCTTCTCTATTCGCTCGTCGGCGGCTCAGTCGGCGTCAGCCGAGAAGACGGGGCTCAGGAAGCGACGCTCATAACGCCGGATGCACTGCGTCCTGCGGGCGAGCTCGAAGGCATCCACGCACTCGGGGTCGGTCTTCGAGGCCGTGCGGTAGACCTCGTACTCGGCGAGCGAGGGGAACGTGAACAGCGCGAACGCCTCGTCGCTGTCGCCCTCACTCGGCAGGAAGTAGCCGTGGTGGGTTCCGCCGTGCTTCGCCACCAGTCGGATCCACCGGCGCCCGTACTCGGTGAAGTCGTCGAGCTTGTCGGGGTCGATCTCGTAGCGCAGGTGAACGGTGATCATGTCGTCCAGCTTGTCAGAGCGATTCCCCTGCTCAGGCCCTTGACCAGGACCCGCGCATCCCGTGGACTGTCGTGATGCGATCGACAACCCCCATGCCGGGAAACCCGTGGCCGCACGACATGACCATGACGGTCCAGGATCGACCCCAGGCGCTGCTCGAGCTGCTCTGGATCCGCGAGGCCCACGACCTGCGTCCCGTCGGTGACGAGCTCCCGTCGGTGCTCACGGATCCGCCTGCACCGGCGGCGAACCCGGTGGACGCGGCGACCCGAGAGCTCTGGTCGGAAGGATGGGCGCGGATCTGGAGCGATGTCCTCGCCCACTCCGCCGTCGAGCACGATCAGGCGATGTTCGATGCCGTCGGCGACACGGAGGCGGGCTCGGTGGAGCGCGAAAGCCTTCTCCGGCAGCTGATCGGACCCACGTGGGGCGACGAGTTCGGTCACGAGGTCTTCGACGACGAGGCCAACCGAGAGTGGGAACGTCGCGGCTTCGACTCGCACGTCGCTGCTCGACCCGCAATGCTCGCGGACAGCCCGGAGCATCGGGATGTCGAGGCGCTCACCGCCGCGTGGCGCCGAGGCCTCACCACGGTGGTGACGATTCCGTGCCGCGACATGCACGTGCGCCAGGTGGGTCCTCATACGCTCCTGGTCACTGATGAGGTGCGGAGAGACAGCGTCGAGTACCGGAACGCGCTCGCCTCCTTCGCAGTGGACTGACGCGGAGGTCGGGCGCTTCGCGGTCTGCGTCCGGTCAGGACCGAACGACTCGGCGGTAGCCGTCTCCGTGCGGTTCGACCGCGCCGCCGGTGATGAAGGCGTCGATCCAGCCACCCATCGGCCATTCGCCCCACCGCTCCGCGAACAGGGCGCCGTTGCGCAGGATGTCGTCGAGGTGCCGCCAGGGCGGGGATCCGGCGGGATGCCACTGGTGGTAGGCGTGAGCGCCACCGACCCACTGCACCCGCATGCCGAGCGATCGGGCTCGGCGGCCCAGGTCGGTGTCCTCCGCACCGTAGCCCTGATAGGCCTCGTCGAATCCTCCGAGACGGGTCCACGCCTCGGGGGTCACCGCGAACGACAGCGACCAGAAGAGGTCGAACTCCTCGTCGGAGGCGGGGACGACTGTGCCGTCGAGAGGTAGGGGACGCACCGGGTGCGGGTGCGTCATGGCGTCGAGCTCGGACATCGTCGAGGGGCGCTGCACGCTCTCGAGATAGGTCACCGGCCCGCAGAGCAGATCGTCCGGGTGGGTCCGTGCGGCCGCGACGTACCGTTCGAGCAGCGCGGATCCGGGCAGGCAGTCGACGTCGAGGAACACGAGGAGGTCGACGTCGTGCGTCAGGGCGAGGCGGGCCGCCGCGTTGCGGGCGGCGCCCACACGCATGCCGTCCGCACCGGGAGGCACGTGCACCGAGGACACCGCCGGCGGTGCCGGCGCCGGTTCCGGGTCGAGCCACGCCTCGATGCGGAGGATCTCGATGCCGGGAGTTTGGAGGTCTCGCAGGAAACGGCGCTGGCGATGCAGATGGTCGAGACGGGTGATCGAGGCCGGGGTGATCACGGCGACACGGGTGCTCATGCGGCGACTCCGGCGATCACGGCGGCCGCACGGGCTGCCGCGCCGGTGGCCTGCCACGCCTGCCATCCGGGTGCGATCACCGCCGCTCGTCGGATGCCATCGACGACCTCGTCCGGCGTCGCGTCGTCGCGCACGGTGACAGCGAGGCCGAGGTCGGCCAGCACGCGCGCGGTGTGCTCCTGCTCCCCGAAGGGCCGCTCCTGGGCGATCACGAGTGCGCGGGTGTCGGCCGCGGCGAGATCGGCGATGCCGTTCTGTCCCGCAGCGCTCACGACCACGGTGGCTCGACGCAGCAGCGGCCAGACGTCGGCGACCCGGTCGTCGTCACCGGCACCCGCAGTGTCGACGATCCATCCGTCCGCCGTCAGCAGCTCGATGGTCGCCGCGAGCCGGGGGGCGTCGAGCGTACGGCTGAGGAACAGCACGCGGCGCTCGTGGCGGGCGCCGGCGGCTCGCTCGCGGCCGTCGTAGCGCGACACCGCGCCCACGCGATGGACGCGCTCGTCGTGATCGGCGAGTCCCTGGGCCTCGATCGTGCCCGAGGCCCAGGGGGCCAGGATGCGGTCGGCGAGGTCGTATCCGAGACGGTGGGGCGCATCCGTGCGCTCACCGGGCTGCGCGAAGACCACCGTCGGTACTCCGAGCAGCCGGGTGAGGATAGTGACCTCGACGCTGACGTCGACCACGAAGGTCGACACCGGGTGGATCGCCACCCAGTCGGCCATCGCCGCCAGCCTCGCCTGGTGTCCGGGGTGCCGAAGCGGCGCCCAGTGCAGGGTGCCGCCGGCGGTGACGTCGCCGAGCTCGTGCGCCTCGCGGTGCACTCCGTCCGGTCCGACGACCGGCTCGGAGTCCGACGGCAGCTGCACCCAGGTGGTGCGCGCCGGCAGCGACGCGGGCTGGGGCAGGCTCGAGAACACGGTGACGTCGTCGTCGATGTGCGGGCGGATCGCCTGCATCCGGGTCACGTGCCCCCACCCGTGGTGGTGCACGTACCAGCCGATCATGCGCCCACCGCTTCGACGAGTTCGTGCGGCGATGCGGCGCTCCGGGCGGCGACCGTGAGGGCCCGCTCGATGTCTCGATGCCGGCGGTCGAGCGAATACCGGGCTGCGGTGGCCTCGCGCACGCGACGGCGGGCCAGTCCGTTCCTCGCCTGCTCGACCAGGCCGGTCGCGGCGTGCGAGAGAGCCTCGACGTCGGCCGCGGGCACGATGGCGGTGCCGGGGATCCCCGCGAGCACCTCGCTGGTGCCGCCGGAGTCGAACGCCGCCACGGGCGTGCCGGTCATGAGCGCCTCGGCCATCACGAGACCGAAGGGCTCGGACCACACCGGGGTCACGAGCGCGACGGCGGCTCGTCCGACGAGGTCGGCGAGCTCGGGTTGCCGCAGCGCCCCCACGTACTCGATGCCGTCGCCGAGCAGAGGTCGCACCTCGCGGTCGAAGTACACGGCATCGCCGACGCGGCCGGCGAGCTTCAGACTCGCTCCCGCACGTCGGGCGGCGAGGATGGCGAGGTGCGGAGCCTTCTCGGGAACGATCCGCCCGAACCAGACCCAGTGTCCGCCACCGAAGCCGAGGCGCCATTGGTCCCTGTCCACCCCGTTGGCGAAGACGAACGCCTCGACGCCTTCGACGGACCACGCGCGAGCCGTGTACTGACTGACCGCGAGGAAGCGGTGCGGCGACGATCCGGTGAGGGCGTTCGACGCGATCACCATCTCGGAGAGGGGCGGGGTGTGCAGCGTCGTGACGACAGGCACTCCGACGTCGCGACTCCAGAGGATCGGATCGCCGTGCAGGCTGTGGTTGTCGACGACGTCGACCGTCGTCTCGGGGGAGTCGAGCCGCTCCCGGATGCGATCGAACGCGTCGGCCATGAGCCGGCGATGCCCCTCGGGGAAGTCGGTGTCCGAGGCATCGTGCGATCGATGCCAGCGGGGAGTGGGCAGGTGGAGTCCGGCATCCGCTCCGAGGAAGTCCGAGCCCTCCGCGGCGCAGAGCTGCACGTCGTGACCCCGACTGCGCAGCCACCGCACGCGGTTCCAGACCACGGCCTCCAGACCGCCGGCGTGCGGCTGTCGGAGAGCATGACGCTCCGGGGCGACGACCAGCACCCGCAGGCGCTCCCGGCCGATCACGCGTGGACCCCCGCGGAGATGCGGCCGCGCGCGTCGGCGTACACCCGGGAATGGGCGGCGCGGACGGCCAGACGCTCGGCCAGGCGCTCCGCCCGTCGCTCGGCCACAAGCGCGGTGCGGGGCGATATCCGCGCGTCGGAAGCCCGGACCACCGCGTCGACCACGGTCTGCGGGTCGTCGAGATCGATCACCAGGAAGTCCGCGGGATGCTGGGCCGCGACGTGCCCCACATCCGTGCCCGCCACGGGAACAGCCAGGTCGTAGCAGAGCTCCACCCAACCCGAGTGCGTGCCGTGGTGGTACGGCAGCAGGAAGAGGTCCGTACTCGCGATCCAGGCCTCGATGCCGGCGTCGCTGAGATGCGGAGTGCGGAGCAGATGCACCGAGGGGTGCGCGTCAGCGGCGGCGGTCAGCCGGGCGGCCGTCACGTCATCGCGCACGCGCTCGTTCATCAGCACCTCGAACTCGACCGCGCGCCCCGCGCTCTCGAGCGCGGCGGACGCGTCGACGGCGGCGCGGAGGGCGAGGTCGGCTGCGATGTTGGGGCGAAGGTCCCGCAAATGGATGCCGATGCGGAAGACGCCGTCGATCGGGCGCGCGGCCACGGGTGCATCCTCCAGCAAAGTGGGATGTGCGAGCACCTCGCTGTCGCGGTGCCAGCGGCGCTCGATCTCGGCGGCGGCGGTCGGGGTGAGCGTGAGGAGCCGGTCGGCAGCGGGGATGATCACGTCGAGCAGCGCGCGATAAGGCGCCTGGTCGACGAGCTGCGGGTTGTCGAGGTCATGCACCGTGTAGACGACGGGTCGGCCGTGCCGACGCGCGACGTCGAGGGCGTCGCGCAGCTCTTCGGGCGAGAACGACTCCAGACCGAAATGCACGTGCAGCACGTCGTAGTCCGCGGCGTGCGAATCGAGCCACTCCGACGTGAGGGCGACCGGCGGCCACCAGACGCCCGCGTCGGCGCCGGGCACCGGGGGATCGGGCAGCACCTGCACCATCTGCATGTCGGTGATCGCACGCACATAGGGGTGGGCGGCCGGGATCGAGGCGACGCGGATGAGGGCGGGTTCGATGAGGATGTGGTTCTCCGTGACGGGGCTGAGCACCCGAACTGCGCGTATCGCGATGACGGAGAGGCCGCAGGGCGATGGGGGACGCAAGACTGATGAGTCGAAGGTATACGTTCGTATCATGAGCCATGATCCGGAAGAGGGCACGGCCGTTGCGCAGGCAGCCTCCCAGGTGCTAGCGCGTCAGAGACACTATTCGGAGTTCTATGGTCTCAGCCCGCTTCCCGAGCGCTTCGGGGTCGTCCTCGGCAACTGCCAGGCGGAGTCGCTGCGCATGGTGATGGACTCGGACGACCACCGCTTCGTGCGTGTTCCCGCAGTGCACGAGATGACCGGCACCGACACCGCGCGTCTGCATGAGATCGTCCGAGCGGCGGAGACCGTCGTGAGTCAGCCCATCCGTGACGACTATCACGATCTGCCGCTGGGGACCCGGCAGATCGCCGCGATCACGGATGCACGCGTGTTGACGGTGCCCCCGGTGCGGTTCGCCGGGCTGCATCCCTTCCAGGCCGCCATCCGGGTGCCGGGGACCGAGGGGGATCCGCCGGTCGTGGCCTATCACGACATCCGCACGCTCGCCGCCGCGGCGGGGATCCCCGTCGTCGCCGCGCTCACCGCCGACGCGGTGCGCGCGGTCGGCGGGATGTCGGTCGACACGCTGCGCACCCGCGAGCAGAGCGCCGACGTTCGGGTGTCGGACCTGTTCGACTCGGTCACAGCCGATCATGCGCGCACCGTCAACCATCCGGGCGACGCCGTGTGGATGCCGCTGGGGGCCCGCGTGCTCGAGCAGCTCGGACACCCGGGCGGCCCGACAGACCCCGGCCGCCCGCTGCTGGACTCCGTGCAGGCGCCGTTGGAACCCGAGGTCATCGATGCATGGTCGCTCGACGACGCGCCGCGCGCGCACTGGATCGTCGAGGGCGTGCCGGTCGACGACGGCGAGGTGCGCACCGCCCACCTCGAGTGGTACGCCGCGCACCCCGACTTCGTCGTCGCGGCTCTCGTGCGTCTCGCTCCGCTTCTCGACGTGTGGCGAGCGCGGTGAGCGCGATGCCGCTGCTGCTCGTGCACCCCGGGACGCACGGGGTCGCGATGTACGCCCGCGACATGGCCGCGGCGGTGCGCGCGGCGCACCCGGCCATCAGGATCGTCTCGCCGGACGGCCTGGATGCAGAAGGCGGCGGCACGCCCGTGCACGCGCACTTCACGGACCGGCTGTGGGGAGGATCCCCCGAGGAGGCGGCAGCGGCGTTCGCCGCGCTCGCCGCATCACGGCCGGTCAGCGTCACCCTGCACGACGTCCCGCAGGCCTCGGACGGAGAGCGGAATCTTCCCCGTCGGCGCGCGGCCTATGCGTCCGTGGCACAGGCGGCCCGAGGCGTGGTGGTCAACAGCGAGCACGAGCGCGCGCTGCTCGTCGAGGAGCATGTGTGGTCGGGGCCGGTCGCGAGCATCCCTCTCCCTGTCGCGCTTCTGTCCGATGTGCAGCGGATGCCGCCCGACCGATCCGTCGGGGTGCTCGGCTTCTTCTACCCCGGTAAGGGACATGACGAGGCTGCGCGTGCCGCGGCCGCAGCCGGCATCCCCCGGATGACCGTCCTCGGTCGCGCCTCGGACGGTCATGCCGAAGAGCTCGCGGCCTTCGTGCGAAGCGCCGGCGCGCTCGGCGTCGAGGTCGAGGTCACCGGCTGGCTCGAGGATGCCGACATCGCACGACGGGGCCGCGCCGTGTCGGTGCCGGTGATCGCCCACCGCCATGTGTCGGCCTCCGGCTCGCTGGCGTCATGGATCAGCTGGGGACGACGGCCGGTCGCCGTGCGCAACCGGTACATGGACGAGATGGCGACGCTGCGCCCGGGAACGCTCCGGGCCGTCGACGGGTCCGCGCTGGCCGCAGCGGTGGGGGATGCCTTCGAACGGCCCGACTCGACCTGGCACGATCTCACCCGACTGCCGATGTCGTGGCCCGAGGCCGCCGACGCGTACGTGCGCTGGTGGGGCGGGCGCGGGCGGTGATGCGTCACCCGCGGGTCGTGGACAATCGATGGGACGCGCTCGACGGCCTCGAGCCCGAGGCCCTTCCGACGGTGTCCGTGATCGTCGCGCACTACGACCAGCCCGACGAGCTCGCCCGGACGCTGCACGCCCTGTACGCCCAGGACTACCCGCGAGAGCTTCTCGAGGTCGTGGTGGCGGACGACGGCTCCCCGGGAGGGATCTCCGTACCGGACGGCGTGATCCTCGTCCGGCAGGAGGACCGCGGCTTCCGCCTTGCGGCGGCGCGCAACCTGGGCGCCCGCGCGAGCAGCGGCGACCTGCTGTGCTTCCTCGATGCCGACACCGCCCCCGAACCCGGCTACGTCCGCGCGCTCACCAGGCTTCCCGCTCTCCTCGCCGATGCGGTCACCGTGGGCCGCCGTCGGCACGCGGACTTCACCGGCATCGATCCCGAGGTTCCGGTCGTCGAGGCCGCGGCGGGGCGGGAGCTCGCCGAACCCGCGTGGCTGGCCGAGGAGTACGCGCGCACCGGTGACCTCCTGCACGCCGATGACCGCTCGTATCGATTCGTGATCGGCGCGGTCATCGCATGCTCCCGTGCGCTGTTCGACGAGGTCGGTGGTTTCGACGAGTCCTTCTCCGCGTACGGCGGGGAGGATTGGGAGTGGGCGCATCGGATGTGGCAGGCGGGCGCCGTGTTCGCTCACGTGCCGAGCGCTGCGGCATGGCACGACGGACCCGACTGGGGAGAGCGCGGAAGCTCGAGCCTGGAACGCGCGAACACCCAGACCCTGAGTCTCCTGTCGTCGATCCCGGTCGCCGGCTCCGCGCCGAGGGGGCTGCTGTCGGACGCGCCCGACCTCGTCATCGAGATCGGGGGCGGTCACCCGGCGGCGGCGCAGTTCGTGATGGTCGACTCGATCCTCGCGGCGTTCCCCCTGGCGCGGGTGGTCCTGTCGGGCGAGGCCGCCGGCCTTCTCGACGACCCCCGGGTCGTGGTCGGCGGGAGCAAGCAGGACGCGCGGGTGATCTGGGAGGTGGACCGACCGATCGTCGTCCTCGACCGCGCCCCGATTGCGGAGTGCATCGCGACCCTCGGTGCGGGCGACGTCGGCACCGTCGAGCTCGTCGGCCCCGAGGGGGCCTCGTTCGGTGTACTGCGGTCTCGACGGGCAACGCGGCGATCCCGACGCTGGGGCACGGAGGAGGGTTTCGAGCGCAGGCAGGTCGAAGTCCTCGGCATCCTGCCTCTGCGCCCGGACCCGAGGGTCTCGGCCTGGCTCGCAGGCTGGGGCGGGTCTGCCGAGTTCTCCTGACCCGTCACTCCGCCGCGGCGGCGTTCCGCTCCTCCTCGGAGTTCGGGGTCCAGCCGAACCAGCCGTCACCGGATGCGATCACGCTCCAGTCGCCGCAGGCGAAGACCGTCTTCGCCTTATAGGGGTCCGGGGCGTCGTCGAGCACCCAGGCGGGGGCCGAGTATCTCTCGACCTCCGCGCAGTCGTCGGCGAGCGCGGAGTCGCTGGAGAGCAGGATGACGGCATCCGCGGCGTCGTCGATCGTCGACGTCCGCACGGTGATCGCGGTGGCGTCGGCGGGGATCCACTCGGCATCCACCTCGCCCCCGTCGTCGAAGGCCGCGACGTCGTCGAAGGTCGACGTCGCCTGCTTGTGGACGAGGCTGTCGTAGGCGGAGCATCCGGTCAGGGACAGCAGCCCGGCGGCGATGAGGGCGGGGGCCGCGAGGGCCGTTCGTGCGTTCATGCCTCCAGCTTCGTCGGCACGGATCGTCCGGGCATCGAGCGGGCGAGGTATCGGCATCATCCTCGAGGATGATCCGAGCCCGGCCGCATCCGCGAATGTACGCTGGTGAGATGGGTGATCAATCGCCGCTCTCCTCCCGCCCCCTCTGGGCGAGCGTGGCCGACGGCTTCTACGTCGGCAGTCGAGACGGCTCGTTCCTCGGATACGTCGACCGCCAGGCCGACGGCGCATGGCGTGCGTTCGACACGGCCTCGCGTCCGCTCGGCGACTACGAGGACCACCACCGGGCCATGGATGCGGTGTCCGGTGCCGAGGCGGTCGGGGCGGCACCCGCAGACGCGCACGTGCGACAGGGGGATGCCGGATGACCGCGGAGGACGCGCTGGTCTCGCTCGTGTATTCCAGCAGCGCCACTCGCCCGTTCGATGACGCCGAGCTCGCTCAGCTGCTCACGGTGAGCCGTGCGCGGAACAGTGCGCGCGGCATCACCGGGATGCTGCTCTACCGCGGCGGTGAGTTCGTTCAGATCCTGGAGGGTCCGAGGTCCGGCGTCGAAGGCCTGATGCAGACGATCGGCCGTGATCCTCGCCATCGGGATGTCCGCGTGCTGATCGAGGAGCCGTTGCATGAGCGACGGTTCGAGGAGTGGACGATGGGCTACCAGTCCCTGATCGCCACAGCGCCGGAGATGGCGACGGGATACCGTGACTCGTTCGACGACCTCCGCATGGGGGATCACGACATGATCGGTCGGGCGATCATGGAGCTCACGCTGTGGTTCCGCGTGCGAGAGTCGGCCTCGGCCGACTGAGCACTGGGCGGTCGCGCGATCAGGCCGCTTCGGACGGTGCGGTGAGGCCGTCGATCGCACTCGACGACGCTTCTGTGGTCTGGCGGATCCGCTCGACCGCATGACGGTTCGCGATCTCGGAGATCCACGCGTTCGCGCTTCCTCTGTACGTCGCGAACTCCGATGCGTTCGACCAGACGTGGAGGTAGGCGTCCTGGAGGACCTCCTCCGCGGACGCCCTCGCACCGATCACGCTGAGGAGGAGTCCGAAGACGCGAGCACATGTGAGGTCGTACAGCTGGGCGAATGCCGTCTGGCTGCCCGATGCGATCGCCGCCAGCAGATCGGCTTCGGCACCCCGCGCCGCATCCCCGGTGAGGGGAGGAACGCTGCGGATGCTCATGAGCTGATCGTGGCATGCGAGCGGAGATGACGGTTGGCTCTTGCGCCCGATGGTCGCGAGGTGCTAGCGACGACGTCAACCGAGCAGTGTCACACCGAAGCTCGCGACAACCGTCCGCAGCTCGGCGAGGTAGCGCTGCGCCTGCTCGGTGAGAGGGATCGCGGAGTGGCCGATCCAGCCGATCTCGATGCGCTCGTCGACGTCGAGGGGGATCGCGACGATCTCGGGGTCGAGGTCGTCGCTGATGATTCCCGTCGAGATCGTGTACCCGTCGAGACCGATCATGAGGTTGAAGATCGTCGCGCGGTCGGAGACCCGGATCTCCCGCCGACTCGAGAGGGTGGAGAGGATCTCCTCGGCGAAGTAGAAGGAGTTGTTCGCGCCCTGGTCGAAGGTGAGGCGCGGCACCTCGGCGAGATCGTCGAGGGTGACGTGCGCACGAGAGGCGAGGGGGTTCTTCCGGGAGATGAAGATGTGCGGTTCGGCGATGAAGAGCGGCCGGAATGCGAGCCCCGAGTCACGGAGGAGCTTGTCGATGACATTGCGGTTGAAGTCGTTGCGATAGAGGATCCCCAATTCGCTCCGCAGCGTGCGGACGTCTTCGATGATGTCCCACGTGCGCGTCTCCCGCAGCGAGAACTCGTATTCGTCGGCGTCACTCGCGCGCACCATCCGCACCATGGCGTCGACCGCGAACGAGTAGTGCTGCGTCGACACCCCGAGCAGACGCCTCGACGGCGGACGACCGAGATAACGCTGTTCGAGCAGCGCGACCTGCTCGACGACCTGCCTGGCGTATCCGAGGAACTCCACGCCGTCGGTGGTGAGCGTCACGCCGCGGGCCGAGCGGACGAGCAGATCGCGCCCCACCCTGCTCTCGAGGTCCTTCATGGCGGCCGACATGGTGGGCTGCGCGACGTAGAGCAGGTCGGCGGCGGCGCTGATCGATCCTTCCGCGGCGACCTCGATGTAGTAGGTGAGCTGCTGCAGGGTGATGCCGCTCGAACGCTTGGCCATAGCTCCAGACTATGGCACGGCATAGTCGCGGTGCATTACCCGATGGGCGCGCGATGACAGCACCATGGAGGTACCCCCTTCCGCGAGGCCGTATTCGGCCGATCAGCTCACCGATTGGCCCCTCATGGCACACGAGTTCACGTTCCGCATCACGACGACCCGGTTCGACGAGGACTACTCGCCGTCGCACGATTCCCGCATCACCACGAACTTCGCCAACCTGGCGCGCGGTGAGCACCGTCAGCAGAACCTGCGCAACGCGCTGACGATGATCGATCGTCGGTTCAACGACCTCGCCCGCTGGGACAACCCGGGCGGTGACCGCTACACACTCGAGCTCGAGATCATCTCGGTCGCGGTGCAGTTCGCCGCGGAGGGGGAAGACAGGGAGTTCCCGCTGCTCGAGGTGCTGGACATCCAGATCCTCGACCGTCTCACCGGCACGCGCACCCAGGGGATCGTGGGGAACAACTTCTCGTCGTACGTGCGCGACTACGACTTCAGCGTGCGCCTGCCTGCGGCCAGCGAAGCCGCGGGTGGCTTCGCCCTTCCCGACGACTTCGGCGATCTGCACGGCAAGCTCTTCCAACACTTCCTCGACTCCGAGGCGTACCGCGAGCGGTTCTCCCTGTCGCCGGTGATCTGCATTAGCGTCTCGACGAGCAAGACGTACCGCCGCACCGACAATCACCACCCGGTCCTCGGCGTCGAGTACGAGCATAAGGACTCGTCGCTGACGGATGCGTACTTCGCCAAGATGGGGCTCTCGGTGAGGTACTTCATGCCTCGCGGCAGCGTCGCGCCGCTGGCCTTCTACTTCCGCGGAGATCTGCTGAACGACTACACGAACCTGCAGCTCATCGGCACGATCAGCACGATGGAGACGTTCCAGAAGATCTATCGACCGGAGATCTACAACGCGAACTCGGCCGCGGCGGGCGTCTATCAGCCGACCCTCGACCAGCAGGACTACTCGGTGACGAAGATCGCGTACGACCGGGAGGAGCGCAGTCGACTCGCGACCGCGCAGGGCAGGTTCGCGGACGAGCACCTCATGCAGCCTCACGGAGAGCTCCTCGAGCAGTGGGCCGCCGCGTACGGCGCCGCCGCTGACGACCGAGTGCCTGCCGATGACCTCGCACCCGTCGCCTGACCGACTTCCTCGCCCGACCGACGGAGAGTTCCCCGCCATGAACACGCTTCTGCCCACCTCGATCGTCGGCAGCCTGCCCAAGCCGTCCTGGCTCGCCCAGCCCGAGGTCCTCTGGTCCCCCTGGAAGCTGGAGGGCGAGGCCCTGGTGGAGGGTACGCAGGATGCGCTGCGACTCACCGTCCAGGAGCAGCGTCTGGCCGGCCTCGACATCATCAGTGACGGCGAACAGAGCCGCCAGCACTTCGTGACGACGTTCATCGAGCATCTGTCCGGCGTCGACTTCGATCAGCGGGAGACGGTCCGCATCCGCAACCGCTACGACGCGAGCGTGCCGACGGTCGTGGGTGCGGTGAGCCGCGAGAAGCCCGTGTTCGTCGAGGACGCCAAGTTCCTCCGCCAGCAGACCGATCAGCCGATCAAGTGGGCCCTGCCCGGGCCGATGACGATGATCGACACCCTCTACGACCGCCACTACAAGAGCCGCGAGAAGCTGGCCTGGGAGTTCGCGGCGATCCTGAATCAGGAGGCGCGCGAGCTCGAGGCGGCGGGGGTCGACATCATCCAGTTCGACGAGCCGGCCTTCAACGTCTTCTTCGACGATGTGAAGGACTGGGGCGTGGCGGTTCTCGAGCGAGCGGCCGAGGGGCTGCGCGCCGAGACCGTGGTGCACATCTGCTACGGCTACGGCATCAAGGCGAACACCGACTGGAAGGCGACGCTCGGGGCGGAGTGGAGGCAGTACGAGACCTCGTTCCCGCTGCTGCAGCAGTCGAGCATCGACACCATCTCGCTCGAGAGCCACCACTCGCACGTCCCGCTGGACCTCATCGAGCTCATCCGCGGTAAGAAGGTCATGCTCGGAGCCATCGACGTCGCCAGCGAGACGATCGAGACCCCGGAGGAGGTCGCCGAGACCCTCCGGGCTGCCCTCCGTTTCGTCGACGCGGACAAGCTCATCCCGAGCACCAATTGCGGCTTGGCGCCGCTGCCTCGCGATGTCGCCCGAGGCAAGCTGCGTGCGCTCAGCGCGGGAGCTGCGCTCCTGCGCGAGGAGCTCGCGCCCATCACGGTCTGACACCGCGAATCATCGCCCCTCGCGCTGTCATCACCCACAGTGGAGGGACTCTCTCTCGACGGGCGTTTTCGCAACCGTCGGCACAGAGCCCCTCGACCGGAGCCACTCCGGGGCGATCCCCATGACGCCTACGGCGCCGGCTCTCAGTCAGTGACGATACGCGCGTGTCGTTCGCCACGGCATCCCATGGTGGATGCGCTCAGGTGGGCGTAACCTTTTCTCCACTGCGCGGTGACGACGCAGCCGCTAGCACCGACCGGACGGGCGAGCAAGGGGCGCGGGGATCCCGGCGCAGGGGCATAGAACGGCACTATGCAATCGATCCTGTACGGCGGCGACGAGTTCCTGACCGGTGACGACATCGCGGACGCGCTGCTGGCGTACGGGCGGGCGCTGGGCGATGAGGAGCGCGCCGAGATCGTCGAGATACCGGTGCGGGAGCACGACGGAACCGTCGTGACGGCGAAGTTCCTGATCGGTCCGGCGAGTCAGATCGTGGCGAAGGAGCTCAGCGACAGCGGGCCGGAACTCGAGGACCCTGAGCTGGTGCGTCGGCTACAGGCACTCACCCGCGGTGTCGAATCGCCGTCGGGTCCGCCCCTCGACGCCCCCGAGGGGCCGGAGTACGAGGTCGACTAGACCGCTCCGACGCCGGCGGGAGGATCAGTCGTCGAACTCCGCGGAGAGCTCTTCCGCGATCCGCGCGGTGCTCTGCTGTGCCTCCGCCAGCCGCGCGGCGTCGACGTGCAGCTCCGCCAGTGCTGCCGCTGACGCGTGATGCGCTCGAGCGGTACGGAGGTTCGCGCGAAGGTTGATGGAGGACCCCGAAAGACCCGCGTCGAGTGCTCCGGCCGCCACGGCGAGATCCGCAGACAGGCTCCGATTCCCGATATCGCGGAGCACGCGCATCTCGCTCAGCAGGGCGATGCCGACCGCTCCGAGCCGCGCCGCTGATTCCGCCGCGCACACGGCCGCAGCGCGCACCCGCGCGTCGCGATCCCGGTCGTCGGCGGGCAGGGCGAGCGCGGCGCCGAACTCGGCCGACACGATTCCGTCGCTCTCCGCGCCCTGGAGTGCCTCGCCGCGCAGTCGTGCCACTCGACGCCCGCACTCTGCTGCGCACGGATCATCGTGCGTGTACGCGGCGACCATGCTCAACAGAGACGCGGCGATGCCGAGCATCACGCCCGACGCGGCGCCGCCTCCCGGTGCTCCGGTGGACCGGCCGAGCTTTGCGAGCCACTCGTCCAGTGGGGTCGATGTACGGACATCGCTGGGGTGATTCATATGGCCGAGCAGTCAGCGCGAGGTCGGCGGAAGCTTGTCGACGCCGTGGCGGTTCGGCTTGTCGGGCTCTGCGGCCGTCTCGGGCGATGCGTGCGCGGGGCCCGTCGGCGCCTCGGAGGTCGGATAGCTCGGCTCGTCGATGTCGATCGCCTTGTCGCGCTCATCGAGCGGCGGCAGATGGTCGAGGGGCTGCTTGATGTCGTCGGGGTGGCTCATGCCCATAGAGTCCGCCATGCCCGTGCACGGGTACAGGGGGTTGAGATCGTGGGAGTCCTGTGGTTCGGAGCGTAGTGTCGGACCCATGCCCACCGAGCCCCTGCTCGTCTTCGACGGCGACTGCGCCTTCTGCACGACGTGGGTGCGTCGACTCGAGAACGCCCTCGACAGATTTCCGGACGCGCAGCCCTGGCAGTGGCTCGACCTCGACGAACTCGCGCTCAGCCGTGACGACGTGACCCACTACGTCTGGTTGCTGGCGGGTGGGAGACGATTCCGCGGCCACGCGGCGTTCGCCGTGCTCCTGCAGCTGCAACCGCAGGGGATCCTGCGCTTCCTCGGCCATCTGCTCGTGACGATGCCGTTCTCGTGGGCGGCATCGCTCGGGTATTCATTGATCGCTCGCTTCCGGCATCGCCTTCCCGGCGGCACTGCGGCGTGTGCGATGCCGCGCGCACGGCCGGCTGATCAGGGACGTTCGAGGGGCTGAGGCTGTCAGCGCCGACGCGCGTCGATCAGATGCCGAGTCGAGTGCGCGACGAACGGGCCTTGCGCCTGGATGAGCTCGTGCAGATCACGCAGCCGATCGACGTATGTCTCGACCGTGAAACCGGGAACCCACCAGATCACCTTGCGAAGCAGATAGACCACGGCGGCGACGTCGTGGATCTCGATCCGCAATCTCGCGGTGCGAAGATCGACGACCTCGAGTCCTGCGGCCTCGGCCGCGAGGACCTCGTCATCGTGGTGCCGCCCGCGGCTGGCCTCCGGCTGCGGCCCGAGGAAGAACTCGATCAGCTCGAAGGCGCTCGCAGGCCCCACGTGCTGGGCGAGATAGGTGCCGCCGGGGCGGAGCACACGTGCGATCTCGTCCCACCAGATCGTGGCGGGGTGGCGGCTCGTGACCAGATCGAAGGCGCCATCGGCGAACGGCAGCGGCGGCTCGTCCTGATCCGCGACCACGACCACACCTCGCGGATGCAGCAGACGCGTGGCGTGCTCGATGTTCGGAGGCCAGGACTCGGTCGCGACCGCGACCGGCGGGAACGACTGCGCCTCTGACAGCACTTCGCCGCCGCCGGTCTGGATGTCGAGGGCGGCGGATGCTGCGCCCAGGCGCTCGCCGAGCAGGCGTGCGTATCCCCACGGCGGCCGCTCCTCCGTCGCCCGCCCGTCGAGCCAGGAGAAGTCCCATCCCGAGACGTCTGCGGTCGAACCTGCCTCGATCAGAGCATCGAACGATTCCGTCATCCCTCGATTCTGTCATCGAGAAACGTCCGGATCTGAGCAGAACATCGATAGAGCAGTCCGGATCAGCGGCGCGTCAGCAGAGCGCGTTCTCCGCAGGTCGGCCAGCGGCGAGGAGTGCCGTCTCCCTGCCCGCGAACGTCGAGGAGTGAGAGCGAGGTCGCCGACCCCGCGTACAGTTCTCCACATGGGAACACTGGAGTACAACAGCTCGCGCCCCGCGATCGACATCGAAGACGTGACTCTGGCGCACCTGAAGATCGTCATCGGGACGAAGCTGCGCCGCAATGAGAGTTTCATGATGACCTGGCTGCCGAAGCCCGAGGTGCCGTCCGGTCGGCTGACCATCTGGGTGCATCCGAGCATCCCGCTGGTGTTCGAATTCGACCAGCCGGCGGTGCCCACGATCGAGGCGGGCCGAGTCACGCACATGATGGAGCAGCTGAACTCGCGTGGCGAGCTCGTGCTCGATCAGCTCTGACCGGACGGACGGTCAGAAACCGTCGTAGTAGCCGCCGAAGGGGAAGTCGACGTCTCCCGTATCGCGCTCGTCGAAGAGCACCGTCGACGCGCTGATGATCACTCGGGAGTGCGGAGTGATGAGCACGCTCACCTCCCGGTTGCCGACGACGACGAAGTCGACGAAGGCGCCCGTGCTCTTCACCGCTGCCTCGATGCGACGCTTCAGGTCGTGGAGGTCCTGAACCTGAGCAAGGAGGAAGCTCTGGCCGTCGAGCACGATCTCGGTCTGCATCATGGTCTCTGGTCCTGCCATGAGAACACCTTAAGAGCTTCCGCCGTTTCTGCCAAAGGGACGCCATGGCGCGTTCCCCGCGTCACTCGTGCTCCGGCAGGATCGGGCTCGACCAGCCGGGGTCACGACCCAGCTGCGCCGCGCGAGAGACGGATGCCGCGCCGAAGCGATCACGCAGGGTGTCGAGCACGGTGTCGAGGCGCTGTTCGTCGCCCCAGTCGATCGGCAGCTCGGGCTGCATGTTCTCGGCGCGGTCGAGCTGAGACAGGGAGATGCCGATCAACGTGATGCCCCGCTCGGCGATCTCGGGCCGCGCGGCGGCGAGCAGTGTCTGCGCGACGGTCAGCAGGATCGCGGTGCGGTCGGTCGGGGAGCCGAGCGTGCGCGACCGGGTGGCCTTCGTGAAGTCGCCGAACCGCAGACGCAGGACGACCGTGCGGCACACCCGGTCGCCGTCGCGCAGGCGCCGCGCGAGGCGGTCGACGATCTGGGTGAGGAAGAGATCGAGCTCCTCGATCGAGCGCGGGCGGCTGCCGAGCGCGCGCTGCGAGCCGATCGAGCCGCGCCGTCGGGTGGTGTCGACGGGGCGTGGATCCCGCAGCTTGGCGAGCGCGTGCAGATGGGCGCCGACGGCCTTGCCCAGCATCCGCTCCGCCGTCGCCGCCTCGAGCTCGGCCAGCTGACCGACGGTGCGGATGCCGTACCGGTGCAGCTTCTCGGCCGTCACCGCTCCGACGCCCCAGAGCCGCTCGACGGGCAGGGGGAGGAGGAACTCCTCTTCGCGCTCGGGCTCGACCACGAGCAGTCCGTCGGGTTTGCCGACAGCGCTCGCGACCTTGGCGAGGAACTTCGTTCGCGCGACGCCCACCGAGATCGCGAGTCCGACCTCACGGCGTACGCGCTCCCGCAGCCGCACGGCGACCTCTTCCGGGGTGCCGACGATGCGCCTCAGGCCCCCGACCTCGAGGAAGGCCTCGTCGATCGAGAGGCCCTCGACCAGCGGTGTCGTGTCGCGGAAGATCGCGAACACGTCTGTGCTCGCGGCCGCGTACGCCTCCATCCGCGGCGGTACGACCACGGCATCCGGACAGAGCTCGAGCGCCTGACGGTCGCCCATCGCGGTGCGGACCCCGCGAGCCTTCGCCTCATAGCTGGCGGCGAGCACGACTCCGCCGCCGACGATCACCGGCCTGCCCCGAAGCTCGGGTGCATCGCGCTGTTCGACCGAGGCGTAGAACGCGTCGAGGTCTGCGTGCAGCACGGTGGCTTCGCCCCGCATCCCGTCCTCCGATCGACGTGCAGATGATCGCACGCACCGGGGACATCGGCTCAGGCCGCGATGAGGCGTGACGACAGTGCGCGGACGCGCTGCAGGATCGTGTCGAAGGCCGCGTCGAACGCGGCGGGGGTGCCCACCCGTGCGGGATCGCGGATCGACCAGTGCAGGTCGTCGCGGCTGCGCAGCCTCTCATGGGCGTCGTCGCAGACCGTGATCACCAGATCGCCCTCGGCTCGGACGTCGTCGACATGCCTCGGCGGGCGCCCGCGGTCGATCGTGAGCCCGTGCCGGGCGGCGGATGCGGACGCCTCGGGGTTGACGGCGGCAGCGGGGCGGGTTCCGGCCGAGGCCACGTCGATCGTGCTGAGGTCGCGCCAGATCGTCTCGGCGAGCTGCGATCGTGCCGAGTTCGCGGTGCAGACGAACAGCACCCGCCGCGGAGGCGCGACGCTCGGTGGCGCGAGGGTGTCGAAGACCTCGGGCCGCAGACCGATGTAGCTGCGCCGCTTGTCGAACTCGGAGCGCGTGCGGGTGACGATCTGCGCGGATTCGAGCACACCGAGATGGTGCGCGATCAGATTGGACCGCAGATCGAGCGCGGTGCCGATCTCGGATGACGAGAGGTCCCCGAGCGTCAGCAGGTCGACGATGCTCAGGCGCGTCTGATCGGCGAGTGCGGCGAAGATGCCGGCGCGTCGTTCCAGATCGGTCATCGTCTTCATCCATACCACGCCGCGTGAGTCGTGTCCACGGCTATTGACTCAACCGTCATTGACCCTATTGTTGTCGTCGCGAGACCGCAGGGGCGGTCTCGGAGAGGAATGGACAACATGGGCATCGGCAGCGGAATCGCGCTCTTCGTCATCGGAGCGATCCTCGTCTTCGCGATCAACATCGACACCGGCGGCTACGTCGACCTCGACCTGATCGGCTACATCCTCATGGGAGCCGGCGTCGTCGTGTTCCTGATCAGCCTCGTCCTCGTGATGCGCAGTCGTCGCACCGAGACGGTCGACCGCACCGCCGTCGACCCCGCCACCGGCGAGCGCGTGACCCGTCGCAGCATCCGCAACAACGATCCGATCGCCTGACCCCGGCGTGGTCGACGTCGCGCGCGGAACCGCGGCCCTGATCGCCGGCGTCTCGGCGACAGTCGCGTTCGTCGTGCTGCGCACGCTCGTGGCCCTCGGCGGGCACGAGCCCCTCCCCGCCGATGTGTGGTGGCACGATCTCATGGTGTCGCTGACCAGCGACGTGTGGGTCGTCATCGCCTGGATTCCGGCCATCGTCGGCGGAACCATCGGCATGATCGTCATCGGAGCTGCACTCATCGCGTGGCTGGTGTGGCGCAAGCGCCGGTGGGATGCCGCGACGCTGGCGATCGCCATGGTGGCGGTCGTGGCGATCGGCGCCACCATGGCGGCCGTGATCGGCCGCACCCGCCCCGAGGACTCGCTCGCCGAGAGCGTGGCGACATCCTTCCCGTCGGGGCACACCGCGGTGGCGACCACCGTGACGATCATCCTGGCCCTGACGTTCCGGCGCTGGTACGTCTGGGCGATAGGGGCGGTGTGGGTCGTCACGATGATGTGGAGCCGCACCTACCTGCACGCGCACTGGCTCAGCGATGTCGTGGCGGGGCTGCTCGAGGGCATCGCCGTCGCCTGCTTCGTATGGGTCTGCGTCGAGGCCGTCAGAGCTCGGCGCGCCTCTCGCACACTTCCGTCGCCGACCAGCGACGACACGATCGAAAGCACGGTTCACCCATGAACACTCGCAACTCAGCGGCGTCGGCCGCCAGCGCGGCGCAGGACTCCACGACGTTCCGGGTACTCGCCCGGATCGGCTATGTGGTGCTCGGCATCCTCCATCTGCTCATCGGCGGCATCGCGATCTCGATCGCGACCGGCGGAAGCGGGGAGAATGCCGACCAGGGCGGGGCGATGCAGCAGATCCAGCAGTCGCCCGCGGGCGTCTTCCTGCTGTGGCTGATCGTGCTCGGGCTGCTCGCGCTCGCGATCTGGCAGATCGCGGAGGCCGTCGTCGAACGCGACCCCGACACGAAGAAGAAGTGGGGCCACCGGGTGAAGTTCCTCGGCACCGCCGCGGCCTACATCGCGATCGGTGCGACGGCGCTGGTCTACGCGCTCGGCGGCCAGTCGCAGTCCTCCGAGTCGTCGCAGTCGTTCAGCGCGAAGCTCCTCGCCGCGCCCGCCGGGGTCGCGCTGCTCGTCCTGGTCGGACTGATCGTCGCCGCGATCGGCATCGCGTTCATCGTCCGCGGCTTCACCAAGGCCTTCATGAAGAACCTCTCGTCTCCCGGCGGGACGGCGCGCTCGGGCATCGTCGCGTTCGGCGTCGCCGGCTACATCGCCAAGGGCGTCGCCGTCGGGGTGGCCGGAGTGCTCTTCGTCATCGCCGCGCTCACGCACAACCCCGAGACCGCGGGAGGCCTGGATTCAGCGCTACGCACCCTCGCGGGACTGCCCTACGGCCCGATCATCCTCTGGATCGTCGGTGCCGGACTCGTGCTCTACGGGCTGTTCTGCTTCGCGCGCGCCCGCTACGCCCGCATGTGAGCAGCTGTGTGCGCGCCCGGGTGCGCCATATCGAACGGCCACCGACCCGCGCAACCCCGAGCCGGGAATCCGTGATCCGGGCGATGATCGATCCATGAAGATCGTCTCGTATGCAGGTCAGCAGCTGGTCACCACGGATGACGTGGCGGACTCGCTCGTCAGGCTCGCCGCAGCCATCGCGGCCGAGGGCGAGTCCGACGCGGTCGAGATCCCGATCATCCTGAACGGGCGCGAGGACTGCGCTGAACTGGTCGTCGGTGTCGGCAACGATCTTCTGGTCGGTCCCCATGACGACTTCGAGGGGACCGAGCCGGATTTCGGCGCGCACTCCGCACGTCTCCAGGCGCACCGTCTGTACCCCGAAAGTGATGCCGACTCCTCGGATGCACACCTCGACGATGCCGGTGAGTGGCGCCTCGACCTCGATCTGGATCTCGACGGCTCGGGCGCAGGGCGGGTCTGACGAGAACCGCGGGTCACAGCGGGCCCCCCCCGGGGATCGGGGACGCTCGCCGCGGATGCTACGGCTGTAGAACCGGGAACGTCCAGGTGCCGTCGAGGATCTCGGCGCGTGGACGATACAGCCGCACGAGATAGTTCCAGCCGACGGGTGTCGGGATCGCATTCGCCGTGTCCGCAGGCCAGTCGCCGAACCGCACCGTGATCGAACCGTCCGGATTCGGCACCCCGGTGATGCTGTTGACCGTGTAAGCGCCCTGCTCGTTCGGCTCGAAGTACCCGGCGGCGTTGTAGACCGAGATCGACCAGAACCCGTCGACGGGGACGTCGGCGACCGTGAGCTCGTATCGTCCCGGAGGCAGCCCAGGGTCGACGCCCACGTAGCTCGCCTCGGTCGAGGGCAGGCCGCCCCACCCGGCGGCGGTGCCGATGAGGTGCCGGACGGGATCGGTCTGCTCGATCGTGCCGAACATGCGGTCGAAGCCGGTGAGGTGCCGTGCGAGGGCGAGCAGAGCGTTGCGGGTGTCGTCGAACGACGCGCGGTCGTACTCGGAGGTTTCGAAGGGGGAAGCGGACTCCGCGTGCAACTCCAGCTGATCCTGCAGCGCGACGACGGCCTCGACGTCGCTGGCGTCCTGTGGGTCGACGAGGATGCGCACCGCGAGCACGACGTGCGGCGAGCCGAACTCCTCGACGCTCAGCGTGTGCTCCCCGGGCTCGTGGAACACACGGTTGATGTGGTGGTCCTGATTGACGACCATCGCGGAGATGTAGCGGTCACCGTGCTCGGGGATCGTGAACGATGCGCCTTCCGAGATGTCGACAACGGCGAAGCTGTAGAGCGTGTCGCGATTGAGGCGGATCACGGTCTGCCTGTCGATCGCCGCGGGTTCACGGTTGTGCAGGAACCTGTTGATGCCGCCGGCATCCCGCTGGAGGTCATGCAGCATGCGATCGTTCTCGGCTCGGACGAAGTTGTCGGAGTTCACGATGATGGCCATGACCGATGCTCACACAGTGTCGTGATGACGCGCCACCCCTAAAACCGGTCCGGCTGAATGGTTGCATCCGGTCGATAGTTGCGCTTCTGCAACTAATAGGGGTATAGTTGACACCAATCAACTTTCTACGCAGGAGCTCTTCCACTGTGACAACGCCTTCTTCTTCCTCCATCGCTGAGCCTGTGCGCTCGCCGCGCGAGGTCTTCACCGCGATCTCCGGCCTCGTCGTCGGCATGTTCGTCGCCGTGCTCTCGGGCACCGTGGTGTCGACCTCGATGCCCGTCATCATCGCCGACCTCGGCGGCACCCAGTCTCAGTACACCTGGGTCATCACCGCGAGCCTTCTGGCGACCGCCGTCTCGACGCCCATCTGGGGCAAGCTCGCCGACCTGGTCGACCGCAAGATCCTCGTGCAGATCTCGCTGATCCTCTTCACCGCCGGCACGGTGATCGCCGGATTCTCGACCGACACGAACATGCTCATCGCGGTCCGCGTCATCCAGGGCATCGGCGTCGGCGGACTCATGTCCCTCGTCATGATCGCCGTCGCCCTCATCATCTCGCCGCGCGAGCGCGGCAAGTACATGGGCGTCGTCGGCGGCATCATGGCCCTCGGCACCATCGGCGGCCCGCTGCTCGGCGGCCTCCTCACCGATGTCTGGGGCTGGCGCTCCAACTTCTTCGTCGGCGTGCCGTTCGCGCTCCTCGCCCTCGTGCTGCTGCAGTTCACGCTGCACCTGCCCAAGCCGCAGCGCGACCGCAAGGTCTCGATCGACTACTTCGGCATCGTGCTGCTCGCCGTCGGCGTCTCGACCCTGCTGATCTGGGTCTCCATGGGCGGCAGCCAGTTCGACTGGGACTCCTCGACGAGCATCATGCTCGCCGTCACCGCCGGTGTCGCGATCGCCGCGTTCATCACGGTCGAGTTCTTCGTCAAGGAACCGATCGTCCCGATGTCGCTGTTCCGCAACCGCACCTTCACCCTGTCGGTCATCGCGTCCATCGCGATCGGCGTCTCGATGTTCGCGACCTCCGTGTTCCTCGCGCAGTACTTCCAGCTCGCCCGTGGCGCCACGCCCACCGAGTCGGGTCTGATGACCATCCCGATGATCATCGGCCAGATGGGTGCGTCGATCATCATCGGCCAGCTCGTCAGCCGATTCGGCAAGTGGAAGGGCTGGATGCTCACGGGTTCCGTGCTCACCACGGTCGGCGTCTCGCTCATGGCGACGCTGCGCTACGACACGCCGTTCCCGCTGGTCGCCGTCTACATGTTCGTGCTGGGCGCGGGCCTCGGCATGGTCATGCAGAACCTCACCCTCATCGTGCAGAACGACACCGCGCCGCAGCAGCTGGGTGCCGCCTCGTCGAACGTGAACTTCTTCCGCACGATCGCGGGCACCATCGGCGTCACGGTCATGGGCTCGATGCTGTCGACCAGCGTCGCGAACTACATGACCGATGCGCTCAAGGGCTTCACGCCGACCACGCCGGACGAGATCGACGCGCTCACGCACCTCGCCTCGGGTGACGTGCCGAAGATCACGCAGCTCCCCGACACGATCCGTGCGATCGTCGAGAGCGCCTACGGCCACGGCATCGCCGACTCGTTCATCATCGCGATCCCGCTCGCCGTGATCTCGATCCTCGCGATCGCGTTCATCAAGAACAAGCCGCTGTCGACGAAGAACGCCGCCGAGCAGCTGCGCGAGCAGGCGGAGGAGTCGGTGCTCGAGGTCTCCGAGGCCGAGGTCGGTGCGACGATGTCGACCGGCACGATCCGCATCGCCGGTGTCGACTCCGCGTCGCCCACGACCGGATCGGTGACCGTCCTCGAACGCGAGGACCGGGAGTCGAGGCGCTGACATGGTCACCTCGGAAGCGCCGGCGTCGCTCGACGTCGACACCGCACTCGGCGATCTGCAGACGCACCTGAACCTCATCTTCGCGAGGACCAGGACGCTCTGGAAGGAGTCGGCGGCACGCATCGACCCCGAGCTGCAGGTCGGCGGCTACAAGCTGCTGACCTTCATCGAGCGGGCCGAGACCGCCAATGCGCACGAGCTCGCCGAGCGCTTCGAGATGGACAAGTCGGTCATCAGCCGCCAGGTCCGGATGCTGGAAGACCTGGGGCTGATCGAGTCGCGTCCTGACGAGCGCGACGGGCGGCTGCGGGTGCTGACTCCGACGCCGTCGGCCTGCGCCGCACTCTCGGAGCTTCGTCGGGATCATGCCACTCGTCTGCGCAGCGTGGTGGCCGAGCTGACGCCCGACGAGATCCGTGTCGCCTCGAAGGTGTTCCGACTCCTCGCCGAGGTCTGATCACCTCGACCGAAGCCCCGCCGTCCCCGCTGACGGCGGGGCTTCGCCGTAAGCTGGCCACCATGAGCGCCCCGACCGACGAACCCGCCCGAACGGGCGAGCCCGCCGACGAGCCCGCCGCCGCGGCGGTCCCCGACATCGAGCAGGCGGTGGCGCGGGTCGAGCACGAGCTCGGGCGGCTCTTCGCCCGCATCCGGGTGAGCTGGCGCGAGGCGGCGACGACCGTGCATCCCGATCTGCAGCCCCTCGGATACCAGGTGCTGACGTCGATCGCGACGGGCAAGGCCACATCGGCCGGAGCGATCATCGAGCGTCTGCAGACCGACAAGACCGCCGTGAGCCGTCAGGTGCGCCAGCTCGAGCAGCTCGGGCTCGTCGAGAGCGTGCGAGACCCCGACGATCGCCGTGCGCGTGTGCTCGTCGCCACCGAGCTGGCACAGGAGCGGGTCACGGCCGCACGTTCGCGCTACGAGGCCAGGCTCGCCGAGCGCCTCGGCCGCTGGTCGCAGGCGGACCTCGATCGCTTCGCCGAGATGCTCGCGGAGCTCGGCGGCGGAGCATCCGATCGGACGGACGGCAAGACCCCGGCGTCCTGACCGGGGAATACTCGACGAGCGCTGAGCCTTACCCCTCACTGTGAGTCTTTTCGAACCTGCCGCCTTCGGCGCCCTTCCGCTGTCCAACCGCGTCGTCATGGCGCCCCTCACCCGCACGCGTGCGGATGACGAGGGCGTGCCGACCGAGACGATGGTGGAGTACTACCGTCAGCGGGCGGGCCAGGGGCTCATCATCACCGAGGGCACATGGCCCGCGGCCGAGGGCAAGTCCTACCCGGGGCAGCCGGGCATCGTGACGCCTGCACAGATCGAGGGCTGGCGCCGCATCGCCGATGCGGTGCACGAGGCCGGCGGCACGATCGTCATGCAGCTCATGCACGGGGGCCGCGTCTCGCACCCCGCCATCTCGGGAGAACCCCGCGTCGTCGCGCCGAGCGCGCTCGCGGCTCCCGGTGAGACGCATACGCCCGAGGGCAAGGCGGCCATGCCGGTCGCCCATGCACTCACCCTCGACGAGATCCCCGAGGTCGTCGAGCAGTTCGTGCAGGCCGCGCGCAACGCGATCGCCGCCGGTCTCGACGGTGTCGAGGTGCACGGTGCCAACGGCTACCTCGTGCAGGAGTTCCTGTCGCCGGTGTCGAACATCCGCGACGACCGGTACGGTGGCTCGCCCGAGAACCGTGCGCGCTTCGCGATCGAGGTCACGACCGCCGTCGCCGAGGCGGTCGGCGCCGACCGCACCGGCATCCGCCTGTCGCCGCAGCACAACATCCAGGGCGTGCTCGAAGAGGACGACGCCGACGCGCTCGCCACCTACCTCGCCGTCGCCGAGGGCCTCGCACCTCTGGGCCTCGCGTTCGTCGACATCCTGAACGCCGCGCCGACGAGCGAGCTCGTGCAGCGCATCCGTCGCACGCTCGGGGTGCCGCTGATCATCAACTCCGGTTTCGCGGAGCCCACGAGCCGCGACGAAGCGACCGCCCTCGTGACGGACGGATGGGCGGATGCCGTCGCCGCCGGCCGCCCCGTGATCGCGAACCCCGACCTGGTCGAGCGCTGGCGTCAGGATGCCGAGCTCAACGAGCCCCGGCCCGTGCTGTTCTACGGTCGGACCGCCGAGGGGTACACCGACTACCCGTCGCTGGAGAGCGTCCGCGCCGGAGCCTGAGCGGGCGAGTCTATCGACGGGTGGGGGCTTCGGCTCCCACCCGTCGATGCGTCTGCGGCGACGTCGGACGAGCGCGTGTCGCAGGGCCACTGGACCCTGACACTCGGTGAGAGGAGACTGGACCCGGCGTCGCAGGAGACGTCACAAGAGAAGGGGAGCAGTCATGACATACCGAGTCGGATACTTCGTCGGAAGTCTCTCGTCCACCTCGATCAACCGCATCCTCGCGAAAGCGCTGATCGGGCTCGCTCCGGAGGACCTGGAGTTCTTCGAGATCCCCATCCGCGATCTCCCGCTCTACAGTCAGGACTTCGATGAGGAGTATCCGCCGGTGGCGGTCGCACTGAAGGAAGCCATCGACTCGGCGGATGCGGTGCTGTTCGTGACCCCGGAGTACAACAGGTCGATACCGGGCGGGCTCAAGAACGCGATCGACTGGGCCTCGCGGCCGTGGGGGCAGAACTCGTTCGACCACATTCCGGCGGCCGTGATCGGCGCATCCGTCGGCGCGATCGGCACAGCGGTCGCCCAGCAGAGTCTGCGCGGAGTGCTGAGCTTCTGCAACGCCCGCCAGATGACGGCTCCCGAGGCGTACATCCAGTTCGTCCCCGACGACTACGCCGACGACGGCACGGTGACGAATGCGGGGACCGCGACCTTCCTGCGGGCGTACATGGCCGAGTTCCGCGACCATATCGAACGGGTGCTGACCGTGCTTCCTCGCGACACCGACAGCTGATCGTCTCAAGACCCCCTGTCGGGGTGGCATCGCCGGGCGTACTGTGTGGCCATGGTCACCGACGATCCCACCCTGACGAATCCCGATCACTACCGCACGCTGTGGGAGAACGACTTCGTCCGGGTGCTCGAGTACACCGACGAACCGGGCGATCGCACGACCCCGCATGACCACCCGAACAGTGTGATGGTCACGCTCAGCGACTTCTCGCGTCGGCTGTCGGCGGGGGAGCGCAGCTTCGACACGCAGCTGACGACGGGGCAGGCGGTATGGCTCGCGGCGCAGCGCCACGCGGGGGAGAACACCGGGACCACGCCCACGCACACGATCCTCATCGAGTTGAAGGGCGATGCCGCGGGCGAGATCGACCCGGCGGCTCTCGGACCGCGAACCTGAGCGACGCGGCCGAGCCGGGCGCGTAGCCTGAACCACATGACGCTCACCAAAGCCCGCACCGCCGCCGAGGTCGTCGATTGGCGACGTCGCGTGTTCGCCCTGTACGACGCCGTTCGGCGGGCCGAGTCGCCGGAGGAAGCGCACGAGCTCTGGCGCATCGAACGCGACGACCTGATGCTGCACCATCCGGCGACCCCGCTGCTGCCGGGCGACAGAGCCCTGTTCGAAGGGCTGCCCATCGCCTCATACGATCCGCAGTGGCGTTTCGAGCTGCCGATCCTGCCTGCCGAGCCCGGTGGCTTCGACTTCGCGACGGGGACCGACGGCGTCGTGCCGTTCGAGCGCGTCGGCAGGGTCGAGATCCCCGACACCGGATCGCTCGACATCTGGCGCCTGACGACCTACGGCGGGGGACTGTTCATCCCCGTGCGCGACGCGCTCTCCGGACGCCCCGGCGGCACCTACGGCGGCGGCCGCTACCTGATCGACACGATCAAGGGCGCGGACCTGGGATCGGATGCCGAGCGCGGCACGATCGTGCTCGACTTCAACTTCGCGTACAACCCGTCGTGCGCCTATGATCCGGCGTGGGCCTGCCCCCTCGCCCAGCCCGGCAACGTGCTGCAGGTGGCGGTCCCGGTGGGGGAGACGTATTCGGGCGGGCCGGCCTGATCGACGTCAGCGTCGGACGACGCGCGCCCGCGTCTTCGCGACGCTGCTGAGGGTCGCGCGCACCGGCGTGCCGAGGTAGAGCCCGAGGGATGCTCCAGAGGCGAGCCCGATGCCGATCACCATGGCATCCACGAGCGATCCGCCGATTCCGACGACGCCGGCGGTGGATCCCGCGGAGTGGATCATCTCGAGGAGTCCCTGGAACACTGCGACACCGGGCACGAGCGGCACGATCGCCGCGGTCGTCACCGCGACCGACGGCACATGGAGGTTCACCGCGATCAGCATGCCGATGAAGCTCGCCAGCAGGGCGCCGATCGCGCTCGCCGCGGCCGGGTGCAGATTCAGGCCGACCATGACCGAGTACCCGGCGATCGTGACGGCGCTGAGCAGCGCGCTCACGAGGATGATCCGGATGCCGGCGCCGTTGAACACCGCCACGGCGACGGCGATGATGATCGCGCCCGCGAACTGGTTGAGCAGTGGTCCGAACGGGGCGGGGTCGTCGGGCAGACCCATCGTGAAGCCGAGCACGCTGCCGAGCTCGAGTCCGACGAGGATGCCGATCACGACGCCGAGCGTCTGCATGGTGAGGTCGAGGATGCGGCCGCCCGCGGTGAGTGCGAACCCGTCGATCGCATCCTGGGCAGCGCCGACCACAGTGAGGCCCGCGAGCATGAGCACGATGCCCGAGGCCACGATGATCGAGGGGCGGATGTCGACGAACGGCTCGATCCCGGCAGAGCCGAGCGCCGAGACGGCCACCGCGACGACCGTGGTGACGAAGCCACCGGCGATCTGGCTGAAGAACAGGGGCACGCGGGCCCGCGCGAGTCCCGCCTGGGTGACGGCTGCGCAGAGCGCCGCGACGAACGTGAGGCCCACGATGATCGGCGAGGCCCCGAGCATGATGCTGACGCCGACCGCGAGCAGGGCACGGGCGACGATCACCACCGGCTGCTGGTAGCGGAAAGGAACCCGGCGCAGAACCCGGAACGCGGTGCGGGCCGACTCGAGGTCGAGCCCGTCGTCGATGTCGGCGACCAGCGCCTGCACCCGCTGCAGCTTGGCGTGGTCGGGAGCCGCCACGCGGACGACGCGGACGAGGGTCTCGGGCCACACCTCGCCGCTCAGGTGGAACGAGACGGTGATGGAGTTGTAGGTGACGTCGACCTGCACATCCCGCATCCCGTAGGCCGAGCACACCCGTGTGATGGCGAGGGTGACCTCGTGCGCGGAGGCGCCGACGGCGAACATCGACTCGCCGATGCGGGTCGCGAGGTCGAGGACTCGAGGTACCGTGCGCTCGTCGATGACGGGCATGGCCTCGGTGTGGGCGACGGCAGAGGGGTCGGTGTGCAGGATCCTGCGCACGGAGGCGAGCAGTCGCCGCTGGGGGTTCGGGGACATCCCCCCATTCTCCCTGAGTCAGGCGTGCGCGGGAACGTCCAGGCGCTCAGCCGGAGGTGCACTGCCCTCGGCAGGCTCGTGCACGAGGTACAGGCCGCTCGGTGCGCTCGCCGTGAAGGCGAGGGCCTCGACCCAGGCGCGGTTGATCGAAGGCTGTCGGCTGCCGCTGTACTTGAAGACCAGCGAGCTGCCTGCATGGATCCAGACGGTCGTGCGTCCGCCGCCGACGCTCATGTCCTCACGCCAGGTGAACGCGAACGGCTCGCCGCGTCGCAGCTTCGCGGTCATGACCAGCTGCAGGTGCGTGAGAGCGCGATCCTCGATCTCGGACTTGACGCTGCCCTCATAGATGAGCTTGCCCACAATGATCTCCTCAGCTCGCCACGGAACCTGTGTCATGAGGCGCGATCTGGATGATCACCGGTGGTGGATCCAGTTTCCCATATTCCAGTACTCCAGCGATACGCGCTCGCCGCCGAATCGAGGCCCGAGACTGTGAACGCATACAGCATGCAGGCGTAACGTCAGCACATGAACGCACAACTGAAGATCGCGGGGCCGAGCTCCGAACTGCTGGGTCTGGAATCCATCCTCATCGGCTCGCTTCCGGCGGCCATGATGACCGACGAGGCTCCCGACCGCTACACCGTCGAAGCGGTGTTCACGCGCAAGACCGATCGCGACGAGGTCGCCGCGATCCAGGGCAGCGAGACGCGCGCCCACCTGTCCGCGAACGGATTCCCGACCGTCGAGCTCCATGTCGCCGATCGTCGTCTGGAGATCGCGAACACCAACCTGGAAGAACTCCGCGACGGCCTCGCTGCCGTCATCGCGGAACGCCTCGCCGAGATCAGTGCGGCCCTCGTGGCCGCACGCGAGATCGCGGCCCTGCGTTTCCAGGACGCCACCGATCGCGAGCAGGAGCGCGCGGCATCCGTCGCGGCTCTCGCGGAATCGGTGAGCTTCACCCGACGTCCGATCGCTGCCGTGTCCGATGAGGACGCGCGCATCGAGGACTGGGTCGAAGAGGGCGGTGCCTTCCGCTCGTAGAGCGGACGACGCCGGAGAAGAGGTCATCGTGGACGGCATCCGTCCGACCGTCCGCACCCGTCCGCGCGACAGCGCCCGGGGCGGATCGAGCACCTTCACCGAGCTGGCGCAGCAGATCCGCGAACGCGGCCTGCTGCGGCGCCGGTACGGCTACTACTGGACGAAGCTCATCGCGGCTCCGCTCGTGGTTGCTCTCAGCCTCACGGCCTTCGTGTGGATCGGCGATACGTGGTGGCAGCTGTTCACCGCCGCCGTGCTCGCGATCGTCTTCACCCAGATCGCGTTCCTCGGCCACGATGCCGCCCACCGGCAGATCTTCGTGTCGGGACGGTGGAACGACTGGATCAGCATCATCCTCGGCGATCTGCTCGTGGGCATGAGCTACGGCTGGTGGCAGCACAAGCACACACGCCACCACGCGAATCCGAACAAGCTCGGAGCGGACCCCGACATCGAGCTCCCGGTCATCGCGGTCACGGCCGAGACGGCGGCGCGTCATCACAGCCCGGCGGTCACGTGGCTGCAGGCGCATCAGGGGCTCGCGTTCTTCCCGATCCTGCTCCTCGAAGGGCTGTCGCTGCATGCGTCGAGCGTGCGTCGGGTCGTGACGCGCGGCCGCCTCGAACGTCGATGGGCCGAGATCGCCTTCCTCAGCATCCGGATCATCGGATTCGTGACGCTGGTGTTCATCGTGCTGTCCCCGGGCATCGCCTTCACCTTCCTCGCGGTGCAGCTGGGCCTGTTCGGGTTCTACATGGGCATCGCCTTCGCTCCGAACCACAAGGGGATGCCGGTGGTGCCGAAGGACCTGACGCTCGACTTCCTTCGCCGCCAGGTGCTGATGAGCCGCAACGTGCGGGGAAGCCGCGTGCTCGATGTCTTGATGGGCGGCCTGAACTACCAGGTCGAGCACCATCTGTTCCCGTCGATGCCCCGGCCGCACCTGCGCAGGGCGGCACCTCTCGTCGCGGCCTACTGCGAAGCGCACGACGTCAGGTATACGCAGGTCGGACTGTTCACGTCGTACGCGATCGTGGTGCGCTACATCAATCGCGTGGGGCTCGGGGAGCGAGACGTCTTCTCATGTCCGCTCGCCGACCAGCGCGACCACCTGGTCGCGGCTTCCCGCTGACCGACCACTGTCAACCCTCTGTCGTATCGTGCGCGTTCGACGGAGGGTGGACTTTCGACATCCCACGAGGAGGACGCACCATGAAGGCACTCACCTGGCAGGGCACGCGCAACGTGACGGTCGAGGAGGTGCCGGACCCGGTGGTCGAGCGTCCGACGGATGCGATCGTGCGGATCACCTCGTCGGCGATCTGCGGCTCGGACCTGCATCTGTACGAACTGCTGGGTCCGTTCCTCGACAAGGGGGACGTCCTCGGGCATGAGCCGATGGGCGTCGTCGTCGAGGTGGGCGCTGCCGTCCGGGATCTCAAGGTCGGCGACCGCGTCGTCGTGCCGTTCAACATCTCGTGCGGACACTGCTTCTACTGCCTGCGCGGTCTGCAGTCGCAGTGCGAGACGACCCAGGTGACCGAGTACGGCAGCGGCGCCTCGCTGTTCGGGTACACCAAGCTCTATGGCCAGGTGCCCGGAGGGCAGGCGGAGTTCCTGCGCGTGCCTCTCGCGGACTACAACCACATCAAGGTCGCATCGGATCTGCCCGACGAGCGCTACCTCTTCCTCAGCGACATCCTGCCGACCGCATGGCAGGGCGTGGAATACGCGAACGTCCCCGACGGCGGAACCCTCGCCGTCATGGGGCTCGGTCCGGTCGGGCAGTTCGTCGCCCGGGTCGGCGCACATCGCGGCTACCGGGTGCTCGCGGTGGATCCCGTCGCCGAGCGCCGCGAGATGGCGGCGCGTCACGGCGCGGAGGTCTTCGACCTCGCCGATGACGTCGTCGAGCAGCTGCGTGACCTCACGGGCGGGCGAGGAACGGATGCCGTCGTCGACGCCGTGGGCATGGAGGCACACGGCAACCCGGGCATCTCGCTCGTGCAGAAGGCAGTCGGGCTGCTCCCCGACGCGGCGGCCCGGCAGGTCTTCGACAGGGCGGGCGTCGACCGCCTGGCTGCACTCTACGCATCGATCGACGTCGTGCGCCGGGGCGGCACGGTCTCGTTGAGCGGGGTCTATGCGGGCGACGCCGACATCATGCCCATGAAGACCCTGTTCGACAAGCAGGTGAGCATCCGTATGGGGCAGTGCAACGTGAAGCGCTGGATCGACGACCTGATGCCACTGGTCGAAGACGTCAGCGATCCGCTCGGCGTGATGGATCTCACGACCCATACCGCGCCGCTCGAGGATGCGCCGGACCTCTACGAGACGTTCCAGCGCAAAGAGGACGGATGCATCAAGGTCGTGCTGCAGCCGTCGCGCGTCTGAGTGTCAGCGCGTCGTGTCGGGCCGCGGGATTCGCGCGGCCCGATGCGACACGTATCCCCTGACTCAGCGGGCCCTGCCCTCGGCGAGGTAGCCCAGGCGGTGCAGCGTCTCGGAGTTGCGCCAGCGCAGCAGGGGAGCGGTCACGATGCTCGGCAGCATCGTGGTCGGTCCGCTGACCGGTTCCTCGTCGATGCGCACGATCGCGCCCTCGTCGTGCGAGCGCACGCGCAGCGTGACCCGTGCCTCGCCGATCGGCCAGCCCTTCGCACGCATGACCATCCGGTGGGGCGGATCCCATTCCTCGACCACCGTGGTGTCGTCGAGGAGAGCCGGCCAGACACCGACCGAATGGTGCAGCTCTGCTCCGGGCTGCGGCCACGACTCGTCGACATCGCGCATGCGCGAGGCGCCGACGACCCACGCAGGGTAGAGCCAGGCATCGCGGAGCACCCGGAACACGTCATCGGGGTGGCAGTTCATCGTGCGGACGTTCTTCGCCATGTCGGTCTCTTCTCTCCTCAAGACATCGTCGTGCCCTCTGCCCGCACCGCCCAGGGGCTTGACGCGGACGGATACGCTGATGCACGGCGGCGCTAGCACAAGCCCCGCCGCCACGCCTCCCCCTGGAACAGCGGCGGTCGCTCTGCGAATGTCGGGTCATGGCACTCATCGACCTCCCCGCCCGCGCCGCCCGCAGACTCGGCACCCTCGCGCACGACGACGCTCCCCACCTGCTGACCCGCGGCTACGGCTTCGGCCCGCGCATCTGGCGCAGGGTCCGACCGGGGGCACGATCGGCGCCGATGAGTCTGCTCGGCGACGACACCGTGTTCGTGCGAGGGGTCGAAGGTGTGGAGCTCTTCTACGACGAGAGCCGCATCGCGCGCTCGGGTGCCATGCCCTCGGTCGTGCAGGAGAGCCTGTTCGGGCACGGGTCGGTGCACAGCCTCGACGGCGACGCGCACAAGCACCGCAAAGCCACCTTCGTCGAGGTCGCCTATGACGACGCGCAGGTCGACCGGCTGACTCCCTGGCTCGAGCGCGAGTGGCGGAGCGAACGGCAGGCGTGGATCGACGGCGGCACGCGAAGCGCGTACGACGCGGCCGTCGGCGCCCTGGGCCGCGCGATCATGGGGTGGGCGGGAGTGCCTGGCACCCCGGCGGCGAAGACCCGGTGGGCAGCCCGGCTCGCGCAGATCGTCGACGGGTTCGGATCCCCCTATTCGCCGGAGTACGTCGCGGCACTGGCGAACCGCTGGTGGTCGGATCGGCACTCCGCACGACTCATCGAGGCCGTGCGCCACGGAGCGCTGAGCGTTGAGACGGGCACCGCCCTCGAGCAGTGGGCGCATCACCGCGACGAGCACGGCGAGCTCCTCCCCGCGCGCATCGCGGGCGTCGAGCTGCAGAACAGCATCCGCCCGATGATCGCGGTCGCCCGGTTCGTCGCGTTCGCGGCGAAGGAACTGCACGAGCGCCCGGACTGGCGTGAGCGCATCGCGGCCGAGTCCGCCGAACGCGGTGCCCTGGTCGGCGGCCCGCTGTCGGTCATGTTCGCGCAGGAGGTGCGCCGCACCTCCCCGTTCGTGCCGATGCTCCCCGGGTGGGCCATCGCCGACGTCGAACTCGACGGACAGAGGGTGGATGCCGGCGGACGCGTCGTGCTCGACATCCTCGGCACCAACACCGATGAGCGCTTCTGGGCCCGCCCCCGGCGTTTCGACCCCGAGCGTTTCCGCGATGTCGGCGACGACTACGAGGCGCTCGCCGCATTCATCCCGCACGGCGGTGCCGACGTCGCGACGGGCCACCGCTGCCCGGGCGAGAAGCTCGCGATCGCCGGTCTCGCCGCCGCGATCACGGTGCTGAGCGACCCCGAGCTGCGGATCCTCGACGAGGGCCTCGACGTCAACCGTCGCAGACTCCCCACCAAGCCGCGCTCCGGCGGGAAGGTTCGGTCGGCGGCTGCTCCGGCATCCGGCGGGTGTCCTTTCCATCGGTAGGGCGGTCGATCCGGCGGCCCGAGGCCGGCCACCGGGTGCGACCGGATACGGTAGGGCACATGTCACAGGCCCTCCGGACGTTCGGGCGCATCGTCGCACGGCACTGGCCGGCGCTCATGGCGTGGTACCTCGGCGGAGAGGCACTGCACCGACTGCTCGTCGAGCTGTCCGGTTTCGTCGGCGGTCACACGACGCTCGGAGGGCTGCTGCTGCTGCCGCTCGCGGTCGCCGCGCGTCTCGTCTCGTACGTCGCGATGTACCTGACTGTGCGCCCGTCCCTGCCGCACAGCCGCAGGGAGGATGCCGGGGGCATCCGCGAGTTCGGCTCGGCCACGCTTGCGGCGATCCTGCCCTTCTTCGCGTTCTACACGGCGTGGGGTCTGCTCGACGTCGACCAGATCGCCTTCTTCCGCATCGCGAGCGCGATCGCCCTCGCAGACTCGGGGTATGACCTCGCCCAGGTGGGCGATCGAGGGGGTCTGATCGCCGTCGGCGTGCTGCCGGTGACCGTTCTCATCGTCGCGCTGGTCGCGCGTCTGCTGTTCACCCGATTCGCCGACAGGCTGCCGCGGTGGACGATCATCCTCGCCACGTACGCCGAGGTGCTGTGGACATTCATGCTCTTCACGCTGGTCGCCCGGTGGTGGAACGGCGTGCTCGACTGGTTCGCCGAACGCGAGGCGGTCGGCTGGTTGCAGGGTTTCGGCGACTGGTTCGCCGTCAACCTCGCACCGGTGGCGGCCGTCTGGGAGGGGGCGACCTGGCTGTCCGGCATCCTCGTCGCGGCCCTCATCGTGCCCGCTGCGTGGTTGACGGTCGCCGGTGTGATCTTCGGCACGACGTTCGATTCGACCCCGTCGTTCGGGCGCTGGGGTGGGGGCGCCGCCCGCGGCGCCGCGATGAGCGTCGCCCGCACGCTCGTGATGCGACTCGAGGGGCTCTGGGCCGCCGTCGCGGTGATCTGGCGCGGCGGACCCCTGCTTTTCGGCGTGTATGCGCTGGCCTATGCGGCCTGGGGATTCGCCGAGCAGGCGGGAACCCGGGGTGCGCTGCAGCTCGTCGGCGGCCATGAGGCGTCGTTCTGGGCCGGGTTCTTCCCGCTGGTCACGGTCGCGGTCGCCGCGGTGGCCGAGCCTTTGCGGGTCGCCATCGTCGCGACCGCCTACGACGGTGTGATCGGACGCCCGCAGGCCGGCCTCGACACGCGTCCGTCAGGGCTCGATGACGAAGCGGGCGAGATCGGCGTCGTTGCCCTCGATGTCGAGCAGAAACGGCCCGTCGGCGTCCTGCGGAAGCAGGAAGACGAGCAGGATGCGGTACGCGGACGCCTCGATGGTGCATGAGCTCTCGCCATCCTCGTACGAGACGTCGAGCCCGGTCCGTGAGCTGACCCAGGTGCGGCCCGTGTCCGTGTCGGTGAGCGTCGCCTGACCGCACACCGAGGCGTCGGCTCCACCGGTGGAGCTCAGCCGGACGCTCAGCGTCCGCGACCCGTCGGGCGCCTCGAACTCGCCCCACTCGGTGGGGCCCAGCTCGAGGGTCTGGCCTGCGACCTCGACGGTCGACTCGGCCTCGATCACCCGGTCCGTCGGCCGGATGCTCGGTACGACGTCGAGCCAGACGGTGGCCCCGACCACCGCGGCGGCGGCGATCACGAGGGCGATCACCGCCGCGCGCTGCCTGCGCCACCAGCTCACGGGGCACTCACCCCGGAGTCGACGAGCTCGATGCTGGCGGTGCGCTCGAGGTCGTCGAGAGCGAACGGGATGGCGACGAGGTCGTCGAGCTCGGGGGTGACGTACGACGTGGTCAGGCGCAGTTCGGCGGTTCCTGTGGTCACGTCGGGCGGCAGTTCGAACGCGAGGGTGCCGACCGTGTCGATGCCCACCCGCAGAGGCGTTCCCTTCAGTGAGGCCGACGGTCGCTCGCTCGAGTGGAACACACGGTCGCCGACCACGAGCGTGGCGAGCTGGATCGCGGAATCGACCTCGGTCGTCGGGGCCGAGGCGACGACGGTCACGATGAGCCAGTTGCCGTCAGCGCTCCAGTCGGACGAGGGCACGGCGAGCTCATCGGCGAATGTCGCGTCGGAGGCCGTCGCGATCAGGGTGCGCGACTCGACGGTGTCGCCGAAGGATCCGCGCTGCACGGTCGCTCCGACGAGCGACTCGTCATCGGGGGTCACGGCGGTGATCGCTCCGGCGGCGATCACGAGCAGGCCGCCGAGGATCCAGGGGAGCGCGCGTCTCATGGCGCCCCCGTGGGGGTGACGCTGATGCGGGCGAACGTCTCGGCCGCGCGC
Organism: Microbacterium sp. 22215; assembly: GCF_052045655.1. Lineage (NCBI taxonomy): Bacteria > Bacillati > Actinomycetota > Actinomycetes > Micrococcales > Microbacteriaceae > Microbacterium > Microbacterium sp. 22215. Next base: position 68,480 of record NZ_JBQEPC010000001.1, read on the forward strand.
CAGGTGACGACGCTCGCCGACAGGATGACGGCACCACGGCGGATCTCGACCTCGTGCACGTCGAGCGAGACGACACCGTCGGGGAAGGTATCCTCCGGGACGGACCAGGCGAGCGTGACCTCGCTCGGCACGCCCGGTTGCAGGATGACCTGCCCGGCCGAGCCGTCGGCGCGCCAGACCGACACCGTGTCGGTCGCCGAGACTCCGCTCAGGTCGAGCAGCGGGTTCTCGGTGTTGACGAGGCCCGCTTTGGTGCGGTCGGCCGCGGTGCCCACGCCGATCGGAGCATCGGAGAGGTTCTCCATCCGCATCGTCATGACGAGCAGCGTCTCGCCCGGCTCCGCCTCGAGGTATTCGGACTCGACCTCGTCGGTGAACTCGGCATCGAGCACAGTGACGGCGTAGACGGAGGCACGCGCCTCGTCGCCCACGCCGAGCTCGGTCGGGGCGGCCTGTGCCTGGGCGAAGCCTCCGATCGCGACCACGACGAGGACCAGGGCGATGACGGTGGCAGCGGCGATCCAGATCCAGCGGGGGACTTCGGCGAGGGAACGCGCCCAGCGCGACACCATCGCGCGCGCAGTGATCTTCGGCACGGCGCCGTCGTGATCCCCCGTCTTGCTCACGGGGTCAGCCTAGCGAGGGGGTTCAGGCGGAGGCGGTCAGGGGCACGTCTCGAACACGTACTCCGCATGGCCGGGCGTGACGAGATCGCGATCCCTCAGCACCATGGATGCCGGTGACTCGTCGTCGGCGCACATCTCGGCGAACGTGCGAGGAAGCTCGTCGGAGTACTCGATGTCGACCACCGCGTCGCCGTAAATGTCGGTGAACGCGGCGCATTCTTCGTAAGCGGCGCACTCCTCGACGACCGCGAAGTCGAAGCCGGCGCGCTCGTGGAGCACCGCCGCATCCTCCGCCGCGTTCTTCTGCCCGGCGGCCAGGCCCGCGTCGTGAGCGACGTCGACGAGCAGCGCGGCGAGGGCCAGGTTGTCGTCGAGCGTGAGCGCGCCGTCCGAGCGCGTGTACGAGTCGAGGTTGTCGAACTCCACGGCGTCGAAACCGGCATCCGCGCAGCCCTCGATCCACGGCCCGACCGTCTCGGCGATGCGCTGGCGACGGTCGTCGGTCGAGGTGTCGAGCAGGGCTTCGTCGGGCCAGTCGGGGTCGAACACGGGCGTGCCGTCGCTCTGCAGCAGCAGGTCATCGGGCCACGAGTCGAGCTCGCCCGGCTGGGTCTGGAAACCGTTGACGTAGCAGATCGAGTAGAGGCCGTCTGCGGGATCGTCCGAGCGATCGCGGCCGACGATGCCGACGCCGTCGGCGGGGTCGTACGCACCGCCGAGCTGATAGTCGGGGGTCGCTCCCGCGGGCGGAAGCACGAAGGTCGAGGTGCCATCGGAGGCGGTCGACGCGCACCCCGACAGCGCGAGGGCCAGCGCGGCGGCAGCGGCGAAGACCGCCGTCGCCCGCCTCAGCTGCCCGCTCCGTACAGCGCGGCGATCTCTTTCGAACCCATACCCCGATCGTACGTGCCGTGCTGCGGCCAGCCGACCGGGGAGTCCTCCCACTGCTCCTGGCGTCCGTACGGCAGCAGGTCGACGAGCCCCTGCAGATGGCTCAGCCGCTCGGTGCCCCGCCCGTTCGTGTGCCAGGTGCGGTAGACGGTCTCGCCGTCGCGCAGGAACACGTTCACACCGAAGCCCTCGTTCGGCCCCGCGTCCATGTCGGCCCCGAACGGGCTGTCGGCGCTCGAGTACCACGGCATCCGATTGCCCACTCGATCGCGATAGGCGAGGGCCTCGTCGATCGGTCCGTTCGTCACGATCACGAACCGGGCGTCGTAGTACCGCTCGAGCACGTCGAGCCGCGTGAACTGCGAGGTGAACCCCGTGCATCCGGGGCACTGCCACTCGTTGCCGTCGCTCCACATGTGGTTGTAGACGATGAGCTGAGGATGCTCGTCGAAGACGTCCGAGAGCGGCACCGCGCCCTCCTCGCCGACCAGCGTGTACTCCGGGAGCTCCACCATCGGCAGGCGTCGTCGCTCGGCTGCGATCGCATCGAGCTCCCGGGTCGCCGCCTTCTCGCGTACGCGCAGCACGTCGAGTTCTCGTCGCCAGGTCTCGGCGTCGACGACGGGTGGAAGGGGCGTCTGGGTCGTGCTCACGGTGGACCTCCGGATGCTCAGAGAGACGGTCCCCTCAGTCTGCGCTCAGCCACCGACACGGTCAACGGGGTGCGTCGACGGCCTCGCTCGGCACCTCCTCGGCGGGGTTCCGGCGGATGCCGATCCACGACACGACTCCGCCGAGCACCAGGAGCGCCGCGGTGACGATGGCGGCGTTGTGGAATCCGGCGAGGTTGAGCGTGCCGCCGATGATGGTCGACAGCATGGCGACGACGAGGAGGCCCGCGACACGGGAGACGGCGTTGTTCACGGCAGAGGCGATCCCCGATCTCGATTCGTCGATCGCCCCCAGGATGGCCGAGGTCAGCGGGGCGACGGTGAGCGCGAGCCCCAGACCCAGCACGATCATGGCGGGCAGAACCTGCCACCAGTAGTCGAAGTCCTCAGCGACGAGCAGCAGCATCAGCGCTCCCACCGCCATGATGAGCGGTCCGACGGTCATGAAGATGCGCGGCCCGAATCGCCCGGCCCACGAGCCTGCGCGCGAGCTGAGGAGGATCATCAGGATCGTGATCGGCAGGCTCGCGAGACCGGCGGCGGTGGCGCTGAGACCGGCGCCCTGCTGCAGGTACACGCCCAGCACGAAGCCGTTGAGAGACAGCGCGGCGTAGACGAAGAGCGTCGCGAGGTTGCCCCACGCGAAGTCGCGCACGCGGAAGAGTGACAGCGGCATCAGCGGGGTGGAGGAGCGCTGCTGGCGGATGAGGAACCACGCGAACAGTGCGGCGCCGCCGATGCCGGGCAGCCAGATCACGGGGGACTGCCAGCCGAGATTCGGCTGCTCGATCAGCGCGAACACGACGGCACCGAGTCCGATCGCGCACAGGGCACCGCTGGCCCAGTCGACCCGGGCGCCGCTCGGATGCTCTTTCAGCTTCAGGCGGGAGAGCAGCAGGAGGGTGACCGCGATCGGGACGACATTGATGAGGAACACGAACCGCCACGACAGGAAGTCCACGAAGAGGCCGCCGAGCAGCGGGCCGATCAGTTGGGCCGAGGTCGTGAACGCGGTCCAGATGCCGATCGCGCGCGACTGCACGTCGGCGCGCATGGTCGCGGTGATCAGCGCCAGCGAGCTGGGCACCAGCAGGGCGCCCGCTGCGCCCTGGGCCGCTCTCGCGATGATCAGGAACAGCGGATCGGGGGCGGCGGCGACCGCGACGGATGCGACCCCGAACGCGATGAGGCCGACACGCATCACGAGCACGCGTCCGTAGGCATCCGACAGCGAGCCCGCGAGCAGGATGAGCGCGCTGAGCGTGATGAGATACGCGTCGACGACCCACTGCTGGGTGGTGATCCCGCCGCCGAGCTCCCGGCTGATCGCGGGGAGCGCGACCGTCACGACGGTGCCGTCGAGGAAGGTCACGAAGGAGGCCAGCACGGCGACCGAGATCACGAGCCGCTGCAGGGGTGCGAAGCGAGAGGATGCCACAGGCCGACACTACTGCCGTCGGAGGGGTCGCGGGCGGGTCAGTCCGTCGCGGTGCTTCGACGGTAGAGCTCGCGGAGGCCCGCGGTTCCGTTCTCGGCATACGCGTCGCGCTGGCGCCGGGCTCCGGAACCCTCGGCACGGATGCGGGCGATCCCCTCCATGACGAAGTCCTCGTCGCCCAGGTGCGCGAGCGTCGGGCGCAGCCTCCGGAGGAGGTCGTCGGCGATCGCCGAGGCAGGGGCCGGGTCGCCGCTCACCGGGTCGACGAGCAGTGCCTCGGGTCCGTACCTCGCCGCCGTCCACAGTGACGCGTCGATCGCGTCGAGGCCCAGCTCGGGCAGACCGTCGAGCGCGTCGCTCACGAGGAGCGCTCGGGTGAGGACGGCGGCGAGCAGGGTGTCGTCGACCGTCAGCTGCGCGTCGAACACCCTCACCTCGACGGTGGGGAATCGCTCCGAAAGCCGCACCGTCCACGACAGCGAGCTCGCCTCGGGGATCGCCCCCATGCCGACGAGCCGAGCGAGCTGCGCGCGATAGTCGTCGAGATCGCGGAAGTGCGGTGGGCTCCACGACGAGGGGAGTCGGCGGATGAGGATGCTGCGCCAGCTCGCGAAGCCCGAATCCCGGCCGTGCGCGAAGGGTGCGTTGCCGGTGAGGGAGAGCAGGGTCGGCAGCCAGGCGCGGACGCGGTTGACCACGCGGACCCTCTCCTCGTCATCGGTGACCTCGACATGGACGTGCAGGCCGTTGACCTCGTGCTCGCGGGTGATCTCGACGAGCTGGGTCGAGACGGCGTCGTAGTGCGCCGACGACGACACCGCGAAGCGGTTGGGGGAGATGAAGGGTGTGCCGGTCGCGCCCACGATCGCGTCCTGATCAGCGGCGTAGGTGCCGAGAAGACGTCGCGTGCGGCGCAGCTGCGCCTCGGCATCCGCTCTGTTCTCGATCGGCGCCGTCGCCGACTCGATCTGACAGGTCAGGTACTCGGGAGTGAGCCCCGCGCCCACCTCGTCAGCGAGGCGTTCGCGGGTGTGCGGGCTCATGGCCGTCGGGACGAGAGTCTGCTCATCGAGAAGGACGAACTCCTCCTCGATGCCGAACCGGGCCACGGAGGGCGGCCCTAGTGCTCGCGCAGTGCCGAGATGAGCTCGGCCTTGCGCTTGCCGCTGTACCCGGTGAGGCCGAGTTCCTTCGCGCGGGCGCGCAGTTCGTCGACGGTCCAGTCCTCGTAGTCGCCGTGCTCTCCGCCTCGGCGTCCCACGGCGCTGCGACCCTCTTTGGCTGCGGCGTTCGAGATACGCGCCGCCTTCTCCTTCGAGGCGCCGTCGCTGCGGAGCTCTTCGTACAGCTCCGGGTCCTTCAGGGAGTCGTTCCTGCGTCCTGGCATGTCCTGTGCTCCTCTCGCACGTCGGGAACCCCCGCGTCAAGGGGCTCTGGGGCGCAGGGGGCGCGGGTCTAGGTTGATTCACCGTAGACGGGCGCCCCCCTGCGTCCTCAAGAAGGGAAATCCGATGAACATCCTGCTGATCATCGTCATCGTCGTCGCCGTCATTCTCGCGATCACCGGCGGACTGGTTCAGTCCCTGCAGTTCCTGCTGTGGGTCGGACTGGTGCTGCTGGCCATTGCGGTCATCGCCTGGTTGATCCGATCGATCTCGGGCAACCGCACCCGCTGATCTACGCAGTGAGGCCCGCTTCGGCGGGCCTCACTCCGTTTTTCGGGATCAGTCCCTGGAAGCGTCCCGCAGGCCGTCTCCGACGTTGCGAGCGGCGTCCTTCACGTTCTCCCCGGCCTGCTTGACCGAAGCCTTCGTCTGGTCGGCGCGACCCTCGGCTTCGAGGCTCTCGTTGTCGGTCGCCTTTCCGACGCCCTCCTTGATCTTTCCGCCGGCCTTCTCGGCTGCGTTCTTGACGTCGTCTGCACCACTCATGGGGAGATTCCTTTCATCCGTCGATCAATGGATGACCACCGTCGCACGGGCCCGGAATCCTGCACACGGGATTGACAACGACGACCGCGCGTGACAGACGGAATCCGTCATCGACGCAGGCCACCGCGAGGGCTAACCTGGCCTCAGGCGGGTGGCCCTGCCCGCTCTCACCTCGGCTGCGGCCGACGACGGAGGCGGTACGAGATGGATTCGATGATGATGGGCGCGATGCGCTCGAACATGATGTCGATGCCCGACATGGCGATGATGGACATGTCCGTCATGCAGGCGTGCATGGACGCGTGTTCGGCCTGCGAGCAGGCATGCACCGTGTGCTCGACCCAGATGATGGACTGCTCGCCGGCGTGCATGAACTGCGCCGACATGTGCAACACCATGATGCGCTCGATGATGCGGATGCAGGGCATGACACCCGCGTCGATGATGGCGATGCTCGATGCCTGCATCGCGATGTGCCAGACGTGCATGGACGAGTGCATGCAGCACGCCGACAGCAGCGAGGTCTGCAAGATGTGCGCTCAGGCGTGCCAGGCCTGCATGGACGCGTGCATGGCCGTCAAGAACATGATGATGGCGGCTGCCTGAGCAGCTGCCCGGGTCGTTGAGCGAGGAGCGCAGCGACGAGACGACACGCGATCAGGAGAGCGCGACGTTGAACTGCGTGCGGCCCACGGCCAGCACGCCGTAGCGCACATGCAGGGCGATCGGCGTGCCCGCCGGCGCCTCGAGCGCTGCGCCTGCGCCGTTCCACAGCACGTGGGCAGATCCGTCGAGGGTGCGCACGACCAGGTCGCCCGTCGTCGCGTCTGCGTGCTCGACGATCGCGTCGATCCACTCCGACGGAGTCGCCGAGGCGATGCGCGCCTGGATCAGGTGCAGGGCGTGACCCGCCGCGAACGACGAGCAGGCGAACCCGTGCCGGCACATGCACGCAGAACGCTCACGCACCGAGAGGGGCGAAAGGTGGTTCAGCGGCGTGGACACGGTGGTCTCCTTCGTGAGTGGACGTTCCGGCAAGAGTAGGTCGGCACCAGTGGCGAGGGAACCCGGGCCGACACGGTGTGAAACAAACGGGCGTAGACTCGCCGGGTGCTGTTGTCGATGAGCGCTCTCCGGATGCCGGATCGAGCGCAGAACGGAGCCGCAGGCGCTTTCCGCGCCGCAGGCAGAGGCTGACGATCGGCCGGAGGCGGAACATCCCGTCCCCGGGGCCACGTCGTACCCGGCATCCGGTCCGGATGCTCCCTCTCTTCTCCTTCTGTCGCGATCCGCGGCCTTCACGAAAGCACCTCTCTCATGCGTCCCATCGACGAGCGCACCCTGCGCGCCTCCTTCCTCAACGCCTCCCGCAAGGAGGTCTCCGACCTCACCCTGCCGCCCGGCTTCGCCGAGATCGAGTTCGACAGGCTCGACTACCTGGGCTGGGTCGACCCCAAGCTCCCTCGTCGCTCGTACGTCGTCGCGTGGATCGACGACGTGGTCACCGGCGTGATCCTGCAGCGCGCCGAGCAGCGCGTCATCGCCAGGGCCCAGTGCTCATGGTGCGAGGACGTGACGCTGCGCAACGACGTGCAGCTGTACGTCGCCCGCAAGGCGGGTCCTGCCGGCCGCAAGGGCGACACCATCGGCACTCTCGTGTGCACGGAGTTCGGATGCTCGAAGAACGTGCGGGTGCTGCCGCCCCTCGCCTACGACGGGTACGACCGCGAGCTCGCGCGGGAGATGCGGATCGTCAGGCTGCAGGAGCACGTCGCCGCGTTCGTCGCCGCGGTGAAGGGCTGATCCGCCTCACACGATCTCGAGCCGAGTGACCGTCTCCTCGTCGTCGCAGGACCCGCCGACCCAGAGGCGGATCGTCCCGGCCTCGACGCGTTTCACGCCGTCGAGGCCGGTGAAGGCGAGCCGATCGATCGGCACGTCGAACTCGACCACGGTCTCGGCGCCCGGGGCGAGCGTGACGCGTCGGAAGTCCACCAGCTGGGCGACCGGGCGGGTCACGCTCGCGACCTCGTCGTTGGCGTAGAGCTGCACGACATCGGTCGCCTCGACGCTGCCGGTGTTGCGCACCCGCACGGTCGCCCGGAAGGTCTCTCCCGCCGCGACGGTCGCGGGCACCGCGAGATCGTCGTGCGTGAACGTCGTGTAGCTGAGGCCGAATCCGAACGGCCGAGTCGGGGTCGGATCGGCACTCGTCACATCGGTGCGCCCGCCGAGCACCGGGTGCAGGTACGAGTACGGCTGCGCACCGGCCGACCGCGGCAGTGACACCGGGAGGCGTCCGGACGGCGCGACGCGCCCGCTCAGCAACCCGGCGAGGGCGGGCGCGCCCTCCTCTCCCGGAAAGAACGTCTGCAGCACGGCTGCGGGGAGGGCGGCGGGAGATGGAGTCGCGGTGCCGGCGGCATCCACCACTCCCAACCCGGTCGTCGTGCCTGCCGCACCTGCGCGCGGTGGCAGCGCCCAGTCGAGCACATAGGGGCGCCCCGTCATCGTGATCAGGATCACCGGGGTGCCGGTCGCGACGACCGCCTCGACGAGCTCGCGCTGGATGCCGGGGAGCTCCAGGTCTTCCACGTCGTTGCCCTCGCCGACCGTGCCTCGTCCGAACAGACCGGCACGGTCGCCCACGACGACGATCGCGACATCCGCCTGCGTCGCCGCCTCGACCGCGACGGGGAGGCGTGAGCGGTCGGCGCCCTCGACGTCGCACCCGGTCGTGCTCGTGAACTCGGCGCGGGGGAACTCGGCGCGCAGTGCGTCGACGACGGTGGGCAGCTCGATTCCCGCGGGGGTTCCCGGGTGAGTGGCGAGCACGTGGTTGACGAACGAGTAGCAGCCCATCAACGCCTCCGCGCTGTCGGCGTTGGGGCCGATCACCGCGATGCGCGACGCGGTGGCCGGGTCGAGCGGAAGCGCTCCGTCGTTGCTCAGCAGCACGACGGACTCCTCAGCGAGCTGTCGGGCGAGCGCGCGGTGCTCGGCGGGGTCGAGGTCGATCGCGGTCGGCGGCGTGTCGAAGTCGGCATCCAGCAGGCCGAGCGCCTCCTTCTGCGCGAGCACACGGCGAACCGCCTGATCCAGAATCTCGGGAGCCAGACGTCCGTCGCGCACCTGCTCTGCGAGCGTCTCGAACGCATCGGGGGAGGGCAGTTCCACATCGATCCCCGCCGTGATCGCGAGGCGTGCGGCATCCGCGGAGTCCGCGGCGACCCGCTGCATGCTGTGCAGGAAGTCGACCGAGAAGTAGTCCGAGACGACGACGCCGTCGAAACCCCAGCGTTCGCGCAGGATGCCGGTGAGATAGCGCGGGTCCGCGGCGAGCGGCACACCGTCGATGTCTGAGTAGGAGTTCATCACGCTGCGTGCGCCGCCCTCGCGCACCGCCATCTCGAACGGCGGCAGCAGCACGTCCTCGATCTCGCGTGACCCGGCACTTACGGGCGCATGGTTGCGGCCGGCTCTGGACGCGGAGTATCCGACGAAGTGCTTCAGCGTCGCGTGCACTCCCTCGGACTGCAGCCCGCGCACGTAGGCGGTGCCGACGCGCCCGACCACCAGCGGGTCCTCGGCGATGCACTCGTCGACCCGCCCCCACCGGGGATCGCGGATGACGTCGAGCACGGGTGCGAGCCCCTGATGGATGCCGAGAGCCCGCATCGACGAACCGACCGCCGCCCCGACCTCCTCGACCAGCGCGGGGTCGAACGAGGCGCCCCAGGCGAGGGGGGTCGGGAAGGTCGCGGCCTTCCACGCGGCGAGACCGGTCAGGCACTCCTCGTGCACGATCGCCGGGATGCCCAGTCGTGTCTGCTGCTGCAGTCGGCGCTGCTCGGCCCACAGCCACGCCGCCCGCTCGACCGGGTCGACGGGTCTGGTGCCGTAGACGCGGGTGAGGTGGCCGATGCCGTTCGCCGACGCATCCTCGTAGCGCGTGGAGCTCTTCTTCTCTCCTGACATCGGCGCGACGACCTCGACGCCCTGGTCGATCCAGTAGCCGACGAGCTGTGCCTGCTTCTCTTCGAGGGTCATCCGGGCGAGGAGCGCCTCGACGCGGGGCGAGCGGGTGGGGGAGCCGGGGGACTGCGGCATCGTGTTCTCCTTCTCGATCTCTTCGGCCGGGGGCGTCGCGGGTGCGACCGGCTCAGCCCTTGACAGCACCGGTGAGCCCTCCGACGATGCGCCTCTCGAACAGGCTGAAGAAGATCAGCGCGGGGATCATCGACAGCGAGGTGAAGGCCAGCACCTTCGCCGTGTCGACGGAGTACTGCGAGGCGAACGACTGCACCCCGAGCGGCAGGGTGAACGCCGCCTGGTCGTTGAGGATGAACAGCGGCAGCAGATAGCCGTTCCAACTGCCGATGAAGGCCAGGATGCCGGTCGTGATGACGCCCGGCAGGGAGAGCGGCAGCACCATCCGCCAGAAGAATCCGAGGCGACTGCATCCGTCGATGAACGAGGCCTCCTGGATCTCGTCGGGGATCGCCCGCAGGAACGGCACGAGGATGATGATCGTCGTCGGCAGGGCGAACGCGATCTGCGGCAGGATGACGCCGCCGAGCGAGTTCATGAGTCCGAGGCTGCGCACCACGATGTAGAGCGGGGTGATCGCGACGGTCAGCGGGAACATCAGTCCGGCGGCGAAGAACGCGTAGAGCACCCCGCGTCCGGCGAACCGGTAACGGGCCAGCACGTACGCGGCCATGAGCCCGAGGGTGACGGTGCCGACGGTCGTCGCGAGGGCGACGATCGTCGAATTGCCCACCAGACGCCAGAACACGTCGCCGGTGAGCACGTCGAGATAGTTCGACGCCACCCACGGCTGGGGGAGCCCCGCCGGATCGGTCGTGATCTGGGCGTTCGTGCGGAATCCGCCGGTGATGATGTACGCGATCGGTGCCAGCATCAGGCCGACGGCGATCAGTGCGACGAAGTACACGGCGGGGTTGGCCCACGGCAGCCGAGCCTTCGCGGCGCGGCCCGAGCGGCCGGAGCGGCCGGGCCGCTGCGTGACGAGTACCGAGGTGGCGGTCATCGGACCAGCTCCTTCTCGAGTTCGGGTGCGGTCGGCTGCGGGTCGACCGGATGCCGTGACCTCTTGCGTGATGACGGGGCACCGGTGAGCGCGCCGTCGGTGTCTCGGCGCAGCACGGCGCGCTGGTAGATCAGCGCGACCACGAGCGAGATCAGGAAGAGCACGACGGCGACCGCGTTTCCGTAGCCGTAGTTGCCGGCGTTTCGCCCCTCCGAGACCATGTACGTCGCCATGGTCGAGGTGCCCGCGGTCGACGCGATGTACTGACCCCAGATGATGTAGACGAGATCGAACAGCTGCAGCGAGCCGATGATCGACAGGAATGCCCAGATGCGCAGCGTCGGTGCGAGCAGGGGCAGCGTGATGCGCCACTGGATCTGCCAGTACGACGCGCCGTCGATCGCCGCCGCCTCGTGCAGCTCCTCGGGGATGCCCTGCAGGCCCGCGAGGAAGAGGATGACGGCGAAGCCGATGTACTTCCACGTGATGATCGCCATCAGGGTCCAGATCGCGATGCCCGGATCCGACAGCCAGTCGGTCGCGAGGAATCCCAGCCCCATGTTCGTGAGCATCGCGTTGAGTGCGCCGTTGGTCTGGAGCATCAGACTCCACCCGGTGCCCACGACGACCTCGGAGATCACATAGGGGACGAAGATCAGCACCCGGATGAGCGACTGACCCCGCATCCTCCTGTTCAGCAGCAGAGCCAACAGGACGGCGATCGGTCCCTGCAGCACGAGGGAGAAGACCAGGATGAAGCCGTTGTGCGCGAGCGCGTCGTGGAACAGGGGGTCCTGAAGGATCGTCAGGTAGTTCTTCAGTCCGACGAAGTCGGTGGGAGGGCCGTACCCCTGCCAGCTGAAGAAGCCGTAGTACGCCGCCATCAGCACCGGGAAGATGACGAAGGCGAGGAAGACGAGCAGGGCGGGCCCGGCCAGAAGGATCACTTCCAGCCGGGCGCCCTTCTCACGCTTTCGCTGCGGCATCCTGCACAGCCTTGACGAGATCCTTCGCAGAGCTGTTGCCGGCGAGCAGGTCGACGACCGCGACGTTGAGAGCGTTGCCGACGTTCTGCCCGTAGACGGTGTCGAGCCACTGGGTCGCGTACGGTGCGTCGTTATACGCGGCGAGGATGTCCTGCAGGTACGGCTCCGTGACGGCCTCCTGCGCGACGGTGTTCACCGGCGGGGCGTTGAACGCCTTGTAGTACTCGGTCTGCACCGCGGACGTGCCGAGGTAGTTCAGGAAGTCGACGCAGGCGTCGGGCGCATCGACCGAGCACGAGTAGCCGTCGACGCCGCCCATCATGGACCCGGGTTCGCCGTCGCCGCCGTCGACCTCGGGGAACGGGAACCAGCTGAGGTCGGCCAGCGGCTTCTGGTCGGGGGTGAGCGAGCCGATGACACCGGGGTTCCACGCGCCCATCAGCTCCATCGCGGCCTTGTGGTTGGCGATCAGACCGGCCGAGCTGCCGGCGCCCTGCTGGGCCGGGGTCGTCAGGAAGCCGGAGTTGAACGGCTCCGTCTCGGCGAACGCCTGCAGATCCTCACCCGCGCGCACCCAGCAGTCGTCGCTGAAGTCCATCTCGTCCGCGGCCGTGGCGAGCGTGTCCGAGCTGCACTCGCGCAGAGCAAGCCAGTAGTACCAGTGCGCGGCGGGCCAGGCATCCTTCGCGCCGAGGGCGATGGGGTCGATGCCCGCGGACTTCAGCGACTCGGTCGCGGCCTCGAGTTCGTCGAGGGTCGTCGGGTTCTCGGTGATGCCCGCCTCGTCGAACAGATCCTGGCTGTAGAAGAGACCTCCCGGCAGCACGGCCACGGGCATGGCGTAGACCTTGCCGTCGAGGCTGCTGGCCGAGTACGCGGCATCCGGGATCTCGTCCTTCGCTCCACCGGCGATCGAGTCGGTGAGGTCTTTCAGCTGGCCGGCCTTGACCATCGCGGCCATCTTGCCGCCGCCTCGCTGCAGGAAGATGTCGGGTGCGTCGCCGGAGTTGAGTGCGGTCTGCAGCTTGCCGTCGAGGTCTTCGTTCTGGATCGACTGGATCTCGATCGTGACGCCCTCGTTGTCCGCCTCGAAGTCGGCGACCGTCTTCTCCCAGAACTCCACTCCGGGGCCGGTCGTCGAGTTGTGCCAGAGCGTCATGGTGGTGGTGCCGTCACCACCGCCACCGCCGTTCGTGTCGCCGGTGCAGCCCGCGAGCGTGAGCGCTCCGACGGCCAGCACCGACACCGCTGCGGCGAGGGGGAGCCTTCTGCTGTTCATGTGATCGTTCTCCTCATCGAGATGTGCGCACCGCGTCGCTGCGGTCGCCTGCGGCAGCTCGGGTGAGACCGCAGTGGGATGCAGTCTTCAGTCGGCAGCGACGATCGTCAAACGTTTTCGAAAACAGTTTCCGCGGGACTGCGAGCGGGGCTACGCTGGCGTCTCATGGGGGCTCGGACCACGATCCACGACGTCGCGAAGGCGGCCGGAGTCTCGGTGTCGACCGTCTCGAAGGCGGTCAACGGACGATACGGGATCGCGGATGCCACGGTGCGGCGTGTGCTCGACACCGTGAAGGAGCTCGGGTACGAGTCGAGCCTCGTCGCGAGCAGCATGAGAGCGCGACGCACCGGGGTCATCGGCGTGCTCCTGGCCGACTTCGAGCCGTTCAGCGCGGAGATCCTCAAGGGCGTCGGTGCGGCCATGCACGACACGGGCTTCGACCTGCTCGCCTACGCGGGTTCGCACCACGGCGCGAGCGACGGATGGGAGCGGCGGTCGCTCAGCAGGCTCTCCGGCACACTGATCGACGCCGCGATCATGGTGACACCGACCGTCGTGAACGCCGGCACCGAGATCCCCGTCGTCGCCGTCGATCCGCACACCGGCCGGGCAGACCTGCCCACCGTCGAATCCGACAGCTTCGGAGGCGCGCTCGCCGCCACCAGGCATCTGATCGAACTCGGCCACCGGCGGATCGGGTTCCTCGCCGGACGGCCCGATCTGCGATCGGCGGGCCTGCGTGACGCCGGGTATCGACGTGCGCTCGCCGATGCGGGCATCCCGCTCGACCCGTCGTTGATCGGCATCGGCCGCTACGAGCTCGAGGCGACGCGCGAGTCCGCGCGGGTGATGCTCAGCGGAGACTCCCGCCCCACGGCGGTGTTCGCCGCGAACGACCTCTCGGCGATCGCGGTCATCGACGTGGCCCATCAGCTGGGCCTGCGCGTGCCCGCGGACCTCTCGGTGGTGGGATTCGACGATGTGCCAGAGGCGACCAGGCGGGCTCTGCCGCTCACCACGATCCAGCAGCCGATGCGGAGGTTGGGCGCGGTGGCGGCCGACATGGTGTTCACGCTGCTCTCGGGCGGCGAGATCGACGAGATGAACGTGATCCTGCCCACGCGACTGGTCGTGAGGGCTACGACGGCCGCACCGCCGCGGTGACCTCCCGCGCATGCTGCCACGCGGCATCCGCCAGGTCCGTCGACAGCCGCGTGAACTCGGCGACGCTGCGACGCCCCGGCCAGTCGGCCGGGAGCATCGACGGGGGCAGGCCAGGGTCGACGTACGGCAGCACCCGCCATCTGTCGATGAGCTGCACGTAGGCGGCGAACGGTTCGGCGGGAAGCGTCGTCAGGGACTGCTGGAAGGCGAGGTGCTCGGCGCGCAGCGTGTCGAGGTCCCACCATTCGGCGGCGGCCTCGGGCAGCGTGCGCGGCGTCGTCGGTGCGCCTGCTTGGAACAGCGTCACCCAGGCGCGCGCGTCGAGCTCCGCGACGATCTCGAGGACCTCGTCCTGCAGATGACCGGGGCAGATCCACAGTGCGGGCGACACGACTCCCGCACCGATCCACTGCAGACGGCGGCGCAGCTGATGGCGGATGCTGCGCGCGCTCTCGGGGATCGAGAACGAGATGAGGCACCAGCTGTCGGCATCCGTCATCTCCCTCATCTCGAAGATGCGGCGATCGCCACGTTCCAGCATGGTGACGGCATCAGGGTTCAGCCGGTAGCCGACGGCGTGCCCGCGCTCGGCGAGCAGCAGACCCTTCTGCTTGAGACGGGTGATGCCCGTGCGCGCCTGCGCCGTCGGAATGTCGAGGTCACCCGCGAGCGACACGAGATCGGCGGCCGAGATCCAGCCGCCGATCGGGCGCAGATAGAGTCCGACGATCGTGCGGAGAAGCGAGGCCGTGCTGCCGGGCCGCGCATCGATGTCGTCGAGCACGGGGCCCTTCACGACCTCCCCGGTGGGCTCAGTGGTCATGCGACTCCAGCGCATCGCGCACTGCGAGCACGCCGGTGAGCGTCTCGACGTGCGACGTGCTCAGCGGTGAGAGACCCAGGCGGATGCCATCGGGGAAGCGGAAGTCCGGGATGATCCCGTCGGCCCACAGGCGCTGCGTCACGGCGCGGAAATCGGGGTGTCCGATCGTGACGTGGCCTCCGCGCAGCTCGGCGTCGCGCGGGCTGAGCAGGCGCACGTCGAGAGGCGCGAGGAGCTCGTCGTAGGTGCGGACGGCGAAGTCGGTGAGGGAGACGGCCTTCGCACGGACGGCCTCGATCGAGGCCTGCTCGATCAGGTCGAGCATCCCCTGCATCGCGACCATCGAGGTGATGGGCGGGGTGCCGCTGAGGAGCTGGCGGATGTCGCCGGCGGGAACGTATTCCGGACCCATCGCGAAGATGTCGGCGGCGCTCCACCAGCCCTGGATCGGCTGGCGCAGCACTCCCTGGAGTTCGCGTCGCAGATACGCGAACGCGGGGGAGCCCGGTCCGCCGTTGAGGTACTTGTAGGTGCAACCGACCGCCATGTCGACACCCCAGGCGTCGAGCTGCATCGGGATGATCCCGGCCGAATGGCAGAGGTCCCACATCATGAGAGCGCCGACCTCGTGCACGGCATCCGTGATCCCCGGCATGTCGGCCAGGGCCCCTGAGCGGTAGTCGACGTGGCTCAGTGAGACGAGCGCGGTCTTGTCGGAGATCACGGTGACCACATCGGCGATCCGCACGCCGAGTACGGGGTCGGGTTCGATCCAGCGCACGGTCATGCCCGTCTCTGCGGCGACGCCCTCGGCCATGAACCGATCGGTCGGAAAGTTGCCCGCCTCGATCACGAGCTCGGTGCGCGTCGGATCGGCGGTCGCGGCGGCGCGCATCAGCTTGTAGATCAGCACGCTCGTCGAATCGGCGACGACGGTCTGACCGGCGGCGGCGCCGAGGGTGAGGCTGCCGATGCGGTCTCCGAGCTCCATCGGGAGCGCCATCCACTGCTCGTCCCACGAGCGGATCAGCCGGGTTCCCCAGTCGTCGCGGACGAACGCGGCGAGCTTCTCGGGGGTGTCGCGCAGCGGACGGCCGAGCGAGTTGCCGTCGAGGTAGGCGCCGACACCCGGTGCGTCAGCGAACGCGGCGAGGTGGGCGTGCAGCGGGTCGGCGGCGTCGAGCGAGCGCGCTGCCTCGAGCAGAGCGTCATCGATGCGGGTGGAGTCTCGAGTGTCGGTCATGTCATGCCTTCAGATCAGCGCTGGTCAGCGGGCGGGCGAGAGAGGGGGCGGTGTCGTGGCCGGTGTCGGCGGGGGTGCCGGTGTCGGGAAGGAGGAGGAGCAGGGATGCGGGATCGAGCGGATCCTGCGGTGCGAGCGCGCGCAACAGGTCGGTGCCGGTGACGCCGGCGGCTCGCAGCGCGGTGAGCTCTGCCGTGCTCACGCCGACCGGGGTGGGACCGTTGCCCATGTCGGTGCCGTAGAGCACCGTGCCACCCGCCGCGTGGAAGCGGCGGACGTTGTCGACAGCTGTCTTCTGGGCGTCGCCGTCGTGGACCGACAGCGTCGAGATCCACGAGACGGAGACTGCCTGTGCGGCGATGTCTGCGTCGTCGAGGCGCTCGGTGAAGGGCGCGTGCGCGAGGAATGCGGCGCCGAGTCGTGGCGTGCGCTGCGCTTCGCCGGGGCCTTCGGCATGTGCGACGACCGGAAGTCCGCGCTCGGCGGCGGCGGCGACGATCGCGCGGAACAGGTCGTCGGAGAAGACGGGGCCGGCGGCGCTGTTGCTGGCGACCTTGATGGAGGATGCTCCGGCATCCGCCATCTCGGCGACGGCAGTACTGGCTGAGGCGGCGTCGGCGATCTCGCGGACGGAGCCGGCGGGTGCCCAGCTGCGGTCGCTGGGGTAACCGCCGACCGGGGTGAGGAACGCGCCGGCGAACTCGACGGTGACCGCGTGCGGGGTCGAAAACGCACCGCTCACCTCACCTCGCTCGCTCTGCGGGGTCGAAAACGCACCGCTCACCTCACCTCGCTCGCTCTGCGGGGTCGAAAACGCACCGTGAACCCTCGATTCGGGTGCGTTTCTGACCCCGCCCGGAAGGTCGGGTGCGTTTTGGTCTCCATGGATCGGCGCTGCGGGGAGTGCGCGGGCGGCGATCGTGGCGATGACCGCCGGGTTCGCGCCGAGATCGACGACGCGACCGAGTGTCGAGCCGTGCAGCAGAGCGTGGTCGACGAGCTGCAGATGCACGTGGTGGTCGGTGAACCCGCCGACGATCACGCCGTCGAGGCGGGGCAGATCGTGCGCGGGGGACTCCTCGCGCAACAGCATCTGTCCGTCACGCAGCTCGACGATCCCGTCGCGCCATCCCTCTCCGTCGAAGAACGTCGCGGCGTGCATCAGCCGCCGATCTCGGTGCGCACGGTGTACAGCTCGGGGAAGAACGTCAGGTCGAGTGCGCGCTGCAGGAATCCGACTCCGCTCGAGCCGCCGGTGCCGACCTTCATGCCGATCGTGCGGGCGACGGTCTTCAGGTGGCGGAAGCGCCAGAACTGGAAGTTGTCCTCGAGGTCGACGAGGTCTTCGCACGCCTCGTAGAGGTCCCAGTGCTGCTGGTGGTTCTGGTAGATCTCGCGGATCGCGGGCACCAGCTCGGGGGTCTCGCGATAGGGGAGGCGCACGTCGCGGTCGAGGATCTCGGCAGGGATCGGCAGGCCGCGGCGAGACGCGTAACGCAGGAACTCGTCGTAGAGCGTGGGCTTGTGCCACTCAGCGGTGAGCAGCGCGAGGTTGGCGGGGTGATCGCTGAAGACGCTCAGCATCTTCTCGTTCTTGTTGCCGAGCGCGAACTCGACAGCGCGATACTGCACCGACTGGAAACCCGAGGAGTTGCCGAGCGCGCCGCGGAACTGGGCGTACTCGGTGGGGGTGAGCGTGGCGAGGATCGCCCACTGCTGGGTCATCACATCCTGGATGCGCTTGACCCGCGCGACGCGCTTCAGCGCCTCGCGAAGGTCGTCGCTCGCGAGCAGCTCGCGGGCGGAGGACAGCTCGTGCAGCAGCTGCTTGAGCCAGAGCTCGGTGGTCTGGTGCTGGATGATGAACAACAGCTCATCGTGGTGCTCGGGAACGCTGACCGGGTTCTGCGCGGTGAGCAGCTGGTCGAGCGACAGATACGACCCGTAGGTCATGCGTCCGGACAGATCGGTGACGATGCCGGCCTCGAGCTCGCGCTCGTTGTTCTCGGTGCTCATGGGTCGCTTCCTGTCGTGGGGGACAGGAAGAACATATAACGATCGTGCCGAGCGTCACAATAGTGAAATGTCTTGCGGAGAGTCTTCTTCGACTCGCTCGCGGGCACGACGTCTGGCAGCGAGGATGCCGTCGATGGCGATCCGGATGGCGACATTGATCCCGATCGGGATCAGGAGCACGAGGAGGATGCAGGCGCCGATGACACCTGCCCAGAACGGCACCGCGAACAGCGCGAAGGGGACCGCTCCACTGTCCATGAGCGTCAGATCAGCCCGTGGTGGGAGGTGTCGCGTTGGTGCTTCCGCACGTAGGCGTGCGCTCTTCGAGACGCGCGGGCGGCGATGATGCGACCTCTCATGGTCATGACAAGGGAGTTGATCCCCGCTGACGCGCCATGCAGCAGCGCGACCGCAGCGAGGAACAGGCCCAGGCTGAAGGGCAGGAGTAAGACGAGCAGAAACGCCCCGTTGTCCATGGCCTCAGAGTAGACCCGGGACTCGCCCCATCACAGCCTCGGCGTGCGCGGGGGAGCGGTGCGCCGCTCGCCCGGTGCCCCGATCGCCTCGAAGCCGGCCGCGAGGCGCAGCAGTGCGGAATCGTCATAGGCGCGACCGGCGAACGTCAGGCCGATCGGCATGCCGATGTCTGCCATGAGGCCCATCGGCACGGTGACGGTCGGGATGCCCAGGTGACGCACGGTCAGGTTGCCGTTGGCGATCCAGGTGCCGTTGCGCCAGCCGAGATCAGCGGACGCCACGTTCACGTCCATGTCGGCGGGCCCCACGTCGGCGACCGCCGGGAAGACGACGGCATCGAGTTCGTGCTCGTCCATCCACGACTCGAGGTCGATACGACGTGTCTCTTCGAGTCCGCGAAGCCCGTCGGGGAGCTCGGGCATGTCTTGGAATCCGACGCCCGGGTTGTCGCGCACCCAGCCCGGGTACTCGGCGATGTCGTCGTCGAAGCCGGTATAGCGGTCGGGGAGCGCCCCTTCGGGGTGCGGGAAGATCGACGCCCCGTCGACCTCCGCGAGCGTGTGCAGCTGGGGGTCTCCGTTCGCCTGCAGGAAGTCCTCCCAGCCCCACGCCGACAGATCGACGATCTCGCGCTGCAGGTACTCGGCAGACACAAGCCCGCGGGTCGCGATCGTGGGCGCACCGGGTCGGTCGCCCTCGTAGTTCGAGACCACCGGGAAGTCGACTTCGACCACCGTGGCGCCGGCGGCCTCGAGGTCGCGGCGTGCGGCCTCCCAGCGCTCGATCGCCGACGAGCGGGTCTCGATGCGCTGCCCCGTGGGGCCGCCGATTCCCGGCTCGTCACCCGTGCCGGCATCCGGATCCGCGTTGATGTACATGCGGGGGATGCCGATGCGCGCGCCGCGGAGTGCAGACGCCGCGTCTTCGAGCAGTACCGGATAGGACTCCGGACGCACCTCGGACGACGACGGCAGGGTCACCCACGGCTGGGCGCGCCAGAAGTCGCCACGCACCTCGGCGTCATCGGTGACGATCACGTCGAGCACCTCGAGCAGGTCTGCCATGGTGCGCGCGTGCGGCACGACGACGTCCATGGTCGGGACGAGCGGCCAGTTGCCGCGCGTCGAGATCACGCCGCGTGAGGGTGTGTACGCGCACAGCGCGTTGTTCGTGGCGGGCCCGCGACCGCTCGACCACGTCTCCTCGCCCAGACCGAACGCCGCGAAGCTCGCCGCCGTCGCGGTGCCCGAGCCGTTCGACGATCCGGAGGCGAAGGGCGCGGTGAGGTAGCCGGCGTTGTAGGGACTCTCGGCTCGGCCGTAGACACCGCGCTGCATGCCGCCGTTCGCCATCGGGGGCATGTTGGTGAGGCCCAGGCAGATCGCCCCGCCCGCGCGCAGTCGCTCGATCGTGAACGCGTCGCGCTGTGCGACCAGATCGGCGAACGCGGGGCTTCCGGCGGCGGCGGTGAGTCCGCGCACCAGGTAGCTGTCCTTCGCCGTGTACGGGATGCCGTCGAGCGGGCCGAGCGTCTCGCCTCGTGCGCGTCGGGCATCCGATGACTCTGCCTCCGCGCGGGCGTCAGGGTTCGACACCACGACCGCATTCAGCGCGGTCTCGGTCTCGGGGCTGTCATAGGCGGCGATGCGCGCGAGGTACGCGTCGACGAGTTCGACCGCGGTTGCTGCGCCGGTTTCGAGCGCTCGCCGCAGGTCGGCGATAGAGGTCTCGACGACGTCGATCATGAGTGCACCGCCACGCTCGGCTGCTGCTGGGTGATGCAGTGGATGCCGCCGCCGCGGTCGAAGAGCGGGCGGGCATCGACCGTGACCACGCGTCGACCCGGATAGGCGTCGGCGAGGATCTCTCTGGCCGTGGCGTCGGCATGCTCGTCACCGAATCCGCACGCGACGACGCCGTCGTTCGTGACCAGGTGGTTGACATAGCTCCAGTCGACGAAGCCCTCCTCGTCGCGCAGCGTGGCGGGCGCGGGCAGGTCGATGATCTCGAAGCGGCGGCCGGCGGCATCCGTCTGCTGTGCGAGGTGAGCGCGCAGCTCGCGGGTCACGGCATGGTCGGGATGGTCGGGGTTCTGCTGGTCGTGGAGCAGCAGTCGGCCGGGAGAGACGAGAGTGGCGACGATGTCGACGTGCCCGTTCGTGCCGAAGTCGTCGTAGTCGCGGGTGAGTCCTCGGGGCAGCCAGACGGCCTTGGTCGCGCCGATCGTGCGAGCCATCTCGGCCTCGACGCGCTGCCTGTCGGCGAAGGGGTTGCGCCGGGGATCGAGCTGCACGGTGTCGGTGAGCAGCACGGTGCCCTCGCCGTCGACGTGGATGCCGCCGCCCTCGTTGACGAGGGTCGAGCTGACGAGCTCGGCGCCGACCGCGCCGGCGATGATTCGCGCATGCTGCGCCGCCTTCTGCCACTGCGCCCAGGCAGGGGCGCCCCAGCCGTTGAAGATCCAGTCGACGGCGCCGAGAACGCCGGGGCGGTGGTCGTCGATCACGAAGGTGGGGCCGGAGTCGCGCATCCAGAATTCATCGACGGGCGCCTCGACGATGTCGATGCCGCTGCCGCTGCCCAGCATCCGCCGGGCGCGGGTGATCTCGGCCGGATCGACGATCATCGTGACCGGCTCGAACTCGGCGACCGCGTGGGCGACGGCCGTCCAGGTGACGTAGCCCTCTTCGCGCTCGGCCGCGGTCTCGCCGAGCGTCGGCCCCTCGGCGGGGAACGCCATCCAGGTGCGGTCGTGCGGTGCGGTCTCGGCGGGCATGTGCCAGGCCATGATTGTCTCCCTCGCTGCTGATCGCGACCTCGCGGATGAGGAGTCGCGATCACTATTGAACACGTGTCCAACTAGTGATACGGTAGCCCGTGATGAAGACGACGTCAAGAGCTGCCGCACCCCGCCGGCTGCCGCCCGAGGAGCGTGAGCGCTCGATCCTCGACGGCGCCGTCGCGCTGGCCTCCGAGAGCGGACTCGAGGCACTGACGGTTCGTGCCGTGGCCGCCCGCGTCGGCGTGACGCCCGCCCTCGTGGCGCACTACCGGCCCGTGATGGAGTCGTTCGTCGCCGAGGTGTTCACGGCGATCGTCGCGGCCGAGCGCGACGAGGTCATCGCCGCGTACGACCCCGCCGTCGACCTGCGCGCGAACCTCCTGCGCCTCATCGAGACGCTGCTCGACGACTCGCGAGACGACGTCGCGATGGTCTGGGTGCAGTCGTGGGCGCTCGGTGCGCGGAACGAGGCACTCGGCGCGCGAGTGCGGGCCGAGATGGACCTTTGGCACAGCGCGCTCGAAGACCTCATCGCCCGGGCGATCGCCGAGGACTCGGCGCTGTCGGTCGATCCTGCGTCCCGTATCGACCCCGCATCCTCGGCGTGGATGCTGTTGGCCATGGTCGACGGCATGAGTGCCCATTCGCTCGTGCACTGGGCCCCTCGCGACCGGGCCGACCTCGCCCGCCGCACCCTCGCGGCCGTGCTCGACGTGCCGGTCGCTCCGGCAACGGTCACCCCCTCACAGCTCGCAGAAACCCACAGGTAAGGACAGCTCATGGGAGCAGAACGCATGCACGCCGCCTCGGCCGAATCGACGGCGATCGTCGACGCGGTGCTCGACTACTCGCGACGACGGATGCTCGCCGCCGACGTGCCGCTCGACAAGCCGCAGAGCCCGGCCGAGCTCAACCGGCTGGTCGGCACGACGATCACCGATGCGGGCCTCGGCTCGCAGCGCGCTCTGAGCGTGTTCGAGCACATCCTCGCTCCCGCGTGCCTGACGACGAGCCACCCGTCGTACCTGTCGTTCATCCCCACTGCGCCGACGATCGCCTCGATCGCGTTCGACCTCGTGGTCTCGGCATCCGGCCTCTACGGCGGCAGCTGGCTCGAAGGGGCAGGAGCCGTGCACGCCGAGAACGAGGTCCTCTCGTTCCTCGCCTCCGAGTTCGGCCTCCCCGACACCGCGGGCGGGGTGTTCGTGCAGGGCGGCACGATCGGCAACCTGTCGGCTCTGGTTGCGGCTCGCGAGTCCGCGAAGGCGAAGCTTCTCGAGGCGGGCAAAGAGCTGCCGACGCGATGGAAGATCGTCTGCAGCGTCGAGGCGCACTCGTCGAACAAGTCGGCGGCGAAGGTCATGGATGCCGATGTGCTGCTCGTGCCCGCGGGCGACGACGGGGTGCTGCGGGCGGATGCCGTGCGCGAGGCGCTGCGCGAACACGGAGACGAGATCTGCGCGGTCGTGGCCACCGGAGGCTCGACCAACTTCGGCATCGTCGACGACATCGCCGGCATCGCCGCGCTCAAGGACGAGTTCGACTTCTGGCTGCACATCGACGGGGCCTACGGTCTCACCGCGATGCTCGCCCCCGAGGCCCGAGGCATCTTCGCGGGCGTCGAGCGCGCGGACTCGGTCATCGTCGATCCGCACAAGTGGCTGTTCGCGCCGTTCGACTGCTGTGCCCTGATCTACCGCGACCCCGACGCCGGACGCCGCGCGCACACTCAGCACGCCGAGTACCTCGACACCCTCACCGACGCGGGCGACTTCAGCCCGTCGGACTACTCGATCCAGCTGACCCGGCGCCCTCGCGGGCTCCCGCTGTGGTTCTCGTTGGCGACCTACGGCGTGACCGCCTATCGCGAGGCCGTGAGCGCGACGCTCACTCTCACGAAGACGATCGCCGCCGAGATCGCCGCCCGTCCCGAGCTGCGCCTGGTGCGTGATCCTCAGCTCTCGGTCGTCGTGTTCGAGCGTGAAGGGTGGGAGCGCGAGGACTACGACCGCTGGTCCGACGAACTCCTCGACTCGCAGCGCGCGTTCGTCGTGCCGAGTTCGCATCGCGGGCGTCCGAACACGCGCTTCGCGATCCTCAACCCGCTCACGACCTTCGACGACCTCGTCGGCATCCTCGACACGATGAAGTAGGCCTCGTGCGCCCGATGTGCGGACGCGCGTACGTATCGCGGACGGATCCGGTCACTTCGTCCGCAGATCGGGCCATGTTCCGCAGATCGTGACGCAGGGCGCGGCCCCACGCGCGGTGGGGAACTGCGTCAGCGCCCGGCCAGCACCGTGGCCGTGTCGCTGATCGTGATCTGCGGCGGGTAGAGCCCCATCACCTGCATCGCGGCCGCGTGGTTCTCGGCCGTAGACCCGGCGCACGCGTCGGCGACGACCGTGACGTGCGCTCCGGCATCCGCTGCGGCCAGCGCGGTCGAGATGACGCAGCAGTCGGTCGAGACGCCGGTGAGCACGACGTGAGCCCCGCGACCCACGATCGCCTCGATCTCGCCGCCCCACTTGCCGAACGTGGGCAGATCGAGCGTCGGATGCGGTGACAGCCCGATCGCGTCGGATACGAGGTCGAAGAGCGGGTCACTCGAGGGCTGGTCGGCGAACGGCCAGGCCGCGAAATACTCACCCCAGGAGGTCGAGCGGTCGGCGGTCGGCATCCACCGCGTCACGATCACGCGCTCGCCGAACGAGTCGGCGAGCGCCCGGATGCGGGGAACCACATCGGCGAAGAACGGCGATCCCCACGCCGAGTCGGGCGATGCGAAGATCGCCTGCGGGTCGATGACGACGAGCCAGGAGTCCGCCGCCGACGCCGAAGGGCCACGTCTCACGCCGTCTGCTCCTGGCGACGGATCTTGCCCGCGCGGGCGAACCACGTCACGACGAACGACAGCACCAGCGCGAAGAACACCCCGAGGTTGGCGTACGCCCAGGCGCCGTCGACTCCGCCGACGAGACCGAGCAGGTAGCCCTGCCAGTTGTTCCAGGGCGCGGCATCCGCGAAGCCGTTGAGTACGAAGCCCCAGCCGATGACGCTCGCGACCACCATGGTGCCGATCGAGATCCAGTCCCAGGCGCCGTAGCGGCCGCGGCTGTCGAAGAGGGCCTCCTCGTCGTAGTCCTTCCGGCGGCGCAGGATGTCGGCGATCAGGATGCCGGCCCACGACGCCAGCGGAACGCCGAGCGTGATGAGGAAGCTCTGGAAGGGGCCGAGGAAGTCGGTGGCGAAGAACACGACGTAGATCGTGCCGATCGTGAGGATCACTCCGTCGATCGCGGCGGCCGACGGGCGGGGGATGCGGATGCCGAGGCTCAGCAGTGTGAGGCCGGACGAGTAGATGCCGAGCACGGCGCCCGAGACGAGGGCGAGCACGGCGGTGAGCAGGAACGGCACGAGGACCCAGAGGGGCAGGATCGTCGCGAGGGCACCGATCGGGTCGGCCGCGATCGCGGTGCTGAGTTCGTCGTCGGAGCCGGCGAGCAGCAGACCGAACACCACGAGGATCACCGGTGCGACGGAGCCGCCGACGGTGTTCCACAGCACGATCGCCCCGTCGGATGCGGTGCGCTTCTGGTACCGAGACCAGTCCGCAGCGATGTTGATCCAGCCGAGGCCGAAGCCCGTCATCACCATCACGAGCGCGCCGATGACCTGTCCGGTGCCGCCGTCCGGCCGGGCCATCACGGCGGCGATGTCGATGCTCGGGGCCGCGAGGATGATGTAGAGGATGGTTACGGCGCCGGTCACCCAGGTGAGCACCGACTGCAGCTTCATGATCGTGTGATAGCCGAGCACGGAGGCCGTCACGATGAGGGCGGCGACGATCAGGGTGGCGATGATCTTCAGCGCGATGCTGTCGCCGTCGCCGCCGAGCTGGGTGATGACGGTGGCTGTGGCGAGCACCGCCATGATCGCGAGGAACGTCTCCCAGCCGATCGAGGTCAGCCAGGAGACGATGCCGGGCACCTTCTGACCCTGCACGCCGAAGGCGGCGCGGGAGAGCACCATGGTCGGCGCGGATCCTCGCTTGCCGGCGATCGCGATCAGCCCGCACAGCAGGAACGACACGACGATGCCGATGATCGACACGATCGTCGCCTGCCAGAACGAGATGCCGAAGCCGAGCACGAACGATCCGTACGACATGCCGAACACCGACACGTTCGCCGCGAACCACGGCCAGAACAGGTCGCGCGGCTTCGCCGTGCGCTCGGATTCGGGGATGATCTCGATGCCCGCGCGCTCGATGAGAGCAGGCTTGATGTCCGTCATGCCATCATCCTGGCACTGCAGGAGCGCTGCGGGGGCGCTCCGGTGGCTCAGCCGGCGAAGAATGCTCCCGCCACGCGGGCGAGGTCGTGCAGATCCGAGACCCCGGCGAGCTCGCGCGCCGAGTGCATCGACAGGATCGGGATGCCGACGTCGACCGTGCGGATGCCGAGGCGCGTCGCCGTGATCGGGCCGATCGTCGACCCGCACCGCACATTGTTGTTCGACACGAACTCCTGCGTGACGACGTCGGCCGCCTCGCACCAGTCGCGCCAGGCGGCGGAGCCGACGGCATCCGTCGCGTAGCGCTGGTTGGCGTTGAGCTTGAGGATCGGTCCCGAGCCGAGCACGGGCTGCACCACCGGGTCGTGCTTGTGCACGTAGTTCGGGTGCACGGAGTGGCCGACGTCGCTCGACAGGCACCACGAGGCGGCGAAGGCGCGACGACGCTCGGACGAGTCGGCGCCGAGGGCGTCATACACGCGGCCGAGGATGTCTTCGAGGAAAGGACCCGCAGCGCCGGACCGCGAGTTCGAGCCGAGCTCCTCGTGGTCGAAGGCGGCGAGGACCGCGATGGGACCGGTCGCGGGCGTGCCGAGAGCCTCCAGCGCCACGATTCCCGCGTGCACGGAGGCGAGGTCGTCGAGACGGCCGGAGGCGAAGAACGCGTCGTCCTTGCCGAACACCGCGCCGCGCGCCGAGTCGGCGATCACGACGTCGTAGCCGCGGATGTCGGATGACGAGACGCCGGCCGAGTCCGCGAGCTCCGCGAGGATGTCCTCCTGGGTCGGGTCGCCGAGCCCCCAGACGGGCTGCGTCTGGAACTGCTTGTCGAGCGCGAGTCCGCTGTTCGCCTCACGGTCGAGGTGCACGGCGAGCTGGGGAAGGCGCAGCAGTGCACCGGTGTCGGCGAGCACGACGCGGCCGTCGGCGAGGGCGAGGCGTCCGGCGAGGCGCAGTTCCCGGTCGAGCCAGGAGTTGAGGAGCGGGCCGCCGTAGACCTCGACGGCCACCTGCAGCCAGCCCTTCGACCCGGTGGTCGGCTGAGGCTTGAGCTTGAACCCGGGGGAGTCGGTGTGGGCGCCGAGCACATGCGCGGGGGTCACGGCCGTCGCATCCGCCGGAACGGTCCACGCGATGGCGGCCCCGTCGCGGACGACGAGGTAGCGTCCTCCGGGAGTCACGTCCCACGCGTCCTCCTCGGCGAGCGGCTCGAATCCGGCATCCTCCAGCCGCCTGGCCACCTCGGCGGCGGCGTGATAGCTCGAGGGCGAGGCGGCGACGAAGTCGGCGAGGTCCTCGGCGTGGGCGAGTGCATCCGGGGTGACGGGCATGAGCGACCTTCCTGAAGGGGGTCCTTCGATCGTAATCGGCGCGCGGGTACGCATCCTCCGTGACGGGGTCTTCTGTTCACCTGCTGGTCACCGTCTCCGGGTACTGTCGCTCTCGATAGCGCCTAGGGTTCCGGGGTTCGTCCCGTCTGGTCCGAGCGGCGCCACGGCGCCTCTCCGCAGGGGCGCCGTCATCTGACAGGACAAAAGCCCGGAGGACCCTGTTCGTCGCGCCTCGCGACGGACGGAAGGGTCTCGCATGTCCGCTCTCGCCTTCGCTCTCGTCTTCGCCGCCGCGATCACCCACGCCGCGTGGAATGTCATCGCCCATGGCGTGAGCAGGGCAGGGATGCCGTTCCTGTGGTGGGGTGCTGTCGGCGGCACGGCCGTGTGGATCGGAGTCATCCCGGTCACCGGGGGACTCGGCACCGGCGACGTGCAGGGATTCCTGCTGGGGGTCGGCGTCTCTGCAGTGCTGCACGTGGTCTACATGGCGGTGCTTCAGCGCGGATACCGGGAGGGTAACCTCTCGACCGTCTACGCGACGGCGAGGGGAACCGGACCCTTCCTGTCGGTCATCATCGCCGTCGTGCTGCTGGGGGAGCGTCCGTCAGCTCTCGCGCTGGTCGGCGTCGGCGCGATCATCCTCGGAGTCGTCGCGATCGGCGTCGTCGACCGACGCCGCTCCTCGGGCTCGCGACGGGGCATCGATCCGGGGCTTCTGTTCGGCCTGCTCACCGGCGTGGCGATCGCGATCTACACGATCTGGGACGCGAACGCCGTGCGCACCTGGAACCTGTCGCCCGTCGCGTTCATGGTCGGCACGATGCTGCTCGAGATCCCGTTCTACTCGATCGGCGTGCGAGGTCGATGGGCGGCCGTACGCACTCTCGGACGCACGCAGTGGCGCCGGATCGTGGCATTCAGCATCCTGTCGCCGCTGTCGTACATCCTCGTGCTCACGGCCATCCAGATCGCCCCCGTCGCCCTCGTCGCGCCGCTGCGCGAGGTCAGCGTCGTGCTGGTCTCGCTGTTCGGCGTCTTCGCGCTGAAGGAGAGTCGGCCGGGATGGCGGATCGCCGCCTCCGCGGTGGTCGCGGTCGGCATCGTGTTGCTCGCGCTGTGAGCACATGGCGTGAGCATTCGTCGTGCGGTTGATGGGGTGATTGGATTGAGGCCGTGCCAGTCGGATGGAGTCTTCGAGCGAGCAGTGCGTCGGATGCCGCGTGGATGGCGGAACTGCGGGCGATCGTCATGCGCCCTGATCTCGAGCGGTTGGATCGATACGATCCGGTGCGCGTGCGGCAGCGGTTCCTCGACGCGTTCGTTCCCGAGAACACGCGTGTGATCGTCGTCGACGGAGAAGACGTCGGTCTCGTCGCGGTCCGGCACGCGAATGACGGGGTATGGATCGAGCACTTCTACCTTGACCCGGCCGTTCAGGGGCGAGGGCTCGGCTCTGCGGTTCTCGCGGAGCTGCTCGCGGACGGGGGCGAGGAGCGCCCGTTTCGGCTCAACGTGCTGCAGGGGAGCCCCGCGCGGCGCCTGTATGAGAGGCACGGGTTCGCCCTCGATACCGAAGACGAGGTCGATGTGTTCATGAAGGCGGAATCGCCGCGGACCTGATCGTCCGCTCGCTCGTGCATCTTTTTTCTGCGCGCAGCTCCCGCCCGCCCCACTTCTCACCCGAGCTGGCCCACGTCCGGTCCCGCCCGCGGCCACCGGCCGGGTCTGACCCGCGCTGGCCACATGTCGCATCAACCTGTTCCGCCTCTGGTCCCGCCCGCCCGTTCTTGCCCGCTGTTCCACCTCAGCTCTCGCTCACCGACGCCATCCGCCGGTTGGCACCTGGGTCGGGTCCATCCACCTGTCTCACCTCTCCCGGGAGACTCATTGCTTTTCATCTCGGCTCGTCTCGACTCGTGTCTTTTCCTCCTTTCCTCTCCTCTCCCGCTCGTGTCTTCTGTTCCTCCCCTCTCATCTCCCGTTCTCATGTCTTCTCTTCTCCTCTTTCATCCCACCGGTATGCCTGCCACGGTGCAGCATTCCGGAAGGCTGGGATACGTGCTCTGATCTGGGGTAAATCGGGGTGGTTTCGGGGCTCGAATGTCGGTGGTCCCGTGTTGACTTACGGGCATGAACAGCACTGTGGAGCTTCTGGATCGGGTGATCGCCGACCTCGACATGGTGCTGTCCGACGACGCTCTCGCGGGGCTGAGTGATGCGGACCGGATCAGGGTGTTGCAGGGTGCGGGGGCGGCGTTCCGGCGGGTCGAGGCGGTGATCGTGGAGACCGTCGCGACGGGTGATGCGGCCGACTTCCCGCATGCGGCGGGGTGTCGGGGGATGAACGAGTTGGTGCAGCGGATGTTGCGGGTGGATGTGCGGGGTGCGGCGCGGGTCGACAGGGTCGTCGATCTGGTGCGGCGTCCGGTGAGTCTGTCGGGGGAGCGGATGCCGGCCCGGTGGGCGGAGTTGCGGCTCGCGTTGCTGGACGGGGTGGTCGGTGTGGCCGGGTTTGTGGCGGCGACGGGGCCGATCGAGAGGGTGTGGGATCGACTCACGATCGATCAACGCCTGGCGGCGGATGTCGCGTTGGCGGGGTGCGCCCGGGGGCACGGCCTCGATACCGATGCCGATGTTGATCCGGATGAAGACGAGGGGGAGTCGGGTCCTGCGCCGACGGTGCAGGACTTGAAGGCTCTCGCGGAGGATCTCGCGTCGATGTTCGACCCCGACGGGGAGGAGCCGAAGGATGAGGACGCGCGTCGGCGGCGGGGGATCACGATCGGTCGGTTGAAAGACGGCCTGCATGCGATCCGGGGGTATCTGACCCCGGAGGCGGCCGCACAGCTGCAACTCATCCTGGACGCGATCCTCAACCCGAAAGGCGACGGCCCGCCGATACCGGGCGTGCACTTCGCCCCGAGCGACGCTGCCGACGAGGGTAAGAACTTCGATGCGGATGCGGATACAGGTGCGGATGCGGATACGGGTGTGGATGACGAGCGCGAGGGCGAGGGTTCCGATCCGTTCAACTCTGACCCGCGTTGTGTGCTCGATGATCGCACTGCGGCGCAGAAACGCCATGATGCTCTCGCGATGGTGTTCGGAATCGCTGCCCGTCACAAGGACATGCCCACTCTCGGTGGGTCGTCACCGGTGCTTGTCGTGAACGTCGATGCGAACGACCTCGCCGCCCATGGTGGCGGCGTGGCCGGTGCCGCCTCCGGTGCCGCCTTCGGAGGCAATCCCTACGGAACGAGCCGCAGCCATGGCAACGGCGGGTGGGCGACGATTCCCGGGTCCGGTGCGCATGTCCCCGTGTCGGTGGCCGCGCAGGTCGGATGCGCGGGGTCGATCCAGCGGGTGCTGATGGATGAGGGGCGGATCATCGGGATCACGACCACGGATCGCGTCTTCACGGTGCATCAACGCCGGGCGATCATCGCCCGCGACAAGGAGTGTCTGATCCCCGGGTGTCATGTTCCGGCGTCCTGGTGCGAGATCCATCACGTCACCGAACACGCGCGGGGTGGTCCGACCCACACGGATAACGGTGTGCCGTTGTGCTGGTGGCATCACCGATCCCTCGGCACATCGGGGTGGGAGATCCGGATGAACGAGGGCGTCCCACAGGTGCGAGGGCCGCGATGGTGGGACCCCGAACAGCGGTGGCGCACCCCGAGACTCAGCCTCCCGAAGAAGCCCGTCAGCTCGATGGCGCTTGCCCGCACCGGCTGAACTGCACCAGCTGACCTGCGGCGACGGAACTGCGGCGAATGAACTGCACTGACCGAACTGCAGCGACTGGCCTGCAAGCTGAAACTGCACCGGCTGACCTGCCGCGAATGAACTGCACCGATAGTCAGACGATTACGCGCGCCCAGCACAGGCTCAGCCGCAGACCCGGCTCAGCGAGATACCCGGCTCAGCGAGACAACCGGCTCAGCGGAACTCGACCAGTCCGGCGTGCGCTGCGGTGACGAGGATCTGCACGCGGTCGCGCACATGCCACTTCGACATGATGCGTCCCAGGTGGGCCTTCACCGTCCCCTCCGAGACGATGAGTGTCCGCGCGATCTCCGCATTCGACATACCCTGTGCGAGACGCTGCAAGACTTCCTGCTCGCGATCGGTGAGCACCTCGAGAGTGCCGTCGCTCGCCACAGGTTCGGTATCACGCACGTGCTTGATCAGCAGCGAAGCGATCCGCGGCGAAAGCGAGCTCGCACCGCTGTACACCTCGCGGACGCCCTCGAGGATGCTCGCTGCGCTCGAGTCCTTCAGCAGGTAGCCCGACGCGCCGGCGCTGAGCATCGGAAGCACGGTGTCACTGCCGTCGAGAGTAGTGACCGCGAGGATCTTGATCTCGGGCCAGCGCTCGCTGATCACGGCCGTCGCCTCGATGCCGTTCATCTCGGGCATCTGCACGTCCATCATGACCACGTCAGGGCGCTCGCGTTCGACGACCTCGATGCCCTCCAGCCCCGACTCGGCTTCGGCGATCACCGTGATCTCGGGGTCTCGCGAGACGAAGTGAGAGAGCGCGGAGCGCACCAGGGGATCGTCATCGACGATCACAACGCGGATTTGGGACATGCAGGAAGCCTAACCGGGGGTGACCTCAGCCGCGATGTATTGGACTTTTGGCTATTGAGGTCTAGACGAGAGACAGATGTGCGACGTGCAGATCACCGAGAAGATGAATACATCGCTAGTCAAAAGTGCAAGAAATGAGGTGAATCTCTATGTCTTTCTGGAACCAGGTTGGATACTTCTTCGGCTTCTACCGTTAATATATCTGGCGGATAGGAGATACTGAAGCATGGCTTTAAGTCTTTCGAGCAGTGACAGGTCTGATGTCGCGCGGCTCGGCAAGGGCGAGAAGCTGAGCACGATCGAACGGATCGCCATCGTGGCGGTCATCGGAACGATCGTGATCTTCGACATCGTCGGCCTGTTCCTCCCTCCGGGGCTGGAGCCACTGGCTGCGGTGATTGGGATCGCGTCATCCGCGGTCCTCGCCCTTTATCTCTGGTCGCCTCTCATCGCGACGTACGCGCTCGGCGTCGTCGTCGCACTCTCTTTCATCCCCGGCATCGAGTCCCAGGTGTTGACGGTCGCCGCATTCGCGGCGGGCCTCATCGTTCGACTGGGGTGGACCTCCCTGGTCCTCTCGTACGCCGGAGGCTTCCTCCTCGCGACCGCGCTCACGGCCTACACCGACACGCGTGTCGCGGTCAACATCGGCATCTACCTCGTCGTCGCCGTTGTGTCCGGAGCCGTCGGCTTCGCGCTACGCATGGCATTCGCCCGAGGGCGCACGCTCGAAGTGCAGTTGGCCGAGAAAGCCGAGCAGGAACGCCAAGCAGTACTCGCCGAACGACGTTGGATCGCCGGCGAGCTGCACGACAGCATCGCTCACCACCTCACGGTGGTGTCGCTGCACGTGCAGATGCTCGACGACGACCGCACCAGTACCGAATCGCAGGAAGCGATCCGCATCGCCGCCCGCAAGGCGATGACCGATCTCCGCTTCGTGATCGACCTCGCCGATGACGGCCCCCGCTCCGAGGGCATGCCGGCAGGCGACCTCGCAGCATCCGTCGACGAGGCCAAGCAGGAGTTCGAGGCCGCCGGGCATCCGGTGCTCATCAAGGGTGACCCCACGGACGAGCGCATCCCGCGCGCGGCCGAGATCATCCTCGCGCGCATCATGCGCGAGTCTGCGACGAACGCCCTCAAGTACGCCGGTCCGGGCGAGATCGAGATCCGACTCGACGTCGACGACGAGATGGCCGGGCTGGTCATCAGCAGCCCCCTCTCCGTGACTCCACGTCGCGAGCTCTCCTCCAGTCGCACCGGCATCGGCCGCATGGCTGAGCGCGTGCTCGGAGCGAGCGGCGAGTTCACCGCCGGCGAGGACGATGGTCGATGGGTCGTGACCGCACGTCTACCGATCGCGCGGTCCGTCGCGACCCCCTGACGCGGCACCCCGTACGATCTCCCACCGCGGTCGCGGAATACCGGTATCCAATCCGAGATCCGCGGAATTCCGGGCTTCGCGAGCGGAAGCCTAGACAAAGGTCTATGTGAGATCTCGACTATAGACCGTGTTCGATGGTGTAGCCGGGCGCTTACATTGGGTATACCCCAGAAATAGCGCATCCCCAGCGCTGTGATCGCGAGCGCGGTCCTTGGAATCTGATCCCCATCGCGCTCGCGATCGGCTTCTCTCCTCCCCAAGGAGTCGAAGCCAGCTGCCCGGCTCCCAGGCATGGAGCCGGCTGCCCGGCTCCCGGGCATGAAGCCATGTGCCGGCTCAGCCATGAAGCTGGCTGCCCGCCTCCTAGCCGCCCACTGCACGCATGTAGTGGCCGTCCGTCGATATCCCGGATGCGGCGACCGTGAAGCGCACGACCTCGCTGAGGTACCGGTCTTCCGACGCTTCGAAGATGCGACCGTCCGCGTCTCTGGAGATCCTGCTCAACCGAAGGATCGGCGTCCCCTGCGGCACGCGCAGCAGCGCAGCATCCTGCTCATCGGCCGCGACCGCGTCGATCTGGTGCTGCAGTCCCACGATCGGATGCCCGACCGAGCCCAGGTACTCGGTGATCGAGATCTCGTCGGGGTCCACTTCGAACAGTCGTCGTCCGACGGCCTCGGTGTAGAAGAGTCGCTCGAGCATCGTCGGCCTGCCGTCGAGCAGCCGCAGACGCACGACGCTCACGATCGTGTCGTCGGGAGCGACGCCGAGCATCTCGGCGCGATCGCCGGCGCGACGCAGGCTCAGCTCCTGGGTCTGTGCACCCGGCGTGACCCCGAGTTCGCGGGCCCAGCGAGTGAAGGGGACCGACACGTCGACGGCCTGACTCGCCTTGCGGGCGACCACGCGAGCCGGACGACCGCGCCCCGTCTCGATGAGGCCCTCGCTCCGCAGCGCGGCCAGTGCATTGCGGATCGGACCACGCGAGGTGTGCCACCGGTCGGCGAGTTCCGACTCTGTGGGAACGTCATCGCCGGGGCGCAGAGTACCGTCCGCGATCCGGGATCGCAGGTCGTCGGCGATCTGGGTGTATACAGCTTCGGCCACATAGGCATACTACTTGGGTAATCACCCCGGATGCTCGCCTGTTCTGACCGCGTTCATCTCGGAAAACCGCGGATGAACGGACTCTGAACTCTGCCGAGTTAGGTATATATCTCCCGCTACGGGCTGTCAGAGTGGCTCCTGGATCACCCCTCCCACTCTGAAAGGTCCTCATGAAGCTCCGCGCTCTCCCCGTACTCGCCGGCGCCGCGATCCTCGCGCTCGGCCTCGCCGCCTGTTCCGGCACCGCTGAGGCCACCGGCAGTGCCGGTGCTGACGAGTCGTCCGCCACCAGCGGCTTCGCTGTCGACGAGAACACCCTCGTCTTCGGCGTCGTGCCCGACTCGGTCGACACCGAGACGAACTACCAGCCGCTCATGGACTACATCGCCGACATCACCGGCAAGACCGTCGAGTACCACGAGTCCACCGACTACGCGGCTCTCATCGAGGCCGCCGTCGCCGGCAAGGTCGACGTCGCCTCGTTCTCGGGCTTCACCTACGTCACCGCGACGAACAACGGCGCGAAGCTCACACCGATCTCGTCGATCGTGACCGAAGAGGGCCAGGAACCCGGCTACTACTCCCAGGCGATCGTCCCCGCTGACAGCGACATCTCGAGCATCGAGGACTTCAAGGGCAAGAAGGTCTGCTTCGTCGACCCGTCGTCGACGTCGGGCTACCTCTTCCCGTCGTACAACCTGCTCGAGGCGGGTATCGACCCGAAGACCGACATCACCCCCGTCTTCGCCGGCAAGCACGACGTGAGCGTGCAGAAGGTCGGCGAGGGAGTCGAGTGCGAAGTCGGCTTCGCCGAAGACTCCGAGGTCGAGAAGTCGGATGCCGTGAAGGTCATCGACGAGACCATGGTCCCGGGCGCTCCGCTCGTCTACTCCTCGACGCTTCCGGATGACGTCTCGAAGAAGCTCATCGACGGGCTGTCCGAGATCACGATCGACGACATCATTGCCGCCGGTATCGAGAGCGCCGACACCGACGCCTTCCGAAGCGTCTTCTACGCCACGAAGCCGGTCGACGACGCGTACTACGACCTGATCCGCGACATCTGCAAGGAGACCGAAGCGGAGCAGTGCCAGGGCTGACCCCCCCCGGCGTCCGCTCCGCTCCCGTTCGTTGAGCGAGGGAGCGGAGCGAGCGAGACGGAACGCGCTGAAGACCCACCGCGTTCCGTCTCGCTTCACTCGCTCAACGATCGGACTTCACAGAATCACGAGGAGAACTGACATGAACGCGGCATCCGATGCCCTGATCCGCCTGGACGGCGTGACCAAGAACTTCGGTTCGACGACGGCACTCAAGGATGTGTCGCTGCAGGTGTCACGCGGCGAGATCGTCGTGCTTCTCGGACTCTCCGGTTCGGGCAAGTCGACGCTGCTCCGCCATCTCGACGGACTCGAGACGCCCACCTCGGGGGACATCGAGGTCCTCGGTGCGAAGGTGCCGGCCCTCAGGGGCAGGGCGCTGCGCACGCTCCGCAGCCGCGTGGGCTTCATCTTCCAGCAGTTCGAGCTCGTGCCCTCGCTCACCGTTCTCGAGAACGTGCTCACCGGCTCTCTCTCCGAGGTCCGGGGCCCGCGTCTCGGCCTGTGGGGCTACTCGAAAGCCGCGAAGCTGCGGGCGCTCGGGCACCTCGATCGCGTCGGCCTGCTCGACCGTGCCTACCAGCGCAGCGACACCCTCTCGGGCGGTCAGCAGCAGCGCGTCGCGATCGCGCGAGCGCTCATGCAGAAGCCCGACATCCTGCTCGCCGACGAGCCCGTCGCCTCTCTCGACCCCGAGTCCAGCGATCAGGTGATGGCGCTGATCCGCGAGATCGCCGCCGACGAGGGGCTCACCGTGGTCTGCAGTCTGCACCAGGTCGACCTCGCGATCTCGTGGGCCGACCGTATCGTGGGGCTCCGTCACGGCGAGATCGTGCTCGACACCCCCACCACCGACCTCACCAAGGCCGAGGTCATGGAGATCTACGGCCGCGTCGCCACGACGACCGCCGAGATCCAGGCAGTGCGGGCCGAGCTCACCGACATCACCACGGATGTCGTCGTCGACGCGGCCGAGATCGGTGCCGCGCTGACCGAGAAGGCGCGCGTCTCGTGACCCTGCTCTCCGGCCCACCGGCCGCACGGTCGGCATCCGGCGCCACCCGTGGCGCGGGCTCGGCACCAGCGACCGTCGCCGATCGCGCTCCCCGACGCCCGATCTCGCCCGAGCGGATCGCCGCCGGGCTCACGTTGCTCGCTCTCGTCGCGCTCGGGATCCTCGCCGTAGACGAGGTGGGCCTCTCGATCCCGGCGATGGTGCAGAGCTGGGGCAACGCCGAGAACTTCATGGCCCGCGTCGGAGGGCTCACATTTCCCGAACCCGGGGATCTCGCCTGGCTGATCGCCCTCACTGTCGGGCTGGTGCTGGTCGGCACGCTGCTCGCTGCCGTGTTGTCGGTGCCCATCGCCTACCTCGCCGCATCGAACACGACTCCGGGCAACGGATGGCGTGCCGCAGCGCGATTCGTCGGAGTGCTCACCCGAGCGCTCCCCGATGTGGTGCTCGCGATGGCGTTCGTGCTGATGTTCTCGCTCGGCACTCTCCCCGGCATCCTCGCGATCGGCATCCACTCGATCGGCATGATCTCGAAGATGTTCGCCGATGCGATCGAGCAGATCGACGAGGGGCCCCGCCTCGCGATCCGCGCGGCAGGCGGGTCGAAGATGCAGGAGTTCGCCTCGGGCATCCTGCCGCAGGTGCTGCCGAGCTGGGTCGCGACCGTCCTGCACCGCAATGACATCAACCTCCGTGGCAGTGTCGTGCTCGGCTATGTCGGCGTCGCGGGGCTCGGACTCGAGATGTCGTATGCGTTCAAGGCGCTCAACTACGGCAAGGGTCTCGGCATCGCGCTGGTCATCTTCCTGCTCTGCGTCGCGATGGAGATCATCTCGAGCATGGTGCGCGGCGCGATGCTCGGACAGCAGAAGCAGACCCGTTCGTGGATCGATCGCCTCATCCACCCCCGCCTCGGCGACCGGGTGAGTGACGCCGCGAGCACCAGCCCCGCGTGGGCGGCATCTCCCCAGGCGGCCGTGCGTCGGCCGTGGACGGCAGAGCGCGTGCGCAACACGACCGGTGTCGTGATCGCGGTGTTGGTCGTGATCGGCAGCGTGATCGTCAGCCAGATCAACTGGATGGACTTCTTCACGTTCTGGGGCAAGCTCCCCGACGTCGCCGCCAAGTTCTGGCCGCCGTCGTTCGGCAGCTACGAGGCGTCGGCGATGATCGCCGCCATGCGAGACACCGTCGCGATCGCACTCGCGGCCACTGTGCTGACGCTGCTGCCCTCGCTGATCCTCGGGTCGTTGGCCGCGAGCAACGTCGCACCGAGCTCCGGCGCCCGCGGCGCCGCTCGCTTCCTGCTCGTCGGCATCCGAGGGATCCCGGAGCTGATCCTCGCGATCGTGCTCGTCGTGATCACCGGGCTGGGGGCGCAGGCGGGCGTGATCGCCCTGGCGATCGGCGGTATCGGACTGCTCGGAAAGCTCATCGCCGACTCGTTCGAGGAGGTGGATCGCGGGCCTGAGCGCGCGCTCCGCGCGGTGGGCGCCACCCGTCTGCAGACCTACGCCTCGGCCACGGTGCCGCAGGGCATGCAGGCGCTCATCGGGCACAGCTTCTACATGCTCGACACGAACATCCGCGCGGCGACGATCCTCGGCATCGTCGGCGGGGGCGGAGTCGGCTACTACCTGCTCAATGCCAGCCAGGGGTCGCGGTACGAGACGGTCACCGCCATCGTGCTGATGATCCTCGTGACGGTGCTCGTGGTCGAAGGACTCGCGATGTGGATGCGCAAGGTGTTCCGATGAGCCCCGCAGGCATCCCCGCAGGCATCCCCGCAGGCATCCCCGCAGGCATGGCTGATCTCGTCGTCGTCGGCTCGGGCATCGTCGGCCTCGGCGCGGCCTATGCGGCCGCGCGTCGGGGCTTGAGCGTCATCGTCGTGGACAGAGCGGATGCTCCGGTCGGAGCGACGATCCGCAACTTCGGCCACCTCTGCATCGGAGCACAGGCGGGGGAGGCGCGACGGTATGCGGATGCCTCCCGCGACCTGTGGCTGCGTCTGTCACGTGACGCAGGCTTCTGGCTGCGCGAATCCGGCACCCTGGTCGCGGCCCGTCATGCCGACGAGATCGCGGTGCTCGAACATGCGTCGGCCGAGGGCGGCATCCGGATGCTCGAGACCGACGAGCTGCTGCGACGGGCGCCGCTGCGTGCGGAGGGACTGGTGGGCGGAGCCCACATCGAGACCGACCTGCAGACCGACCCGCGCACCGCGGCCTCGGCGATCGTCCGGCACCTCTCGCGCCTGGGCGTGGAGTTCCGCTTCCGCACAGCCGTGACCGCGGTGTCTGGCGGACGTGTCGACACGACCCGGGGTGCGATCACGGCGGGTGCCGTCGTCGTCGCGGTCAACCACGACATCGACCAGCTGCTGCCCGAGGTCGCCGAGCGCGTCGGCGTCGTCCGCTGCGCGCTCGACATGATGCGCGCGGCGGTGACGCTGCGGCATCCGCTGGCCGCGCCGTTGCTGACCGGCTGGTCGCTCGTGCGGTACGGGCGCTTCGCCGACGGGCCCGCGGCGGCCGCTCTGAGAGAGAGGCTGCATGCGGAGCGCCCCGATCTCGCCGCCCTCGACCTGAACCAGATGTACACGCAGCTGCCGGACGGCACCCTCATCATCGGTGACTCGCACTCCACGTCGACCGCGCCCGACCCGTTCCAGCCGGAGGCCGCGTTCGCCGCCTTCCTGGCTGAGGCGGAAGCGCTGTTCGACATGCCGGCACCCCGCGTGCTGGAGCGCTGGCAGGGCGTCTACGCGAAGGCCGCGCAGGACTTCCTCATCGACAGGGGCGATGAGGGGGTGCTGGTGCTCGCCGCGACCACCGGCATCGGAATGACCACGGGTCTGGGGCTCGCCGAAGAGAATCTCACCGCCGCCTTCGGGTGGGCACCCGCAATGGAAGGATCATCATGACCGCTGCACCAGAAGAGAGCCGTGCACTCGAAGAGGCCCGTGCACTCGAACTCGTCGTCCTCGACATGGCCGGCACCACCGTGCTCGACGACGGAGTCGTCGAGACCGCGTTCCAGCGCGCCGCCGAGCGCACCGGGGTCGCCGATCGCATGCCGTGGGATGACGCACTCGCTCACGTGCGAGCGACCATGGGGCAGTCGAAGATCGACGTGTTCACGCATCTCGCCGGGGGCGACCGCGCCGCGGCCGAGCGTGCCACCGCCGCCTTCGAGGGCGCCTACGCGGAGATCGTCGCGGAGCAGGGGGTCACCGAGATCCCCGGCGCGGCGGATGCGATCCAGGGGCTGAAGGATGCCGGTCTCTCGGTCGTCCTCACGACCGGGTTCGCGCCCGTGACCCGGGATGCGCTGATCGACGGCCTGGGCTGGGGCGGTCTCGTCGACCTGGTGCTGTCGCCCGTGGATGCCGGCCGTGGGCGCCCCGCGCCCGACCTCGTGCTGACGGCGCTGATCCGCACGCAGACCTCCTCGGTCGCCGCGGTCGCGGTCGCAGGCGACACCGTCAGCGACGTCGAATCCGGTCGCCGTGCGGGGGCCGGTTTCGTCGCCGGTGTGCTCACCGGCGCCCACGACGTCCGGGCGCTCACGGATGCCGGAGCCGACGCGGTGCTCGCGGATGTGACCGGGCTCCACGACGCACTCGCCGAGCGCGGTCTGCTGCCTCTCGTCGCGACCGTCTGAATCGGGCGATGACATGGGAACGCTGCTGATCCGTCCTCCCGGCCATCGCCGCGACGTCGCCCTGCGTCCGGCCGCTACCGCCATGGTGTGGATCGGCGAGGGGCACGCCCACGAGATGATCGCGGTTCCCGGCGTCGCTCTGGCGGATCACGACGTGCTCGTGGCGGTGGAGATGTCGACGATCTGCGGGTCCGACGTGCACACCGTGCGGGGGCGCCGGTCGGCTCCCGTGCCGCTGGTGCTCGGACACGAGAGCGTGGGACGCGTGATCGCGACGGGCGACGCGGGGGCGACCGCGGTCGACGGCACGCCGCTGCGCATCGGCGACCGTGTCGTGTGGTCGGTGACGATCTCGTGCGGCACGTGCGATCGATGCGCACGCGGTCTGACGCAGAAGTGCCGCACGCTCGGCAAGTACGGTCATGATCGGGTCGGCGTGCACGGCGACCTCACCGGTGCCTTCGGCACCCACGTGCAGGTGCGAGCGGGCACGACGATCGTGCGGGTGCCCGAGTCGCTGCCGGCATCCGTCCTCGCACCCGCCTCGTGCGCGACCGCCACCGCCTGGGCCGCCGTGGCCCGCGCCGCGCGCGACCACGACCTCGATGGTGCAGCGGTGCGCATCCATGGCGCGGGTCTCGTCGGACTCTCGGCCGCGGCGATCGCCGTCGAGCACGGGGCGACCGTCGAGGTGCTCGATCCCGCGCCCGACCGTCTCGCGCTCGCCGCACGGTTCGGTGCGGTGCAGCTCGACCGTGACCCTGACGTCGTCATCGAGGCATCGGGCCATGCCGTGTCCGAGGCGCTCGCGGGCGTGGGCACCGGCGGGACGGTCGTGCTCGTGGGCAGCGTGTTCCCCGCAGAACCCGTGCCCGTCGACGCCGAGAGCATCGTGCGGCGACTGGTCACCGTGACCGGG
Source organism: Microbacterium sp. 22215 (assembly GCF_052045655.1). Lineage (NCBI taxonomy): Bacteria > Bacillati > Actinomycetota > Actinomycetes > Micrococcales > Microbacteriaceae > Microbacterium > Microbacterium sp. 22215. Next base: position 109,283 of record NZ_JBQEPC010000001.1, read on the forward strand.
GTGCACAACTACACGGGTTCCGAGCTGGCCGACGCGGTGGGATTCCTCGCCGGCCGGGGTCGCGCCTATCCGTTCGCGGACGCGGTCGGCGAAGTGCGACAGCTGGCGGCGATCGACGAGGCGATCACCGCCGCATCCGCACCGGGGGCTCCACTGCGGATCGGACTCGTGCCGGGGCGCTGAGCGCTCAGAGTCTCCTCACGCGCTCCGACTCGAGCCCGCGTGCGTCACTTCTCGTCGGGGGAGTCGGCCTGCGTCGGTGCGTCGGCCTCGACCTCCGCGGCGTCGGAGTAGTCGGGGCGCGACGGCTGGAGCGGCTGGTCGGAGTACTCGCCGCCCTGGCGTCCGCCGTAGGGGCGCCCGTGATCGGCGAACTCGTCGCGGGCGAAGACAAGCTCCCACTCGCCGACCGTGAATCGGGCTCCCGTGCGCAGCGTCTGAGTGCGCTCGCCCGGGTGCGTCGCGTCGGCGGACGAGTTGGTGTTCATCTCGCCCTCGCCGTGCAGCTCGAGCACGTACTCGTCGCGATCGTCGTGTGTGATCGTCGCGTGCACCGGGTCCGCACCGTCGAGGCGCAGCTCGCTGTCGGCTGCCGAGCCGATCCGCACGATCTCGACCTCGAGGGCGAACTCCTGTCGATCATCGTTCCGCGTGACGCGCAGTCGAGGATTGCCCGCGCCGAACTCTGCGTGAGTCGTCGTGGGGGTGTATCCCTCGTCGGGTCGGTCGTCGATGTGTCGTGCGTTCATGGGTGCCGCCTCCTCGCAATCCCCGCCAGGATATGTGGCCGAGAAGTCCGGGCGGAGGGGGTTGACTTCGCCGCCCTCCACCCGCAAGATCTCCTGCGGAGAAGCTCGGATCACCGGCGGGACCGGAGGCGTGGAGACGTCGTCTGTTCTGCTTATGATCGATGCGATGCACCTGAAACATGGGAGGAGACGGCTGCATGGGCAAGTTCATCTACGAGGGCAGCGTGAAGACCGAGATCGAGGATCGCGCCCTCACTCACCTGCAGCTCGTGATCACGGCCAAGCTGCGCCGCGCGGAGCCGTTCCCGTTCAGCTGGCGTGAGGATTCGAGCGTCGGCGGCGGTCGCACCACCGTGTGGGTGCAGCCGGGCAGCTCGCTCGTCTTCAAGTACTTCGGCAGTCGGCAGCCGTCGATCAACCGGGCGTGGATCGAGGCTCTCGCCTTCACAGCGAACGCACCGAGCGGCCTGTACCTCGTGCCCGAGCCGCAGGACACCCCGGGCTCGGCTCAGGGCGCCGACGAGGCGCCCGCCGCTCCGGCCGTCTGAGAGTCGGTCCCGTCGTCGAGCTGACCTGACCGGCCCGTAGGCTGGACGGGTGCAGCAGTCCGCGTCGTCCCGCCCTCTCGTGGGCGTCGCTCTCGTCGTCTGCTCCTGCCTCTCGCTGCCGTTCGGCGCCGCTGTGGCAGCTCAGCTCTTCCCGGTGCTCGGCCCGTGGGGTGTGACCTCGCTGCGCGTCGCGATCGCCGCGCTGCTGCTGGTCGTCATCGTGCGGCCGCGACCCATCCGCTGGAATCGGTCGCAATGGCTCGCCGCCGTGTTCTTCGGGCTGTCGCTCGCGGGCATGAACGGATTCTTCTACGCCGCGATCGACCGCATCCCGCTCGGCCCCGCCGTCGCGATCGAGTTCCTCGGTCCGCTCGTGCTGGCCGCGGTGCTCACGCGGCGTCTCGCGGATGCGGCGTGGGTCGGTGTCGCGCTTCTGGGCATGGTGCTTCTGGGCGTCGACGGTCTGATCGGCTCCGAGCCGCTGGATCCACTCGGCCTCCTCTTCATCCTGATCGCGGCGGGGTTCTGGGCGATGTACATCCGGATGAGCGCGCGCGTCGGTGCGATCATCCCCGGCAGCAGCGGCCTCGCGGTGGGGCTCGTCGTGGCCGCCGTGCTGCTCATCCCGGTGGGTGTTCCTGCGGCGGTCACGGTCGCCGGCGACATGCAGCTGCTGCTCCTCGCCGCGGTCACCGCCGTGCTGTCGTCGGTCATCCCGTACAGCTTCGAGCTCGCGGCGCTCCGCCGCCTGCCGCAGCGCGTGTTCGGCGTGCTGCTGAGCCTCGAGCCGGCGTTCGCGACCCTCGCCGGATGGCTGATCCTCGGCCAGAGCGCGACGCCGCTGCGGATGCTCGCGATCGCCCTCGTCGTCGCCGCCAGCGTCGGCACCACGCTCGGGGTGCGTCGACAGCGACGCCGAGCGGATGCCGCCGCCGACCGCGACGACGAGGGCGAATCCGACGACGAGACCGGTCCCTTCACCGCTCCCATTCCGCTGCCGGAATGACCCTGCCTCGCGTCAGGCGACGACCATCCGTCAGGCGGCGACCGCCCGTCAGGCGACGACCGTCCGTCAGGCGGCGACCGTGGCGGGCACGGGCAGAGGGTAGCGGCGGCGCAGCAGCGCGCGCTGCACGAGCGTCCACACGACCGTGACGGTGAGATAGAGCGCCGCAGCGAGCGGAACGAACACCGCGAACACCGCCGTCAGGTAGTGCAGCGCACTCGTGACGCGCAGCATGGTCGGCGAGTTCAGGGGAGAGTCGCCCTCGACCGGCGCCGGCGTGAAGACGCGACGCGTGATGTCGGCGACGACGAGCATGATGACGATCAGCACGCCGAACACCAGCAGGGTCGACGGCGACGCGGTGCCGCCGAACACCGACGAGACGAGGCTCGTGCCCAGCGGAGCGCCGAAGAGGTCGTGGGTCAGCAGGTCGTTGGGGTGGCCGGCGATCTCGGGCCGGATGAAGAGCGTGTAGAGCAGTCCGACGACGGGTGCCTGCGCGAGCACGGGCAGCATGCCGGCGAACGGAGACGTGTTCTCGGAGCGGTAGAGCTCGAGCATCTCCTTCTGCAGGCGTTCGGGGTTCTTCTTGTGTCGGCGCTGCAGTTCACGCAGCTTCGGCGCGAGTCGAGCCCTCGTCTGCTCGGCTCTGGCCTGGGAGAAGCCGACGGGGATGAGCAGGGCGCGTACGAGCAGCGTGACGAGCACCACCGCGAGAGCGGCGGCGGATGCTCCGGCGAGAGGTTCGAGCAATGAGGCGAGCCAGGCGAGGGCGCCGTACGCCGCATCCAGAAGGGCGGTCAGGGGAGGGAAGGCGAAGATGTCCATGGAAGTCCGTTCGTGTGTCGGGAAGGGTCGGCGAAAGCCGCGCAGTCCCGTACGAGGACGGACTACGCGGGAACGGCGACTCCCGGCGCACGAGGGCGCGGGTGACCGGCGGCATCCGGATCGCTCTGGGCGAGCAGCGTCGAGACGTCGATCGCCCGCAGCGGATGCGGGGCGGTGCTCGGCGAGGTCGGTGCGACACTCAGTGCGACGACGATCGTGAGCGTGGTCAGGGCGATCAGCGCGATCGCGACACCGAGGGCGGCGGCATCGGGCATCGCGACGACGCCGAGCGCGGACGCGACGAAGCCGAGCATCTGCCCGAACCACTCGCTCATGCGCGCCTCCCTCACAGCGAGCGTAACACCGGCATCCGGGAGCAGGATCGGTCGGCGGGCCCGCCGCGACGCAGCGGGGCGGCGATAGCCTCGAAGAATGACTGACCTGTGCGAGCTGCTCGGCATCGAGCATCCGATCTTCCTCGGCCCGTTCGGCGGACTCTCGTCCGTGGCACTGGCCGCCGCTGTCAGCGAAGCCGGCGGCCTCGGCGGATACGGCCTCTACGGCTACGACGGCGATCGCATCCGCTCGACCGTGGCGGCCCTTCGCGCGGCGACGTCTCGTCCGTTCGCGGTCAACATCTGGCTGCCCACCGGCGACGAGGTCGCGCCGAACCCGCAGCACACCGTGTTCGCCCAGGCGCTCGAACCGTTCTTCGAGGCCGTGGGCGTCGAGGTTCCGAGCAGGCCCGACCGCTACCTGCCCCCACTCGACGAGCAGCTGGACGCGATCTGGGAGTCCGCGCCCCCCGTGCTCAGCACCGTCTTCGGAGTGCCCTCGGTCGAGATCGTCGACGAGGCCCACAGCCGCGGCATCCGGGTCGTGGGGGCAGCGACGACCGTCACCGAGGCCACTGCGCTCGACGACGTCGGGGTCGATGCCGTCGTCGCGACCGGGCTGGAGGCGGGCGGGCATCGGGTGTCGTTCCTGCGTCCGCCCGAGGAGTCGCTCGTCGGCACGTTCGCGCTCATCCCGCAGGTCGTCGATGCGGTGGATGTGCCCGTGATCGCCGCCGGTGGGATCGCCGACCGGCGCGGAGTCGCTGCGGCGTTCGCGCTCGGGGCCTCTGGCGTGCAGGTGGGCACCGCGTTCCTCGCCACCGCCGAATCCGCAGCGAACGACGCGCACCGCGACGCGATCCGCACGACCGCCGCCGACGCCACCGTGCTCACCCGGGCGATGAGTGGGCGTCTCGCTCGCGGCGCCCGCAATCGCGTCGTGCGGGCGATCGAGGCCAGCGGGACGATCGCACGGTTCCCGATGCAGAACTGGCTCACGGGTCAATTCCGCGCGGCGGCCGGACAGCAGAACCTCGGCGAGCTGCAGTCGCTGTGGATGGGCCAAGGCGCACCGCTCGCACGCTACGCCACGGCCGCGGATGCGTTCGCCGAGATGCTGGCGGGGGTGCCGCCCAGGCCGTGATCGGTGCCCCTGACCGTGGATCCTGGCTAGGAAGATGGCTAGAATGGCCTCATGTCAACGCACAATGTGCTGGAGGCGCGGAACAGCCTCTCCCGGCTGATCGCCGAATCCCAGGCCGGGGGAGACGTCGTCATCACCAAGCGGGGAACACCCGTGGCCAGGATCGTTCCTGTCGGTCCGGTCGACGTGGTGCGCAGCGGACGGCTTCTCGTCGAGTGGATCGAGGGGAATCCCCTTCCTGAGCGACTCACCCGCGAAGCGTCGGAACTCGATGCTCAGATCGAAGACAGCCGAGATTCCTGGGAATGATCTATCTCGACTCGTGCATCCTCATCTATGCGCTCGAGGACTCCGGCCCACGCGGCGACGCGGTGAGAAGAGCGCTCGCAGCGGTCGACTCACCAGTGGCATCCAGCCCTCTCGCCCTGCAGGAATGTCTCGTCGGACCACTGCGAGATCGCAATGTCGAGGTGCGAGACCGGTACCTCGCGCTGTTCGATCGGATCGAGATCGTCGATCTGGACGTGGCCGTGTTCGTCCGGGCCGCAGAATTGCGCGCGGACTTCAGGCTCAAGACCCCCGATGCCGTGCATCTCGCCGCAGCCCAGCTCTCGGAGTGCACGGAGCTCTGGACGAATGACAAGCGTCTGGCGACCGCCTCGCGTGGGCTCGCTGTCGACGTGATCGGCTAGATACGCCGCACAGCTCGCGCTCCTGCTCGACTCAGAGGATGACGGTCGACCGGCCGTGCACGATCACGCGGTCCTCGGCGTGCCACTGCACGGCACGTGCGAGCACCAGGCGCTCGACGTCGGCACCGCGGCTCTGCAGGTCGGCGGCCGACTCGGAGTGCGTGACGCGGGTGACATCCTGCTCGATGATCGGGCCCTCGTCGAGGTCGGCCGTCGCGTAGTGCGCGGTCGCGCCGATCAGCTTCACGCCGCGGTCCTTCGCGCGTGCGTACGGGTTCGCGCCGATGAACGCGGGCAGGAACGAGTGGTGGATGTTGATGATCGGTGCGCCGAGGCCCTCGATGAAGCCGTCGGTGAGGATCTGCATGTAGCGCGCCAGCACCACGAGGTCGACGTTGCCGCTCAGCAGCTCGAGCTGACGCTGCTCCATCGCTTGCTTGTCGCCCGAGGGGATGTGCACGAACGGCACGCCGAACGAGCGCACCGACTCGGCGAGGTCGGGATGGTTGGAGACCACCATGGTGATGTCGACGTCGAGCTGGCCGCGCTGGGTGCGCCACAGCAGCTCCATCAGACAGTGGTCGTACTTCGACACGAAGATCGCGACGCGCTTGCGACGGGCCGTGTCATGCAGCGACCACTCCATGCCGAACCGTTCGGCGACCTGTGCGATGTCTGCCTCGAGAGCGGGTCGCGCGGCCGAGAGGCCGGGCAGATGGATCACCGTGCGCTGGAAGAACCGACCACCCTCGGAGTCGGTCGAATGCTGGTCGAGCGAGATGATGTTCGCGCCGTGGGCTGCGAGCACACCGGCGACGGCGGAGACGATGCCGGGCTGATCGTCGCAGGCGATCAGCAGGCGGGCGGTGTCGGGCTGAGACATGGGGACTCCTCGGGGGTGTGCATCGATTCTGCCGTGGATGCGACCCCCGGGCGAATCGCGGTCCTACCCTGGAGGGATGCAGGAGATCGGCCGCACGGCTTCGCAGCTTCTCGCCGACGCGAGGGAGGCGCTCGCGGGCGCTCCGAAAGAGGGGCTCGGCGAGGAGCGCGACTCGCGCTGGCGCGGCCAGCGGATCGTCCGCGTCGGCGAAGCCTGGCACCTCGGCGTGCTGCTGCTCACCGAGACCCACGCGTTCGCCACGTCGGAGGTGCTGCGCGCTGCCGATCCCGGTCGGCGCGGGTACACGGCGGAGTCCGCACGCGAGCGTGCCGCTCGGCGGGCACTCGCGCTGCGCGGAGGCTTCAGCGAGGGTGAGGTCGCGCACATCGGCTGGACGGTGATCGACGTGGAGGCGGTGGATGCGGGCGGGGAGTCCGGTCCGCTGAAGCTGATCGACGGCGTGCCGTCGGTGCACTGGAGCACGGCAGGCGGGTGGATGCCGCTGGAGGCGTACCTGCGCGAGCGCGTCGAGCTGCTGCGGGGCTGAGCTCAGGCCGCGGCGAACGTCTGCGCGAACCGACGCAGGAGCGCCGCGCCCTCGGTCACGGATGCCGAGAGCACCTGCCCCTGCACGAGGTCGAACTCGTCGGGGTCGAAGTACCCGGTGGTGCGGTAGAACGTCATGCGGTCGGCGAAGTCGCGCGGCGTGGGCTCGGGGTGGAACTGCGCCGTGTACAGGTGCGTGCCCACGCGGTACGCCTGCACGGGGCACGTGTCGTTCGTGGCGAGCAGCACAGCGCCCTCGGGCACGGCGGCAGCGCTCTCCTTGTGTGCCGTGAAGACGGTGAGTGCGGGGGAGCTCGGGCCGAACACCGGATCCGCTGCCCCGGCCTCGGTCGTCTCGATCACGGTGGCGCTCGCCGACTCGGGAGTGTCCGACGTGACCTCGCCGCCGAGCATCCGGGTCACGACCCCGATGCTGAAGCACGTGAAGAACGCGGCGATCTCGCTCGCGATCGCCCGTCGGGCGATCTGCTCGAGATCGGCCTCGACCCGCAGCTGCACCGGAGACTTGTGCGCATCGCTCACGTTGAACGGCGAGCCTCCGACCACGACGCCGGTGTACCGCACGAGGCGGGCCGGGTCCAGACGCTCGGTCAGCAGATCGAGGCGGTCCACGACATCGACGCCGAGCGCCCGTCGGAACGAGGCGTGTTCGGCATCCGCCGCCCCCAGCTCGGGGCGCACACAGACGTAGAGAAGCGAGACCACCACGAGAGTCTAACGACGACCTCGTCGCTCTCCGGTCACCGGGAGGAGTTCGAGGTGCGGCCGCGGACGATTCCGATGAACGTCTCGACGTCAGGGGTGGTGTGATCGCGACGCCAGGCGAGCGCCACCGTCGACACCGGACCGTCGATGAGCGGTCGGTGGCCGGCATCCTTGCGGTGGTGCAGACGCGCCAGCGACATCGGGACGATCACGATGCCCGTGCCGGTCGCGGCGGTCGCGATCGCGTCGGCCACGGCAAGCGGCGCGAAGGTCGGTGCGACGGCTCCGGGGATGTCGAGGGGGCCGAGCGGATCATCGATCGGCGTCATCACGAGCTCACCGGCAAGGTCGGCGACAGTGAGCTCGTCGACGGCGAGCAGGTGCGACTCGATCGAGGCGACCACGACGGGCACCTCGTCATAGAGCGTGATCACATGCAGCGAATCGTCGGCCAGGGGCAGACGCACGATCGCCGCGTCCAGGTCGTCGAGGGACTCGGTCTGGGTCGCGACCTCGATCGGCACGAGCTCGACCGGCACGTGCGGCATCCGCGTCTTCCAGGCATCGATCCATTTACCCGGCGTGGCTCCCGGCACGACGCCGAGGCGGAACGTCCGGGGCTCTTCGGGTTCTGCCCCGGGGGCGTCGAAGACGACCTTGGCGGTCTTCTTCGGAGGCTTGGGCGGCGGGAAGCGCTGCGCCGGGGCCGCCTTGTTGCGGCGCACGGGCGAACCCTTGCCGGCGCGCCCCGCCGGTCGTCGTCCCTGAGTCGCCATGTGCTCCAGGGTACCCGTCGTCGTCAGGCTGCGAGCCAGAGGCCCTTCGGGTCTGTCGCCACCGTCAGGCCGGCGGCGACAGTCTCGTCATCGCCGATACGAGCGCCTCGGACGATGCGCGCTCCGGCGCCGACCTCGGTGCGGACTCCGATGTGCGCGCCGTCACCGACGGCTGCGCCCTGGCCGATGTGTGCGTGCGCGTCGACGTGCGCACCCTCGCCGATCACGGCATCCGGTTCGATCCAGGCGCCACGGGCGATCGTCGCCCCGGCGCCGATGCGCGCTCCGGGTTCGATGTACGCACCCGCTTCGATGAGCGCCTTCGGGTGTACCTTCGCGCCGTGCGCGACGAGTCCTCGACCGTTGGCGTGCTTGCGGTAGCGCAGCGTCGCTCCCTGGTCGTTCTCGATGTCGACGTAGTTCTTGCCCACGATTCCTCCCCGTGTTCCGGAGTGCTCCGGATATATCAATAACCACGAGGTCGCCGGATTCATTCCCCAGCATGGAAGCGGGTCGTTCCGAGCGTGGAAGCGGGTCAGCGCTGGCAGACCGGACACCAGAATGTGATGCGTTCGCGGGTCGGATCCGCGCCCTGCTCCCCGCGGAGGATCAGGGTCCCGCACCGTCGGCAGGGGTGCCCTGCCCGGCCGTACACCCAGGTGCCCTGGCCGGGGCGATCGACGCCCGTGAAGGTGCGGTGACGGCGATCGCGGTTCACCCGGATCGTGCGCACGCCGAGGTCGAGGAGGGCGGCGACGTCGACCTCGGGGGCAGGCGTGGTCGGCAGAACTCCGCGCAGGAACAGCAGCTCGGCCGCGTATTCGTTGCCGAACCCTGCGACGTTGCGCTGGTCGAGCAGGGCGACGTGGATGCTCCGGGTGTCGGCGCTCAGACGCCGCGCCGCCTCGGCCGCATCCCAGTCCGGACCGAGCGGATCCGGACCCAGATAGCCGACGAGATCATCTTCGTCGCGCGTCGGCACGACCTCGATCTCGGCGAGATCGATGCCCACGGCCTCGCGTTGCGCGGTGCCGACGATCGCACGGACCTTGAACGCCGGATGCCGCCATTTCTCACCCGCGCGATAGACGAGCCAAGCGCCGTCCATGCGCAGATGGGAATGCAGGGTGCTGTCGCCGATGCGCAGCAGCAGGTGCTTGCCTCGCGCGATGGAGGAGTGGATCGGCTGGCCGGTCAGGTCCAGGGTCGCGAAGCGGGGGACGCGGAGGTCGAAGCGGGCGACCTCGCCGCCGACCAGCGCCTCATCGAGCCGCTTGGCGGCGCGGAAGACCGTATCGCCCTCGGGCATCAGATGCGACCCGGTCCAGGGGGCGGCAGAGGGGCGGACGCGGCCCCGGGCGCAGGCGGCGGGGGGAGGGGCGCTTGGCGGAAGCCAGGCGAGGAAGGCGGCCGAGTCTCGTGAGCGACCGCCTGCAAGGGTGTCCGCTGCATCATGGTGCGCGCGAGCGTCGTCGCACCCGCGACCGCGGCCGGCATGACGGCGACCGCGCCGCCGGGGATCAGGAAGCACAGCTGGGTGGCCACGCCGAAACCGAGCACTCGCGCCCTGCTGCCACGGAACAGTGTGGCGCGGTCGACCGGGGTGAGGTCGCGGGCGTCGAAAGCGCGGCTCGTGAGCTCGCGTGCCAGCATCCGCCCCGACAGCACGACGCCCGTCACCGCCGCGAGGAATCCGCCGACCAGCGGAACGAGCCCCAGGAGCAGTACGAGGATCGCGATCAGGATTCCGAGGATGATGAGACGGAGGCCCTCGCCGACCGCCATCCAGAATCCGCCGCCGTCGGAGGGAGGTGCGTCGCCGAGGTCCGTCTCGACCGCGCGCCAGATGCGCTGATAGAAGGGATCGCCGATCGCGAGGGCGAGGGCGCTGAACACCGCGCTCGCGAGGGCGAGGGCGGCGGCGAAGATCACGACCCCCACGGCGGCCCGGAGGGCGGAGCGCCAGGCGGGGATCCAGCCGTCGGCGAACGGCGTCAGTGCGTCGGAGATCGGTCCGAGCGAGAGGGCCAGAGGGATCAGTCCGGCGAGCAGGACGACCGCGGCGATGATGCCGGGAACGAGTCCCAGGGCCATCAGGCCGGGGCGGCGGCGCCAGGTGCCGAAGCCGCGCAACAGAGTGCGGATGCCGTCGAAGAACTCCCCGATCATGCGTCCAGCCTAGGAGCAGCGATCACGGCCACCGTCAGATCGCCTTGCGGAGTGTGTAGCCGCGGGGCGTCGCGACGAACCCCGCCTCCTGCAGCGCCAGGGCGAGATCGGTGCCGTACACGCCCTCGCCGTTGACCTTCTCCACCGTGAGGGTGTCGAGGCGTCGTGCGCGAGCGGTCGCGGCCAGATCCGTCGCCGCGGCGCGCAGGACCTCGGCGTCGTCGGTGAAGCACAGCACGGTGCGCCCGCCGCGTTCGAGGTAGAGGGTCAGTGATCCGTCGACGAGGACGACCAGACCGCCGGCCTTGCGTCCGGGGCGGTGCGACACATCGTCTCGCTTCGGCCAGCCGAGCGCGGCTCCGTAGGGGTTGGCGGGGTCGGTCGCGGCGAGCGTGACCGCCTTCCGCGGGGGTGGATCGGCGAGGCCGGCGAAGGTGCGAAGGCGGTCGACGGTGGCGGATGCCGCGAACTGCGCGGCACCCAGCCGCTCGATCACGTAGCCACGGCGGCAATGCCCGGCCTCCTCGAATCCGGCGAGCACACGGTAGGTCTGGGCGAAGCCGCCCGGCACACCCTCGGCCTGCACGGCACCGCGGGTCACGACGCCGTACCGGTCGAGCAGGAGGCCGGCGGTGACAGTGGCCCGGCGAGCGGCGTCGGTGTCGACCGAGGCGAGCAGCGACCAGCGCCCGCCGATCGACGACGGTCGCGCTGCGGTGCGGGCCAGCGACATGCCCCGGTACGTCCGCGTGCGGGGTGCGCGCCTCGTGACCCGGTGCGCCTGCGAACCGCCCGCGAGCAACGAGCGGATCGGGGCGAACGTGTCGTTCGTCACTCGGCCCGCCCAGGTGAGCGCCCACAGCGCTTCGAGCACGGACTGCTCGTTCTCCGCGGTGGTCATCTCCTTCAGCTGGGAGGCGAAGTAGGCCCCGCCGGCCTCGAGTGCGACCAGCACGCGGGCTTCCAGCGAGTCGGCGGCGATCTCGTCGTCGGGCTCGGGCAGGGTGAAGGGCGCGAGATCGGCCGGATGCAGTGAGACCCAGCCGTCGCGACCGGGCAGGGTGCCGTGACCCGACCAGATGACCTCTCCCGACGCGGTCAGCTCGTCGAGCAGGGCAGGGGAGTAGTCGCGCACCCGCGACGGGAGCACGAGCGACTCCCAGGCGCTCGCGGGGATGGGAACGCCGGCGAACTGCTCGATCACCGCGAGGACGCCGTCGAGCCCTTCGAGCGGGCGGCCGAGGTGCTGCCAGTCGGGAAGGAACCGTGCATACGCCTCCGGCGACACGGGCTCGACGCTGCCGCGGATCGCGGCGAGTGACCGCATCCGCAGACGCCGCAGCACTTCGGTGTCGCACCACTCGGTCTCGTTCCCCGAGCCGGAGGCCTCAGGGAGGAAGTATCCGCTGGTGAGGCGCCCCGAGTGCTCGAGCCGCTGCAGGGTGTGTCGGGCGACGGCCGCACCGAGACCGAAGCGCGTCGCGACGGCATCCGTGGTGAAGGGGCCGTGCGTGCGGGCGTACCGCGCGACGAGATCGCCGAGCGGGTCGGCGAGGGGTTCGAGGAACGCCACCGGGATGCCGGTGGGCAGCGCCGCGCCGAGCGCGTCGCGCAGTCGCCCGGCATCTTCGATGGCGGCGACGCGGGTCGTGCCGGCGACCGTGACGGGGATCGCGCGTCGTGCGGCGATCAGCGCATCGAGATGATCCGCGGCCGACCCGGTCTCGGGGTCGAGCCGCGCGTCGATCTCGGCAGCGTCCATCGGACCGAGCATCCGCAGCAGGTCGGCGACGCCCTCGAGGCCCCGTGCGCGCCGCTCGGGGTCAAGGCGCTGCGCCTCGCGCTCGAACTGGGCGATGACGTCGGGGTCGAGCAGCTCGCGCAGCTCGACCGTGCCGAGCAGCTCGCCGAGAAGCGCGGGGTCGACCGAGAGGGCGGCCGCACGGCGTTCGGCGAGCGGAGAATCGCCCTCGTACATGAACGCGCCCACGTAGCCGAAAAGCAGGTCGCGTGCGTAGGGCGAGGGCTGCGACGGCTGGGTCTCGATCAGTCGGATGCGGCGGTCGGCGATCGACACCGCGAGCTTGCGCAGCGACGGGAGGTCGTAGACGTCTTGCAGCACCTCGCGGAGCGTCTCGAGGATCACCGGGAAGGTCGGATGCCGACGCGCCACCTCGAGCAGCTGCGCCGACCGTTGGCGCTGCTGCCACAGAGGTGTGCGCCGGTTGGGATTCGTGCGCGGCATCAGCAGGGCACGTGCTGCGCACTCGCGGAACCGGGAGGCGAACAGCGCGGATCCGCCGACCTCCTGCGTGACGAGCTGCTCGAGCTCGTCGGGGTCGAACACGAACAGCTCGGCGCCGGGCGGCTCGGCCTCGGCATCCGGGATGCGCACGATGATGCCGTCGTCGCTCGCGACCGCGGAACCCTCGACACCGAGGCGCTCGCGGATGCGTGCGTTGATCGCCAGAGCCCAGGGTGCGTGCACCTTCATGCCGTAGGGGGAATGCAGGATGACCCGCCAGTCGCCGACCTCGTCATGACCGCGCTCGACCGTGAGGGTGCGATCGGTCGGCAGCGTGCCCGTCGCCTCGCGCTGCTCGGTGAGGTGCGCCATGAGGTTCATCCGCGCCTGCTCGTCGAGTCCGGCCTCGATCAGCCGCTGTGCCGCCTTCTCGGGCGTCGCCGCCGACACCTCTCGAGAGAACTTGCCGAGCGCCTCGCCCAGCTCGAACGGACGGCCGATGCCGTCGCCGTGCCAGAACGGCACCTTGCCCGGCTGGCCGTACGCGGGGATGACGTTGACCCTGTCGTGCGTGATCTCGGCGATGCGCCAGCTCGTCGTGCCGAGGGTGAACACGTCACCGACCCGCGACTCGTAGACCATCTCCTCGTCGAGCTCGCCGACACGGGCGCCGGTGGATTCGCCGGCCACGAACACCCCGAACAGGCCGCGGTCGGGGATCGTGCCGCCGCTCGTGACGGCGATGCGCTGAGCACCGGGGCGCCCGGTCAGTGTGCCGGCATCTCTGTCCCACACCAGCCGCGGCCGCAGCTCGGCGAACTCGTCGGAGGGGAACCGCCCGGCGAGCAGGTCGAGGGTCGCCTCATAGGCCGATCGGGGAAGCGACTGGAAGGGCGCCGAGCGCCGCACGGTCTCGAACCACTCCTCGACGCCGATCTCGCCGAGGGCGCTAGCGGCGACCGTCTGCTGGGCGAGGATGTCGAGCGGATTGCGCGGCACCTGGATCGCCTCGATCTTGCCCGCCAGCATCCGCTCGGTGACGATCGCGGTGTGCAGCACGTCGCCACGGTGCTTCGGGAAGAGAGCCGCGCGGCTGATCTCGCCGACCTGGTGGCCCGCTCGTCCGACTCTCTGCAGCCCGGATGCGGCCGACGGCGGAGCCTCGACCTGGATCACGAGGTCGACCGCTCCCATGTCGATGCCGAGCTCGAGGCTGCTCGTCGCGACGACGCAGCGCAGCACGCCGGACTTGAGTTCCTCCTCGACCTGGGCGCGCTGCTCCTTCGAGACCGAGCCGTGGTGGGCCTTGGCGAGCACGGGGTCGGCCCCGGCGGTCGCGCCGGCCTGCGCCATCATGGCCGCCGGCACCGATGCCTCGGGCAGGGCGACGCCGATGCGCTCGGAGTAGATCTCGTTCAGGCGTCCGGTGAGGCGCTCGGCGAGACGGCGCGAGTTCGAGAACACGATGGTCGACTTGTTCTGCAGGATGCGATCGACGATCGCCTCCTCGACATGCGGCCACACGGAACCGGTGACCTCGGTGTACTCGGCGTCGGCGGAGTCGCCGGCATCCTTCGGCGCGCCGGGAGGTGGCGGCGGGTTCGTCATGTCGTCCATGGGGACGACGACGCCGAGCTCGAACGTCTTCGACGCCGGTGGGGCCACGATCTCGACCGGGGCGGCACCGCCGAGGAAGCGCGCGACCTCATCGATCGGGCGCACCGTGGCGGAGAGGCCGATGCGCTGAGCGGGGCTCTCGTGACCGTGGGAGCGACGCAGGGCGTCGAGCCGTTCGAGGCTCACCGCGAGGTGGGCGCCTCGCTTCGTCGCCGCGACCGCGTGCACCTCGTCGATGATGACCGTATGCACGTCGCGCAGCGTCTCGCCCGCGCGGCTGGTGAGCATCAGATACAGCGACTCGGGGGTGGTGATGAGGATGTCGGGGGGATCGGAGACGAGCTTGCGGCGATCGCTCGACGTCGTGTCGCCCGAGCGCACGCCGACCGTCACCGCCGGAGCTTCGACGCCCAGCCGCCGCGCCGACTGTCCGATGCCGATCAGCGGAGAGCGCAGGTTGCGCTCGACGTCGACACCGAGTGCTTTCAACGGGGAGATGTAGAGGATGCGGGTGCGAGAGCTGTCGTTCTCCCGGTCTGTCTTCCGCTCCCTCTTGCCTGCGGGTTCTTTCTTCCCTGTGCGTTCGATGCTCGCCGTGCGCTCGCGGAACACGCTGTCGATGGCCCAGAGGAACGCCGAGAGGGTCTTGCCGGAGCCGGTGGGGGCGACGACGAGAGCGTGCTTTCCTGCCGAGATCGCGTTCCAGGCTCCTGCCTGGGCGGGCGTGGGTGCGGGAAACGCACCCCGGAACCAGTCTTGTGTGGCAGGGGTGAAGCGTTCGAGCACGTCGCTCATCCCTCCATCATCACCCGAGCCTCCGACATCGGCGTCGCCATTGTCGGAGGGGCAGGGCATGCTGTAGGCATGGCGGCGCACACCACGAACTATCTGAGCACCTTCATCGAGGTGGCCGAGGACTGCCCCGTCGACCACGCCGAGGAGCCGCCGACGGGCGAGAAGCCGACAGTCGCCGCATTGCACTACCGGCTGATCGCGCAGGAGCCGTATGCGCACACCTCCGACGACGTGATCTTCACGACCCATGCGCTGCGCGCCGGGATCGACCCCGACGACGCCGCGGCGCGTGAGGCGTTCTTCTCGAAAGGCCAGCCCTGCCTGCGCTCCTCACCTCTGGGCAAGCGCTACGGATGGGGCATCGCCCACGATGCCGAGGGGCGGGTCGCGCTCGTGCCTCGAGAGTCCGAGGACTACACGCTGCTCGCCGCCGACCCCGCGATCGTCCACACTCGCGCGATGCGGAGCCGGCGCGCCTGAGGGTCTGGCCGGGCGAGCCGTCATTGTCGCCCGACGCACGAGGAGACAGGCCAACGACCGTGCCGTGAGCCGGGTCATCCTCAAGTACGACACCGCCCGAAAGGGGGTGTCCCAGGCCGACGCGGCGAGTGGGGGCGCGATTTTAGCGTCGCAGTATGTCCTCCACCGATACCTCCGCCCGCTCCATCCCGTCCACGTTCGTCGTCACGCGAGCGGCCGCCCCGATCGTCGGCAGCGTACTCGTCGGAGTGGCACTCGGGCTCATCTGGCTCGCCCGTCTGAGCACCGACAGGACTCTCTACGTGAGTGGCCTCGGAGCGGACGGGGAACCCACCGCCGGCGCGTTCGAGATCGCGCTGATCCTGCTCGCCGTCGGCGGGTTCGCCGTCGCATGGGCGGCTCGCGGATTGCGCTCGACCGCCCCGGTGCTCAGCCTGTGGACGCCGGCACTCTCCATCGCGATCGCGTCGTCGCTGTTCCTCCTCGCCTCCCAGGTGCCGTGCACTTCGGGCTGCCCGCTGCCGGTGGGAGACACCTTCACGTGGCAGGATCTCGTGCACACCGCGGCCGCGGTGCTCGCCTTCGCGCTCGCCGCGGTGGCGATGCTCCAGGCGTCCTTCATCGACGGCCGCCCGGTGCTGCGCAGGCTGTCGCTCGGGGCCGGCGTACTCACGGCCGTGATCGCCGGGGCCGGCGGCATCCTCTCACTGCTGCAGTTCCGCACCGACATCGGGAGCATCCTCGAACTCGTCGCCACCACGATCGGGATGGGCTGGCTCATGATCCTCGGATTCGCGACAGCGCATGCGGTCGGACTCGATGCCGCCGAGATGTCGACGCGCGCTGTCACGACACAGACCGACGTGATCGGTGCAGACGTGGACGAGCGCTCGCTCGTCTCGATGCACTGATCCGGTGGGGTGCGTAGAGTCGTTGCATGGCAGAGTCACCGTCGGTCTCCGAGGCGACCGCCGCGCTCCCACGGCCCGCAGGAGCGGTTCGCCGTTTCTGGAACGGGCATCCCTGGCTCGTCGACTCCGTGGTGGCCGGCGTCTATCTGATCCTCGCGACGTTCGCGGCGCTGCTCACGCCCCTGTCCTCGGGTGTCTGGACACCGAGCGTCGACGTCGTGTTCCCCGCGGCAGCCGCAATCGTCGGCACAGTTTCGCTGATGTTCCGGCGCCGGCACCCCTGGGCTGCGGTGGCGGTCTTCGGGGCGATCGCGGTGGTCTCGATCATCCTCGGGGTCGTCGCAGAGCCTCTGGGGGCGGCGCTCGCGCTCTACGCGGTCTTCGTCTACCGATCGAGCCGCAGCGGCTGGATCGCCTTCGGCATCCTGATGCTGGTCGTCGCACTCTTCGTGCCGTTCGTGGATGGTCTGTTGCGCGACCGTCCTGCCTTCCCGTTCGGTCCGATCGATCTCATCTCATCGGTCTTCCTGCTGATCGCGGCGCTCATGGGGATCACCGTGGGTGACCGGAGACGCTACATCGGGGCGATCGTCGATCGTGCGAATCAACTCGCCCGTGAGCGCGATCAGCAGGCGCGGCTGGCGACACTCGCCGAGCGGGCGCGCATCACTCGCGAGATCCACGACGTCGTCGCGCACAGCCTGTCCGTGATGGTGTCGTTGGCGGACGGCGCCGGAGCGCTCGCGGAGAAGGACCCGCAGCGTTCGCGGAGTGCGATCGGCGAGATCGGCGACGTCGGGAGGCAATCTCTGGTCGAGATGAGACAGCTTCTCGGCGCACTCGGAGACGACCCACAATCGCAGGATCAGACCGATCCGCTGCGTCCGAATCCGGGCCTGCAGGAGATCCCGGCGCTGGTCGACAACTTCCGCTCGGCGGGGCTGCCGGTAACCGTCCAGGTGCTCGGATCTGCTCCCTCCTCGTCCGCGCTGCAGAACGCGGTCCACCGGATCGTGCAGGAGGCGCTCACCAATGCCCTGCGCTATGCAAGGGAGCCGCGCGAGGTCGTCGTCACCCTGGACTTCGCCGGATCCGATGCGGTGATCGACGTGACCGACGACGGGCAGCCCGGTCCGGCAGCAGCATCGGTCGGCTCCGGTCGAGGGCTCATCGGCATCCGCGAGAGGGTGCACCTCTACGAGGGCTCGGTCGAGACAGGGGCGATGCCGGGCGGCGGCTGGCGCGTGCGCGCTGTGATCCCCGGGCAGGGTAGACCCGAACAAGAGGAGCAGCGATGAACCCGCAGCCCATCCGAGTGCTGATCGTCGACGACCACGAGCTGATCCGGCGCGGCATGCGCATGGTCTTCGACGCCGAATCGGAGATGCAGGTCGTCGGAGAGGCGGCCTCGGGTGCGGAAGCCGTGCATCTCGCGGCAGAGCTGACCCCCGACGTGATCCTGATGGACATCCGGATGCCGGAGATGGACGGCATCGAGGCGACGCGCCGCATCGTCCGCAGTTCGCCCGGCAGTCGCGTTCTGGTGCTCACGACGTTCGATCTCGACGAGTACGCGTTCGGAAGCCTGCGTGCCGGAGCGAGCGGATTCCTGCTCAAGAACACGCCTCCGGCTCAACTGATGGCCGCGATCCGCTCGATCGCGGCGGGGGATGCACTCGTCTCCCCGCGCGTCACCAGGGCGATGCTGGACCTCTTCGCCGCCCAGCTGCCCCGGGAGACGGAGCCGGACGACGAGCGGGTGAGCATCCTCACCGATCGCGAGCAGGATGTCCTGCTCGCGATCGCGAAAGGGCTCAGCAACGCCGAGATCGGGGAAGCGCTCTTCGTGTCGGAATCGACGGTGAAGACCCACGTCGGCCGCATCCTGCACAAGCTCGATCTGCGTGATCGCGTGCAGGCGGTGATCTTCGCCTACGAGGCGGGCCTCGTCTGAGCCCCGGTTCTCACCCCACCTCGCGCAGCGCGGCCTTCGAAAGGACCACGAGATCGCCCACACTCGGTTACTCGGCCGGCGCCCTGCGAGCTGGATTCAGAGGACGAAGGGGTGGAGCGCGATCGCACCCCAGGTGGCCAGGATCGCTACTGCGGCGAACACCGACGAGGCGATGGGAGTTCTCCCGACAGCGAGCGCGATCGCTGAGATGCCGCTGGCGAAGGCCGCAGCGAACAGAGTTATCGCGGCCCACGTCGCGGCGATGTCGGGCGCGGAGGGTTCACCGCGCAGGGTGACCACGAAGGTGGTGATCAGCGTGACCAGCACAAGGATCCCGAAGACCACCCACGCGATCGATGCGAGACCGTCGACGATATTGCCGAATCGGGTGGGGGTCGGTGCCAGCGCTGACTTCAGCATCGCCGACGCTCGCTGCTCGACCACGGAGTCCTTCGGCAACCTGCTCAACTCGCGCATCCGATCGTCGTCCGCGCCCGATCCGCGCAGCAGTGACGCGTACTGGCGGAGCTCGTCCTGAGTGGCGAGGTCATCCACTGCTATCGCATAACGGCCCGCCTGATCACCGTGGCCCTCCCCGCGGTACCAGGCGACGAGGCCGAGGCGCGCCTCGTGGTCGAGCGGGTCGGCCACGAGGCGCGTCTTGAGTACGCCGCGCTCCTGCGCGCTGAGCGGAAAGCCCATCGGGTTCTCGGACACGAGATCATTATGGCGTGCGCAGGGAAGCCGTCCTCATGGAGTCATTGCGAGCGAGCCGTCCGACTGGACCTCGAGAGTGAGCCCCAGATTGAGCCTGGCGAGGAACGCGTCGTCGTGGCTCACGACGAGCACCGCCCCGCGGTAGACGCGCAGAGCCTCGATCAGCTGATCGACGGTGTCGATATCGAGGTTGTTGGTCGGCTCGTCCAGCACGAGGAGATGAGGCGCGGGGTCCGTGAGCAGTAGTTTCGCCAGCGCCACACGGAAGCGCTCGCCGCCTGACAGCGCCGCGACCGGCCTCTCGGCGGTGGCCCCTCTGATGAGGAACCTCGCGAGTCGGTTGCGCAGCTCCTTCTCGGGCACCTGCGGGGCGGCATCCGCGATGTTCTCGAACACCGACCGGCTCTCGTCGAGCCCGTCGACGCGCTGCGGCAGGTACCCGATGCGGTCGGTGAGGGCGGTCGCCGTCAGCACCGGGCGATCCGTGCCGGGCGCCGGTCGTTCCGTATTCAGCAGGGATTCCTCACGGGCACCCGCCGAGCCGTCATCGGAACGGATCGGCGGCATCTGTGCTGAATCGTGAACGCCGCCGGCGGCATCCGCCACCAGCCGTTCAAGCAACGTCGTCTTGCCTGCGCCGTTGCGCCCGATCAGCGCGACACGATCGGGGCCCTGAATGATCCACGAGTGCTCGCCGTCGTCGATCTGGGCGATCCGGCGGCTGCGCGACACCTGCGGATCCGGCAGCTCGATCTTCATCGAGGCATCGGAGCGTAGGCGCCGACCCGCCTCGTCGAGAGCCGTGCGCGCGGCATCCTCCTTCGCGCCGACCTCGGTGCGCAATCTGCCCGCCGACACCTCGGCGGCCATCTTGCGACCGTGCGCGATGATCTTCGGCACGCGCTTCTCGATCTCGGCCTTCTTCGCCGTGCGGGCGCGGTGGGCGAGTTTCACCTCGGCCTCGATTCGCTGACGTTTCTCTTTGCGGAACTCCTGTTTCGCGGTGACCTCCGCCTGCCGGGCCGCCTCCTGCTCGGCGTCCAGCCACGCGCGCCACTCGGAGTACGGGCCGCCGAACACGCTCAGTGTCTGGGCATAGAGCTCGGCGGTGTCGTCCATGAGTTCGAGCAACGACAGATCATGGCTGACCACGATCAGCGTTCCCTTCCACGACCTGACCATCGACGCCAGCTTCGCGCGGGCATCGCGATCGAGGTTGTTGGTCGGCTCGTCGAGCAGCGTGATCGGTGCACGCCGCAGCCGGATGCCGGCGATCGCGAC
Organism: Microbacterium sp. 22215; assembly: GCF_052045655.1. Lineage (NCBI taxonomy): Bacteria > Bacillati > Actinomycetota > Actinomycetes > Micrococcales > Microbacteriaceae > Microbacterium > Microbacterium sp. 22215. Next base: position 129,685 of record NZ_JBQEPC010000001.1, read on the forward strand.
GAGCACGGCCTCACCGCCCGAGAGCTCGCCGACGGTGCGGTCGAGGAACTCGGGTGCGAGACCGGCGTCGGCGAGCGACATCTCGGCGCGCGCCTCGATGTCCCACTCGTCGCCGACCGCATCGAAATGGGCCTGATCGACGTCGCCGGCGCCGATCGCCCGGACCGCGTCCAGAGGCGCGGCGATTCCGAGCAGATCGGCGACCCTGCGATCGACGTCGAGCGTGAGCTGCTGCGGCAGGTAGGCGACCTCGCCGGTCGCGGTGAGGAACCCCGAGGTCGGGGTCAGCTCGCCGGCCATGAGGCGCAGCAGCGTGGACTTGCCCGCGCCGTTGCGACCGACGAGACCGGTGCGACCGGAGCCGAAGGAGCCGGACACCGCGTCGAGCGCGGTCGTGCCGTCGGGCCAGGTGAAGGTGAGACGGTCGAGAGTGACCGAGGAATGAAGAGTGGGGACTGACATGGTGTCTCCTGTCGAGTGCGAGGGTGCACTGACACCGGTCACCGATGGTCCCGTCTGAGCGGGACGCGCAGTCGAAAGAGACAGCGGTGATGGTCTGCCGTGGAGTCGGCGATCGTCGGGTCAGCGCGCGAAAGAGTGGGCGCGGAAGCGACGGATCAGATCAAAGGACTTCCAGACACGGCGGACAGGACTCCACGACGATACCCGGGCGTGTCGCGTTCTCGCAACCCCGGGCGTGTCGCAGTTCTGGACTCACGCCTTCTGGGCGCGATCCAGCCACTTCGTGAGGAAGGTGTGCACGTCTCGGAGTTCGTCTTCGGAGATGCTGTGCGTGAGCCCGGTGTACACGCGACCCGACAGCTCGGAATGCGCCGGAAGCCACTGCGCCGTGTGGGCGACGCGTGCCTCGGGAATCACCTGGTCATTGGTGCCGCGCCCCCAGAAGACGTGGGGCTTCAGCTCGGTCAATGCGTCGTCGTTCGGCAGCTCTCCCTCGGCGACGTATCCGCTGAGCGCCACGACGGTGGCGACCCGTTCGGGGGAGAGACGCATGGCCTGGAGCGCGACGGCCGCGCCCTGCGAGAAGCCGAGGAGGGCCACGGCCGGAGCATTCGCCGCCGCGTCGTCGAGCCACCGCAGAAACGCCTCCGCGGCCGCGGTGACGGAGTCGGAGTTGCGTCCGTCGAGACCCTCGATCGCGTACCAGGAACGACCGGGCATCGGCCACGGGGGAGCGAGAGGAGCGGCGACGGATGCCACGGCGATGCCCTCCGGCAGGTAGGGCATCAGCCCGAAGAGGTCGTGCTCGTCGGCACCGTAGCCGTGCAGCAGCACCAGCAGCGGTGTGCCCGACCGATCCGCGGTGGACCAGCGTGTGAGGGCGTCGTCGATCGTCAGTTCTTCGCTCACGTGCACCATCCTGCCAGTGGGGTCTGACACGGGTGGGGGCCTGAGCCCGAATCGTATGCCGGTGGCGGCTGTCAAGTCGGTGTCCGGTCACGGGTGCGGCTGGTAGAAAGGACACATGTCCGTCCGCACACCTGATCCCGAGCCCGAGCCCGAAGACGGTCTCGGAGGTTTCGACTCCGCGCAGACCCCGTCTCGTGACGGCAATCCGGGCTGGCTCAGCGACTTCGAGCTCGAAGAGGCGCGCCGCCGTCTGCCGATGCTGTACGTCGAGGCGATCCCTGTGCGCACAGACGGGTCGGGCCAGGTCATCGAGATCGGCATCCTGCTGCGCTCCACTCCGATGGGTGAGATGACGCGCACGATCGTGTCGGGGCGGGTGCGCTTCGGCGAGACGATCCGCGACGCGCTGTTCCGTCACGTCGAGAACGACCTGGGCCCCATGGCCTTCCCGCTGCTGCCTCCGCAGCCGCTGCCCTTCACGGTCGCCGAGTACTTCCCGATCCCCGGCGTCAGCGCGTATCACGACGACCGGCAGCACGCGGTCTCGCTCGCCTTCGTGGTGCCGGTGACCGGTACCTGCGAGCCGCGTCAGGACGCGCTCGAGGTCACCTGGTTCACCCCTGAGGCCGCCGGCTCCGATGCCGTCGCCGCCGAGATGGAGGGCGGCCGCGGCACGCTGATCCGCCAGGCTCTCGCGAACCTCGGACTGCTGCGCTAGACACCGAGGTCTGCCGCGACCGAGTAATTTCTCCATCGAGTGTGGCGCGGAACTGTATTCCGGTGTATCTATATCTCAGGTGATCTGTCCAGAGCGCCGTGTCTGACGGCGGTCTCGTGGCCACGTCCTGTGCCCGAGAGGATGCCTCATGGTGTTCCCTGCCCTCACCCGTTCGTCGCGCGTCGCGGCCATCGGCATCGCTGCCGCTCTGCTGACGTCGACTCTCGTCGCGGTTGCGGCGCCGGCCTCTGCATCCGTGCCGGTCGCGGCTTCGACACCTGCAACAGTCGTCGCTCCGGCACACGCAGGGGTCGCCGATCAGCTGCCCCTCGCTCTGGGAGATGCCGCGGCCCTGGTCGCCACGCCTCCCGCCGATGCACCCCAGGGCTCGGCTGACATCTCGGGAACGATCGTCTTCCCGGCGGTGCCGACGACGGGCCGCACCTTCGTCGTGGCCTACGCAGCCGACGGCGACAACTCGGCGGTCGCGGCGGCATCCGTCGCTCTCGACGGAACCTATGTGCTGCGCGCGCCGATCGGCGATCTCATCCTCTCGGTGCTCTCGGAGGGGCGGGCGGTGATCGACACCGAACCTGCGGCGATCACGCTTCCGGCCGAAGGGCTCACGGGCCAGGACATCGTGCTTCAGCCCTCTGCGCTGATCTCCGGCGCCGTCACAGGGCCCGCGGGCGTGAGCCTTGCGGGCAACAAGGTGGCGGTCGCGGTCTATCCGCTCGACGGCAGCGGCGAGGTCGCGGTGGCGGCGAACTATGTCACCGACGGTGGCACCTACGCGGTCGGCGGGATGCCCGTCGGACAGTACCGCGTCGCGTTCCTGTCGGCCGCACCGGGCGCGGTGTCGGAGTGGTGGAACGATTCCCCGACGTTCGCCAAGGCGACGACGGTGCAGTTCGATGGGTCATCCGTCGCCTCGGGAGTCTCGGCCGTTCTCGCCGCCCTCCGTATCATCGACAGCTCCACCCCCACGGTGGCCGGTACCGCCACCGTCGGCCAGACGCTCAAGGTCACGCCCGGTGCCTGGACCACGGGCGCGGCGCTGAGCTACCAGTGGTACGCCGATGGAGTCGCCATCGCGAAGGCCACCACGTCGTCTCTGGTGCTCGCGGCCGCGGTCGGTGGCAAGAGGATCACCGTCAAGGTCACCGGTTCGAAGACTGGGTTCGCGCCGAAGTCGCTCGTCTCCGCGGCCACCGGAGCGGTGCTGCGGTTGCTCGCCGCTCCTGTGCCCACCGTCGCCGGCACAGCGACGGTCGGGCAGACGCTCACGGCCAAGCCAGGCACCTGGACAGCAGGCACGAAGCTGGCGTACCAGTGGTACGTCAACGGCGTCGCCGTCTCGAAGGCGACCGCGGCCTCGTTCAAGATCCCGGCATCCGCAGCCGTCAAGACGATCACCGTCGTCGTCACCGGCACGAAGGCGGGGTATGCGACGGCGGCCAAGCGCTCGAAGGCGACCGCTGCGGTGAAGGGGATCCTCGCGGCTCCGGTGCCCGGGATCAAGGGCGCGGCGCTGTTCGGTTCGCGCCTGACCGCTGCGCCCGGCACCTGGACGAGCGGCACCAAGCTCTCGTACCAGTGGTACGCGAACGGCAAGGCGATCAAGGGTGCGACGAGCTCGTCGCTCGCGCTGACAGCAGGTCTCGTGCGGTCGCGCATCACGGTCAAGGTCACCGGCACGAAGAGCGGATACATCTCGGCGGCGAAGGTGTCGGCGGCGACCGGAGTCGTCAGCTACCCCGCGCAGGCGAAGCCCGTCTCGACCTGGAACTGCCCGGCATGGGCGCCGATCAAGGGCAACGCGAGCTCGATGATCTACCACGTGAAGTCCGGCGCGTATTACGCCAAGACCAAGCCGGAGGCCTGCTTCTCGAGTGAGGCGGCGGCCGTGAAGGCCGGGTACCGCAAGTCGAAGCGCTGAGCGAGATCCCGCACACCAAGAGACCCACCGTCATGACTTCTGACGGTGGGTCTTTTCGTATGTCGCGACCGCGACCCGATGCTCAGCGCGAGGTGAGGCGCGCGAGCTCGGCGACGAACTCGTCGACGTCGGACTCCTCGGTGTCGAAGCCGCACATCCAGCGGACCTCGTTGCGAGCGGCATCCCAGTCGTAGAAGCGGAACGACTCGCGCAGCTGGTCGGCGATGCCGTCGGGAAGCTGAGCGAAGACGCCGTTCGCCTGGGTCGCCTGGGTGAAGGCGACGCCGTTGATCGTGCCGTCGGCGATGCCTGCCTCGATCGACCCGCGCAGGCGCTGGGCCATCGCGTTCGCGTGCTGGGCGTTGCGCAGCCACAGGTCGCCCTCGAGCAGGGCGATCAGCTGGGCGGACACGAAGCGCATCTTCGACGACAGCTGCATGTTGAACTTGCGCGAGTACTGCAGGCCGTTCGACGCCTCGGGGTTCAGCACCACGATGGCCTCTCCGAGCATGGCGCCGTTCTTGGTGCCGCCGAAGCTCAGCACGTCGACGCCGGCGTCGCGGGTGAAGGCGCGCAGCGGCACGTCGAGGGCGGCGGCGGCGTTCGAGATGCGGGCGCCGTCGAGGTGCAGGGTCATGCCGCGCTCGTGCGCATGGTCGGCGAGTGCACGGATCTCGTCGACGGAGTAGAGGGTGCCGAGCTCGGTCGACTGCGTGATCGAGACGACGAGCGGCTGCGCGCGGTGCTCGTCACCCCAGCCCCAGGCCTCGCGGTCGACGAGCTCGGGGGTGAGCTTGCCGTTCTCGGTCGGCACGGCGAGGATCTTGAAGCCGCCGATCTTCTCGGGCGCTCCGCCCTCGTCGACGTTGATGTGCGCGGTGGATGCCGAGATCACGGCGCCCCAACGCGGCAGCATCGACTGCAGTCCGGTGACGTTCGCACCGGTGCCGTTGAAGACGGGGAAGGCCTGGACGCCCTCGCCGAAGTGCGTGCGGAAGACCTCCTGCAGGCGCTCCGTGTAGGCATCCTCGCCGTACGCGACCTGGTGGCCGCCGTTCGCGGTCGCGATGGCCGCAAGGACCTCGGGGTGGACGCCGGAATAGTTGTCGCTGGCGAAGCCCCGGACAGCGGGGTCATGCTGAATAGTCACCGGACAAGCCTACGGGGCGGATGCCGGTCCCGATCTGCGCACGGTGTCCCGATCTGCGCGCTGTTCCGCCGGATTCGTCCGCGGATCGGGGCCGGGTCCGCGGATCGGGACCCCTACCGGATGTCGGATGCCCCGCCTACCCTCGAACCCATGGAGCGCACCGCTGCGAAGACCGCCTTCGCCAACGTCCTCGTCAACACGCTCATCGCGAACGTGACGACGAGCTTCCTGTGGTTCGCCCTCACGTTCTGGGTCTACATCGAGACGCAGTCGGTGCTGGCGACCGGTGTCATCGGCGGCGCGTACATGCTGTTCATCGCCTTCTTCGCGATGATCTTCGGCACGATCGTCGACCGCAATCGCAAGCACACCGTGATGCTGCTCTCGAGCGTCATCTCGGCCGTCGCCTTCCTCGTCGCCGGCGTGCTCTACCTCTGGCAGCCCGAATCGGCACTGCTCGACCTCGGCGGTCCGTGGTTCTGGGTGTTCTCGGCGGTCATCCTGTTCGGCGGGGTCATCGAGCAGCTGCGCAACATCGCGCTCTCGACGACTGTCACGCTGCTCGTGCCCGAAGACCGACGAGCCAACGCCAACGGCCTCGTCGGCACCGTGCAGGGCCTCGCTTTCCTCGTGACGAGCGTGTTCTCGGGCCTGTCGATCGGCTTCCTCGGCATGGGGTGGACGCTCGCGATCGCGATCGGTGCCATGGTGCTCACGTTCGTGCATTTGCTCTTCATCCGCATCCCCGAGGGCGCGCCGACCCCCGACCCCGGTGCCACGAGCGCGCTCGACTTCCGCGGCAGCGTGAAGGCCATCAGACTCGCGCCCGGGCTCTTCGCGCTGATCATCTTCTCGACCTTCAACAACCTCATCGGCGGCGTGTACATGGCGCTGATGGATCCGTACGGGCTGACCCTGTTCAACGCCCAGATGTGGGGATTCGCGCTCGCGTTCGCCTCGACCGGCTTCCTGATCGGTGGCGGCTTGGTCGCGAAGTTCGGTCTCGGCGCGAAACCCATGCGCACACTCCTGCTCGTCGTCATCGCGATGGGGCTGCTCGGGTCGGTGTTCATGCTGCGCGAGTGGTGGCCGCTGTACGTCATCGGCATGTGGGTCTACATGGCGCTCGTGCCACCGGTCGAGGCCGCCGAGCAGACGATCATCCAAAAGGTCGTCCGCTATGACCGGCAGGGTCGAGTGTTCGGAGTGGCCGCCGCGATGGAGGCCGCCGCCGCACCGATCACGGCGTTCCTGATCGCGCCGATCGCCGAGTTCCTGATCATCCCGTACATGAAGACAGACGCCGGTCAGCGGCAGTGGGAGTGGCTGCTCGGCGAGGGCGAGGCCCGAGGTATCGCGCTGATCTGCCTGTTCGCCGGCATCATCATGGTCATCGCGGGAACACTGGCGTTCTTCACGAAGTCGTATCGCAAGCTCACGGAGCTCTACGCGAATGCGCCGGAGCAGAACCCGAACGCGGAGAACTCCGACGGTGCGGAGGGTGCCGAGGGCGACCACGCCGCCGGCGAGGCAGAGGAAGCTCCGGCCCGAGCTGTCCCAGGTGAGGAGGGCCGAGCCCCGAGGCCCGACGCCCCGCCGCCCGTGCGCGGGCTGCCGCCAGAGGTCCCCGAGATCAGGCGCTGACGCAGGCAGAGGCGAGACGGTGACGAGGGCGGGGTCGCGGCGCCCGCAATGATCGGGTCCGTCAGTCGAGCGTGATGATCTGGTCGTTGAGGTCTGTGGCGTCGACATCCCACAGGGCCAGGACACGCGGCACGAGGGATGCCGGATCGAGGGCCTTCGCACGGAACACGACGGATGCTGCCCGCAACGGCTCCGCGGCATCCCGTGCAGCCTTCGCGAAGCCCTGCGCGACCGCGCGGGTCCACGCCTCGCTCGCCGCCTTCACGGCCGCATAGTTCGCACCGCCGGCGAGAGGGCGACCGACCGCGGTCGACGAGACGATCGCGAAGCGGCCGGCATCCGACGCGCGCAGCGCGGTGTCGAACGCCCGGCTGGTCGCGCGCACCGCCTCGAGGGCGGGGAGGAGCGCTGTGAAGTCGGCATCCGACTGTCCGGCGAGCCCGCCGCCCCCACGCCAGCCGCCGACCAGGGGGATCACGGCGTCGACGGCGCCGAGACGCGCGGCCAGGTCTGTCATCGAATCGAGGGAGGTGGCGTCCGCCACCTCGACCTCCGCGCCGACCGCCCGCAGCGGTTCCAGGCGATCGGCAGAGCGGCCGGTCGCGACGACCCGCGCACCCGCCTCCGAGAGTGCGCGCGCGAGGGCGAGGCCGGAGTCGCTGGTGGCTCCGGCGAGGACGATCGTGCGATCTGTGACGCTCATGTGCTCAACTCTCGTGAAGAAACAGGTCTGCGGCCACCCCGGGCAGGAATGGCCGCAGACGCTGCGCCCGGTCGCCCCACGCGACCGAACCCCAGAAATGCGCGATTCGAGTCAGTCGTCGGTGCCCCGGATGCCGACGGTCGACTCGATGACCGTCTTCATCTTCTTGTCGAGGGTCTCGAAGAACATCGACAGCGGGAACTCGTCATCCATCACGGCATCCGTGTACCCCTTGGGCGCGCCGGCGAGGATCTCGTCGGGCAGGCCGCGGGCCCACTGCGATGCCGGGTGCGGCGTGAGCGTTCCGCGCACGAGCTCGTACGCGGCGAGCCAGTGGGCGACCTTCGGGCGGTCGATCGAGTGCCAGTACAGGTCGTCGATCGCGTCGCCCAGAGCCACGACGGCGTCCGGCACGTTGTCCCAGTCGAATGCGAGGGCGGTGTCGGTCCAGTGCAGCACTCCACGCTGGTGCAGCCAGGCGAACAGCAGCTGTCCGCCGACGGCGTCGTAGTTGCGCGTGCGAGTGCCGGTGATCGAGAAGCGGAAGATCCGATCGAAGATCACCGCGTACTGCACGAGGTGCGCGTAGTCGTGCATCTCCTGCTCGGTCTCGGTGAGCTCCTCACCCGCGGCGATACGGGCGGCGAGAGTGCGCTCGATGTTCACCGACTCGCGGAACGCCGTCATGTCGCAGCGCATCTCCTCGAGCGAGTAGAGGAAGAACGGCATCCGCTGCTTGATCATGAACGGGTCGAACGGAAGGTCGCCGCGCATGTGGGTGCGGTCGTGGATGATGTCCCACATCACGAACGTCTTCTCGGCCATCTGCTGGTCGTCGAGCATCGCGGCAGCGCGTTCCGGCAGCTCGAGGTTGGTGATCTCGGCCGCCGCGCGGGTGACCCGACGATAGCGAGCAGCCTCGCGGTCCTGGAAGATCGCACCCCACGTGAACGACGGGATCTCACGCATCGCGACCGTCTCGGGGAACAGCACGGCCGAGTTCGTGTCGTACCCGGGCGTGAAATCGACCAGGCGCAGCGAGACGAACAGCTTGTTGCCGTAGTCGCCGGCCTCGAGGGCGGCGATGAACTCCGGCCAGATCGTCTCGACGATCAGGGCCTCGACGAGGCGGTCGCTCGAGCCGTTCTGCGTGTACATCGGGAAGACGACCAGGTGACGGATGCCGTCGACGCGGTGCTGCTGCGGCTGGAAGGCCATGAGCGAATCGAGGAAGTCCGGCACGCCGAAGCCCTCGGCGACCCAGCGGTCGAAGTCGACCACGGAGGCGGCGAGGTAGTCGGCGTCGTGTGGGAAGGCAGGGGCGAGAGCGCGGATGCCGGAGGTGATCGCGGCGACGAGGTCGCGGGCGGCGGCGTGGTGCGCGGCATCCGGGATCGAGCCATCCTTGATCTGCATCTCGCGGATCGCGATCGCCGCATCCTTCAGCTGCGCCCAGGCGGTGCTCTGCTCGGCGATCGATGCGTCCTCGACGACCTCGGGTTCGCCGACGATGGCCTGAACAGCGGTGCTGTGGGCGGAAATGATGGACATCGGGACCTCCGATCGGAGAGTTTGACGGAAAGATTCCGGCATATACGGAATCCTGACGATAATCTTACATCCATGGATGATTCTGTCGACCGCGCGATCCTGGCCGCGATCTCTCGCGAAGGAAGGGCCACACTGTCCCAGCTGTCGGATGCCGTGGGCCTGTCGGTGTCGGCCGTGCAGTCGCGACTCCGTCGCCTCGAGACCCGCGGAGTCATCACCGGATACCGAGCGATCCTCGATCCCGAACTCGTCGGCACACCGCTGTCGGCGTTCATCGAGATCACCCCTCTCGACCCCGCCCAGCCCGACAATGCGCCGGAGCTTCTCGAACACCTCGACGCGATCGAGGCGTGCCACTCGATCGCCGGGGACGCGAGCTACATGCTGTTCGTGCGGGTGGCCTCGCCCCGTGCGCTCGAAGAGCTCGTCCGCGACATCCGCCTGGCCGCGAACGTGAGCACCCGCACCACGGTCGTGCTGCAGACCTACTACGAGCACCGGCCGATCATCGCCGTCGCCCCGGAGACATCCGTCGAGGCCTGATCGCACTCTGGAACATCGGCGTCGCACGGGCCATACTGTGACAGATCTCTCACCGCAGAGGATCCCACAGCCCGCGCAGACTCCCAGGAGCACCCATGTCCTTCCAGGCATACCTCGACAAGGTCGAGACCCAGACCGGCCTCACCCCGCGGCAGTTCGTCGAGCTCGCCAAGGAGCAGGGTTTCGACGAGAGCACGAAGTCGACCGTGGTGCTCAACTGGCTCAAAGAGGAGTACAGCCTCGGTCACGGCCATGCCCAGGCCATGGTGCACGTGATCCTCAAGGGACCGAAGATCAGCGACAAGCACGTCGGCAAGGGCGGGGCCCACGGCGATGCATCCGACACGCTCTGGCTCGACGGCAAGGACAGCAACCCGAACGCCTGACCCGCACCAGCCGACACCTGCAGAAGAGAGAGCATCATGGCCGTCCGCGTCGATCTCAACGTGTCCCTCGACGGATTCGCGACCACCACCGATCAGACACCCGAGAAGCCGTTCGGTGACGACTGGCCGCGTCTGGTCGCGGCCTATGCGGCCACGCGCACGTTCCGCACCCGCGTGCTCGGCGACGACTCCGGCGCCGGCACGACGGGGGTCGACGAGAAGTACGCCCACGCCTACTTCGAAGGCATCGGCGCCGAGATCATGGGCGCGGGCATGTTCGGTCTGCACCAGAATCCGGACGACCCTGAGTGGCGTGGCTGGTGGGGTGACGAGCCCCCCTTCCACGTCCCTGTCTTCGTGCTCACGCATACGGCCCGCGACTCGATCGAGTTCGCGAACGGCACGGTCTTCCACTTCGTCGATGCGGCGCCCGAAGAGATCCTGCCGCGTGCGATCGAGGCGGCGGGCAGCGGAGACGTGCGCATCGGCGGGGGCATCGACGTCGTGCGGCAGTTCCTCCGCGCAGGACTGGTCGACCGGGTGCACCTCGCGGTCGCTCCGCTCGTGCTCGGCAGCGGAGAGCGCATCTGGGACGGCCTGCGAGGCATCGAGAACGGCTACGACGTCGCGTCCGAGGTCGCCGAGTCCGGCGTCACGCACCTGACCTTCACCCGCGACTGAGGTCCCCTCGCCACGGCGCTCATCGGGTGCCCCAGTAGGATTCCCTGCGTGGCAGCATCCTCGAAGCGCAAGAAGAATCCGACCCGCGTGAGCGGCAATCCCGCGAAGCGGGCGAGCGGCAACCCGGCCCAGCGACCCGTCATCGAGGCGGGTCCGGTCACGGTCGGCGACTGGATCGGCGCGGCACGCCTGCGCACCCTGCCACTCGCGGTCGCGCCGGTCGTGATCGGCACCGGCGCCGCGCGCAGCACCGGGCCCGAGTTCCACTGGGTCATCGCCCTCGCCTGCCTCGCGGTCGCTGTGCTGCTGCAGATCGGCGTGAACTTCGCGAACGACTACAGCGACGGCATCCGCGGCACCGACGCCGTGCGTGTCGGCCCCGCCCGTCTCACGGCATCCGGCCGCGTGAAGCCCCGCACCGTGCTCATCGCGGCGCTCGTGTTCTTCGCACTCGCCGCCGCGGTCGGCGTCGCGATCGTCATCCGCACGGAGCAGTGGTGGATGCTGGCGATCGGCGCGGCCTGCATCATCGCCGCCTGGTTCTATACCGGGGGCAAGAGGCCCTACGGCTACAACGCTCTCGGCGAGGTCTTCGTCTTCATCTTCTTCGGACTCGTCGCGACCCTCGGCACCACCTGGGTGCAGGTGTTCGTGCTGCCGCAGCAGGCCTGGCTCGGAGCCGTCGCCGCGGGTCTGTTCGCCTGCGCCGTGCTTCTGGCCAACAACCTGCGCGACATCGATCAGGATCGCGTGGTCGGCAAGCGCACACTCACGGTGCTGATCGGCAAGCGCGCGACGCAGGTGCTGTTCACCCTGTTCGTGCTGGTGCCGTTCGGCATCCTGGCCTTCATCGCTCTGCTGTACCCGATCGCCTGGATCGGCCTGTTGGCGCTGCTCGGGGGGCTCCCGGCGATCCTGATCGTCTGGACCTACCGCCAGGCGAAGGAGCTGGTCATCGCCCTCGCGCTGACCTCGCTGACAGCACTGCTGTACTCGGGCGCGTTCTTCTGGGCGCTCGCCTTCTGAGTCAGTCCTCGCGGCGGGGGGCTGTGTCGGCGGGGAGGGCTGTGTCGGCGGAGAGGGTTGTGTCGGCCGCGGTGGCGTCGTCGATCGCCTCGTCTTCGGCATCCGCATCGGCCTGCTCGGCCTCGCTGCGTCCGCCCCGGCGCTCGACGAGCCGCGCGGACGCGTCGGTCAGCGGCGCGCGCAGGAACAGCATCGAGATGCTGACGCCGATGAGGGCGGCGAAGATCGCGGCAAGCCACCAGAACTCGCGGAAGATCGGGAAGAAGAACCACAGGATCGCGAGCGGCACGAGGAAAGCCAGCAGTCGGAGCACGGTGTAGACGAGGAAAGGTGCGCGGTTCTTCACCCGGACAGTCTACGTTCGCGACCTGAGGCGTCCGCTGTCAGCCGTCGACCCCGAGCGATGCGAACGGAATTCCGCGCACCACGCGCTTCCACGGATGCTCCCCGAGCGACCAGAGCAGCTTCGCGTCGAGGTCGAGCGCCAGGTCCTCGCATCCGACCGGGAGCGGCACCCGGTCGCGCACCAGTGCGTCGCGGGTCCCCGTCCACAGGACTCCGGGGTGCATGCGATCGGACTGACTGATGAAGTGCCGGTCGCCCCAGCGCACCGCGCCCTGCATGCGACGGATGCCGGGGGAGAAGCGGCTCTCTTCGCGGAACGCGTCGTCGTCCGACTCCGGGATCGAGAACTCCGCGATGCGACCCGTGTCGTCCTTCAGATACTCGCCGATCAGCACCCGACGCAGGGGTGTGCCGTCGTCGTCGAACACGCGACCGAGATACGAGCACCGGATGTCGATCGGATGCACGCGCGTGCGCACCGCGACGAGAGAGGTCGCGCGCAGGCCGCGACCGTCGGCGCCGGCGAGGCGTCGCGCCTCGGCACCGCGGACGCGGCGGATGCCGGCGAGGTCGAACTCCCAGATGCCCTTGCCGGTCGCTGCGACGAACAGACGATCGTCGAACCAGGCCAGGCCACCGGCGTGGATGCGCGCGGGCTGCAGCTCGCCGTCCTCCTCGACCGCGAGCAGCACGTCGAGGTGGCGCGAGCGGTCGAGATCGACGAACGCGACACGCGATGCGAGGTGGTGCCCGTCGAGCCGCTGACGGAACCAGCTCACCGCGAGGGTGCGTCGGCCGTGCCACAGTCCGAGATCGATGCCCTGCGGATACCAGCGGCGCGTCCACGTGCGGGCGCTGAGCCAGCGCAGGTCGACCGTGCCGCGGCGCTTCTGCCGCACCGGGCGCCATGTCGTTCCGAACGGCCAGAGCATGGTCCCATCGTCGCCGATCGCCGACCTCGGTGCGAATCCGGCGCGCGCGCTGCGCAGACGCACCGGGCAGCGTCACCGCCCGTTCACCCTCACGTCCCCGAACGGCAACGAACGCCTGAGAGCATGCCGAGACCGTCGACCCGGGGAGTTCCGTGCGCACACCGCTCGTCACCGTCATCGTGCCCGCCAAGGACGCGGGCCTGTACATCGGCACGACGCTCGAGACGCTGACCCGCCAGTTCGACGATCCGGCCTCGCTCAAGCTCGTCGCGATCGACGACGGATCCCGCGATGACACGGGCACGCTGATGCGTCACTACGCCGAGCGCTTCCCGCATTCGACGGTCATCGAGAATCCGCAGCCCCGGGGGCTCGCGAGTGCCCGCAATCAAGGGCTCGCGCACGTCGAGGGCGACGCCGTCTGCTTCCTCGACGGCGATGACTGGATGCAGCCGCAGCGGCTGGCGGTGCTCACGCGACGCCTGCGCGAGCTGGACGCCGACTTCCTCCGCACCGATCACGTGACCGTGAAGGCCGGCGTGCGCACGCTTGTGCCAGCGCCGTACCCGTGGCGTGAGCGAGTGGGGTCACCCCGCGAGGCGATCCTTCCCGAGAACGAGCCGACCATGGTCGACTACCCCTTCGCCTGGGCGGGCGTGCTGCACCGCCGGCTGATCGACGACGGGCTGGCCGCGTTCACCCCCGGGCTCTTCACCGCCGAGGATCGCCCTTGGATCTGGCGGCTGCATCTGCAGGCCCGTTCGTTCGCGGTGGTCGATGCCCCAGCCCTGCTCTATCGCCGAGGGGTGTCGACCTCGCTCACGCAGGTGCGCGATCGGCGCCAGCTCGACTTCGTGCGTGCGATGGACGAGGTCCTCGACATCGCGGCGGAGGATGCCGAGGCGGACCGCTTTCTCCCGAAGGCCGTGTGGACCGTGCTGGCGCTCAGCTCGCGTCACCTCGTGCGCGCGCGACGGATGACGCCGTCGCTTCGTGCGGAGATGCGCGCCGGCATCCGCGGGCTTCTCGCCCGGCTGCCCGAGGCCGAGTCGTCGGCCGTGCTGGCCAGGCTCGACGGCCCGCGGCGCCGCGTGCTCGCCCCGTTGCTGCGCACGGTCGGGCGGGCGGCATGACCCAGCTCTTCGCGCTGCACAGCGCCTACGGCCTCGCCACCGCCGCGGCCGCACTCGACGACGGGCTCCTCGGAGACCACGGTGAGCGCATCCTCGTGCCGTTCGTGTCGTCGAGGATCCCCGAGACGTCGGTCGGGATCCTCGCCGACCCCGCGCTCGCGACCCTTCGGGACCGCTTCGACCGGGTGGAGGACCTCGACGCGCTGCTCGGGCCGCTGCATCCGAGCTCGTGGAAGCCGGATGCCGCCGATCTGCCACTGCTGCGCAGACTGTTCACGCGTGCCTGGGGTCTCGACGGCGACGACCTCGAGGTGCTGGTGCAGAGCCCGCAGGTCGCTCCCGCTCGCACTCTCATGATGCTGTTCCCGCACGCGCGCCTCACGATCATCGGTGACGGGCTGATGACGTACTCGCCCATGCGGGTGCGCCTGCCCCACACGGTGACCGCGCGGATCGGGCGGGTCGTGCACGCCGACGTGGTGCCGGGCGTGACCCCGCTGGTCGGCGCGCCCACCGCGACGGCGGTGCCCGTCTCTCCCGCGCTGTTCCGCACGGTGCTCGCCGAGACGGCCGCGGGGGTGGATGACACGGCGGAGCTCGAGAGCGTCATCACGGGGGAGCCGACGGTGCTCGTGCTGGGCCAGTACCTCTCGGCGCTCGGCCTCGTGACAGAGAGCGAGGAGGTGGCTCTCCAGACGCAGATGATCGACCGGGCCGCGAGCCTTCACCCTCGGCACATCGTCTTCAAGCCGCATCCTGCCGCGCCGCCCCGGCTGAGCGACGCGCTGCGTGATCGGGCGGGGGCGCACGATGCCGTCTTCCACGAGTACCGCGGCGCGCTCGCCGCAGAGACGCTGGCCGAGCGGATCGACGCACACGCCGTCATCGCCGGGTTCTCGACCGCGTTGCCGACCGTGCGCGCCCTCTTCGGCAGGGACATCGAGGCAGTCGGTGCCGACACCGTGCTCTCTCGACTGACCCCGTACGAGAACAGCAACCGGGTGCCCGCGACCATCGTCGACGTGCTCACACGGCCGGGCTCCCCCTATCGGGAGCCCGAGCGGATGCAGCTGCTGGTCGACGCGGTCGGCTACGCCATGCAGCCGGTCGTCGCGGCACACCTGCGGCGGCGCGCGGTCGAGCTGCTGACGAGCATCCGCCCCTCCGATCGCGACCGCTACTTCGCGCCGGAGCGGCTGGCCGAGCTGCGGCTGCCGGGGGCGCCACCCGAGACGGCGGTGCGCCGTGCGCTGCGTCCGGCCGGCGGGATCGGTCGAGTGGAACAGGTGCGGCTGACGGCGCTGGGCGCGCGTCGACGGATCGGGCGCGCGTGGCGCGCATTGCGGGGACGATGAAGGAGACGACGATGACGGATGAGAGTCGCGAGGGTGACGCCCTCAGGGTGGTCGCGATCATCCCGGCGCGGGGTGGGTCGAAGGGTGTGCCCCGCAAGAACGTGCGCAGGGTCGGCGGGGTGCCGTTGATCGAACGGGCGGTGCGCAGCGCGGTGGCAGCCGAGGGGGTCGACCTCGTGGTGGTCTCGACGGACGACGACGAGATCGCCGCGGTGAGCAGTGCGGCCGGCGCGCGGGTCGTCCGGCGTCCCGCCGAGATCTCCGGCGACAGCGCGTCATCCGAGAGCGCGATCCTGCATGCGCTCGATGAACTCGACAGGTCCGGTGACCGGGTCGACGTGGTGGCCTTCCTGCAGGCCACCTCGCCGTTCATCCCCAGCGATGCGCTCGCGAAGGCTGTGCGCGAGGTGCGCTCGGGGACCGCCGACAGTGTGTTCTCGGCGCACGAGACCTACGGATTCCTGTGGGCGCGCGAGCATCCGGATCAGGCGGATGCCGGGGCGGCCGTCGCGGTCAACCACGACGCCACCCACCGGCCGCGGCGCCAGGACCGCGAACCGCACTTCCTCGAGACCGGGGCGTTCTACGTGTTCCGGGCCGACGGCTTCCGTCAGGCGATGCACCGCTTCTTCGGACGCATCCGCATCGCCGAGGTGCCCGAGTGGACGGCCATCGAGATCGACGACGAGCAGCAGCTGAGGATCGCGCGCGCGCTCGCCGCGCTGCACGAGACTCCCGAGCGGATTCCCGTGCGGGCGATCGTGACCGACTTCGACGGCGTGCACACCGACGACACCGCGAGTGTCGACGCCGACGGCGTCGAACGCGTGCGCGTCAGCCGCGAGGACGGCATGGGGGTGTCGCTGCTCCGACGTGCCGGCATCCCGATGCTCATCCTCTCGACCGAGGTGAACCCCGTCGTGCGGGCGCGGGCCGACAAGCTGCGCGTCCCGGTGCTGCACGGCATCGACGACAAGGAGTCGGCGCTGCGCGGGTGGGCGCAGGAGAAGGGCATCCCTCTCGCCGAGATCGCCTACCTCGGCAACGACGTGAACGATCTGCCCGCGCTGCGCATCGTCGGGTGGCCCATCGCGGTCGCGAACGCGCATCCACTCGTCCTCGAAGCGGCCCGCGTCGTCCTCGGCCGAACGGGCGGCCACGGTGCCGTGCGCGAGCTGATCGAACGGGTGTTGCCCGCCTGACCGACTCCGGTAACCCTCCTGTCGCACGGCGTTCACCCCCGGCGCGTACTCAGGGGAGAAGGCCATTTCGACGACCGGAGGAACCATGACTGTCAGCATCGGCTCACGCGTGATCGGCGGCGGTCACCCCGCCTACCTCATCGCGGAGATCGGCCTCAACCACAACGGTGACGTCGACATCGCCAAGCGTCTGATCGACGTCGCGGCCAAGGCGGGTGCCGACGCCGTGAAGTTCCAGAAGCGCACGCCCGAGATCTCCACCCCCGAGCACATGCGCGACGTTCCGCGTGAGACGCCGTGGGGCACCATGAGCTACCTCGACTACCGTCGCCGCGTCGAGTTCGGTCGCGACGAGTACGTCGCGATCGGCGACCACGCCACGATGCTCGGCCTCGACTGGTTCGCCTCGCCGTGGGACGTGCCCAGCGTCGAGTTCCTCGAGGACCTCAACGTCGTGGCGCACAAGGTCGCCTCGGCCAGCCTCACCGACACCGAGTTGCTCGTCGCGCTGCGCGAGACCGGCAAGCCCGTCATCCTCTCGACCGGGATGTCGACGATCGAGCAGATCGACCGCGCGCTCTCGACGCTCGGCACCGACCGCGTCGTGCTCATGCACGCCACGTCGACGTATCCGCTCGAGCCCGAGGAGGCGAACCTCCGGGCGATCGCCACGCTGCGCGACCGCTACCCCGGCGTGCCGGTCGGATACTCGGGCCACGAGCGCGGCCTGCAGATCTCGCTCGCGGCCGTCGCGATCGGCGCCGTCGCGGTCGAGCGCCACATCACCCTCGACCGCACCATGTGGGGCTCCGACCACGCGGCCTCGCTCGAGCCGACCGGCCTCGAGCACCTCGTGCGCGACATCCGCGTGATCGAGACGGCCCTCGGCGACGGCGTCAAGCGCGTGTTCGACAGCGAGCGCGCACCGATGGCGAAGCTGCGACGCGTTCCGGCGTGACCGGAACGGCGCGGGCAGATCAGGCGGGAGTGGGACGGGCATGAGCGGAACGCGGATGAGCAGTTCGGATGGGCTGCGGGTCGTCGCCATCGCCGACGCCGACTCGTTCGTGAAGTGGTCGGCGTCGCTGCTCGGCAGCGTGCCCGGCATCCGCCCGCACCTGCTGCTGGTGCAGACGCTGTTGACGGCGAGCGTCGAGCAGCAGCGCACGGCACTGAGCGGAACGGGGATGCTGCCCGAGAACATCACCAGGGTGGCCTTCGCGCAGGCTGCGGGGTGGCTCGAAGGTCAGCGCCCCGACGTCGTCCTGCTCGCCGGGCGTGGTCCCTTCGTGCGCCTCCTGGGCCGGATCATCGACGGGCTGTCGCGTCGCCCGGTCGTCGTCGCGGGGCTCCCCGGCATGGCGATCCCCGCGCAGCGCGGCGCCCTCGACTACCGCCGGCACGCCGACCTGCTCGTCGTGCATTCGCATCGGGAGGAGCGGGCGTTCGCCGAGCTCGGACGCCTGATCGGAGTGCAGGTGCCGACAGCGCTCGCGACTCTGCCGTTCGCACGGTCGCGTTCGCGGATGCTCGCGCACGATCGCGCGCGCGTGCTGACGTCGGAGTCCGCAGGCGTGACCGGCACTCTCGTGGCCGAGCGACCCCGGTCGCCGGAACAGGTGCCGCAGGCGGAGATGCGTCCGGTGCGGATGCCGGCGACGGACATCGTGTTCGCCGCGCAGGCGCTGGTGCCGGTCGGCCGCGACGAGCGCGCGGAGATCGCGGCGACCCTCGTGCGGGCGGCCGAGGCGGATCCGAACCGTCGTGTCGTCGTGAAGCTGCGTTCGCGACCGGGGGAGTCCGAGACCCACCTCGAGCGCGACCCCTATCTAGACCTCCTGCCCGCTCGGCTGCCCGACAACCTCGTCGTGTCCTACGGATCGATGGCGCAGGCGCTGTCGACGGCGGCCGGGCTCGTCACGGTGAGCTCGACCGCGGCCGTCGAGGCCGTGGCGCTCGGCGTTCCGGTGATCGCACTCGACTCGTTCGGAGTGAGCAAGAGCCTGCTGAACACGGTGTTCGTCGGCAGCGGTCTGCTCGGCGGGCGCAGCGAGGTCGTGGCGGGGCGCTTCCGGCATCCGCTGCCCGCTTGGCTGCGTGACAACTACTTCCACTCCTCGGCCGAATCGACCTGGTGGGAGCACGTCGAGCAGCTCGTCGCGCTGCGCAGGGCCGGTGCTCTGCCGGCGAGACCGGTGCCCGCGGCACGGGGTGGCGCCCTGCACGAGGCGTGGCACCGCGCGAGCGTACTCGGCACCGCGGACCGCACCCTCAGCGGTGCGGCCGCACTCGCGATCGGTGCGCCCGCGACGAAGGTGCTCGGGGCTCTGCGTCGGGGACGGGCCTCGGGCGACGGCGGCACCTGGGCGGATGCGTCGACCGACGTCACGCTCGAGCCGAACCCGTTCCACGATTCGATCAGGCGGTGAGCGCCGGGGTCATCGGTCGAGCAGCGCGGCGATCTGCGACCTGACGTCTGCGGCGATCTCGTCGATGCTCGCCTCGGCGTTCACGCTCGCCGCCATGGTGACGAACATCGCCGCCGAGACGATGCGGGCGAATGTCGCGGCACGGTGCTCGTCGATCCGCGGATCGCGGTTCAGAACATCGGTCAGCGCCGCCTCGGTCTCGCCGACGATCCTCAGCGCCTCGGCATGATGCGCATCTGCGGGGTTGCCGAACACCATCTCACGGAGGTACGTGCGGCCGTTCTCGACCTGCACGCGGTTGCACTCGATGATCGGACGCAGGAGGGCCATCGCCGCGTCGAGTGTGTCGGTCGTCGCCTCGGCCGCCGTGCGTCCGGCCTCCAGCGCCTCGGCGTAGTGCACGTTCTGCACGAGCAGGAGAAGCTCGCCCTTCGTCTTGGCGTAGAGGAAGAGCGTGCCGGTGCCGACATCCGCCTTCTCGGCGATCTGCTGCGTCGTGACGTCGTCGATGCCGTGGGCGGCGAAGAGCTCGGCGGCGGCGGACGTGATCCGCTCGAGCTTCTGCTGCTTGTTCCGCTCGCGTCGCCCGAGAGGTGTGGCCTGGCTCGACATTCGCGTCCCCTCGGAATAGAAACTGAGTACAGTCGGTTATGAGTGAAGTCGCTTGTGCATCTGCTCAGCGATCACACCTCATTGTCGCAAGAAGAAGTCGCAGAGAAGAAAGAGCGGTCCATGCCTTCACTCAACGGAGCTGTCGTCCTCGTCACCGGTGCGAACGGAGGCATCGGCACCCAGTTCGTGCACCAGGCGCTCGAGCGCGGGGCTGCGAAGGTCTACGCCAGTGCACGCACGCCGCGCGAGTGGAATGACGCCCGGGTCGTCCCTCTGACCCTCGACGTCACCGATGCGCAGTCCATCCGCGACGCCGTGGAGGTGGCATCCGACGTGACCGTGCTGATCAACAACGCCGGCGCGTCCGTGCCGACGGCGGGGATCCTCACGCACACGGACGACGAGATCCGGCGCAACGTCGAGACGAACTTCCTCGGCCCGCTCTTCCTGACGCGTGCATATGCCCCGCTGCTGTCGGGTCGCGACGGAGCCACGGTCATCGACATCCACTCGGCTCTCGCATGGTTCGCGGTGGGTGGCATCTACAGCGCCACGAAGGCGGCCCTGTGGTCGGCGACCAACTCGCTGCGTCTCGAGCTGGCGCCCGAGGGAGTGCACGTCGTCGGCGTGCACGTCGGCTACGTCGACACGGCGATGGCCGAGCATGTGTCCGACCCCAAGACCGACCCGGCCGACCTCGTGCGGGCGATCCTCGATGCGACCGAACGGGGCGAGTACGAGGTGCTCGCGGACGAGATCTCGGTGCAGCTCAAGGCCGGTCTCAGTGCGCCGCTCGACGCGGTCTACCCGCAGCTGCGCGCTTCGGCCGTCTGACATCTTCCCTGAGAAGCCACGGAGAACACTCATGCGCGCATTCGTGCTCACGAAGTACAAGCAGCCGCTCGAGCTGAGGGAGACCGCTGAACCCGAGGTCGGTGACCGAGACGTCCTGATCCGGGTGGAGGCCGTCGGACTCAACCAGCTCGACGAGAAGATCCGCGTGGGCGAGTTCGCGCAGATCCTGCCGTACTCCCTGCCGGTCGTGCTCGGTAACGATGTCGCCGGCACCGTGATCCGCGTCGGCGGGCTCGTCGAGTCCGTCCGCCCGGGCGATCAGGTGTTCGCCCGGCCCGACGAGCGCCGGATGGGGGCGTTCGCCGAACGCATCGCGGTCGCCGAGTCGGATCTCGCTCTCGTCCCGACGCGCATCACGGCGGCGGAGGCCGCGTCGCTGCCGCTCGTGGCGCTCACCGCCTGGCAGGCGCTGGTCGAGCGGGGGCGGGTCGGGTCCGGTCAGAGGGTCCTGATCCACGCGGGCGCGGGCGGTGTCGGCTCGATCGCGATCCAGCTCGCGAAGCACCTCGGAGCCACGGTCGCCACCACCGCGAGCGCAGCCAACGCCGACTTCGTCCGCCGCCTCGGTGCCGACGTCGTGGTCGACTACCGCACCGAGGACTTCGAAGAGGTGCTCTCGGACTACGACCTCGTACTCGACAGCCTCGGCGGGGAGAACCTCGAGAAGTCGCTGCGGGTGCTCAAGCCCGGTGGCCTGGCCATCGGGATCTCGGGTCCCCCCGACCCCGCGTTCGCGAAGCGCAAGAAGCTGAACGCCGTGGTGCGGCTCGCGATCGCCGCGCTGAGCCGCAGGATCCGGGGCCAGGCGAAGCGCCTCGGGGTCAGGTACGAGTTCCTGTTCATGCGTGCGGATGGCGCCCAGCTGAGCAGCATCGCGACTCTGGTGGATGACGGAGTGATCACGCCGGTCGTCTCGAAGACTTATCCATTCGACCAGATCCCTGCGGCGCTCGCCGATCTCGCGGCCGGCGGTGGTCGGGGCAAGATCGTGGCCACGCTCGAGGTCTGATCAGCCGCCGTCGGCACCTCGGGCGATGATCGACGGCGGGTTCGGGTCATCCCATCGCTGGAAGGTCTGCACCCACCAGAAGGCGGCGAACAGGGTCAGCGCGACGGCTTCGCCGAAGAGCACGACCGGGGTCTCGCCGAACACCTGGCGGAAGGCGAGCGCCGCGACGAGCAGCAGGAGGTCGACGATCAGGAGACCTGCGATCCAGCGGTAGATCGATCGTTGGCGAGGAGTGGGCGGGGTCTCGCCGGGGTCGAGCGGCCCGCCGGCGTAGAGGATCGGGACCGCGGCGAATACGCCGAAGAACAGCAGGGTCACGACGAAGTGGATGCTGTGCACCGGCCAGAGGTTGAACGGGAAGTACTCGTTGAGTGCGGGTGCGAAAGCGAGGGCGGCGACGGCGGCCGCCGTGATCAGCGCGATGATCGACACCAGTCGGGCCGAGGGGTTCGGCGTGCGGGTGCGGCGCCGGATCACGGCCATCGTGATCACGAGCGCCACGACGACCATGGCGTAGACGGCGATGCCGAGTCGCATGTCGCCCTGGAACTCGACCGGTACGCACTCGACGTTGTCAGGGCACTCGAACGGGCCGACTCGCTGGTGGTTCGCGAGACTGGTCGGCACGATCGCGATCAACGGCGCGAAAAGCGCCGAGATGTCGAGCAGGGTGGTCGCGCGGTCACGCCCGGACAGCGCGAGGAGTGCGAGTGATGCCGCGATCAGAGCCCCCACGAAGACGGTGCGAGCCGGTGTGTAGAAGTAGTGGCTGATCGAGGGCAGAGGAGTCCATCCGACAGTGAACGGCTCCCACGAGGTGACGATCGTCTGGATCACCACGCTGAGCAGCAGCGTGAAGACGATGAAGACGAGGGACAGTCGCAGGTATCGATGCGTCTTGAGGCCGGTGGGGGCGGTGTCCTCATCAACGGCCATGAGGTGACCGTACACCTCGCTCCGGACGGAGTCGGATGACGCGGCGTGACGCCTCTCGACACGCGAGGACTCACTTTGTCAATCCCCGCAACGATGCTGGTCATCCAGATCACGGCGAGGTAGCGTCATTCCCATCGCGGCGATCCGGGCGGTCCCGGGCCTCAGCTCATATCTGACGGCGTTGCGGGTTCGACTCCCGCCGTCGCGTCCACTCTGTCCGGGATCTGAACGCCCGGTCAGCCCCCTGAGCGGCGGCCTCGACGCAGACGCTCGACGGTCTCGCCCGCTGCTACACCGACGAGCACCAGCGCGGTCGCGATCGACAGGGCGAGGACGGTGACGATGACACCTGCGAGCCCCACACCGGCGAGCAGGACGAGAGCCACCAGACCGATGAGCTGAGCCCGCGCCCAGCGCCCTTCGAGCACGCGGCGGAACAGCACCGTGCCGGTGAGGAAGAGGATCGGTGCGCCGACGACCACGACCGTCGCGGCGAGGCCGTGCTGGTCGGGCAGTGCGAGCATCTCCTTGTCGCCCACGCTCAGGAGCACGATGCCCGCGATGATCGGAAGATGCACCCAGGTGTAGACGGTGCGGGCGAGCCGTGCCGGTTCGTCCGATGCCTCGATCGCCTCGGCGCCGATGCGTTCGCCGTGATCGAAGTAGATCCACCAGGTCGCCGCTGCCGCGACGAACGCCGTCATCATAGCAGCGATCGATGCGACGGACGACTCCTTGTCGACGAACGCGAAGCCGGTCACCAGCAGGCCTTCACCGAGTGCGATGAGCACGAACAGCGACGTGCGCTCGGCGATGTGCGGACCGGAGAGGTCCCACGAGCTCAGCCGGACCTTCCCGTGTCCGGGGACCGGAAAACCGAGCACAGTGCCCAGCAGTTCGAGTGCCAGTGCTGCGGCCCACAACGGCAGCTGCCACCCGAGGGGCATCAGTGCGCCCGCGATCCACAGGGCGCCACCGGCGACCGTCCAGCACAGGATGAGCGAGAAGTCGCGGGCCACCCGCCGATCGTGGCGGGCTGTCGCCCACACGATGAAGGCCGTGCGTCCGACCTGGAAGACGACATAGGCGATCGCGAAGGCCCACGCGCGCTCGCCGAACGCCTCGGCGATCGAGACGCTCATCACGAGCGCCACGAAGGCCAGTGCGATCACCGCCGCGCGCACGGGGAGCTTGACGGGGTCGAGCCAGTTCGTCACCCAGGTGGTCGACACCCACGCCCACCACAGCGCGCACACCATGATGACGCCCTCGACGGCGCCCAGAGGCGTCTGGTTGTCGTAGAGGTAGGCAGACAGCTGCGTCAACGCGAGGACGAACAGGAGGTCGAAGAACAGCTCGACGTACGTCACCCGATCCGCGCGCGGAGAGTCCGTGGGGCGCAGCACGTCGCGGACCATTCCGAATGCCATGCGACCATCCTGGCATCGCCGCTACGGCGGAGGGTGCTGACGCCGCCAGGGCGGGTTCAGTCTTCCGACGCCGTCATGGCCGCTTCGACCGGAGCCCAGCCGTTCTCGAGCACGGCGAACCCGGCATCGAGGATTCCGAGCTGGTCTTCGTGCTCGTTGACGAGCAGCTGCATCTGCAGCACGAATCGCGAGTACACGCGGATCTCCGCCGTCGGCTCGGAGAGTCCGAGCTCGTCGGCGATCGCATCCGCGAGGGCATCCTCGTGCCGCAGCCACATCTTCGCGGCGTACTCGCGCAGCGCGGGGGTCTCATTGAGGAACGCGAGGAAGATCCGCGTCACGTCGTTGCCGTGCTCGTCGATGTTGGCGCCGACCTCGGCGGTGTAGAAATCGCGGATCGCGCGGTTGATGGTGATCCCGGCTGCGCGGTCGCGCACGGCAGCGACGAGCCGATCGCGCTGCTCGTCGTCCTCGTCGAACACGAGCGCCTCCTTCTGGGGGAAGTGCGCGAACACCGTCGTGGGAGACACGTCGGCCGCATCGGCGACCTCGCGGATGCTGACGTTGTCGAAGCCGCGCTCGAGGAACATCATCGTCGCGACGTCGGAGATGTTCTTGCGGGTGGCCGCCTTCTTGCGCTCCCGGCGTCCGAGGGGTGCGGAGTTCGTCATGTCTCAACGATATCGCGCACTCGATACAAAACTGGCTTGACAACAAAACTGGTATTGATACAGTTTCGGAGTGACTTCACTTACGAACCCGCCTGCGCGCAGCGAAAAGCGCGCCTGGATCATGCTCATCGTGCTGACGATGCTCTCCGTCATCGGCATGACCGTCGTCCTCCCCGTCCTGCCCTTCGTCGTGCTGCAATACGTGTCGCACGAGGGCGATCTCGCGATCTGGGTCGGAGTGCTCGAAGCGATCAACGGCCTGTGCGCCTTCCTGGTCGCTCCCTTCCTCGGTCGTCTCTCCGACCGCTTCGGCCGTCGCCCCGTCATCATCGGTGCCGCATTCGGTGCCGCGTTCGCCATGACGCTGTTCGGCATCGGGGGAGCGATCTGGGTGCTCGTCCTCGCCCGCGTCATCCAGGGGCTGACCGCCGGCGACATGCCCGCCCTCTTCGCCTACCTCGCCGACATCACCCCGCCCGAGAAGCGCGCGCAGCGGTTCGGACTGCTCGGTGCCCTGTCGGGGATCGGCATGATGATCGGCCCGGCGATCGGCGGTCTCCTCGCCGCCGTGAGTCTGCAGCTCCCGGTCTTCCTCACCGCGGCGGTCGGGCTCATCATCGCGATCCTCAGCATCTTCCTGCTTCCCGAGAGCCTGAAGCCCGAGAACCGCATCCCGCGCATCGCCGTCCGCGACCTGCAGCCGTTCGCCGTCTTCAAAGACGCCTTCCGCCGCAAGGAGCTCCGGGGCCTCATGATCGGCTTCGGTCTGCTCGCGCTGCCGTTCGGCTTCTTCGTCAACAACTTCAGCGTGCTCGCCCTGGACTCGATCCAGTGGGGGCCCACGCAGATCGGTCTGCTCACCGCGGCCGTCGGCATCATCGACATCCTCATCCAGGGCGTGCTGCTCGGCATCCTGCTCCCGCGCATCGGAGAGCGCGGCGTGATCGTGAGCGGCATCGTCGCGCAGATGATCGGCCTGATCGGCCTCGCGGTCGTCGCCTCGATCTTCGCGCAGCCGTGGGTGTTCATCGTGGGTGCGCTCATGCTCGCCGCAGGCCAGGGGGCTTCGCAGGCAGCGATGGACGGAGCCATGTCGAACGCGGTCGGCGACGACGAGCAGGGCTGGCTCGGAGGAGCGACCCAGTCGCTCGCCGCGGCGATGAACACCGTCGCACCGCTGATCGCCGGCGCCCTCTACGTCACCGTGAGCCACGCGGCCCCGTATTGGCTGGGTGCCGCGCTCATGGTCGTCGCCGCGATCGTCGTCGGCCGCGCCCACGTCGCGAACACCGCGAAGCGCGAGCCGACCGATGCCGATGCGGATGCCGACCTGCCTACCGAGCTCGCGCACGCCGACAACTGACCTGGGCGGAGGGATGATGGATGCATGCCGTCATCCCACCGCCCCGGGCTCCGGGTCTCCTCGGGCCTCACGATCCCCGAGGCCGAGCTGTCGTGGCGCTTCTCGCGCTCGTCGGGGCCCGGCGGGCAGGGCGTGAACACGGCGGACTCGCGCGTGGAGCTCGTGTGGGATGCCGCACACAGCGCCGTTCTCACGCCCCATCAGCGCGACCGCATCCTCGACCGACTGAGCAGTCGTCTGGTGAACGGAGCGCTGACGATCGCGGCCTCCGAGCACCGCGCGCAGCTGCGCAATCGTGATGCCGCACGGGAACGCCTCGTGGCGCTCGTCGCCGATGCTCTGCGGCCGCCGGCGCCTCAGCGTCGCGCGACGAAGCCGAGCCGTGGGTCGAAGGAGCGGCGGCTGACCGCGAAGAAGCGGCGCACCGACGTCAAGCAGATGCGCAAGCCGCCGCGCGACGGGTGACGAATCCCCGATCAGTCCTTGCCGCCGCGCACGAGTTCGAGACCAGCGCCGGCGAACTGTCGCAGGGTCGCATCCGGCAGGAACGCCCGAGTGAGGGCGGTGCCGATCGCGGCGAGGTCGCTCTCGTCGCGGAACAGCAGGTACATGGTCTCGTAGCGAGGGTGGAACTTCTGCTTGAACCGGTGCAGCGATCCGAAGCCGTACACGGGCTCGAGAGCCTCCGCGAGGCGGTCGCTGAGTGCGGCGATCATGCCGGCATCCGGCGGATAGTCGTGGGCGAGGGGAGCACCCGACAGCGACATGATCTGCGCGCCCTCCTCGGAGAACTGACGAGCGGATGACCCGATCAGGTACTCCATGACCGGTGCGAAGCCGCCCTCCCGACGGCGCATGAGGTCGAGCGTCCAGCCCCGCACGGTTCCGGCGTCGCCGTAGACCGGCAGCCACGACAGGAACCCGTCGACGTCGCCATTCGGAGCAAGAGCGAGGGCGAGGCGGACCTCGGGATCCTCCGCCTCCTCGAGGGTGCCGAGCGTGAATCGCATCTCCGGGAGGTCCTTGTCACCGACCCAGGCCTCCGAGATCGCGCGCAGCTGCTGCTGCACGCCCCACGACTCCGACTTCAGATGCGTCATCCGGAAGGTCATCTCGTCACGGCCGGCGCGGTTCAGCGAGGTGCGCACCGAGTTCCAGCGCTTGCCGGTGAACTCGAGACCAGGAAGGTCGACGATCGTGTCGTCGGCGACCACGATGCTCCGCCAGGTCGACGGCACGGCCTGGCGGGTGGCGTCGTCCGAGCTGAAGAAGCACGGGACGAGTCCCGCGAGCTCCGCGGTTCGGATGAACTCCGCGACGGCATCGGCACGGGCATCCGCCGGTCCGATCGGATCCGCGAGCGCCAGCGCGACCCCGGCTCGCCGCTGGTACGCGACGATTCCCCCGGCTGTGCGGGCGTAGCTGTTGCCCTCCCAGGTCGTCATCCACGACAGGGTGCCGCCGCCGTGCGCACGCAGCTCGGTCTTCACCTCGTCGACCGAGGGAGCCGGCTGGATGCCGAGCAGCGACTTGCGCTTCGCCCGGAACGCGCGCCGCACCCACACCAGGTAGACGAGCAGGATCAGCCAGAGGAAGCCGTTGGCGAGCGAGAGTTCGGTCTCGCCGTCCCACCGCAGGTCGACCTGCGCCTGCGAGAAGACCGTGATGAGGATCAGCAGGAGTGCCGCCACCAGGACGTTGAACAGGCCGAGCAGGAGCACGAGCACCCACGCCCACCGGCGACCACGCAGGAGTCCGTTCATGAGCACGACGATCACGACGAGGTCGATCGCCAGGTCGATGAATCCCCCCGAAGCGGGCTCCGTCGGACCGAACGGGCCGTCGGTGGCGACGAAGGTCGTGATGATCTCGACCGCCCCCAGCACCAGCAGCGCGATCACCGCGATCAGCCTCTGCTCGCGCACTGTCGTGCGCCGCACACGCAGGGTGCGGTCGGCGAACAGGATCAGCAGCACCGCGAGCAGGTGCTCGAGGTCGGCGAGTGCGCCCCAGAACAGCATCGCGGTGAACACGAAACCGAGCAGCACCAGCCAGCCGCGCACCCGCCACGGCGGGCGGAAGAGGCCGACGGCCGCCGCGATGCAGGCCATCGTTCCGCCGGAGGCGCCGACGTCGAGCGCCTGCGCCTGGGCCTCGGCCCACGCCCACGGCAGCTGCGATGCGACGGCGAGCACCAGAGCGGTCGCGAACATCGCGAACAGCTGACCGATCCAGTAGTAGGCGAGAGCGATTCGGGTTCCCCGGCGGAACTCGAGGTACGCCATGCCCCAGAATCCCGAGATCGTGAAGACGTAGACCCACGGCTGGTTCACGAAGAACGTGCCGGTGAGGGGGGTCCACCACTTGCCGTCGAGGAAGTTCGGCAGTCCGTAGGCCACGGTGGCGAAGAACGGGGTGTCTTCGAAGGGGCGCCACAGGCCCTGCCACACCACTCCGACGACGAGGATCAGCGCGATCATCGTGAGGGTCGCGGGGAGTCGTCGCACGACGGCGAGAACGGGATGCGCGGGGGTTCGCGTCTCGGTCATGCGCTCAGCGTAGCGACGACGTGCCTCCGTCCGGAGTGGGGCGCCGGGGCGTGTAGTGACTCCAGGCCCACCGGAACCCGATGCCGCCGAACGTCATGAAGCCGACGGTGAAGAGCAGGCCGGCGATGATCCCGCATCCGATGGCCCACGCGAACGAGCCTCCGCCGGCGATGATCGCCGAGCCGACCAGCATCCCCACCACGCATGCGTTCACGACGATCAGCAGCATCACCGAGCTGCCGAGCAGGATGCTGGCGCCCCGAGGTCGCAGGAACGAGTACGTGCGCTTCATGCCCGCGGCGTCGTCGTAGGGCGAGGCGAGGAACGCATCCGCCACCGCGGGGTCGAGGTCGACGTACGCGCCGCGGATGCGGTTCATCGCGACGACGTACATCATGTCCTCCTCCGACACGTTCATCACCCGCACCTGCGTCATGAAGCCGATGAGCGCGAGGAACCCGAGGATCGCGAGCGAGGCGCCGCCGAACCAGCCGCCGAAATCGGAGGCCTGCCCGAGCAGCCCGATCGTCACGAGACCGGCCGACACGAGGGTCAGGAAGATCGTGATCCGGGTGAGCACCTCGCTCTGCGCGGTGCTGCGTGCCGCGAGCAGGCCCCAGTGCTCGGTGGCCAGCAGCTGCGCGCGGCGGCCCAGCACCGCATCCGATTCCCTCGTCGGCGGTGCGATCTCATCGTCGGATGCCGGTTCCGGCCCCTCATCCGGTACGGGCAGCTCCAGGGAGGAGCCTTCGCTCATATCGGTATTGTGCTCGTGCGTCCGGGGTCTCCGATACCGGTTCCGCGGGGCGGTTCGCGGCTCGAGGGTGTCGCTCGGTGGCGATCCCGCCTTGAATGGAGTCATGCACGCGAAGACGACCCGCCGCCGTCCGACATCACACCCGCGCACAGCCGCCGCGCTCGCCGCCGCATCCCTGTCGACGGTCCTCCTGCTCGTCTCGTGCATGTCCGAGCCGACGTCGGTCTCACTCCCGGCGCCCGAGTCGTTCGCTGAAGGGCTCGATGCGCCCTGGTCGATCGCCTTCCATGACGACGTCGCTCTCGTGAGCGAGCGCGACTCCGCGCGAGTGCTCGAGATCGCCGAGAGCGGCGAGACGCGCGAGGTCGCCGTGATCGACGGTGTCGCGCCCGGCGGCGAGGGCGGCCTGCTCGGACTCGCGGTGCATGACGGCGAGCTGTTCACCTATTTCACGGCGCAGAACGGGAACCGCGTCGAGCGTCGGGAGATCCGCGGAGAGGCCGGTGACCTGTCTCTCGGTGAGCCGACGACGGTGATCGAACGCATCCCCTCGGCGGGAAACCACAACGGCGGCCGCATCGCGTTCGGTCCCGACGGCATGCTGTACGTCACCACCGGAGATGCGGGCGACCGCGACAGCGCCCAGGACCCCGATGCTCTGTCCGGCAAGATCCTGCGTCTCACGCCCGAGGGCGACGTTCCGGACGACAACCCGTTCGAGGGGTCGCCCGTGTACAGCTTCGGACACCGCAATCCGCAGGGCATCGCGTGGGATGCCGACGGCGCGATGTACGCGAGCGAGTTCGGGCAGGACACCTGGGACGAGCTGAACGTCATCGACGCCGGCGGCAACTACGGCTGGCCCGAGGTGGAGGGCATCGCCGGAGACCCCGACTACATCGACCCGGTGCAGCAGTGGTCGCCCGACGACGCGAGCCCGAGCGGCATCGCGGTCACCGGATCCGACATCGTGATCGCCAACCTGCGCGGCGAGCGCCTGCGCACCGTTCCTCTCGATGACCTGACCACGAGCACCGAACAGTACGTGGGGGAGTTCGGTCGGCTGCGTGACGTCGTGATCGGAGCCGGGGGCACATTCTGGTTCCTCACGAACAACACGGACGGCCGCGGGAACCCGTCCGACGGCGACGACCGCATCATCCGTCTCGGGCTCGACTGACCCCGCGCCCTCAGTCGCCGACGGCCTTGTCGATCGCGGCCTCGAGGTCGTCCCACGCCTCCAGCACCACGGGCTCGCCGTCGATGAAGAAGCTGGGGGTGCTGCGCACGCCGAGCTTCTCTCCGTCGCTCTTGTCGGCCTGCACGCGCGCAAGGGTCGCGGGGTCGGCGACGGCCGCGTCGTAGGCCGCCATGTCGAGTCCGAGATCTGACGCGAAGCCCCGGAACACCTCGGGCGTCTCCTGCGGCTGCTCGCCCCACTGCGACTGCGTCTCGAACAGGCGGTGGTACATGTCCTCGAAGCGGTCCTGCTGGGCCGCGGCCTCGGCGGCGAGCGCTGCCTGGGTCGAGTTGATGTGGCCGGGCAGCGGGAAGTACCGCACCACGTAGGTGATGTCACCGGCGTATTGCTCGCGCAGGTCTTCGACGATCGGGTAGAAGGCGCCGCAGGCCTCGCACTCGAAGTCGAGGAACTCGACCACGGTCACGGCATCCGCTCCTCCGTCGTCGAGCACGTGCGAGTCGGTGCGGACGGTCTGCAGCTTCTCGCCCTCGGGGGCGGTCGGCTCCGCGGCGCGCTGCGACATCGCGTAGACGATGCCGACGACGGCGAGGACGATGGCGACGGCGATGGCGATCAGGGTCGCCTTGACAGGGGTCTTCATGGGGCTCTCCAACGGTGGGGATCAGGCAGGGTGAGGATGCCGCGGCGCGGCCGGGGTCGCCGAACGACGGCGTGCCTGATTCAGGTCCGGGAGAGGGAGAGCTGGGTGAGCGTGAGAGCGGGGACGTGCAGGCGAGGGCCGGCGCGTGTCGGGGCGGAGGTCGCGAGCGCTCTGCTCGTCACGATGAGATGCGAGGCGCGACCGAAGCGCAGAAGAAGCAGCACGAGCAGGAAGCAGCACAGCGCGGCCGCGACCACGAGGCCTCCGTCTGACGACACCGCATCGACGACCGTGATCCCGGCGTCGTGATGGCCGGAGGCGGATGCCGCCGACGCAGCGGACGCACCGGGCGCGAGGCACAGCGCGGAGTGGGCATCGGTCTTGCCGTGCGAGGTCGACCACGCACCGATCACCAGCAGCACGGCGAGGCCGAGGGTGAGAGCGACCCGGAGGATCAGCATCCGCTCGGTGCCGTGCTGTCGCAGGCGCATCGACGGGTGGGGCATGGTCCGCGCAGTCTAACAATCGGGTGTCGGAATGAGATCTCAACCCTCGTGGGGCGGCACGACCGATCCCGCCTTCGCACACCCGCCTACACTGGAGGGGTGGCAAGACTGTTGATCGTGGGCGGCTTCCTGGCCGCCATCTTCTGGGTGTACAGCATCGTCGACTGCGCCGTGCAGCCGTCGACGCGGCACCGCGGTGTGCCCAAGGCCGCCTGGGTCGCGATCGTCGTCTTCATCCCGGTCATCGGCGGGATCCTCTGGTTCGTCATCGGTCGCCGCCGCGCGAACGACCCGGGCGATGCCATCCGCATCACCGGCCCGGACGACGACCCGACGTTCCTGCGCACCATCAGCAAGAGCGAGCAGGATGCCCGCATCCGCCGCCTCGAAGAGGAGCTCGCCCGCCTCGAGGACGAGACCGACGACGGCGCCGCGCCGGATCCGCGTCCGTGACGGCATCGGCTGAGTCGGCGTCGCCGGCTGCGGATGCCGCGGCATCCCTGATCGCCGACCTCATCGGTCACGGAGTGCGTGACCTCGTGCTCTCACCCGGCTCCCGTTCGCAGGCGCTCGCGCTCGCCGCGGTACACGCCGCGAACCAGGGGCACCTGCGGGTGCACGTGCGCATCGACGAACGCGTCGCCGGGTTCACCGCTCTCGGCCTCTCGCGGGAGACCGGTGTTCCCGCGGCGGTGCTCTGCACTTCGGGAACCGCCGCCGCAAACCTCCTGCCCGCCGCGATGGAGGCATTCCACTCCGGTGTGCCCCTGCTTCTGCTGACCGCCGACCGCCCGCCCGAGCTCCGCGGCATCGGAGCGAACCAGGCGACTGCCCAGCCCGGCATGTTCGCACCCTGGGTGCGTGAGCAGGTCGACGCTCCCGTTCCCGGCGACGGTCCCGACGACGGCGACTGGTCGGGGATCGCCGCCCGTGCGGTCGGGATCGCGATGGGGGCGGATGCTCCGCACGGCCACCCCGGCGTCGCCGGCCCCGTGCACCTCAACCTTCCGTCGCGGGAGCCGCTGTCGGGCGCACTCCCGGCCGTCGAGATCGTGCCGGGCGAAGCGGCACGCCCCGCACTGCCCGAGCCGATCGTGCTCGACCGGGGCCCTCGCACCGTGGTGATCGCGGGTGCGGACGCCGGCGCCGACGCCGAGGAGGTCGCGCACGCCGGATCCTGGCCGCTCATCGCCGAGGTCGTCAGCGGCGCTCGGTTCGGACGCCAGATCGTGCACGGCTACCGCGCCCTGCTCGGCGATGACGAGCTCGGTGGACGCGTCGAGCGCGCGGTCGTGCTCGGCCACCCGACCCTCAGCCGCGAGGTCACCCGACTGCTGTCCCGGGCCGACGTCGATGTGATCGCCGTGCGTCGAGGCGGCGAAGAGCTGAACCTCAACGGACGCACGACGCCCGCGGCTACCGTCACCATGGCCCCCGGTGCGGGCGACCGCGACTGGCTCGGCGCCTGGCTCACCGCATCCGCCTCGCAGATCGTCGACCTGAGTGAGCGTGCCCCGGATCACGACGGGCTCGCGTCGTCCGACCCCCGTGCGCGGCGAGACGCCGTCGAGGTCGAGCTCGCGGCCGTGCGGCGCCCGCTCGACCGTGAGCTCCTCGCCGATGCCGTGTGGCGGGCGACCTGGCCCCATGACCGTCTCGTGTTCGGCTCGTCGCGCCTCGTCCGCGTCGCCGATGCGGTGCTCGGCGGCAAGAAGGTGCCGGTCCATGCCAACCGCGGCCTCGCGGGGATCGACGGCACCGTCGCCACCGCCACGGGAATCGCCCTCGCCAGTCAGGCGGGCGGGGCTCCCGGTGTCACCCGGGTGCTGCTGGGCGACCTCGCGTTCCTGCACGACGTCGGCGCGCTCCTCCTGCCGCCTGATGAGGACGAACCGCGACTGCAGGTGATCGTGGGCAACGACGGCGGCGGCACGATCTTCGACGGGCTCGAAGTCGGAGCCACGGCAGACCGTGCCGA
The DNA here is from genome assembly GCF_052045655.1 of Microbacterium sp. 22215. Taxonomy (NCBI): domain Bacteria; kingdom Bacillati; phylum Actinomycetota; class Actinomycetes; order Micrococcales; family Microbacteriaceae; genus Microbacterium; species Microbacterium sp. 22215. Next base: position 163,303 of record NZ_JBQEPC010000001.1, read on the forward strand.
TCTCGACCGTGCGTTCTACACCCCGCACACGGTGCGACTCGAGAAGCTCGCGCTCGCCTACGGCTGGGAGTATCAGCGCGTCACGACGCGTACTGCGCTCGATCAGGTGCTGACCACACCGACGGGCGGTCGTCAGCTGATCGAGGTCCCGCTGACCCGCTGACCCTGATTTCCCCTGCGACGGCCGGCCGCGGTGGCAGGATGAACGCATGACAGCGCACGAGTGGGCCAAGACACTGCAGGTCGGCGACGGATTCCGTCTGGCAGACGTCGACCCGAGGAGCACTCCCGGCTATGACGGCTCCAAGGCCGACGGTGCGCGGGCCCTCGAATCCGGCCTCGACGAACTCAACCAGCTGCAGGAGCGCCTGTTCGCGGAGAGCAGGGTCGGCGTCGCGAAGGACTCGGTGCTGCTGATCCTGCAGGCCATGGACTCGGCAGGCAAGGGCGGCATCGTGCGTCACGTCGTGGGCGGCGTCGATCCGCAGGGCGTCGCGCTCACCGCGTTCAAGGCGCCGACGGCGGAGGAGCTCGCCCACGACTTCCTCTGGCGGGTCACGCCGCGTCTGCCGGAACCCGGGTTCATCGGCGTCTTCGATCGCTCTCACTACGAGGACGTGCTGATCGGTCGGGTGCGCTCCCTGGCTCCGGCCGACGAGATCGAGCGCCGTTACGACGCGATCAACACGTTCGAGGCCGAGGCTGCGGCATCGGGCATCCGCATCATCAAGGTCATGCTGCACATCTCGCCCGACGAGCAGAAAGCGCGCCTGATGGAACGCCTCGAGCGGCCGGACAAGCACTGGAAGTACAACCCGGGTGATGTCGACGAGCGCCTGCTGTGGGACGACTACATGGCGGCGTATCAGACCGTGTTCGACCGCACGTCGACCGCTGCAGCTCCCTGGCACGTGATTCCGGCGGATCGCAAGTGGTACGCGCGGCTCGCCGTGCAGGAGCTGCTCCTCGACGCGCTGCAGAGCATCGACCCGCAGTGGCCCGCCGCCGATTTCGACGTCGAGGCCGAGAAGAAGCGCCTCGCCGCCAGTTGACCGTCGAGGTCGGGACGGTCAGGCGAGGGCGTCGACCAGCGGGCGGAACTTGACGCGGGTCTCGAGCAGCTCCGATTCGGGGTCGGAACCGGCCACGATCCCGGCACCCGCGTAGGCGGTGACGGCGATCTCGGTCGCGGCGGGGGAGAACTGCGCACAGCGCAGGGCGATCGCCCATTCCCCGTTGCCCGCGGCATCCACCCATCCGACCGGACCCGCGTAGCGGCCTCGGTCGAACGGCTCCAGCTCGCGGATCGCGGCGATCGCGGCAGGGGTCGGGGTGCCGGCCACGGCGGCGGTCGGATGCAGTGCACCCACCAGGTCGAGCGACGAGCCGCCGTCGGCGAGCTCGCCTTCGACGTCGGTCGCCAGGTGGAAGAGGTTCGGCAGCTTGAGCAGGAACGGCTGCTCGCTCGCCGCGAGAGCACGGGTGTGCGGGCGCAGCGAGGCGAGGACACTCTGCACGGCGTACTCGTGCTCGTCGAGGTCCTTCGTGCTCGAGGCGAGATGGGCGGATGCCACGGTGTCGGCGTCCGCGTCGGCACCGCGTCCGATGGTCCCCGCCAGCACGCGTGCGGTGACCGTGCGCTGCTGCACCGTCACGAGCGTCTCGGGGCTCGCGCCGATCAGCCCGTCGACCGCGAAGGCCCACGTGTCGGGGTAGCCGGTCGACAGCGCCCGCACGAGGCGACGCAGATCGGAACCGGCGGGGATGCTGCCGGTGAGGTCGCGGGCGAGCACGACCTTGCTCAGCTCACCGGCGGCGATGCGTGCGAGGGCCTGGCTCACGGAATCCTGGTAGCCCTGGGGGCTCTGCGCGCCCGGGCCGACGGTTCCCGCCCAGTGCGGGCCGTACTCGTGCGTCGTGGCATCGGGTGCCGCGTCGGACGACGAGGAACGGATGCTCGTGAGCCACGTGCGACCGTGACTGCGGCCGATCACGAGCGTCGGGACGATCAGCACGCTGTCAGCGGCCGAGTCCTCGTCGAAGGTCAGCGCTCCGAAGGCCACGAGTCCCGTGCCGGGAAGGCCCAGGTCGTCGTGGATCTCGGCATCTTCCGAGAGCTCACGCCACGCGGTCGAGATCGCCGCCGAGCGCAGACCAGAGGTGCCCGCGGGCACCCGCACGGTCTCGACGACACCGTCGCCGACGGCCACGATCCCGTCTCCGCGGCGCAACCACGCGAGAGGTCGGGCCGGATCGGCATAGGCCAGGAGGTCCTCCACCGGATCGATCTCACGGGTCTCCACGACCAGCCTGGTGCTCACCCCTCCAGCCTACTTCGTCGCCGACACGCAGGGCCCGAGGCGGCGCCTACGCTGAGTCCATGAGCGACGCGCGCCCCGCACCCGGCACCGAGATGATCTTCCAGTGGCGCAAGTGGGACGGCTCCCCGCACTGGCGGCACGAGTGCGTGTACCTCGGCGCCGACGGATGGGGCGACTGGATCGGGCAGCCCGTCGGCTGGCGCAGTGCGCGTCCGGGGGCGTCCTTCATCGCGGCAGGCCCCAACGTGACCCTGGTGCCTCGGCAGACCGACTACGCGCTGACGGTGAACCGCGACCACCCCAAGGGGATGCGCATCTACATCGACCTCGGATGGGATGTGCGCTGGTCGGACGACCCGCTGCTGGCGACAGGCATCGACATGGACCTCGACGTCGTCCGTGTCGAGGGTGAGCGGGGCACGTGGGTCGACGACCGCGACGAGTGGGCCGAGCACAGCGCGCAGTTCGGGTATCCCGCCGACATCATGACGCGGCTCGAAGCACTCGCGCTCGATCTCGAGCAGCGCGTGCGCGAGCAGAGCGCTCCGTTCGACGATGCCACCGCAGATCTCTGGCTCGACCGCCTCGAAGCCCTGCACCTCGCGCCTAGACTGGAGCCGTGACCTCGAACGAAGCAAACCGCGCCGATCTCGGTAAGGACCCCGCCCGCGTCAGCGGCATGTTCGACCAGGTCGCCGCGGGCTACGACCGCACGAACACGGCGATGACGGTCGGCAACGATGCGCTGTGGCGCGCGGCCACGACCCGCGCCGTCGCCCCGAAGCCGGGCGAGAAGATCCTCGACCTCGGTGCGGGCACCGCCTCGTCGTCGGCGTCCCTCGCGCGCAGCGGCGCAGAGGTCGTCGCCGCCGACTTCTCGCCGGGCATGCTCGCCGAAGGGCAGCGCCGTCACGGCGGCATCCGCAATCTCTCGTTCGTGCAGGCGGATGCCACCGATCTGCCGTTCGCCGACGGAGAGTTCGACGCGGTCACGATGTCGTATGCGCTGCGCAACGTGAACGACCCGAAGAAGGCGCTTCGCGAGCTCCTCCGCGTCACGAAGCCGGGCGGCCGCCTCGTCATCAACGAGTTCTCGACCCCTCCCGGGTCCGTGTTCCGTGCCGCCTACCGCTTCTACAACTCGCAGGTGCTGCCTCGGGTCGCCCGTGTCGCCGGCACGAACGGCGACGCCTACGACTACCTGAACGAGTCGATCCGCGACTGGCCCGATCAGAAGAAGCTCGCGGCCTGGATCCGCGAGGCGGGCTGGACCGAGGTCGAGTACCGCAACCTCTCGTTCGGCATCGTCGCGCTCCACCGGGCGTTCAAGCCCGCGTGAACATCGTGCGCGAACCCGCATCTCCGACGACGGTAGGCTGAGAGCGTGACTTCGAGCCGCGTAGCCCCTGGTTCGCGACTGGCGAGCCGTCTCGGTTTCAGCGACCGTGTCTTCATCGGCACCGCTGGCCGACGCGTCGCGCGGGCGATCGAAGACGGCCTCGAGAAGGTCGAGACGGGCCTCGCAGAAGACGTGCGCGTCGCGGATCCGCTGGCAGACGCCGCGAGCCGCTACCTGTACGAGGCCGGAGGCAAGCGCATCCGTCCCGTGCTCACGCTGCTCGCCGCCCAGCTCGGCGACGGCAACACCGAGCAGGTGATCGATGTCGCCAAGGCGCTCGAGATCACGCACCTCGGATCCCTCTACCACGACGACGTCATGGACGGCGCCGATCGTCGACGCGGTGTGCCCGCGGCGCAGACGGTGTGGGGCAACAACATCGCCATCCTCACCGGCGACATCCTCTTCTCCCGTGCGAGCCAGCTGATGTCGCGTCTGGGTGAGCGGGCGATCCGCCTGCAGGCCGACACGTTCGAGCGCCTGGTCCTCGGCCAGATGCACGAGACGATCGGCGCGCAGCCCGACGACGACCCCATCGAGTTCTACATCCAGGTCCTCGCCGACAAGACCGGGTCCCTGATCGCGGCCGCCACCCAGGGTGGCGTCATCTTCTCGAACGCACCGTCGGAGTACGAAGAGCCGCTGCGCGTGTACGGCGAGAAGATCGGCGTCGCGTTCCAGCTGCTCGACGACGTGATCGACCTGTCGGCGAAGCCCGAGGACACCGGCAAGGTCCCGGGAACCGACCTGCGCGCCGGAGTCCCGACCATGCCGTACCTGCTGCTCAAGGCAGAGCCGGACGACGCGTCGATCGACCTCGCGTCCCGCATCGACGACGGTGTCGCCCGTATCGCCGATGGTGCCGACCCGTCGATCCTCGACGGACCGCTCACCGAGCTGCGCGACCACACCGGCACCCAGAAGACCCTGGCGCTCGCGCATTCCTGGACCCAGGATGCGATCGACGCGCTCGCCCCGCTTCCGCGTGGCACCGTGCGCGAGGCGCTCACGCGCTTCGCCGAGACCCTCGTCGAACGCTCCAGCTGATCGTCCCGCGGCGCTGCGCCGCCTGTGCCGAGCGTGACGGCCTACGAAAGGACCCCCTATGACCAAGCTCAGACTGGCCATCGTCGGAGCGGGCCCCGCCGGCATCTACGCCGCCGACATCCTGCTGAAGGCCGAGCGCAAGTTCGACGTCTCGATCGACCTCTTCGAGCAGCTTCCCGCGCCGTACGGACTGGTCCGCTACGGCGTCGCGCCCGATCACCCGCGCATCAAGGGCATCATCAACGCGCTGCGCGACGTGCTCGACCGGGGCGACATCCGCCTGTTCGGCAACGTGCGATTCGGTGAGGACATCACCCTCGACGACCTCAAGAAGCACTACAACGCCGTGATCTTCGCCACGGGTGCGATCCGCGACACGTCGCTCGACATCCCCGGCATCGACGCAGTGGCCTCCTACGGCGCCGCCGACTACGTCAGCTGGTTCGACGGCCACCCCGACGTGCCGCGCGAATGGCCGCTGGATGCCGCATCCGTCGGCGTGCTGGGCAACGGCAACGTCGCCCTCGACGTGGCCCGGATGCTCGCGAAGCACGCCGAAGACCTGCTGGTCACCGAGGTGCCCGAGAACGTCTACGAGGGACTCAAGGCCAGCGCGGTCACCGACGTGCACGTCTTCGGACGACGTGGCCCTGCGCAGGTGAAGTTCACCCCGCTCGAGCTGCGTGAGCTCGGTGAGCTGCGCGACGTCGACATGGTCGTCTACGACGAGGACTTCGACTACGACGAGGCATCGAAGGATGCGGTGTCGAGCAACAAGCAGGTCATGGTCATCGATCGCATCCTGCAGTCGTGGCGCAAGCGCCCGTCCGTCAACGACGCCCGAGGCGATGAGAACAACGTCGGTGGCACGGCATCCCGTCGTCTGCACCTGCACTTCTGGGCCCGTCCGGTCGAGGTCCGCAAGGACGAGGCGGGGCGCGTCGCCGCACTCGTCTACGAGCGCACGAAGCCCGACGGTCAGGGCGGTGCCGTGGGCACCGGCGAGATGCGTGAGGTCCCGCTGCAGGCGCTCTACCGCGCGATCGGCTACTTCGGTTCGCCGCTGCCGGGCGTGCCGTTCGACAAGAAGCATGGTGTGATCCCCAACCGCGAGGGCCAGGTGCTCGCGAAGGACTCGAATCAGCAGATGACGGGCATCTACGCGACCGGGTGGATCAAGCGTGGACCGGTGGGCCTGATCGGTCACACGAAGTCCGACGCCATGGAGACCGTGCGTCACATCATCAACGACCAGGGCTCCTGGTGGCACCCGGAGGACCCCTCGGAAGAGGCGATCCCCGCTCTGCTGCAGGAGCGCGACGTCAAGTGGACCGACCTCGACGGCTGGCACCGTCTCGACGAGCACGAGGTCTCTCTCGGTGCCCCGCACGAGCGTGCCCGCGTCAAGGTCGTCCCTCGCGACGAGATGGTGCGCGTCTCCCGCGGGGAGTGACCGTCGTCGGTCATCTGAACCTCACCGACGGACACGCCGCTCCGTAGGAGCAGGAGAGTGTCGGCTAGCCTGGCGACATGGCTGACTGGATCGCGGACGTCCTCGGCGACGAGTTCGAGCAGCTCACGCTCACGCTCGCCGATGACGACGAGGGAGCGGTCGTCGCCACTCTTGTGCGCGCTCTGCCGGGGGAGCGGAGCTGGTGGGATCGGCTGCGCGGACGCCGTCGCCCTCTCGACGACGTCGATGTGCTCTACGTGCACGGGTGGTCGGACTACTTCTTCCAGAAGAGGCTCGCCCGGTTCTGGACGGCCAGAGGCGCGCGGTTCTTCGCGCTCGATCTGCGCAAGTACGGTCGCAGCCTGCGGGAGGGGCAGACGCCCGGGTACATCACCGACCTCGCCGCCTACGACGAGGACATCGCCGCAGCCCTCGAGGCGATGGGGCGCAGCGTCGACGGATCCACCTCCGGCCGCCGTCTGGTGCTACTCGGGCATTCGACCGGGGGGCTCACCCTGAGTCTGTGGGCGTCACGGCACCCGCATGCCGCGTCCGCTCTGATCCTGAACAGTCCGTGGCTGGAGTTCCAGGTCGCGTCCGCGCGGCCGCTGATCGCGCCCGTGGCCGAGCTGCAGGCGCGCTGGGCGCCGCGGGAGGTCGCTCCGCAGGTCGATCTGGGCTTCTACACGCGAGCGCAGCAGGAAGTCGCCGACCCCGACGATCCGGTCGAGGTGAACCCCGTGTGGCGGCCTGCGCAGACGATGGCCGTGCATGCGGGCTGGTTCCACGCAGTGCTCTCGGGGCACGCCGCAGTGGCCGCGGGGCTGACGATCGACGCGCCCGTGTGCGTGCTGCTCTCGGCGCGTTCCGCGACGCCCACGCGGTGGTCGGAGGACCTCACGCGGGCTGACTCGGTGCTCGTGGTGGACGACATCGCACGTGCGGCGCTGAAGCTCGGGCCCTCGGTGACGGTCGAGCGCATCGACGGTGCGCTGCACGACGTCTTCCTCTCTCGCCATGAGGCGAGAGAGGAAGCGTATCGCCGCCTCGACCGCTGGGTCAGAGGCTGGTCGGCCGCAGCCGGTGGTGATCAGACGTAGTGCATCAGCCGAGCGAGACGCTCGGCATCGTCTGCATCGCCGCGCAGCACCGCGAGCCGGAAGTCCCGATAGACCTGGAGCATCCGCTCCCTGTCGTCGTCGGGCACGGTCCAGCCGCGGAGGTTGCGGAACAGCGCCATGCTCGCGTCGTTGATCAGCACCTGGTGCTGGACGTTGCGACTGCGCTCGCTGAGAAACGAGAACACCGCCCACCGTGTGTGGGAGATGCGCACGTCGTCGTCGAGCGCCGTGAACATCTCCTCGACGAGGTCGGCGAGGGTCTCGCGGTCGTGCTGCGTCATCCGTGCGACGCCCATGCGAGCCGCCATCCCCGCCTGATACCCCGCGAATTCGAGCGTCTGCTCCACGGTCTCCGGAGTGACTGCGGTCACCTCGGTGTATCGGCTCGGGTACATCGTCACGAGCCCGAGGCGCTCGAGGCGCTGCAACGCCTCTCGCACCGGAGTCCGCGACACGTGCAGTTCTTCGGCGACGTCGACATCGCGGATGCGATGCCCCGGCTCCAGCACGCCGTCCACGATCTGCGCGCCGATGTGCTGGAACACCTCCTCGGCCAAGAGCTGCTTGCTTTCTCGAATACTCGTCATCGAGCTGTTGCTGTTCATGGATTGCCCCCAGTTGCTTTCCAGATCCGAGCCCCCCATGATGTGCCCGGACGGCCACTACATCACGAAGTAGATCGCGATGCCAACAATCCACAGACGCATTTTCTGACGTGCGCGCAGGCGCTCGTCGGGCGTGCGTCTTCGCGGGATCTCGTACAGGATTCTTCTATGGCCGGCGAGTGTCTGAGACACCCGCCGGCCATAGACGATGGCGTACACGGAGCTGTACTTTGCCCAGTCCCCACAAGGCGAGGACCGCGATTCGCGAAGCCGCGGAACCGTGGCCCGGCAGCGCATCGTGCATCGCCGTATCGTCTGTCGCATCGGGACGCGACAGCATCAAGTCTCCGGCACCGACGCCCATATATCGGAATGGGATCTTTGGACACACAGAGAGGGGGCGGATGCCGCGCATCCGCCCCCTCTCTGTGTGCGTGACTCAGCGGTAGTTGATGAACTGCAGATCGAGGTCGAGGTCGGAGCCCTTGAGCAGCGCGATCACCGACTGCAGGTCGTCGCGGCTCTTGGACTGCACGCGCAGCTCGTCGCCCTGGATCTGGCTCTTCACGCCCTTGGGCCCCTCGTCGCGGATGATCTTGTTGATCTTCTTCGCGTTCTCCGACGAGATGCCGTCCTTGAGGGAGGAGACGATGCGGAACTCCTTGCCGCTTGCGAACGGGTCGCCGGACTCGAGGCTCTTGAGAGAGATCCCGCGCTTGATGAGCTTGCTCTGGAACACGTCGAGAACGGCGTTCGCGCGCTCTTCCGTGCCGGCGATGATCAGGATCTGCTCGCCGCTCCAGGCGATCGACGCGCCGGTGCCCTTGAAGTCGTAGCGCTGCTCGATCTCCTTGCGCGCCTGGTTGAGGGCGTTCTCGGCCTCCTGGTGATCCACTTTCGAGACGATGTCAAAGGAACTGTCAGCCATACGCAAAGTGTATCGATACCGCTGATTCCACGCCTCTTTGGAAGCGTTTCCACAACGTTTCATCGCCGAGATCGCGGTCACAGCTTGGTATCGACCTGCATTCTCGTTGCAGATCCCGTCGATCTCGTTGCATACTGTAAGCGCTTGCAGTACCGCAGGCCACCAGTACTCAGAGAGGCACACACCAATGAAGGTGAACAAGAGGGGCATCGTCGCCGCCGGCGTCATCGCGATCGTTTCGACTCTTTCCCTTGCCGGTTGCTCGACCGCGACGAACGGCGATGACTCGTCGGGCGCCGAGAGCGGCGGAACGCTGACCGTCTGGGTCGACGCCGAGCGCGTCGATGCGCTGCAGGGTGCGGCCGACTCCTACGAGGAGAAGACCGGCGTCAAGGTCGAGCTCGTCGGCAAGTCCGTCGACGACATGAAGGACGACTTCATCCAGCAGGTGCCGACCGGCAAGGGCCCCGATGTCGTCATGGGCGCCCACGACTGGCTCGGCGAGCTGTCGACCAACGGTGTCGTCGCGCCGCTCGAACTCGGCGACTCGTCGGCGGACTACCTGCCCGTCGCCCTCCAGGCCGCCACCTACGACGGCACGGTCTACATGCTCCCGTACGCGGTCGAGAACATCGCCGTGCTGCGCAACGCCGACATGGTTCCCGAGGCGCCCACGAGCTTCGACGACATGGTCTCGAAGGGCACATTCGTGGTCGAGCAGGGCGCAGAGGGCAACCCGTACCACCTGTACCCGTTCCAGACCGCGTTCGGGGCTCCCGTCTTCGGCACCGACGACTCGGGCAGCTACGACTCGACCGACCTCCAGCTCGGCAGCGACGGCGGCTTCGCCTTCGCCGACTGGCTCGCCGCGCAGGGTGCAGCGGGCACGCTGAACACCGACATCGACGGCGAGATCGCGAAGCAGCAGTTCCTCGACGGCACCGCGGCCTTCTGGCTGACCGGTCCGTGGAACGTGGGCGCGGCCACCGATGCCGGCATCAACGTCGCGATCGACCCCGCCCCCAGCCCCACGGGCGAGACGGCCTCGCCGTTCGCCGGTGTGAAGGGCTTCTTCGTCAGCTCCGAGTCGAAGAACAAGGTCGCCGCGAACGACTTCCTCGTCAACTACATCGGCACCGAAGAGGTCCAGCTCGAGCTGTTCAAGGCCGGGAACGTGCTTCCCGCCCTGACGGCGGCGGCGGACACCGCGGCATCCGACCCGATCATCGCCGGCTTCCAGGCCGTCGGCGCCGACGCCGTGCCGATGCCGGCCATCCCCGCCATGGGCTCGGTCTGGGAGTTCTGGGGTGTCGCAGAAGCGGCGATCATCAACGGCTCGGACCCGAAGACGACGTGGCAGAAGCTCGTCGACGACGTGACCGCGGCGATCAAGTAGCACACAGCACGATCCCTGCCGGGGCGGACGTCGTCCGCCCCGGCAGCTCGACGACGGGGACGAGATGACAGAACTCGCTGAGCCCACGGCTCCATTGAACAAGCGCCAGCGCCAGGCGGCGAGGATCGCCGACGCGGCATCCGGACCGATCGGCTGGATGCTGCTGAAGATCCTGCTGCTGGCGGTCGTCGACGCGATCGCGCTCTATGCGGCGTTCGTGCTCTTCGGTCAGCAGGAGTGGCTGGTGCTCGGCCTCGTCGTGGCCGTCACGGTCCTCGTCAACCACATCTACTTCTCGCGCAAGCGGGTCCCGGCGAAATACCTCACGCCAGGGATCATCTTCCTGATCATCTTCCAGGTGTTCACACTGCTGTACACGGGGTACATCGGCTTCACGAACTACGGCACCGGGCACAACGGCACCAAGGATCAGGCGATTTCCTCGCTCCTGGCCTCCTCGCAGGAGCGGGTCGAGGACTCCGCCACCTACCCCGTGACCGTCGTCGAGCAGTTCGGCACCTACGGCCTCCTCGTCACCGATCCCGAATCCGGCGAGGCGCTGCTCGGCACGGCCGAGCAGCCGTTGGCCGAGGTGGACGCGGACTTCGAGGGCGGCCAGGCGGTCGCGGTCGACGGGTGGAACACGCTCCCGCTCGCGAAGGTCTTCACGCTCTCCTCCGAGCTCGAGAAGCTCTCGGTCCCGTTCAGCGACGACCCGAATGACGGCAGCCTCCGAGCCCCCGACGGGCAGAAGGGGTATCTGTACGTCTCGAGCCTCGAGTACGACGCGGATGCCGACACCATCACCGACACGACGACCGGTGCCGTCTACACCGACACCGGCGAGGGCGCGTTCACCGCCGAGGACGGCGCGGAGCTTCTGCCCGGATGGCAGACGACGGTCGGCCTCGACAACTTCGCGCGCGCGATCACCGACGAGTCCATCCGCGGACCCCTCATCTCGGTGACGATCTGGACCTTCGTCTTCGCGCTGCTCTCGGTCGCGACGACGTTCTTCCTCGGGCTCCTGCTCGCACTGGTCTTCAACAACACGCGGATGCGGTTCCGCAACGGCTACCGCATCATCCTGATCCTCCCGTACGCGTTCCCCGCGTTCCTCTCTGCGCTGGTCTGGGCGGGCATGATGAACGAGAGCTTCGGCTTCATCAATCAGGTGATCTTCGGCGGGGCGGACATCCCGTGGCTCACCGATCCGAACCTCGCCAAGGTGTCGGTGCTCCTGGTGAACCTCTGGCTCGGATTCCCGTACATGTTCCTGGTCTGCATGGGGGCGCTGCAGGGCATCCCCGAGGACGTGAACGAGGCCGCCGTGATGGATGGTGCGAACCCCTGGCAGGTGTTCCGCCGTATCAAGCTGCCGCTGCTGCTCGTCACCGTCGCACCGCTGCTGATCTCGTCGTTCGCGTTCAACTTCAACAACTTCAACCTGATCTACATGCTGACCAAGGGCGGACCCCGGTTCGACGATGTGAGCATCCCCGTCGGACACACCGACATCCTGATCTCGATGGTCTACAAGGTGGCGTTCACGGGGCAGTCCCGGGACTACGGCCTCGCATCCGCGTTCACGATCCTGATCTTCATCGTGGTCGCGACGATCTCGATCATCAGCTTCCGCAAGACCAAGGCCCTCGAGGAGCTGAACTGACATGAGCACCACGGATACGCGCGCCGCCGCACCCGTCACGGTCGAGCGGAATCTCGGCCCCCGTCTTCGCTCGATCGGCGCCTGGTTCGCCGACACCGGGTGGCGCCATGTCGTCGCCATCATCGTCAGCGCGTTCGCGCTGTTCCCGCTTCTCTATGTCGTGTCGGCGTCCCTGAACCCGCGCGGCACCCTGACGGGATCCAACCAGCTGTTCTCCGCGTTCGGCATCGACAGCTATGTGCGCATCCTCAGCGATCCGCAGAACCCGTACGGCCTGTGGTTCCTGAACACCCTGATCATCGCGGTGGTCACCGGAGCCGCGACCGTCTTCATCGGAGCTCTCGCGGCATATGCCTTCTCGCGCATGCGCTTCGCCGGCCGTCGCATCGGGCTCGTCACGATCGTGGTCGTCCAGATGTTCCCGCAGCTGCTCGCCGTGGTCGCGATCTTCCTGCTGATGTCGACGCTGGGCGACTGGTTCCCGGCCATCGGTCTGAACACGCACACCGGGCTCATCCTCGTGTACCTCGGCGGCGCCCTCGGGGTGAACACCTACCTGATGTACGGCTTCTTCAACACCCTGCCGATGGAGCTCGACGAGGCGGCCCGCATCGACGGCGCGGGTCATGCGCGGATCTTCTTCACGATGATCCTGCCGCTGGTGGCGCCGATCCTCGCGGTGGTCGCGCTGCTGTCGTTCATCGGCACGGTGAACGAGTACGTGATCGCGAGCGTCATGCTCGTCGACGTCGAGCAGCAGACCCTCGTGGTCGGCCTCACCAAGCTCGTCGCGAACCCGCGGTACGCAGACTGGTCGGCGTTCTCGGCCGGCGCCGTGATGGCGGCCGTTCCGGTGATGATCCTGTTCCTCTTCCTGCAGCGGTACATCGTGGGCGGTCTGACGGCGGGCGCGACGAAGGGCTGATCCTCCGTCCTCCCGGCGCAGGCGCCGAGCGGGAGGATGCGGCTATCGGTAGCGTGCGTGACATGCTACCTTGTGATGCATGACAGCTGACATCGGCGCGCAGATGCGCAAGGGCGTCGTCGAGTACTGCGTGCTCGGCCTGCTCTCGCGCGAGCCCATGTACGGCTGGCAGCTGTCCGACGAGCTCACCCGCGCGGGGCTCATCGCCAGCATCGGCACGCTCTACCCCCTGTTGGGGCGGCTGCGCGACAACGGCTGGGTCAGCACCTTCGACCTGCCGTCGGAGAGCGGACCGGTGCGCAAGTACTACCGGCTCACGGATGCGGGGACCGAGCAGCTCGCCCGGTTCCGCGCGCAGTGGGCACCGTTCGCCCGTGTGGTCACGGGCATCGTGGGAGAGGGAAGATCATGACCCGGACCAGTGCTGACAGCCTGCGCGACGACTATCTCGCGCGGCTCGACGAGGCCATGCGCGGACTGCCGCACGGTGTGGCCGCCGACATCCGAGGCGGTATCGCCGAGGAGCTCGACGGGCTCGATCCCGCCCAGACGGCCGAGCGGATCGGGCGCCTGGGCGACCCTGGCGCCATCGCCAGGGAGGCCCACGACGCATGGCGCGGAGAACGCGTGGGGGAGGATGCGGTCGCGCCGGTGCCCCGCGTGCCGGCGACGAGCACGCGAGGGTACGCGATCGCGGCGGCCCTCACGCTGAGCTTCGGCGGCATCGTGCTGCCGATCGTCGGGTGGTTCGTCGGCGCGGTGCTGGTGAGCCTCAGCAGCCTGTGGAAGACGGGGGAGAAGGTCATCGCCATCGTCGTCCCCTTCGCGCTGTGCACGCTCTCCGGCATCCTCATCTCCGGGCTGGGCTTCGCCAGCTGGTCGAGCAGCGGCAGCTCGACCGGCAGCGGCACGGGTGGCGGCGCGGAGGTCATGAACCCTCTCCTGCCCACCTGGTACGACCTGATCTGGTTCGGAGTGATCGCGCTCGGCATCATCCTCGTCCCGCTCTCGGGTCTCTGGCTGCTGTGGCGACTTCGCGGCCGCACCGCGCGCTGACGAGGGGATCGTCGTCGGCGTTGCGCCGGGCGACCGCCTGATCCTGGCTCTAGCCTGAAGGCATGACACGGGTCGCGGGGCGCAACGTGGCGATCAGCTGGATCGCCGGTGTGATGTGTGCCGGGGTGGTCGCCGCCCTGGTCTGGTTCTCGATGCCGATGATGCCCGTCATGACCGCCTTCGTCGGTGACGCGCTCCGCTCCGTCCTCCCCTGACACGCCCGACGTGCCGCCGCCGCCCGATCCGAGGCGGCTCACGGGCTGGGCGACACGTCGGCACGCCTCCCTCGGGGCGCGGGGGCGCGGCGGTAACCTCTCAGAGCACACATCCGATGAGAGGCGCACCCCATGAGTGACCCCGAGGTTCCCCAGCCCGAGCGGCCGAAGGACGTCAACGACGTCGTCGACAGCGCGAATGCTGGACTCGACGCCGCCGCCGCAGCGGGTGCCGGTGTTCCCGGCGCGCCCGCGAACACCGCCGACGAGACGCCCGCCGTCACGACGAGTCCTGCTGTCGACCCCGACCTGGCCGCGTTCGAAGCCGCTGAGAACGAGCACCCCGGCACCTTCGCGACTCCGGAGCTGAACGACCCGAAGTACCTCGACGACGACACCACGACGACCGCGTCGTCGTGGAACTCCGATGCCGATGCCACCGCCGTGTACACGCCGCCGGCCGCATACGGTTCGTCCGCCCTCGCGGGATCCGCGTACTCGTCGGCCGACGACACCGAGACGCGCATCGTGCCCTCGGAGCCCGCCGCCGCCGAGCCGGTGGTCGCGCCGACCCAGCAGCAGCAGCCGATCTTCGTGCAGGCCCCCGAGCCTCCGCGCGAGCGTGGCAACCGCGGAACCGCAGGAGGCATCGGCCTTCTCGCCACGCTCGCCTTCGCGATCCTGTACCTGGGCGCGACGCTCGGACTCGGCGCCTTCGCCGGCGACGTCACGACCGAGAACATCGGCGAAGCCGCGTTGGCGCCGCTCACGACCTGGGGCTTCTGGGTTCCCGTCGTCGTGTTCTTCCTCGGGTTCTGGCTGCTCGGCGCCTTCATCAACCGCGGACGCTGGGGCCTCTGGGTCGTGTTCGGCATCATCGTCGGGCTGATCGCCTACGGCGGCCACATCCTCGGCGCGCTGTTCGAAGCCCCGTTCTGGCTGCTCACCGCTCGCGAGGGCAACGATCTCGTGGGTGCGCAGCTGTTCCACCCGCTGGCGATCGCCGCATTCGTGTTCGCCCGCGAGCTCACGATCTGGTTCGGAGCCTGGGTCGCCCGCAGCGGCGCCCGCAAGACCGAGCTCAACGCCGAGGCGCAGCGCGAGTATGAGCGCACGCTCGAGGCCGGCCCGACGCTGTCGAGGTAGTCACGACCATGTCATCGTCGAACCCCCGCGGACCCGAGTCCGCGGGGGTTTCTGCTCTTCTGGCGCTGGTGCTCGCGACCATCAGCTTCTTCGCCCTCGCTGTCTTCGGACTCGGCGCCGTCAGCATCGTGACCGACAGCGACATCATCTCGGCCCCCGGGCTCGGGCAGGTGCCGGGCGCGGTCGGGATGCTGGTCGCCGTGATCGCCTTCGCGCTCGGGCTCTGGCTCGCCCTGCGGCGACCGCGTCCGTCGTTCCTGGCTGTCCCCGGCATCGCGGTCGGTACGGCCCTGGCTCATCTGATCGCCGTCTGGATCGGCGTGGCCATGGCGCGAGGCGACCTCATCGTCGCGACGGCGGTCGCCGGCGACCTCGTCCGAGGGGGAGCGAGCGCGGTGCTGCTGGCCGCCGCCGCGGTGGCGGCCTGGGGCGGTATCGCGCTCCGGCGCACCCGCGCGGAGCATCCTCGGTGGCCGTGGGAGCGCGACGACGAGGAGTGACGCCCCGCCGTCATGCCGGAAATCGGCGTGGAGAGGCCGCGCGCCCCGTACGCTCTACGTGTGGAGCGCTCGTTGGAGACGCAGGTCGACCAGGCCGTCGAGGCCTGGCTGCGCTGGGTGCCCCGGTGGGAGCCGGCCACCCACCGCGGAAGGGTCGCGCCGTGCCGGAGGTGTCTGGGTTCCCCGATCCTCTCGGCGGCGGGCATCGGAGCCAACACGCCGCACGGCGTGCAGCACGGACTGTCGACGCGGATCAAGACGATCGTCGATCACGCGGTGGCCGAGTACACGGCGAGGAACCTGCCGATGCTGCAGCGCGAACTCGATCAGCAGGCCGCCCGCAACCGTGCTCGCAGCTACCGCCCGGCCGACGGTCTCGATCCGGAGTTCGACGGCCTGCCGCTGGACCCGGAACCCGTTCCCGGAGCCCCGTTCCTCTTCACGATCGCCGGTCTCGCAGACGACGCGACAGCAGACCTTCCGCCCCTCCCTCCGCTGAGCGATGAGGCCAAGGTCGCGCTGCGCCAGGAGGTCGCACTCGCCGACGAGTACGCGAACATGGTGGGCCGCGAGATCTGCACCATGCTGCTGCGTCATCGCATCTACATCCAGGCGGCGATCTCTCAGCATGTCGAACCCCAGATCGAGGCACTGCTCGCCGAGCTCACCGACTCGCTCGATTCTCCGTTCGACCCCGATCAGTCCTAGTTCCTGAGTCCCGAGCGGCGCGGCCGGAGCCGGCGCTCTGCGTCAGCCTGCGGATCCGCTGAGAGACGTCCGCGCGACTGGCGGCGGGAGCAGCCTGTGGGTATCGTTTTTCGATAGATACCCATTGGCGATCGATAGGGCTACCCATGCATCCTCGTGTCTCTCGCGTTCTCAAGGCGCTGATCATCGTCCTGCTCGGACTGCTCCTGGCCAGCCAGACCCTGGTCATCCCCGAGGTCGCCCGTATCACCGCGATCCGCAATCCCGACGTCGCGCAGCTCGAGGTCCCGGGGATCATCGGCGCGGTGGTCTTCATCGCCCTGATCGAGGTGACGCTCGTCTGCATCTGGTTCCTTCTCTCGCTCGTGCAGGAGGATCGCATCTTCCGCGTCGAGGCGTTCCGGTACGTCGACATCATCCTCGGCGCTCTCGTCGCGGCCGGCGCGATCATCCTCGTCTCGTACATCGTGATCGTCGCCAGTCGGGCCGTCTCGCTGTCGCTGTCGCTGCTCGCCGTCCTGGGGATCGTCGTGAGCGCTGCACTCGCTCTTCTCGTGGTCGTGCTGCGCGGTCTCCTGCGCAAGGCTCTCGAACTCGAGCAGGACATGTCGGAGGTCGTCTGATGCCGATCGTCATCGACCTCGACGTGCAGCTCGCCATCAAGAAGATGAGCGTGCAGGACTTCGCCGACGCCATCGGCATCACCCCCGCGAACGTGGCGGTGCTCAAGAACGGCCGGGCGAAGGCGGTGCGCTTCACGACTCTCGAGGCGATCTGCCGCGTGCTCGACTGCCAGCCGGGCGACATCCTGCGGTGGGTCCCCGAGTCCGGGGAGCAGTGATGAGCGTCACATCCATGAACCGGTCGGGTGCGTCCGCGCCGTCGACCACCTGGGGCGAGTCCGTCGCCCTGCGGCTTCTCGACGGCACGACCTGTCCGGTGTGCACGGGGGTGCTGGTCGACGGATGCTGCAATCGATGCCGCTCCGACCTGCGCGGCGCCATCGGGATCGAGGTGTGGAACGCGTCGCTCGCCGCCGCGACGGCGATGCGCGCTCGCGACGCCGTGCTGGAGCGTGTCCCCGTGGTGTGGGCGTCAGCCGACATGGCGACCGCGTCCGTGGCGGATCACGCGTCGTCGCCCCGGGCATCCGCCGTCGGGCCGGGGGTGAGCGTCGACGGATCGTCGACGCTCTCCGCGGAACCCCCGCAGCCTCCGCCGGGTTCGTCCAAAACCGGCTCGGCGGCATCGCCGCAGAGCAGCGCCACGCTCCAGTCGGTTCTCGCGACCGCGGGAGCGGGGCTGTTCGCGGTGGCGGCGATCGTGTTCACCTACTTCAACCCCGACCTCGCCGATCGCGCTCTGCGCAGCGTCATCGTCGGTCTCATCACCCTGCTGTTCCTCGGGGGAGCCTGGCTGCTGTCCCGCCGGGGCCTGCGCTTCTCCGCCGAGGCGGTGGGCGGCCTCGGACTGGTCTTCGCGGGGCTCGACGTGCACGCGATCGCCCAGCTCGCCGCACCGGAGGTCGACCCCTGGCTCACGGCCGCTGTCGTGTCGGCCGTCGCCGCGATCGTGATGCGGGGTGCCGGCGCGCAACGCGGGATCAGGGTCTGGCAGTGGACCGCGGTGGTCACGCTGGCGCTCATCCCGGGCATGCTGGGTGCGGCGGGAGCGACGACGCTCGCGGGCGTGGCGGGCGCCGTCGGGGTCGCCTTCGCCGCGGCGGCGATCATCGAGTGGATGCGTCCGCCGAACGTCGAGCGCATCACCCTCGTGGTCGTGCAGTTGATCGCGAGTGCGAGCGCCCTCGTGCGGGTGTGGCGGATCGATCTCGGGAGCGAGACGGCGTTCCTGCTCGCCGTGAGCGGGCTGCTCGCGCTGATCGCGGTGCACGCCGTGATCGCGGCTCGACGAGTGCTCGGTCCTCTGTGGGCATATGTCGCGGGGGCGACGGGATCCGCGGCGGGCGTGCTTCTCGTGTACGCCATCCCCGGCATCCGGGCGCTCGAGGTCTCGTGGCACTTCGCGATCATCCCGGCTGCGGCCTCGGTCATGCTCGTGCTGATCGGCGCGGTCGTTCCGCTCCCCGCACGGGTCCCCCGCGGGTTCGTGGCCGGGGGAGTGCTGTCGGTGCTCGCGCTGCCGGCCCTCGCTCTCCTCGCCGCGGCGGTGATCACCGGTATGACCACCGTCGGCGGGTTCCTCCGACAGGCGGACGAGGCGGATGCCGTCGGCATCGCCGGTGCGGGGGCACCTCTCGGGCTCGCGGCCGTCTGCGTCGGTCTCCTCGTGTTCGGTCGTCTCGCACGCGGCCGCGACGGCATCCGGTCACTGGCTGTGTCGTCGGCGCGGCTGTCGCTCGTGTCCGGCGCGCTCGCGGTGCTGGTTCTCGGCTGCAGCGGACTGCTGGTGCTGCCTGCCGCCGTCGCCGTCCTGACGGGTGCGGTCGTCGCGGCCGCGGCGGTGATGACGCGGACACCGGAGCGCACTGCGGGCAGAGGCATCGTGCCTCTCCTGCTCATCGGCGCATATCTCGCCCTCGTCGCCTCGGTGATCATCGCCTGGCGCGATGCATCCGCCGTCCCGCTCGCGGGCATCGCGACGCTGATCGCGCTGGGCGCCCTCGCCGCCGCACCTCCGGCCGCCCGGCGGTTCCTCTCCGTCGGCATCGGCTTCGCCTACGGGCTCGTCCTCGTCGCGACGGCGCTGGGCGAGAGCGGTGTCGGTGGCATCGCCCTCCTGTGCCTGACGGCATCCGCAGGGCTGCTCGTCGCGATCTCGGCGACGTATCTGCCGCGCATCGGTGCGCGTTCCTGGCAGGCGATCCTCGTCGTCTCCGCCGTCCCGTTCGGCATCGGCGTGCTGCAGGTGGTCGAGGAGCGCAGCGGCTGGACCGCGCTCTCGACCGGTCTGATGTTCGTGCTGGCGCTGACGCTGCTGCTCACGCGCCGCCCGGGACTCACACGCCTCGTGCGCACGGCTGCGGCGGGGATGCTCGTGCCGACCCTCGCGGTCCTGGTGGTCTGCCTCGGAGCCCAGCTGCTCGACTCGAGCGGATCGCCCGTGGCTCTCCCGATCGTCGCGGTGCTCGTGGCTCTGGCCCTGGCGTCGTCGACGTCCGTCCGTACAGCGCTCGTCGCGAGAGGACACACGGTGTCGACCGCCGATGCCGCACGTGTCGCGATCGAATCGTCGGCGCTGCTGACCGGGATCATCGCGACGGGCTTGGCGGTCGGCCGCGAGGCGGCAGGATTCGGTACCGCGCTGATCGTGCTCCTCGTCATCGGGATCGGCGCCGTCGCCGCAGCCCTGTTCGCCGGTCGCCGCTACGCCTGGGGTGTCGCCGGTGCGGCATTCACCGGGGCCCTGTGGTGCGTCTGGGGGATCGCCGGCGTCGACCTGCTCGAGGCCTACCTGCTCCCGCCGACGCTGGGTGCCGCACTCGTGGCCGTGTTCCTCACGATCCGCGGCAGCAGGGCGACCGCGCTCTTCGTCGCGGGGCTGCTCGCCGCGATCGGACCGATCCTGGCGATCGTCGCCCTCATCGAACCGGATGCCGTCAGCCAGCAGGCGGTCTCGTGGCGGGTGGCGGCGCTTCTCGCCGCCGCATGGACGCTGCTCGCGCTCGAGGTCGTGGTGCGTCGGGCGCACCCCGGCTCGCGGATGCACAGACTTCGGGCGCTGCGGATCCCGACGCTCGTCGCGGCGGGTCTCGCGGCGGTCGCCGGGCCCCTCCAGGGCATCCGCATCGGACTCGGATGGGACTTCGCACGCCTGCACGGGCTCGGGCTCTTCCTCGCCTGCATCGGCGTGAGCGCGATGGGCGCCCTCGTGCTCGCACTCGCCGCTCGCGCGATCCGCACCGCTGCGGGGGAGAGCGCGCCTCTGCGGACGACGCGGTGGCTGGGGGCGCCGGCCGCCCTCGCGCTCGCCGCGGGCACCTGGACCGCGATCGAGCGCGACTGGCTCTCGATCTGGCCCATGTGGATGCTGATGCTCGGCTACCTGATCGCGATGGTCGCGACCGCCCGCACGGGGACTCGGGGAGGAACGACCGCCCCGCCGGTGTGGTTCCTCTTCTCGATCGCGTTCGTGACGGCCGTCGTGGCGTGGAGCCCGCGCGATCTGCGGGTCGAGTGGTTCTCGCTTCCGCTCGGCGCATTCCTCCTCGCTGCCGGTGCGCTCGCGCTGCGACGGAACCCCGATGAACGGCCGGTACGACGAGGAACTCCGAACAGCTGGCCCGCCGGCTGGACCGGGTCGTGGGCGCTGCTCGCGCCGGGCATCGTCACGATGATGATCGCGTCGATCGTCTCGACGTTCACCGATCCGCTCACCTGGAGGGCCATCCTCGTGATGGTGCTCGCGCTCGCAGCGATCCTGATCGGATCCCGCGAGCGACTCGCCGCCCCGTTCGTGCTCGGACTCGTCGTGCTGCCGATCGAGAACGTGTTCGTCTTCTCCGTGCAGATCGGCCGCGGGGTCGAATCGATGCCCTGGTGGATCACGCTCGCGGTCATGGGAGCGGTGCTCCTCATCATCGCCGTGACGGCCGAACGCCGCACGGGGGAGAGTGGCGGCGTGGCTGCGCGCATGAGGGATCTCCGGTGACCTGGGCGCGGCGAAGCCGACTCTCATTTGACCGCCACGTTACGCGGCATTACACTTGATCAGGTGTGTGCACGTCTCGACGTGCGCGCTGGGCGTCGGCTCCATGGCCGGTCCGCCCCCACGGCATACCCACCACCACAAAAGCTCGTCGGTTCCGGCGTGCCGGTGGGTCATGATGTGAAACCCATCACGCTGTCACCGTGCAGCATTATGAGGAGAGAACGTGCCAACCATTCAGCAGTTGGTTCGCAAGGGTCGCTCGCCCAAGGTCACGAAGACCAAGGCGCCCGCACTCAAGTCGAACCCGCAGCAGGCCGGGGTCTGCACCCGCGTCTACACCACCACCCCGAAGAAGCCGAACTCGGCGATGCGCAAGGTCGCTCGTGTGAAGCTCCGCAACGGCTCCGAGGTCACCGCGTACATCCCGGGTGAGGGTCACAACCTTCAGGAGCACTCGCTCGTGCTCGTCCGTGGTGGTCGTGTCAAGGACCTCCCCGGTGTTCGTTACAAGATCGTCCGTGGCGCCCTGGACACCCAGGCCGTCAAGAACCGTAAGCAGGCTCGCAGCCGCTACGGCGCGAAGAAGGGCTGAGTCCAATGCCTCGTAAGGGTCCCGCCCCCAAGCGTCCCGTCGTCAACGACCCGGTATACGGCGCTCCGATCGTCAGCCAGCTGGTCAACAAGATCCTGGTCGACGGCAAGAAGTCGCTCGCCGAGTCGATCGTCTACAACGCCCTCAAGGGCGTCGAGGCGAAGAACGGTCAGGATGCCGTCGCCACTCTGAAGAAGGCGCTCGACAACGTGCGCCCGACTCTCGAGGTCAAGAGCCGCCGTGTCGGTGGCTCGACCTACCAGGTTCCGGTCGAGGTCAAGCCTCACCGCGCGAACACCCTCGCGCTGCGCTGGCTCGTCAGCTACGCCAAGGGTCGTCGTGAGAAGACGATGACCGAGCGTCTCCAGAACGAGATCCTCGACGCGTCGAACGGTCTCGGTGCAGCGGTCAAGCGCCGCGAGGACACGCACAAGATGGCCGAGTCGAACCGCGCGTTCGCTCACTACCGCTGGTAACAGCTTCGCCCGCCCCCGATCACACATCGGGGGCGGGCACCCCCCTCTTCGCAGTACGACTGCACGAAAGATAAGGACACTCCTGTGGCACAAGACGTGCTCACCGACCTGAACAAGGTTCGGAACATCGGCATCATGGCTCACATCGATGCTGGCAAGACCACCACGACCGAGCGCATCCTGTTCTACACGGGCGTCAACCACAAGCTCGGCGAGACCCACGACGGTGCATCGACCACCGACTGGATGGAGCAGGAGAAGGAGCGCGGCATCACGATCACGTCTGCCGCCGTGACCTGCTACTGGAACAAGAACCAGATCAACATCATCGACACCCCCGGTCACGTGGACTTCACGGTCGAGGTGGAGCGCTCGCTCCGCGTCCTCGACGGTGCTGTCGCCGTGTTCGACGGCAAGGAGGGCGTCGAGCCCCAGTCCGAGACCGTGTGGCGTCAGGCTGACAAGTACAACGTCCCCCGCATCTGCTTCGTCAACAAGATGGACAAGCTCGGCGCGGACTTCTACTTCACCGTCGACACCATCATCAACCGCCTCGGTGCCAAGCCGCTGGTCATCCAGCTGCCCATCGGTGCGGAGAACGACTTCATCGGCGTCATCGACCTCGTCGAGATGCGTGCGCTCGTCTGGGCCGGTGACTCCAAGGGTGACGTCACCATGGGCGCCTCCTACGAGATCCAGGAGATCCCGGCCGACCTCAAGGAGAAGGCCGACGAGTACCGTCAGCAGCTCCTCGAGACCGTCGCCGAGACCGACGACGCCCTGCTCGAGAAGTTCTTCGGTGGCGAAGAGCTGACCGTCGCCGAGATCAAGGGCGCGATCCGCAAGCTCACCGTGGCTTCCGAGATCTACCCGGTCCTCTGCGGTTCGGCGTTCAAGAACCGTGGCGTCCAGCCGATGCTCGACGCGGTCGTCGACTACCTGCCGAACCCGCTCGACGTGGGCTCGATCCAGGCGCACGACCCCAAGGACTACGACACGATCATCGAGCGTCACCCCGACGCCAAGGACCCGTTCGCCGCTCTCGCGTTCAAGGTCGCGGTGCACCCGTTCTTCGGTCGCCTCACTTACGTGCGCGTCTACTCGGGCCAGCTCGACTCCGGTGCCCAGGTCGTCAACTCGACCAAGGGCAAGAAGGAGCGCATCGGCAAGATCTTCCAGATGCACGCCAACAAGGAGATCCCGGTCCCCTCGGTCACCGCGGGCAACATCTACGCGGTCATCGGTCTGAAGGACACCACCACCGGTGACACCCTGACCGACCCGGCCTCGCCGGTCGTCCTCGAGTCGATGACGTTCCCCGAGCCCGTCATCGAGGTCGCGATCGAGCCGAAGACCAAGGCCGACCAGGAGAAGCTGGGTGTCGCCATCCAGAAGCTCGCTGAAGAGGACCCGACCTTCCGCACGGAGCTCAACCCCGAGACCGGTCAGACGACCATCAAGGGCATGGGCGAGCTGCACCTCGACATCCTCGTCGACCGCATGAAGCGCGAGTTCAACGTCGAGGCGAACGTCGGAAAGCCCCAGGTGGCGTACCGCGAGACGATCCGGAAGGGCGTCGAGAAGTACGACTACACGCACAAGAAGCAGACGGGTGGATCGGGTCAGTTCGCGAAGATCCAGTTCAACATCGAGCCGCTCGACCTCGACGACGAGAAGACGTACGAGTTCGTCAACGCGGTCACCGGTGGTCGCATCCCGCGTGAGTACATCGGCTCGATCGACGCCGGTTTCCAGGACGCGATGAACGTCGGCGTCCTCGCCGGCTACCCGATCGTCGGCGTCAAGGCGACGATCGTCGACGGTGCTGCTCACGACGTCGACTCCTCGGAGATGGCGTTCAAGATCGCAGGATCGATGGGTATGAAGGAAGCCCTGCGTCGGGCGAGCCCGGCGCTCCTCGAGCCGCTCATGGCGGTCGAGGTGCGTACTCCCGAGGAGTACATGGGTGACGTCATCGGTGACCTGAACTCGCGTCGCGGTCAGATCCAGTCGATGGAGGACGCCGCAGGCGTCAAGGTCGTCCGTGCACACGTCCCGCTGTCCGAGATGTTCGGATACATCGGTGACCTGCGCTCGAAGACCTCGGGTCGCGCCGTCTACTCGATGGAGTTCAACAGCTACGCTGAGGTTCCCCGCGCTGTGGCGGACGAGATCGTCCAGAAGCACCAGGGCGGCGAGTAACAACTTCCTGGGAGCCGGGTTCCGGCCCGGCTCCCAGGTCCCCTACAACTTCACATTCCCTCTCTACTAAACTGAGAACCTAACCCGTAGAGACCCGGTCGCAATCCAGTGCCCGGTGACCTCTACACGACGTCCTGAGGAGGACCAAGTGGCTAAGGCCAAGTTCGAGCGGACCAAGCCGCACGTCAACATCGGAACGATCGGTCACGTCGACCACGGCAAGACCACGCTCTCCGCAGCGATCTCGAAGGTGCTTGCTGACAAGTACCCCTCCGACACGAACGTGCAGCGCGACTTCGCTTCCATCGACTCGGCGCCGGAAGAGCGCCAGCGTGGAATCACCATCAACATCTCGCACATCGAGTACGAGACCCCGAAGCGCCACTACGCGCACGTTGACGCTCCCGGCCACGCCGACTACGTCAAGAACATGATCACCGGTGCGGCTCAGATGGACGGCGCGATCCTCGTGGTCGCCGCCACCGACGGCCCCATGGCTCAGACGCGTGAGCACGTTCTGCTCGCCAAGCAGGTCGGCGTTCCGTACCTGCTCGTCGCGCTGAACAAGGCCGACATGGTCGACGACGAGGAGATCCTGGAGCTCGTCGAGCTCGAGGTCTCCGAGCTGCTCGCCTCGCAGGGCTTCGCCGAGGACGCTCCTGTCGTCCGCGTCTCCGCTCTGAAGGCACTCGAGGGTGACGAGAAGTGGACCCAGTCCATCCTCGACCTCATGGAGGCCGTCGACAACAACGTTCCCGACCCCGTGCGCGACAAGGACAAGCCGTTCCTGATGCCCGTCGAGGACGTCTTCACGATCACCGGTCGTGGAACCGTCGTCACCGGCCGCGCCGAGCGTGGCACGCTGGCCATCAACTCCGAGGTCGAGATCGTCGGACTCCGTCCGACCGTCAAGACCACGGTCACGGGTATCGAGATGTTCCACAAGCAGCTCGACGAGGCATGGGCCGGCGAGAACTGCGGTCTCCTGCTCCGTGGCACGAAGCGTGAGGACGTCGAGCGCGGTCAGGTCATCGTCAAGCCGGGTTCGGTCACGCCGCACACCGACTTCGCCGGTACCGCGTACATCCTGTCCAAGGATGAGGGTGGGCGTCACAACCCCTTCTACACGAACTACCGCCCGCAGTTCTACTTCCGCACCACCGACGTCACCGGCGTCATCACGCTGCCTGAGGGCACCGAGATGGTCATGCCCGGCGACACCACCGACGTGACGGTCGAGCTGATCCAGCCGATCGCCATGGAGGAGGGCCTCGGGTTCGCCATCCGTGAGGGTGGACGCACCGTCGGCGCCGGTACGGTCACGAAGATCATCAAGTAAGCATCTGCTTCCTGAAAAAGGGGTCGGACCTTCGGGTCCGGCCCCTTTTTTCGTCCCCTCGACGCGCCGCGCCGGTCTATGTCCTTGAATATAACGCGAAGTGTCATATATCGTTATGACTGCTGCGTTCCGCGCAGCGCGCATGCTCGTGCCCGAGGTCAAGGTCGGTCACACGCCTCTGACGCTCGGCGAGCCTCGCTGCTTCCCTGAGCCCTTTCAGCGGCGCGCCTGCGCATAGGGGAGTGCCTGCACACCGGGGAGTGGCGTGCAGGGTTAAGGGGAATTCAGCATGCGTTCGACCCTGCGTCGAAAGAACATTCAGCGCGCCCGGAGACTGACGGCCATCACCGCCGTCGTCTCGCTCATCGCCGGGGCGCTCGCTCTCGGAGTGACGGCGCAGACCGCATCCGCGGATCCGTGGGCACCCACGGTCTCGGCGCAGAACGTCGATCCGGTGTCGGCCGGCAAGGACTTCGTGCTGGCGGGCGAGAACGTCGGATTCGACATCGACGTCACCAACAGCGGCGGGGGAGCGCAGTTCAACCTGAGCCTGATCGCAGCGGTCCCCGCAACCGTCACGCTCGTCTCGGGCGGGACGTTCGGCACGCCGACGGTCTATGCCGAGGGCGATGTGCTCCCGAACCGTTCGCGCACGGCATCCGATGCCTCGTGCGAGTCGCTCGGCCTCGTGAAAGCGCCCGGCCAGTCGCTGCTCTGCGCTGTGCCCGCCGGCCAGCAGGTGTGGGTGTGGTCGAACGTCAACGACCTCCCGCAGGGCGGCACGGTCTCCTCGCGCGTCACCATCGCTCCGAACGGCGACGACTACCCCGTCGGCAGCGAGGTGGGCTTCTCGATCCGCGCGTACACCAGCAACGATCCCACGCGCCTCCCCACCTTCGACGGGTCGCCCAGTGTCTCGCGCACCACCGCGCACACGTCCGGCGCGGGTGTCGCGACCGATGACGTGCCCGTGCAGGCACTGCGCATCGTCAAGACCGAACCGAGCGCAGAGACCGAGCTCCTGCGCGGCGTGCACCGCAACGTGACGACCTACACGCTCGACGTCGAGAACACGACCCGGGGCGCCACGACGGATGCGACCGTCACGGACTACCTCCCCGCGGGCCTCGAGTACCTCGGTCTCGCCACCGGAGACAACTCCACCGACGTCGAGTACGACGGCTCGGGCCGCGTGGTGGGCGGCGTGACGGCAGGCGAGAGCGTCGACACCGTTCAGTTCACCGCCCCCGAAGCGGCGGCGCTGGGTCTTCCCGGTGCGGGCGTCTACACGAAGATCACCTGGTCGCTCGGCGATCTCGCAGCCGGTGCGAAGGCGCAGATCCGCTACCACGCCGCCGTTCCGCTGTTCGCCAACGCGCTGTGGCCCGACGGCACGGCACCCGCACCCGAGGGAGGGGCGCAGGCCGCCAACCTCGACAACAACACGGGCGCATCGACGCGTCACGGCGGCGAGAGCGAACCGACGGACGCGCAGTCCTTCCGCAACGTCGCCGCGGTGGCCGGTACCTACCAGGGGCCGGTGCTGAACGACGACGCGGATCTTCGGGCGGCACGAGACGACGATGACGAGATCATCGAAGCCGTCGACGTGCGGGTCCTCAAGAGCGTCGACGACGGAAAGGCCTTCACGACGGGGTCCATCGCCACGTACTCGGTGCAGGTCGACGTCAGCGAATACGTCGATGCGCGGGGGATCGTGCTCACCGACGTGATCGCCAACGGGCTGTGCCCGGCGTTCCCCGGTTCGCCCGACGGCGTCGCCCTCATGATCGGCGACCTCGAGGTCTCGCAGCAGACCTGGAACGCCCAGGTGCCCGGAGACGCCTGCAGCTTCCCGACCGAGGCGAACGGTGCGGTGCTCTCGCCCGAACTGCACCTCGCCTCCATCCGCTACACGCCCGCCGACGGCACCTTCACGGTCGTGTTCGCGGTCGACGACCTCGCCGCGGGCGAGTCGTTCACGGCCGAGTACTCCGTGATGCAGCGCCCGAACTACACGGGCGCGGCCGGTGGCACGAGCTCGGGTGACAGCTTCCTCAACCACGTGACGGTGACCGCCCAGACCGAGCCGATCGCGGCGATCGCGAACGACCCCGCGCTGAGTGACCGCGTCGGCGGCACCCGCTTCGTGAAGGACGACTCGTCGGCGGTCATCACGTCGAACTTCACCGACCTCAGCAAGACCGTGCTCGAGCGCGGACAGTCGTTCGCAGGCGCGACCGAGGCCGACTGGGTGACGGCGGCCACGCAGCCGTTCTCGCCGGGTGACGACGTCTGGTACCGCCTGGTCGTGCCGTTCGCCGACGGCATCGACACGCGCAACCCGCTCCTCACCGACTACCTTCCCGAGGGTGTCGAGGTCCGTGAGATCCTCTACGCCTACCAGGGCATCACCGGCTTCGCCGACGTGACCACCCCTGTCGCCTACGGCACGGGATCCTTCCCGACGGCGTACATCCCGAACACCGCCCCGACCGGCACCTCGCTCACCTGGGAGCTCGGCGCTCGCAACCGCGGCACCAGCACCGACCGGTTCGTCCCGGCCGGCAGCAGCGTGACCGTGTACGTGCGCGGAGAGGTGCAGTCGCAGTCCGCGTCGCCGGACGAGGTCGACAGCCCGGCCAACCAGGCGAAGTACCAGCAGGTGAACGTCGACGGCGTGCTCTCGTTCCTTCGTCGCGAGGCCACGATCGACCTCGACTGGGGGTCGACGCTGACGAAGGGCATCCGCTCGGTGAACGACGAGGTCGTCGGTGCCGCGTTCGGCTCGCGTGTGCCCACGCGACAGGTCGTGCAGAACGACGAGGTCGAGTACCGCATCGATGTGAAGGCGCCGCAGAACCCGACCACCGACTACGTCGTGTGGGACGTGCTTCCCGCCGGCGTGAAGAAGGCGGACGTGGCCTCATTCACCTCCGCGCTCTCCGCCGCGGGCGTCGAGACCGCGATCGACGACGCGGATGTCGATGTCGCGGCGTTCGACCCGGGCGAGACCCTGCCCGACGGCATCGCGCTGACCCGCGCCTTCGCCGACCGTTCGGTGATCGCGTGGACGGTCCGCGCCTCGGTCGCCGGATCCACTGCGGCGACGGATGCCGCGCCGGCGGTCGTCCGTGGCCTCACGTTCGGCTACACGCTCACCGTCCCATCGGGCGTCCCGGGTGGCGGCGAGGCCGCGCAGCCGACCCAGAGCTACACCAACTCCGCGGGCATCGTCAGCTACGGCATCGAGAACAGCGGGTCGAAGACCACCACCGTGGTTCCGCAGAGCGACGCGGGCGGCCAGCAGCTGACCACCCGCTCCCCGGGTGACGGCGAGGTGTCGGTATCCGACATCGACACCGTCGGTACCGCTGAGGTGCACCTGCCCGACGTCGCGATCGCGAAGAAGCTCGTCTCCACCGAGGTGGCCCCCACGGCGTCGACCGGTGTGACCGACCTCGGTGACGGAACGCGCAACACGGCCTCGCAGATCGTGCAGGGCGAGCACGCCACGTTCGAGTACTCGGCGACGATCCCGGCGCACACCACCGTCAAGGGTGCCGTGCTGTCCGACGGCGGGGCGCTCGCACTGCAGAACGGCAGCGTGGCGTACCAGTACGTCGCCGGCAGCGCGAGGTACTTCGGACCCACGGATGCGCCGCTCACGATCGGCACCGGTACGGGCGACTTCCGCACGGCCGAGACCGTGGATGCAGCTCACGGTGTGCTGACCTTCCCCGACACCTACACGAACGACACCGCCACGGCGCAGACGTTCCGCGTGCAGATCACCCTCTGGGTCAAGGACAAGGACGCCTCCGCGGCGAACGCCGCAGTGGTGAACGTGCTCCCCGGCGCGATGGCGAACACGGCGAGCCTGAGCTTCCTCGACCCGAACACCGAGGGCGCGTCGCGCCTCACGCGCACGGCGACCGCTGAGGTGCAGTTCGTCGAGCCCGCTCCCACGCTGACGAAGAAGGCGTCGTCCGCGACCGTCTCCGCGAACGGCACCGTGAACTACACGCTCACGGCGGCGAATGCGGCGAACAGCCCCGCCCTCTACGACGTCGTGATCCTCGACTGCGTCCCGGCCGAGATCACGCCGAGCGCACTGTCGGCGTCTGCCGGCGCCCCTCGCATCCTCGCCGAGACCTGCGCGATCGGAGCCGGCGACGTGATCCAGCGCGGATCCGGCACCGGGATCCTCATCGAGTGGACCATCCCCGCCCTCCGCGGCGACGGCTCCGCGCCCACGCTCACGTATATCGGCACCGTCGAGGCGCTGGCCGGTGGAGGCTCGCAGTTCACGAACCGCGCAGAGCTGACCGGTCGCACGCTGCCCCTGGCAGTGGGCGCCGACAGTGACACGTCGGACCGCAGCGGCGCCTACGCGGCGAAGGCGGATGCCACCGTCCGGATGCCGGATGCTGCGATCGACAAGTCGGTCAGCACGTCGTCTGCGCCGGTCGGCGACACCGTCACCTACACCGTCACCACGACGCTGCCGACGAGCACCAACTTCTACGACGTGACCCTGACCGACACGCTTCCCGAGGGCGTCGAGTTCGTCGCGAGCGGCACGCACACCGAATCCACGCAGTGGGCCGGAGCGCCGGATGCCCCCGCGATCGGACAGCCGACGCTGAACGGCCGGGTGCTGTCGTGGAGCGTCAGCCCTGACGACATCATCGCCTGGGATCAGACCCGCACCATCACGGTGACCTATCAGGCACGCATCACGAAGGCCGTGACCGCGGCCTCGCTCGTGAACAAAGCCACGTTCACGTGGAGCCGGGTGAACGGATCCACGTCGGAGCGCACGTCGCAGAGCGACACCGCCACCGTCACGGTGCGCAACCCGAACGTGACGATCGCCAAGGCGGTCAAGACGACCGGTGCGGCCGACAGCACGTACGGCGCGGCATCCGCGGGCGGCGCAGACCAGTCGTTCACCTATCGCGTCCGCGTGTCGAACGCGACCGGTGCAGGCACGTCGCCCGCCTACGGCGTCGTCGTCACCGACACGGTGGGTGCCGGCATCCGCATCGACACGGCTCAGGCGGTCTTCTCCGGGGCGACGTTCTCGGACGCGGACGCGCTGCGCGCCGGCAAGGGCGGAACGATCACCTGGACCCTCGCCGGTCCGCTGAGCAACATCGCGGGATCGAACACGTACGACCTCGTCTACCAGGGCACGTTCGTGGCGTCCGCATCGCTCGGGACGGGCGCGCTGGGCAACCAGGTCGCCGTCACGCGCTACGAGTCGGCCGCGACCGACGGCTGGGTGTACACGCCCGGAACCGGCACCCGCCCCGGCGGCGCGCCGAACGTCACGACGAACACCACAGGCAGTGCGGCGATCACGCCGCGCTTCCCGCAGGTCGCCCTGAGCAAGCGGGTCACCGCCGGCTCCGAGGCCTTCGTCGGCGAGAGCTTCTCGTGGACTCTGCAGGCGGTGAACACCGGAACGGGCGCGGCCCAGACCGTCACGCTCACCGACACGCTTCCGGCGAACTGGCAGTACGACGCGACCGTGACGCCTCGCCTCACGGTGGGCACGCAGGCCGCGGTCGACCTCGGAGCCCCCGTTCTCGGTGTCGCCAACGGTCGTGAGACGGTGACCTGGACGCTCGGATCCTCGACGGGTCAGGCACTCCTGCCCGGCACGGCGTCGGGCGCGACGGTCGGTCAGCGCACACTGCTCGTGACCTTCGCGGCCACGCCGCACCCCGGTGCGGTGACGGACGCAGGCGCAGGCCTCTCGATCAACCACCGCAACACGGTGACGGGAGCCGCGACCGATCCGACGGGAGCCACGCGCAACGCGAGCGGCGCATACGTCGGACCGGATGCCACGGCTGACGCGCACATCGCACGAGCCGACCTGAAGATCGTGAAGGCGGCGATCGGCGGCGACGCGCAGGGTGCGTGGACCGCCGGCGATGCCGCGCGCTCCGGCTACACGCAGCCGCAGTGGCGCATCACCGTCACGAACCAGGGACCGGATGCCGCGAGCGGACCGTTCGTCGTCACCGACGAGAGCGTCCTCCCCTCGGGAGTCTCGACGGGCGCGTTCACCGCGCGGTACTACTCGTCCGCGTCCGACACCACCGGTGTTGCGCTCGCGCTGACCGGCACCGGCACCGCATCCGACCCGTTCGTGGTGGGCGACCGGACGCGCACACTCGCCGCCGCAGGCACCGACCGGGTCGTCCTGGTCGCGAACGTGTCGATCCAGGCGCCCGCGACGGGGACCGCCACGAACACGGCATCCGTCACCGGCCGCACGTTCGAGCGTCCTGCGGACATCACGAAGGACAACACCGCCACGGCGTCGAAGCCGATCTCGAGCGCGGCGGACCTCGCCGTCACGAAGTCGGTCAACACGGCGGAGGTCACGGCCGGTCGCTCGCTCACCTGGAGCATCAAGGTGCGGAACAACGGCCCGTCGGTCGCGGTCTCCACCGGCTCCGACCGGATCACGGTGACCGACACGATCCCCGCGGGGATCAGCGACGTGCGGGATCCGTCCGCAGGCCTGACGGCCTGGGTCGCCACGGCATCCGACGGATGGCCGGCCGCCGCCGGCGACACGGTCACTTGGACCTTCGTCGGCGCGCAGATGCCGGTCGGGCCCGCGCAGGATCTGTCGCTCACCGGCACGGTCGACTCGTCGTGGACCGCCGGAGAGATCAGCAACACGGCATCCGTCGCTCCCGGCGCGACGACAGACCCCGTCCCGGGCAACAACTCGTCGGAGGTCACGGTCACGCCGGGCGACGACACGACACTCGCGGTCACGAAGACGCGCGTCGTGCGCGACGGAGACGACTGGAAGGACGCCTCCCAGTTCGGGGCGGCACTGCCGGACGTCTCCGCGGGGGAGACCGTCAGCTACCGCGTGGTCGTGACGAACAACGGACCGGCGGATGCCAGGGACGTGCGCATCGTCGACGAGGTGCCGTCGATGCTCACCTACTCCTCGGTGCAGGACGAGAACGGAACCTGGACCCGCACGGCGGGACCGGGCGCGAACGACACCTTCGCGGTGTCGGGCAGCGTTCCGGCGGCGTCGGGGGAGAACACCCGGTCGTTCATCGTGACGTACGCCGTGGATTCGGCCCTGGCTCCCGGCTCCGAGGTGGTGAACTGGGTGCAGGCCGAGGCCGAGAACTCGACGAACACCCCGCGTGACGGCGACACCACCGCGACCGATCGGGTGGCCGACCTGTCGATCGTCAAGCAGGCGATCGACGGCGACGGGGCCCCTGTCGGCGGTGCGGATGCACCCGAGGTGACGGCCGGGACGCAGACGCGCTTCCTGCTGACCGTCACGAACAACGGTCCGAGCATCTCGAGCGCGCCGATCGACATCACCGACCGCCTGCCGGCCGGGATGACGTACGTCTCGTCGAGCATCGACGTCGCCGGTTCCGGTGCTGTCGCGGCCGACGCGGCGGTGACGGACGGAGGACGCTCGATCGCATGGTCCGCACTGGCCGACGGTGAGACCCTCGCATCCGGCGCGACGGTCGTGATCGAGGTGACCGCAGCGGTCGCTGCGGACGTGCACCCGCAGCGTCTCGTGAACGTGGCTGACGTGACGGGTCCGGAGGACTTCGATCCGACCGACAACCACGCTGAGGCGGACGTCGAGATCGTGACGCTCGCCGAGCTCTCGATCACGAAGGTCGTCGCCGACGGTCCGTGGATCGCGGGTACCGAGGTGCAGTACACGCTGACGGTGCGCAACGACGGCCCTTCGGTCGCCGACGCGTTCGTCACCGACGTCCTGCCCGACGGGCTCAGCGCGGTCTCGATCGCCGGTGACGGCTGGACCTGCGACGACGCGAGCGAGAGCTGCCTGCGTGCGGACCACCCGCTGGGTGAGAGCACCATCACCGTCATCGCGCTCGTCGCCTCCGGTGTCCCGACGGGTACGCAGCTGACGAACACGGCGACCCTGTCGTGGTCGGACAGCCGGTCGGACTCGCCGCACGAGGATTCGGATGACGCGGTGATCGACGTGACGACGGATGCCGATCTCCAGCTCACGAAGACGGCGATCGACACCGAGGGTGCGGAGGTCTCCGCAGCAGTGGCAGGCGAGAGCGTCCGCTACCGCATCGAGGTCGCCGACCTCGGAGACAGCGACGCGGTCGGTCCGATCACGGTCGTCGACCGACTGCCCGAGGGCGTCAGCTTCACCGCTCTCGCGGGTACGTCGACGGACGCCTGGACGGCCGTCGTGGATGACGCGGACCCGCAGACCGTGACCTTCACGCTTCTCTCCGGAGACGCGGGAATCGTCAGCGGCAGCTCGGCGCCCGCGATCGTGTTCGACGTGCTCGTCGACCCGACCGTGGTGCACGGGGCCACCCTCACCAACACCGCCACGGTGTCGTCGGGCACGCCCGACTCGAACCCCGACAACGACACCGACACGGCAGCCGTGACGGTGGATCGCGAGGTCGACCTCGCGATCACCAAGACGCATGATGCGGATGCCGTGCGCATCGGCGACCTGCTGCCGTTCACCCTCGAGGTGCGCAACAGCGGACCGTCCGAGGCGACCGGCATCGTGGTGACCGACGTCGTGCCCGCGGGGCTCGAGGTCACGACGGTCCCGGGCGACATGGTGGGAGACGACTGGGCGATCGAGTCGGTCGAGCCCGTCGACGCCGCGGATCCACTCTCGGGCACCCGCGTGACGGCGCGCTACGCGCTGTCGCTCGCGCCCGGTGAGTCCGCATCCGCGCTCCTCGTGAACACCCGTGTTCTGGTCTCGGCGTACTCCGAGGTCGTCAACGTGGCCGATGTCACGGCCTCGGAGATCACCGACGCGCACCCTGATCGCACGCCGGACGACAACCGCGCGTCCGACGCGGTGAGTGTGCCCGGACTCGCTGCGCTCGTGGTCACCAAGACGGCTGTCGGCGCCTTCCAGGTCGGCAAGGTCGGCGAGTACGAGATCGTCGTGCGCAACGACGGCCCCACCGCCGACCCCGGTCCCGTCACCGTCACGGATGCCCTGCCCGCAGGCCTCACGTTCGAGAGCTCGCCCGACGAGGGCGTGCAGGTCGACGGCCGTGTCGTGACGTGGACGCTCGCGGACGGTCTCGCGCTCGACGAGGAGGTCACGCTCACTCTGCGCGTGCGCATCGGCGAGCAGGCGTATCCGTCGGTGACCAATGCCGTCGTCGTGGACTCGCCGACGGAGCAGACCGATCAGGCGCAGCTCGTCGACGACGCGACCGTCGACGTCAAGGCCGCCGATCCGCTCGCCACGACGGGAGCGGAGGCCGCGTGGGGACTGCTCGTCGTCGCGCTGCTGATGCTCCTCTCCGGAGGGCTGTTCCTCGCCTACCGCCGGCGACGGGACGCCGTCGCCGCCGAGTAGCGCCGACGGGGAAGGGGCGGTCTTCATGACCGCCCCTTTCGCGTCTCTTCCGTCGGCGCACGGTTGCGGGCAGAATGTACGTGCGTCGGGGATCCGCCGCATCGGATCGCATACAAGGGGGCCCGCATGGGTATCGAGGACACCGTCAACAAGGGCAAGGATCTCTACGAGCAGAACAAGGACAAGATCGCCGAGGCCGTCAAGAGCGAGCAGGCCGAGGACATCAGCGACAAGGTCCTCGACGGGGTCGCGGACTTCGCGAAGAAGCTCGCCCCCGGTGCTGCGGACAAGATCGACGAGATCCGCGACAGCGCCGACAAGGCGGTCGGCAACGAGTAGCACTCACCGGCATCATCGAGAGCGGCGGCTCCCCCGTGAGGGGGAGTCGCCGCTCCGCTGTCTCGGGAACCAAGTATTCTGCCCGGCGGTATCGCGTTTCACCGGACTCGTCGCGTAGGATGGTGCTGATCGCCTGGGGAACTTGCGATCAGGGATGTCGAAGGGGTTCGACTTCCCGAACTCACGCGGTTCGCCGCGTCAAACTGGGGAACGATTTTGGGGATCATCGTGCGACGCGCGCACTCAGTGCGCTCTGACGTCATCCCGCCCGCGCGGCGGCTGCTTCGCCGCGCCCTCGAACGAGGATCCCGGCGTCCCTTCACGCCGGATTCCTCGCGTTCGGTGTGCCCCCTCGCACTGAACGCCCTCCCCAAGCGGGGCGAGGNCCTCGCCCCGCTCTCCTCAGCGCGCTGAGGGGTCGTCGGCGGCGTCGATCAGAGGCGCCGATCCGACGGCTGGGGCGTGCCTTCAGGGGATGCACAGCCGGCGCGACACGCCCGGGTTTGCGCAAGTGAAATCGGCCGTGGCAGAATAGACAGGTTCGACATTCCGGCGCGCTCAGCGTGGCCGGATCACCATCACGGCAGTGCATAGGCGGCGCAGGCGCGCAGGGACCTAGGCCGCGGGTGGCAGAACGATCCCGACATCTTCATCACGAGGGCTTCGCCGTGCGCGGCGGAGGTCGGACATCCGCTCGCTGAGAGGCGTGCGGAATGACAGCAGAACAGTGGTGCAGCAGATCGACTCGCGAGAGCCGTTCGAGTGCCGAGGCGCGAACAGCGCCGACGTGCGTCCAATGCCCCTGGGTCACCCGGCCCAGGTCGGTAAGACGCCTAAAGAGAGAGAGCAGACAATGGCGGGACAGAAGATCCGCATTCGCCTGAAGTCGTATGACCACGAGGTCATCGACACGTCCGCACGCAAGATCGTCGACACTGTGACCCGTGCGGGCGCAACCGTCGTCGGCCCCGTGCCCCTTCCGACCGAGAAGAACGTCGTGTGCGTCATCCGGTCGCCCCACAAGTACAAGGACAGCCGCGAGCACTTCGAGATGCGCACCCACAAGCGTCTGATCGACATCGTCGACCCGACGCCCAAGGCCGTTGACTCGCTGATGCGTCTCGACCTGCCTGCCGATGTCAACATCGAGATCAAGCTCTGAGGTCGGACATGGTTGACATCAACTCCAAGGTTTCCAAGGGCATGCTCGGCACCAAGCTCGGCATGACCCAGGTCTGGAACGAGAGCGGCAAGCTCGTTCCCGTCACCGTCATCGAGCTCGCCTCGAACGTGGTCACGCAGATCCGTACCCCCGAGAAGGACGGCTACAACGCCGTGCAGATCGCGTACGGCCAGATCGACCCGCGCAAGGTGAACAAGCCGCTGACCGCTCACTTCGAGGCTGCAGGCGTCACGCCGCGTCGTCACGTCACCGAGATCCGCACCGCGGATGCCGCTGACTACTCGCTGGGCCAGGAGCTCACGGTCGACGGCACCTTCGAAGCAGGCCAGCTCGTCGACGTCGTCGGCACGAGCAAGGGCAAGGGCTTCGCCGGTGTCATGAAGCGTCACAACTTCAAGGGCGTCTCGGCATCGCACGGTTCGCACCGCAACCACCGCAAGCCCGGCTCCATCGGCGCATCGTCGACCCCGAGCCGCGTCTTCAAGGGCATGCGCATGGCCGGCCGTATGGGTGGCGAGCGCGTGACCGTCCTCAACCTCACGGTGCACGCCATCGACATCGAGAAGGGTCTGCTGCTCGTCAAGGGCGCCGTCCCCGGTGCTCGTGGCCGCATCGTCTACGTCCGCAACGCAGTGAAGGGTGCCTGATCATGGCTGACTCCACTCTCGCGCTTGACGTCCTCAAGGCAGACGGCAAGAAGGCTGGCTCGATCGAGCTTCCCGCCGCACTGTTCGACGCCAAGACGAACATCCCGCTCATCCACCAGGTCGTCGTCGCGCAGCTCGCGGCGGCTCGCCAGGGAACCCACTCGACCAAGCGTCGCGGTGAGGTCTCGGGTGCCGGCCGCAAGCCCTTCAAGCAGAAGGGCACGGGTAACGCCCGTCAGGGCTCCATCCGCGCGCCGCACATGACCGGTGGTGGAATCGTGCACGGCCCCAAGCCGCGCGACTACTCGCAGCGCACTCCCAAGAAGATGATCGCCGCCGCCCTCCTGGGTGCGCTGAGCGACCGCTTCCGCGGTGAGCGCATCCACGCCATCGAGTCCTTCGGCATCGACGGCACGCCTTCGACCAAGACCGCGGTGAACTTCCTCACCAACGTCGTCTCGTCGAAGAACGTGCTCGTCGTGATCGAGCGCAACGACGACGTGACGCTGAAGAGCATCCGCAACCTGTCGAACCTGCACGTGCTGACGTTCGACCAGCTCAACGCATACGACGTGCTCGTCTCCGACGACATCGTCTTCACCCAGGCCGCGCTCGAGGGCTTCATCGCCTCCAAGTCCGGCGCCAACCAGGAGGTCTCCGCATGAGCGAGCAGGCATCTGTTCTCCAGACGGCCCTGAACAAGGACCCGCGCGACATCATCCTGAAGCCGGTCGTGTCCGAGAAGAGCTACGGTCTCATCGACGAGGGTAAGTACACCTTCCTCGTGGACCCGCGCGCTTCGAAGACCGAGATCAAGCTCGCCATCGAGAAGATCTTCGGCGTCAAGGTCGCAGGGGTCAACACCCTCAACCGCGTCGGCAAGGCTCGTCGCACCCGCTTCGGCACCGGCAAGCGCAAGGACACCAAGCGCGCCATCGTGACCCTGAAGTCGGGCACCATCGACATCTTCACGGCAATCGGCTGATCCGGGGGATAAGGACAATAATGGCTATTCGCAAGTACAAGCCCACGACCCCGGGCCGTCGCGGCTCGTCGGTGGCTGACTTCGCCGAGATCACCCGATCGACGCCGGAGAAGTCGCTGCTGCGCCCGCTCTCGAAGACCGGTGGTCGCAACAACCAGGGCCGCATCACGACCCGTCACATCGGTGGCGGCCACAAGCGCCAGTACCGCGTCATCGACTTCCGTCGCAATGACAAGGACGGCGTGGACGCCCGTGTCGCTCACATCGAGTACGACCCCAACCGCACGGCACGCATCGCGCTGCTGCACTACTTCGACGGCGAGAAGCGCTACATCCTCGCGCCGGCGAAGCTGAAGCAGGGCGACGTCGTCGAGTCGGGTGCCGGTGCCGACATCAAGCCGGGCAACAACCTCCCGCTGAAGAACATCCCGACGGGTACCGTCATCCACGCGATCGAGCTCCGCCCCGGTGGCGGCGCGAAGATGGCACGTTCGGCCGGTGCATCCGTCCGTCTCGTCGCCAAGGACGGCAACTTCGCTCAGCTGCGTCTGCCCTCGGGCGAGATCCGCAACGTCGATGCGCGCTGCCGCGCGACCATCGGCGAGGTCGGAAACGCCGAGCAGTCGAACATCAACTGGGGTAAGGCCGGCCGCATGCGCTGGAAGGGCGTCCGCCCGACCGTGCGTGGTGTCGCGATGAACCCGGTCGACCACCCGCACGGTGGTGGTGAGGGCAAGACGTCCGGTGGACGTCACCCCGTCTCCCCGTGGGGTCAGGCTGAGGGTCGTACCCGTCACGCCAACAAGGAAAGCGACAAGTACATCGTGCGTCGTCGTAACGCCGGCAAGAAGCGTAAGTAGGAGTAAGAGAAGATGCCTCGCAGTCTTAAGAAGGGCCCCTTCGTCGACGATCACCTGCTTCGCAAGGTGGTCGTGCAGAACGAAGCCGGCACCAAGAACGTCATCAAGACCTGGTCCCGCCGGTCCATGATCATCCCGGCCATGCTGGGTCACACGATCGCGGTCCACGACGGTCGCAAGCACATCCCCGTGTTTGTGTCCGAGACCATGGTCGGCCACAAACTGGGCGAGTTCGCGCCCACCCGCACCTTCCGCGGCCACGAGAAGGACGACAAGAAGGGCCGCCGCCGCTGACGCGGTGGCGATAGAGGAGAGAGAAATGGTGGAGTCCATCGCACGCGTGCGACACATCCGCGTGACCCCTCAGAAGGCTCGTCGTGTCGTCGCGCTCATCAAGGGCAAGCAGGCCCAGGAGGCTCTGGCGATCCTGAAGTTCGCACAGCAGAGCGCCAGTGAGCCGATCTACAAGCTTGTCGCGTCGGCCATGGCCAACGCGCAGGTCAAGGCGGATCGTGACGGCGAGTACCTCGACGAGCAGGACCTGTACGTGGCTAACGCCTACGTAGACGAGGGCACGACGCTCAAGCGTTTCCAGCCCCGTGCACAGGGTCGCGCTTTCCAGATCAAGAAGCGCACGAGCCACATCACGGTCGTGCTCTCGACGCCCGCCGCAGCCCCGGCTGCTGCGAGCGACAGCAACAAGAAGGCGAGCAAGTAATGGGACAGAAGGTAAACCCGTACGGCTTCCGCCTCGGCATCACCACGGACCACGTGTCGCGCTGGTTCTCGGACTCGACGAAGCCGGGTCAGCGTTACGCCGACTACGTCGCCGAGGACATCAAGATCCGCAACCTGCTGAAGACGCAGCTCGACCGCGCCGGTGTCTCGAACATCGAGATCGAGCGCACCCGTGACCGCGTCCGCGTCGACATCCACACCGCCCGTCCGGGCATCGTGATCGGTCGTCGTGGCGCCGAGGCCGAGCGCATCCGCGGCGACCTCGAGAAGCTCTCGGGCAAGCAGATCCAGCTGAACATCCTCGAGGTCAAGAACCCCGAGGCCGACGCTCAGCTCGTCGCGCAGGGCATCGCCGAGCAGCTCTCTGCTCGTGTGGCGTTCCGTCGTGCGATGCGCAAGGGTCTCCAGGGCGCGCAGCGCGCTGGTGCCAAGGGCATCCGCATCCAGGTCTCCGGCCGCCTCGGCGGCGCCGAGATGAGCCGTTCGGAGTTCTACCGCGAGGGTCGTGTGCCGCTGCACACGCTGCGCGCGAACATCGACTACGGCTTCTACGAGGCGAAGACCACCTTCGGCCGCATCGGCGTGAAGGTCTGGATCTACAAGGGCGACCTGACCAACAAGGAGCTTGCCCGCGAGCAGGCCAACGCACCGAAGTCCCGTCGTGACGACCGTGGTGGCGACCGCCGCCGCGCGCCGCGCAACGAGGCCCCTGTCGCAGAAGGAGCGTCTGCCTGATGCTTATTCCCCGCAAGGTCAAGTTCCGTAAGCAGCACCACCCCGGCCGCAGCGGCCAGGCGACCGGTGGCACCAAGGTCTCCTTCGGTGACTACGGCATCCAGGCGCTCACGCCTGCCTACGTGACGAACCGTCAGATCGAGTCCGCTCGTATCGCGGTCACCCGTCACATCAAGCGTGGCGGAAAGGTGTGGATCAACATCTACCCCGACCGTCCGCTCACCAAGAAGCCTGCCGAGACCCGCATGGGTTCCGGTAAGGGTTCCCCCGAGTGGTGGGTTGCCAACGTCAAGCCGGGTCGCGTCCTCTTCGAGGTCTCCGGTGTGAGCGAAGAGCTCGCTCGCGAGGCACTGACCCGAGCAATTCACAAGCTGCCGTTGAAGGCACGCATCATCAAGCGCGAGGAGGGCGACGCGTAATGGCGATCGGCACCAAGGAGCTCGCTCCGGCAGAGCTCGACACGTTCGAAGACCAGCGCCTCGTTGAGGAGCTGCGTAAGGCCAAGGAGGAGCTGTTCAACCTCCGTTTCCAGTCGGCCACCGGCCAGCTGGAGAGCCACGGCCGCATCCGCGCGGTCAAGCGCGACATCGCGCGCCTGTACACCGTGATCCGCGAGCGCGAGCTGGGCATCCGTGCGACGCCCGCTCCCGTCGAGGCTCCGGCCAAGAAGGCGACCAAGTCGAAGGCGAAGAAGGCGGACTCCGCCGACGACGCCGTGAAGGAAGAGGCTGAGTGATGGCCACCAAGAAGGAAGCCGCTGTCGAGGCTGAGCACGCCGCACACGACGTCCGCGATGCGGATGCCCGTGGGTACCGCAAGTCGCGTCGTGGCTACGTCATCAGCGACAAGATGGACAAGACCATCGTGGTCGAGGTCGAGGACCGCGTGAAGCACCCGCTTTACGGCAAGGTCATCCGCCGCACCTCGAAGGTCAAGGCGCACGATGAGGCGAACTCCGCCGGCATCGGCGACCTCGTCCTGATCAACGAGACCCGCCCGCTCAGCGCCACGAAGCGCTGGCGTCTGGTGGAGATTCTGGAGAAGGCCAAGTGATCCAGCAGGAATCCCGCCTCAAGGTCGCCGACAACACCGGCGCGAAGGAGCTGCTCACCATCCGTGTTCTCGGCGGCTCGCGTCGTCGTTACGCCGGTCTGGGTGACACCATCGTCGCGACCGTCAAGGACGCGATCCCGGGCGGAAACGTCAAGAAGGGCGATGTGGTCAAGGCCGTCATCGTCCGCACGGTCAAGTCCACGCGCCGTCCCGACGGCTCGTACATCAAGTTCGACGAGAACGCCGCCGTGATCCTGAAGAACGACGGGGAGCCCCGCGGCACCCGTATCTTCGGACCGGTCGGTCGCGAGCTTCGTGACAAGAAGTTCATGAAGATCGTCTCGCTGGCGCCGGAGGTTATTTAAGTCATGGCGAAGATCAAGAAGGGTGACCTGGTTCAGGTCATCACCGGAGCCACGCAGGAGCGTGGCGGCGATCGCGGCAAGCAGGGCAAGGTCCTCGAGATCCTGGCCGAGAAGAACCGCATCATCGTCGAAGGCGTGAACTACGTCACCAAGCACACGCGCGTCGGACAGACGCAGCGCGGCACCAAGACGGGCGGCCTCGAGACTGTCGAGGCCTCCATCCACATCTCGAACGTCGCACTCGTCGACCCCTCGACCAAGAAGCCGACCAAGGTCGGCCACCGGGTCGAGGAGCAGACCAAGGACGGCGTCAAGCGCACCGTCCGTGTGCGGTACGCGAAGAAGTCAGGTAAGGACCTCTGATGGCAACCACCGACGCTGCGGTGGCTGGCAAGATCCAGCCCCGCCTGAAGGCGAAGTACAAGGCCGAGATCCAGCAGAAGCTGCAGGATGAGTTCGGCTACACCAACGTGATGCAGATCCCCGGTCTGGTCAAGGTCGTCGTGAACACCGGTGTCGGTGAAGCGGCCCGTGACAGCAAGGTGATCGACGGCGCGATCGACGATCTCACCAAGATCACCGGTCAGAAGCCGCTCGTCACGAAGGCTCGCAAGTCGATCGCGCAGTTCAAGCTGCGTGAGGGCCAGGCCATCGGCGCACACGTCACCCTCCGTGGTGACCGTGCGTGGGAGTTCCTGGACCGCCTCGTCTCGCTCGCACTGCCCCGCATCCGCGACTTCCGCGGTCTGTCGGCCAAGCAGTTCGACGGCAACGGCAACTACACCTTCGGTCTCCAGGAGCAGAGCGTGTTCCACGAGATCGATCAGGACAAGATCGACCGGGTTCGCGGTTTCGACATCACTGTCGTCACCACCGCGAAGACGGACGACGAAGGTCGCGCACTTCTGCGTCACCTCGGCTTCCCCT
Organism: Microbacterium sp. 22215; assembly: GCF_052045655.1. Classification (NCBI taxonomy): domain Bacteria; kingdom Bacillati; phylum Actinomycetota; class Actinomycetes; order Micrococcales; family Microbacteriaceae; genus Microbacterium; species Microbacterium sp. 22215. Next base: position 206,247 of record NZ_JBQEPC010000001.1, read on the forward strand.
TCCGTACGGAAGACGCCAAGGCGTAAGCGGTTTCGGGNCCCGATCCCGTACAATTGAAGATTGCGTGTCATCGCAGGCCGTCTGTCGTGTAACGGCAGCCGGAACCTCATGAACAAAGGAAAACAACAATGACAATGACAGACCCGGTCGCAGATCTGCTGACCCGTCTGCGTAACGCGAACTCGGCGCACCACGATTCCGTGACCCTGCCGTCGAGCAAGCTCAAGACGCACATCGCCGAGATCCTCCAGCAGGAGGGCTACATCGCCGGCTGGGAGACGACTGACGCACGCGTCGGCTCGAACCTCACCCTGCAGCTGAAGTACGGCCCCAACCGTGAGCGTTCGATCGCGGGCATCAAGCGCGTGTCGAAGCCCGGTCTCCGCGTCTACGCGAAGTCCACGGAGCTCCCCAGGGTCCTCGGCGGACTCGGCGTGGCCATCCTGTCCACCTCCTCCGGTCTTCTCACCGACCGTCAGGCAGAGCAGAAGGGCGTGGGCGGAGAAGTTCTCGCCTACGTGTGGTAATCGAAAATGTCGCGTATTGGACGACTTCCCATCGACGTTCCCGCGGGCGTGACCATCTCGGTCGACGGCCGTGAGGTCGCGGTGAAGGGCCCCAAGGGTGAGCTCACCCTGACGGTCGCCAAGCCCATCGAGGTCGCGGTCGAGGAGAACCAGGTTCTCGTCACCCGTCCCGACGACGAGCGCGAGTCCCGGTCGCTTCACGGCCTGACCCGCACTCTCATCAACAACAACATCATCGGCGTGACCCAGGGCTACACCAAGGGTCTCGAGGTCGTCGGAACCGGTTACCGCGTCGCTCAGAAGGGCAGCTCGGTCGAGTTCGCCCTGGGCTTCTCGCACCCGGTCCTCATCGACCCGCCCGCCGGTATCACGCTCACGGTCGAGGGCAACAACAAGCTCACCGTCAGCGGAATCGACAAGCAGGCTGTCGGCGAGGCAGCTGCGAACATCCGCAAGATCCGCAAGCCCGAGCCGTACAAGGGCAAGGGTGTGCGCTACGCCGGCGAGATCGTGCGTCGCAAGGCCGGAAAGAGTGGTAAGTAACATGGCTCTCAAGTCAAAGTCTGACGCCCGCGCGCGTCGTCATGCCCGCCTTCGCAAGAAGGTCGTCGGCACCGAGGTGCGTCCGCGCCTCGTCGTCAACCGTTCGGCTCGCCACGTCTTCGTGCAGCTTGTCGACGACAGCAAGGGTCACACCGTGGCGTCGGCCTCGACGCTCGAGACCGACCTGCGCTCGCTCGAGGGTGACAAGACCGCCAAGGCCCGCAAGGTCGGCGAGCTTCTCGCCGAGCGTGCGAAGGCTGCCGGCGTTTCCGAGGCAGTGTTCGACCGTGGCGGCAACCGCTACGCCGGTCGTGTCGCCGCCATCGCCGACGGCGCCCGCGAAGGGGGTCTGGCACTGTGAGTGACAACAAGGAGAACGAAGTGACCGAAGCGGCAGCTGCCACTTCCGAGACTGCCGCCGGCACCACGCAGGCTGAGCCGTCTCAGCGCGACAACCGCCGCGGCGGTGGCCGTGGTGACCGCAACCAGGGTGGTCGTGACCGCAACTCTCGCGATCGTGGGGACAACCAGTTCCTCGAGCGCGTGGTCACCATCAACCGCGTCTCGAAGGTCGTGAAGGGTGGTCGTCGCTTCAGCTTCACCGCTCTCGTGGTCGTCGGTGACGGCAACGGTCTGGTGGGCGTCGGCTACGGCAAGGCCCGCGAGGTCCCTCTGGCGATCTCGAAGGGTGTCGAAGAGGCCAAGCGCAACTTCTTCCGCGTTCCGCGCGTCGGAAGCACCATCCCGCACCCCGTGCAGGGTGAGGCTGCGGCAGGCGTCGTCCTGCTTCGTCCGGCCGCTGCCGGTACCGGTGTCATCGCCGGTGGTCCGGTCCGCGCCGTGCTCGAGTGCGCCGGTATCCACGACGTGCTGTCGAAGTCGCTCGGCTCGTCGAACACGATCAACATCGTGCACGCGACGGTGACGGCTCTGAAGCAGCTCGAGGAGCCCCGTGCGGTCGCCGCACGTCGTGGCCTCGAGTTCGACCAGGTCGCCCCCGCGCGTCTCGTCCGTGCGGAGGCTGACGCCATCGCCGCACAGAAGGTAGGTGCCTGATGGCTGCGCGCCTGAAGGTCACGCAGGTCAAGTCCAAGGTGAGCGAGAAGCAGAACCAGCGTGACACGCTGCGCAGCCTCGGTCTGAAGCGCATCGGTGACAGCACCGTTCGCCCCGACGACGCGCAGACGCGCGGTTACGTCAAGACCGTCGCCCACCTCGTCAAGGTTGAGGAGATCGACTAATGGCTGAGAAGAACGAAGCCGAAGGCGCCGCGAAGGCTCCGAAGAAGGCCGCAGCTCCCAAGGCCGCAGCCGAGAAGAAGCCCGCCGCCAAGAAGGCACCCGCGAAGGCGTCCGAGGCCAAGGCCGAGACCGCCACGAAGCCGACTGCCAAGAAGGCCGCGCCGAAGAAGGATGCTCCGGCATCCCGCGCCGGCGTGCTGAAGGTGCACCACCTGCGTCCGGTCCCCGGATCCAACACCGCGAAGACCCGTGTCGGTCGCGGTGAGGGCTCCAAGGGTAAGACCGCAGGTCGCGGTACCAAGGGTACGAAGGCTCGCAACACCGTTCGCGTCGGCTTCGAGGGTGGGCAGATGCCGTTGCACATGCGCACCCCGAAGCTGCGCGGGTTCAAGAACCCGTTCCGCGTGGAGTACCAGGTCGTGAACCTGGAGAAGCTCGCGGAGCTGTACCCCAAGGGTGGCGACGTCACCATCAGCGACCTGGTCGCCAAGGGTGCCGTTCGCAAGAACGAGAAGGTCAAGGTTCTCGGAAACGGCGACATCGCCGTGAAGCTCACCGTCGCGGTCGACAAGGTCTCGGGTTCCGCCGAGCAGAAGATCGTGGCTGCTGGCGGATCCGTCAAGTAACCACTTCATGAGAGGGGTCGGAGATTCTCCGGCCCCTCTTATGGGTTAGCCTGTTCTTTCAGCCGTCCTTCAGGGACGGCAACCTTTTCAGGAGGAACGTCCTTGTTTAGCGCCATCGCGCGGATCTTCCGCACGCCCGACCTGCGTCGGAAGATCGGTTTCACCCTCGCCATCGTCGCCATCTATCGACTTGGCTCGAATGTCCCTGCTCCGTTCGTGAACTTCCCGAACGTCGAGGAGTGCCTGGCTCAGAACTCAGGCACTGATGGGCTCCTCGGGCTGGTCAACCTCTTCTCCGGCGGGGCGCTCCTCCAGCTGTCGATCTTCGCGCTCGGCGTCATGCCGTACATCACCGCGACGATCATCACGCAGCTCCTGCGGGTCGTCATCCCTCACTTCGAGGCACTGCACAAGGAAGGACAGGCCGGCCAGGCCCGTCTCACCCAGTACACGCGGTACCTCACCATCGCCCTAGCGCTGCTGCAGTCGACCACGCTCGTCACGGTGGCTCGCAGCGGTCAGCTCTTCGGCACGACCGATGTCGCGGCCTGCCAGAACCTGCTCACGAACGACGTGTGGTGGGCGCAGCTGCTCATCATCATGGCGATGACCGCCGGTACCGGCCTCATCATGTGGTTCGCCGAGCTCGTCACCGAGCGCGGCATCGGCAACGGCATGTCGCTGCTCATCTTCACCTCGATCGCCGCGACGTTCCCCGGTGCCATGTGGCTCATCTGGGAGAGCAAGGGCTTCGAGGTCTTCCTGCTGGTGCTTCTGGTCGGAATCATCGTCATGGCTCTCGTCGTGTTCGTCGAGCAGTCGCAGCGTCGCATCCCGGTGCAGTACGCGAAGCGCATGGTCGGCCGTCGCACGTACGGCGGCACGAACACCTACATCCCGATCAAGGTGAACATGGCGGGTGTGATCCCCGTGATCTTCGCCTCGTCGCTGCTGTACATCCCGGCACTGATCGCGCAGTTCAACACCCCGCAGGACGGCTCCGAGCCCGCCGCGTGGGTCACCTGGATCAGCGCGAACTTCACGACGGGAAACCACCCGGTCTACATGGCCGCGTACTTCCTGCTGATCATCGGGTTCACGTACTTCTACGTCGCGATCACGTTCAACCCCGTCGAGGTCGCCGACAACATGAAGAAGTACGGCGGATTCATCCCGGGCATCCGCGCAGGTCGTCCGACCGCCGAGTACCTCGACTACGTGCTCACCCGCATCACGCTGCCCGGCTCGATCTACCTCGGCCTGATCGCGCTGATCCCGCTGATCGCTCTCGCCACCGTCGGCGCCAACCAGAACTTCCCGTTCGGTGGCGCATCGATCCTCATCATCGTGGGTGTCGGTCTCGAGACGGTCAAGCAGATCGATGCACAGCTGCAGCAGCGTCACTACGAAGGGCTCCTCCGATGACAGCCACCGCTCGTCTCCTCATCGTCGGCCCGCAGGGATCCGGCAAGGGCACCCAGGGTGTCCGCATCGCCGAGTCGTACGGCATCCCGGTCGTCTCGACCGGAGACATCTTCCGCGCGAACATCAAAGAGGGCACACCGCTCGGCCAGCAGGTCACGGCGATCCTCGACAAGGGCGACCTGGTCCCCGACGAGCTGACGAGCGAGATCGTCCGCGACCGTCTGTCGCAGGACGATGCGGCGAAGGGCTTCCTGCTCGACGGCTACCCCCGCAACGCGGCTCAGGTGGCGCACCTCGATGCGTTCCTCGCAGAGCGCGGCGAGTCGCTCGACGCCGTCATCCTGCTCGATGTGTCCCGCGAAGAGAGCATCGAGCGTCTCAAGCTCCGCGCAGCGGAGCAGGGGCGATCGGATGACACCGACGAGGCCATCGCCCACCGTCTCGACATCTACGAGCACGAGACGGCGCCGATCCTCGAGGTCTACGGTCCCCGTGGAATCGTCGACCGCATCGACGGCGTCGGCAGCCTCGACGAGATCACCGAGCGCGTCTTCGCGGCGCTGACCGCACGCGGTCTGCGCCTCGCGGCCTGATCTGCGCACGATGTTCCGCAAGTCGATCTACAAGAGCGCCGCTCAGCTGCGGGCCATGGTCGAACCGGGCCTCATCACGGCCGCGGCTCTCGACGCGGTCCGTCCGCTGATCCGGCCGGGCGTCACGACGCTCGAGCTGGATGCCGAGGCGAACAGGGTCATCCTCGCTCGTGGCGCGGAGTCGAACTTCCAGCTCGTGCGTGGCTACCGCCACACCACGTGCATCTCGGTCAACGACGAGGTCGTGCACGGCATCCCCGGAGAGCGTGTGCTGCAGGCGGGCGACATCGTCTCGATCGACTGCGGTGCGCAGTTCCAGGGCTGGAACGGCGACAGCGCGATCACCGTCGTCGTGCCCGACGAGACCCGCCCTGAGGTCGTCGCCCAGCGCCAGGAGCTCTCCCGCGTCACCGAGGGGTCGATGTGGGCCGGAATCGCCGCCATGGCGTCCGCGTCGCACCTGGGTGACATCGGGGCAGCGATTCAGGGATACATCGAGGCTCAGGGGCCTTCGGCGGTCTCCGGTGAGACGTACGGGATCCTCCGCGAGTACGTGGGTCACGGCATCGGTCGCAAGATGCATGAAGCGCCGAGCGTCTTCAACTACCGCACGCCCGATCCGGGGCCAGAGCTCAAGCCGGGCCTCGTCCTCGCGATCGAGCCCATGGTCACCGCGGGGAGCGATGAGACGTTCGTCGAGGACGACGACTGGACGGTCTCGACGACCGACGGCACCGACGGCTCGCACTGGGAGCACAGCGTCGCGCTGCATGTGGGTGGCATCTGGGTGCTCACCGCGGCCGACGGGGGAGCAGCTGGTCTCGCGCCCTTCGGCGTGACTCCGACGCCCATCGCCTGAACCGCGGATGCCCTGAGCGGCGTCCGCTCGTCATACAGGGGATCGTCACAACGCGCACATAGGTTTCTCCGGGCACAATGGATGTATGGGTGCGCGTGCGCCCGCAGACTTCAGGCCGGGTCCGCCGCGAGCGGTCCTCGACAGAAACGGAAAACCATGGCAGCCGCGAAGAGCAACACCAACTGGTTCGTGATCGGCGTCTCGGCGGCAGTGGTGGTCGTTCTGGCCGTCCTCGCCTTCGTCGTCGTGTCGCTCAACAACCAGGCGACCGACCCAGGCACCGCGCCGCAGAGCTCGATCGTGAATGAGGAGACCGGCGCGATCTCCTTCGGCGCGGGCGAAGACGAGATCGACACGTACGTCGACTTCATGTGCCCCGTGTGCGGTCAGTTCGAGGACGCGTACGGCGAGCAGCTGCAGACGGCGGCGGCCGACAACAAGATCACGCTGAACATCCACCCGGTCTCGATCCTCAACCGGTACTCGACGACGGGTCAGTACTCGTCGCTGTCAGCCGGCTCGATGTACTGCGTCGCCGCCGAGGCACCCGATGCGACCCTGGACTACTTCAACCTGCTCTTCACGAACCAGCCCGAGGAGAACTCCGCGGGCCTCAGCGTCGAGGAGCTGAGCGCTCTCGCCGAGCAGGCGGGTGCGGGAGCTGCCGCCGACTGCATCGCGGACGGCACGTACACGAAGTTCGCCGACTCGCAGACGAAGGCCCACGACATCAAGGGAACTCCGACGGTCGAGGTCAACGGCACGCGCATCGACAACAGTGAGATCGCCACCGAATTCGCCAAGATCCTCGGCTGATCTGTCCGATATCGACTCGGGAGTTCCGGCATCCTGCTCAGGTTGCCGGAACTCCCGTTGTCGGATAACATAGATCCTTGGTGCCTTGCGCCTTGATTCGGCGTGTCTGAATCGGCAGAGGCATCGCAATCCAACCACCCACCGCAGATCGACCGATCTGCAGAAGCGTCAGCGAGGCTATGGCTAAGAAAGACGGTGTCATCGAGATCGAGGGCGTGATCTCCGAGGCTCTGCCCAACGCGATGTTCCGCGTTGAGCTTTCCAACGGACACAAGGTCCTGGCAACGATCTCCGGCAAGATGCGGCAGAACTACATCCGCATCATCCCCGAGGACCGCGTGGTCGTGGAGCTCAGCCCCTACGACCTCACCCGCGGCCGTATCGTCTACCGCTACCGCTGATCGGTCGAGAAGTAACGGCCTGCCCCAGCTCGGGGCGGTACGAAGACAGCGAACAGGAAACATCATGAAGGTCAACCCCAGCGTCAAGCCCATCTGCGATCACTGCAAGGTGATCCGTCGTCACGGCCGCGTCATGGTGATCTGCAAGAGCAACCCGCGCCACAAGCAGCGCCAGGGCTGACCGCCCGTCGGCGATGCCGGCGGACTCTTCGGATCTGACTCACAACTCAATACACACAACGGCAGGATCAGAACCCACGCGAGTGGGGGACACCTCGGGGCGGAGGCCCGAGCACCGATCCTGCTCCACACCTCCACAACACTCAGGAGAACCGCATGGCACGTCTTGCCGGCGTTGACATCCCGCGCGACAAGCGCGTGGTGATCGCCCTTACCTACATCTACGGCGTCGGCCGTACCCGCTCGGTCGAGATCCTCAAGGCGACGGAGATCGACGAGAGCATCCGCGTGAAGGACCTCAGCGATGACCAGCTGATCGCCCTCCGCGACCACATCGAAGGTACCTACAAGGTGGAGGGTGACCTGCGCCGCGAGGTCGCCGCAGACATCCGCCGCAAGGTCGAGATCGGCTCCTACGAGGGCATCCGCCACCGTCGTGGCCTCCCGGTCCGTGGTCAGCGCACCAAGACCAACGCCCGTACCCGCAAGGGCCCGAAGCGCACCGTCGCAGGCAAGAAGAAGGCCCGCTAAGCGCGGCCCCCAGGGACTAGGAGAACACTTTCATGGCTGCACCCAAGGCCGCCGCGCGCAAGCCGCGCCGCAAGGAAAAGAAGAACATCGCACTGGGCCACGCCCACATCAAGTCGACGTTCAACAACACCATCGTCTCGATCACCGACCCGTCCGGCGCTGTCATCAGCTGGGCATCGTCGGGTGGCGTGGGCTTCAAGGGCTCGCGCAAGTCGACGCCCTACGCCGCTGGAATGGCTGCCGAGTCGGCCGCCCGCCAGGCGCAGGAGCACGGCGTCAAGAAGGTCGACGTCTTCGTCAAGGGACCGGGATCGGGTCGCGAGACCGCGATCCGCTCGCTGACGGCCGCCGGCCTCGAGGTCGGATCGATCCAGGACGTCACCCCGCAGGCGCACAACGGTTGCCGCCCGCCGAAGCGTCGCCGCGTCTGATCAGGCTTGTTGAGCCGCTCGTGCCCCTGGGCCCGAGCGGCTCGACGCCCGCCAGCGGGCATCGACTCACAAAACTCAAGACCTCACCCCACCACATGTCATATAGCGGGCATGTGATCGAAAGGAACACAGAGTGCTTATTGCACAGCGTCCCACACTGACCGAGGAAAAGATCGTCGAGAACCGGAGCCGGTTCATCATCGAGCCTCTGGAGCCCGGCTTCGGATACACGATCGGCAACGCGCTTCGTCGCAGCCTGCTGTCGTCGATCCCCGGCGCCGCGGTCACCAGCGTTCGCATCGACGGCGTGCTGCACGAGTTCAGCACCATCCCCGGCGTGAAGGAGGATGTCACCGAGATCATCCTCAACATCAAGCAGCTCGTGGTCTCGTCGGAGCGCGACGAGCCCATCACGGCGTACCTGCGCAAGACCGGTTCGGGCGAAGTGACCGCCGCTGACATCTCGGCTCCGGCCGGTGTCGAGGTCCAGAACCCCGAGCTCGTCATCGCGACGCTCAACGAGACCGCGAAGTTCGAGCTCGAGCTCACGATCGAGCGTGGCCGTGGCTACGTCTCGGCGACGCAGAACCGCAACGAGTACGCAGAGGCCGGTCAGATCCCGATCGACTCGATCTACTCGCCGGTCCTCAAGGTCAGCTACCGCGTCGACGCCACCCGTGCGGGTGAGCGTACCGACTTCGACAAGCTCGTCCTCGACGTCGAGACAAAGTCCGCCATCAGCCCCCGCGACGCTGTCGCGTCGGCTGCGAAGACGCTCACCGAGCTGTTCGGTCTCGCTCGCGAGCTGAACGTCGAGGCAGAGGGCATCGAGATCGGTCCGGCACCGGTGGAGGCAGTGAACTCCAGCGAGCTGTCGATGCCGATCGAGGACCTCGACCTCTCGGTCCGCTCGTACAACTGCCTGAAGCGTGAGGGCATCAACACCGTTTCCGAGCTCGTCGCCCTGTCGGAGACGCAGCTCATGAACATCCGCAATTTCGGCCAGAAGTCGGTCGACGAGGTGCGCGACAAGCTCATCTCGCTCGGTCTGTCGCTCAAGGATTCGGTGCCCGGTTTCGACGGCGCCCACTTCTACGGCGGCAGCGAAGACGAGTCCTTCTGACCCACCCGGATTGTCATCTGGCAGCGGCCAGCTGACCCGACCTTTCCTGACCAGGAGCTAGATATGCCCAAGCCCACCAAGGGTCCCCGCCTCGGAGGCGGCCCCGCACACGAGCGTCTGCTGCTTGCCAACCTCGCGGCGGCTCTGTACACCCACAAGTCGATCAAGACGACCGAGACCAAGGCCAAGCGCCTGCGTCCGCTCGCCGAGCGCCTGATCACCTTCGCCAAGCGCGGAGACCTTCACGCTCGTCGCCGCGTCCTCTCGGTCATCGGCGACAAGAACGTCGTGCACACCCTCTTCGCCGAGATCGCACCGCTGGTCGCTGACCGTGAGGGTGGCTACACCCGCATCACGAAGGTCGGCAACCGCAAGGGCGACAACGCCCCGATGGCCGTGATCGAGCTCGTCCTCGAGCCCGTCACCCCCAAGGTGAAGTCGACCAAGAAGGCCGCCAAGGCTGAGAAGCCCGCCGAGGTCGTCGACGAGGCCCCCGCCGAGGAGGCTCCCGTCGAGGAGACCACCGACGCCGGTGCCGAGTCGCAGGCCGAGGGAGAGGCAGCCGAGGCTGTCGCCGAGGACGCTGTCGAGAAGAAGTCCGAGTAAGCACCTCGCTCGCATGAAGAAGCCCGCCGCCCCGACAGGGACGGCGGGCTTCTTCGTTCTCCGGGCGTCACGACCCGCGATCAGCGGGCGCGTAGGTCCTTGCGGAGGATCTTGCCCGACGCGGACTTCGGGATCGCATCGATGAACTCGACCTGCCGCACCTTCTCGTGCGGGGCGACGTGGGCCGCGACGTGGGCGATCACGGCATCCGCATCGAGGTCCGCCCCCTGCTGCAGCACCACGAACGCCTTCGGAACCTCCTGACCGTCGTCGTCGAGCGCGCCGATCACGGCGGCGTCGGCGATGGACGGATGCTCGAGCAGCACCGCTTCGAGCACGGCGGGGGCCACCTGGTAGCCCTTGTACTTGATGAGCTCCTTCAGCCGATCGACGATACGGAAGATGCCGTCGTGCGTGACCGTCGCGACATCGCCGGTGTGCAGCCACCCGTCCGCGTCGAGCATCTCGGCCGTGGCATCCGGCCTGTTCAGGTAGCCCTTCATGACCTGGGGTCCGCGGATCAGCAGTTCGCCCGGTGCGCTCGCACCCTCGCCGGGCGCCTCGACGTCGCTGCCGTCTTCGGCGACCAGCCTGGCCTCGGTGTTCGCCAGCAGCATGCCGACCGAGGAGCGGTCGATGTCGGGGCGGTCGTAGGGGATCGCGTGGGTCACAGGGCTGGTCTCGGTCATGCCGTAGCCCTGGCAGACGATGCAGCCGAGACGGTTCGCGACGGCCGAGGCCAGGGCGCCGTCGAGGGGCGCCGCACCCGAGAAGATCACCTTGATCGCGGAGGTGTCGAACTGGTCGACGAGCGGATGCTTCGCCAGGGCGACCGCGATCGGCGGGGCGATGAACACCCACGTCGTGCGGTGCTCCTGCACGACGCGGAGGAACTCGCTGAGGTCGAACTTCGGCATCGTGACCAGTGCCGCACGCTGTCGCAGGGCGAAGTTCAGCAGCACGGTCATGCCGTAGATGTGGAAGAACGGGAGGACGGCGAGCACACGGTCGTCGTCACCGAGAGAGATCGTCGAACGGCACTGGCTCACGTTCGCGATCAGGTTGCGGTGAGTGAGCATCACGCCCTTGGGGCGCCCGGTCGTTCCCGACGAGTAGGGGAGCACGGCGAGGTGCGTCTCCGGGTCGAACGAGACCGCGGGGGCCGAGCGGCCCTCGCCGAGCAGCGCGGGCAGAGACGGATGCCCGTCGGCCCCGTCGAGCACGATCACGTGGTCGTCGTCGAACCCGAGCGCCGCGGCAGCAGCCTTCGCGCCGGGGAGCAGGGGCGAGACCGTGATGAGCCAGGTCGCCTCGGCATCCGTCAGCTGGTTGGCGATCTCGTCGGGGGTGTAGAGGGAGTTGATGGTCGTGGCCGTCGCACCCGCCCGGAGGACGCCGTGGAACACCGTGGCGAATGCCGGGACGTTCGGGCAGAGGATGCCGACCTTCGTGCCGACTCCGACGCCCCGGGCCGCGAGTGCCCCGGCGAACAGGTCGATCTGTCCGATGAGCTGGCGGTAGGTGGTCGTCGCGCCGCTCATGCCGTCGACGATCGCCACCGCGTCGAGGCGTTCCTCGTCGACATCGCCGAACAGGAACTCGTGGATCGAGACCGCGGGGATCTCGACATCGGGATAGGAACTGCGCACCATGAGATCTCCTTCGATCCGGGGAGGCGACGACGCCGTCTGGTGCGATCCAGTGTCGCACAGTCAGGCACCGAGTCCCAGAGCCTGCGTGCGACCCGTCCACGGAGCCGGATGCCCGGGAGTAGGCTGATCCGGTGACTGATGCAGAGACCCTGAGCAGAGGGCCTCGCGCCTACACCGCATTCATCGGCATCGGCCTGATCGCAGGCCTCCTCTCCGGCCTCTTCGGCGTGGGCGGCGGCACGGTGATCGTCCCGCTGCTCGTGCTCTTCCTGCACTTCAACCAGCGACTCGGCGCAGGCACCTCGCTCGCGGCGATCGTCCCCACCGCGACGGTCGGCGTCATCTCCTATGCGATCAACGGCTCGGTGGCCTGGATCCCCGCGCTGATCCTCGCGGCGGGTGCAGTGGTCGGCGCCCAGATCGGCACCCGACTGCTTCCGAAGATCTCGCAGACCGTGCTGCGCTGGTTCTTCGTGGGCTTCCTCGTGATCGTGATCGTGAGCCTGTTCCTCGTCATCCCCTCGAGGGATGCCGAGTTCGAGTTGCAGCTGCTCAACGGTCTCGGGTTGCTCGTGGTCGGTGTCGGCACCGGCATCCTCGCGGGTCTGATCGGCGTCGGCGGGGGAGTGATCGTCGTGCCGGTGCTCATGCTCGTGTTCGGTACGAGTGACCTCGTGGCCAAGGGGACGTCGTTGCTCATGATGATCCCCACCGCGATCTCGGGCACGATCGGCAACCTCCGCAACCACAACGTCGACCTCCTCGCCGCGGCGATCGTGGGAGTCTCGGCGTGCACGACCACGGCCCTCGGGGCATGGCTCGCGACCCTGATCGACCCGGTGGTGGGCAACATGCTGTTCGCGGCATACCTCGTGGTCATCGCCGTCCAGATGGCGATGAAGGCGATCAAGGGCCGCAGGAAGAAGGACTGAACGGCCGTTGATCCGGTCGCCGGTCACCGCGCGCCGTGACCGAGAACGTAGGATCGAGGGGTGGCAGTGAACCAAGATCTGGTCGGCCGGGAGTTCCCGCCGACGTCCCCCTACCTCGTCGGCCGCGAGAAGGTGCGCGAGTTCGCGCGCGCCGTCTTCGCCGATGCCCCGCAGCACACCGACGTCGAGGCCGCTCGTGCGGCGGGCTTCGACGACGTCGTGGCGCCGCCGACCTTCGCGATGGTCATCCAGGACCACACGCTGCAGCAGCTGCTCGCCGAACCGGATTCGGGCATCGTGCTGGCACGGACGATCCACGCCGAGCAGAAGTTCACGTACACCCGGCCGATCGTGGCGGGCGACGAGCTCACGGGGCGGCTGCGTGTGACCGGCATCCGCATGATGGGCGGCAACGCCATGATCACCAGCGAAGCAGAGATCACGGATGCCGCCGGCGAGCACGTCGTCACCGCCACCAGCGTGCTGCTGGTCGGCGCCGAAGAAGGAGCCGCGTGATGCCGTTCGCTGTCGGAGACGTCGTCGCAGAGCGCACCGTCCACCTCACCCGGGAGTCCCTGGTCCGCTACGCGGGCGCGTCGGGGGACTTCAACCCGATCCACTACCGTGACGACGTCGCGGCCTCGGTGGGCCTCCCCGGAGTCCTCGCGCACGGCATGCTCACGATGGGCATCGCCTCGTCGGTGGTCGTCGCCGCGCTCGAGCCGGGCACCCGGATCCTCGACTACGGTGTGCGCTTCACGAAGCCCGTCGTCGTCGACCCGAACGACGGAGCCGACCTGCATGTGCTCGCCACCGTGGGCGCGGTGGACGAGGCCTCGACGCGGGTCGATCTCAAGGTCACCTTCGGCGAGACGACCGTGCTCGTCAAGGCGCAGCTGCGCATCGCCTCCTGATGGGTGATCCCGTGGTGCACGAGGTCGAGCCGCTGCGGCTCTCGACCCTGACAACCCTCCGCACCGGCGGTGCCCCCGAGCGGATGCTCGAGGCGACGACCTCAGCGGAGCTCGTCGACGCGCTCACCGATGTGTGGTCGCGCGGTGAGGAGTGGTTCGTCCTCGGTGGCGGCTCCAACCTGTTCATCGGCGACGAGCCGTTCGAGGGCACGGTCATCCGCGTCCTGACCCGCGGCATCGACGAACTTCCGTCGCCGCACGACGGCCGCATCCGTCTGCGTGTGGAGGCCGGGCACGGCTGGGACGACCTCGTCGCCTACGCCGTCGAGCACGGCTACGCCGGCCTCGAGGCGATGAGCGGCATTCCCGGCACGGTCGGCGCGGCTCCCGTGCAGAACATCGGCGCCTACGGGCAGGAGATCCAGGAGACCCTCGTCGAGGTCGAGCTGATCGACGAGGCGACGGGGAAGATCTCCGTGGTCTCTGCCGCAGACCTCGGGCTCGGGTTCCGCACGTCCGTGCTCAAGCACCACTACGGAAGCGTGCCGCAGCGCCGTGCCGTCATCCTGTCGGTCACGGTCGACCTCGTCGTCGCAGGAGAGCGTGTCGTCCGCGGCGAGCAGCTGCGCCGGGCGCTCGGTCTCGACTCCGACGCGCCCGTGCCGCTCGGCTGGGTGCGCGAGCGCATCCTCGCCACTCGCGCGTCGAAGGGGATGCTGCTCGACGAGAACGACCCCGACACGCACGGCGTCGGCTCGTTCTTCCAGAACGCGATCGTGCCCGAGGTCGTCGCCCGCTCGCTGCCGCCCGAATGCCCGCGCTGGCCCGTGTCGCCCGACCTCGATGCCGTGACGGTGATACCGCTCGCGGCGTACGACGGGTTCGTGCCCCCGGCCAAGACCGAGGCTCCGGACGTCAAGGTGAGCGCGGCGTGGCTGATCGAGCAGGCGGGGATCCGCAAGGGGTTCAAGCTGCCCCGATCGAGGGCATCCGTCTCGACCAAGCACGCCCTCGCGCTCACCAACCGCGGTGGAGCGACGGCGGCCGAGGTCTCTGAGCTCGCCCGGTTCATCCAGAGCCGTGTGCACGCCGAGTTCGGTCTCGTGCTGCAGCCCGAGCCCGTGCTGCTCGGCGTCGAGCTGTAGGAGTTCCGTGCTCGAATGGCTCCAGGCCGAGTGGCCTCAGGTTCTCGGCTTCGTCACCGGCGCGATCTGCGTGTGGCTCGCCGGTCGACGCAACGTCTGGAACTACCCGATCGGCATCGCCAACAACGTGGTGCTGTTCGTCGTCTTCATCGGCGCAGGCCTGTATGCCACGGCCGTGCTGCAGGTGGTCTATCTGCTGATGGGCGCGCACGGCTGGTGGCGCTGGACGCGCGGTGCCGAGCAGAGCCGCACCTACGTGGCGAACACCCCGAGGCGCGCGTGGCCGTGGCTGGTGCTCGCGGCCGTCGTCGGAGCCGCCGTGCTGGTGTGGGTGCTCACGACGTTCACGGACTCGCAGGTCGCGATCCCGGATGCCGCGACGACGGCCGCGAGCCTCGTGGCGCAGTACATGCTCAACCGCAAGTGGATCGAGAACTGGTTCGTCTGGATCGGCGTCGACATCGCCTTCGTCGCCCTCTCGATCGTCGCGGGTCTCTGGGTCATCGCCGCGCTCTATGCGCTCTTCATCGTCCTCTGCGTGATCGGCTACCGGTCGTGGCGGCGAGCCGCGCTCACCGATCGCGAGGCCCACCCGGCGGTGCCCTCGGCGATGACCTCCGAGTCCGCCCGATCGTGAGGCGAGACGCATGAGCGGTCACGGACTCGTCCTCGGCAAGTTCTATCCGTTCCACAGCGGGCACTCGCACCTCATCCGCCAGGCCCAGCGCGACAGCGACCGGGTCACCGTCCAGGTGCTGGGCGCCTCGGTCGAGTCGATCCCGCTCGAGGTGCGCGCCGAGTGGATCCGTGAGTCGCACCCGGGCGTGCGCGTGGTCGCGGCGATGGACGACGCCCCCGTGGACTTCGAGTCCGAGGCCGCGTGGGACGAGCACATGGCGCTGATCGGGTCGCTGCTCGACGAGCCCGTCGACACGGTGTTCTCGTGCGACGCCTACGGGGGTGAGCTGGCGAGGCGGCTCGACGCGCGGTGGGTGCGGATCGATGAGGGGCGACGGATCAACCCGGTCTCGGGGACTGGCATCCGCGCCGACGTCGCCGGCAACTGGCATGAGCTGGCGCCGGCGGTACGCGCCTGGCTGACCGCCCGGGTCGTGGTGCTGGGGGCGGAGTCCACCGGATCCACCACTCTCGCTGCCGCGCTGGCCGAGAGGCTGGGAACGCTGTGGGTGCCGGAGTACGGACGCGAGCACTCCGAGATCCGCGAGGGGGGCCTGGCGGCGCCGTGGCGCAGCGACGAGTTCGACCTCATCGTCGACCGGCAGATCGCCCTCGAGCAGCAGGCTCTGCGGGAGGTTCCGTCGCCGGTGCTGGTGTGCGACACGGACGTGCTCGCGACAGCGCTGTGGCACGAGCGCTACGTCGGCTCGACGGCCGCGCGCCTGTACGCAGCGGTAGCCGCGCATCCGCCACTGCTCTACGTGCTCACGGGTGACGAGATCCCCTTCGAGCAGGACGGGATGCGCGACGGTGAGCACATCCGCCACGGGATGCAGCAGCGCTTCCGCGATGTCCTGGCGGCGCAGGACGTGCCGTGGCTCGAGGTGCGAGGGGATGTGCCGACGCGGGTCGAGGCCGCGGCATCCGCTCTCGCACCGCTCCTCGCCGAGCACCTGCGCTTCGCGATTCCGCTCGAGGCGCGGCCGCTCGACGAGCAAAGAGCGCTCCAGAAGGACGCCCGATCGACATCGTTAGGATGATCGCATGCCCGACCGCTGGAACAGAGTCTCCGCATCACCCACGAACCCCGGCAGCGGCCACGGCGTCGAGGCACTGACCGCCGAGGACCTGTTCCGTCCGACAGCACAGGCGGCCGTGCCTCTCGACGAGAAGCTCCGCCAGGTGTACTACTGGATCGTCAATCGTGCGGTGATCTCGCCGTACTACGACATGGAGTTCTCGCACGGCGAGCCGCTCTCGATCGGGCTGGGGGATGCCGGGGCGACGGTGTCACTGCCGACGCAGGCGTCGTTCTCCTCCAACGTGCTCGTGCCGCTGCTCACCTTCGCGGTCGGCGGCAAGTGCCTGCTGATCGGCGGACCGGGTCGCGGCAAGACCACCGTGGCCGTGCTCATGGGCGTGCTCGCGGGCACGGCGTCGGCGGATGTCCGGCGGGCCGTGCAGCAGGGCCAGCCGCAGCTCACGGTCAGCGACCTCGTCGGCATCCCGCTGCCCCGTGATCTCGTCGGAGCCGAGAAGCTGACCGACATCCGCATCGCCTGGCGCGACTGGCTGGGTCTGCCCGTCAAGATCATCGACGAGTACAACCGCATCCCCACCAAGACCCAGTCGGCGCTGCTGACGATGGTCGCCGAGGGGTATGTCGAGAGCCACGACCAGATGCGTCGCACCGCGCCGGACGGAGGAGTGGAGAGCTGGTTCTTCACCGCCAACGACGACGCGGGCGGCGGAACATTCCCCGTCATCCAGGCTCTGCGCGATCGCATGGACGTCACGGTGCAGGCGGCCGGGTTCAACAGCCGGTTCTTCGACGAGCTCATCACCCGGGTCGAAGCGGGGGAGAAGCCCGAGGAGCATGTGCCCGCCGAGCTCTCGTTCGATGCGGCGCAGCAGTCCGAGATGCGCGCGCAGATCCGAGCGGTGCCGATCCCGGATGCCGTGCGCGAGCGCCTGCGGTTCTTCCTGAGCCACTTCGAGTTCGTGCAGCACGGCGGACGCCGCTTCGAGTACCGCACGAAGGACGTCGTGACGACGGCGGGCGGTCGGGTCGGCGAGGTCATCGAGGCGAACAGCGGCGCCGACCTCGAGGTCGACCTCGGGGCGCAGACCCGCAACGGCCTGTCGGTTCGCGCGCTGCAGACGCTCATCATGTACGCGAAGGCGATGGCCTGGTTCCGGGGTGTGGATGCCGTCGAACTCGACGACGTCGCGGCGGTCCTGCCGTTCGTGCTCCGCGGCAAGCTGCTGCCGAACGCGACGCATCCGCGCTTCGACGTCGGAGCCGAGCGCGAGCTCAGCACCGACACCGTCAGCTGGCTGGCCGACCTGTTCGCGCAGTCGTGCCGACAGTACGACGCGCTCGGACGCGACACCGACGACGAGGTCGCGGCCCTGCTCGCCGAATTCGACCGCGGGCTCGACGGCGTCGCGGCGATCGAGGCGTCTCGTCGGATCACCGCGGTCGAGGCACAGCTGCGCCGGATCGCCACGGTCGGCAAGCTCTACGGTCGCGATTTCGACGACGTCATCGCCCTGAAGTACCTGCATCAGAGGTACACCGCCTATGTGCGCTGGCAGGAGCTGCGCGGGTGAACCGCGTCCCCGTGCAGCTGGCGAACGTGTCGGCACCCTTCCCGCCCGCTGAACTGCCCGATCTGGCGTCGGCGGGGCTCGACGCCTCCGTCGCGGCGTCGTCGGTGCGCAGCGCCCACGGTGACCCGCTGCTGTTCGCGCGGGCGCTCGCCGCCGGGGCAGCCCACGACCCGGCGGCGCTGACCGACCGCGAGCGTGCGCTCGGACTCGTCTCGCTCGCGGGGTGGCGTGCGGGGGCACTCGGTCTGCGCACCGATGCGCTCGCCCGACTCGATCGGCTCGACTCGGCGGAGCAGAGGCTCGCCGCCGCCGCGACTCTCGGACTCGGCGTCGATGCGCTCGACGAGTTCCGTCGTCGGCAGCGAGACGATCGGTTCTGGTGGCCCGGCCGCGCCGACCAGCGTGGCTACGTGCTCGCGACCGGCGGTTTCCGGGGCCTCGGCGGCGCCTGGATCCGTCCTCCCGAGCGGGTGGAATTCCTGGCGGATGCCGGTGCGTTCGGATTCCTCGTCGCCGGGTCGTGGTGGCGCCTCGACAGCGATGTCTGGGGGGCGCGGCTCGCACTCCTTCCGGATCGGCCGGAGACCGTAGCACCCCGTGACGACGCGGTGAGCATCGTGATCGGCCCCGACACGCACCTGGCCTGGGTGCACGTGCGGGAGCCGCAGTGAGCGGGCTGCCCGATCCGGTGCCGCTGACCGCCGACGCCCGCTCCGCGTGGGAGCGGGCACTGGCGCTGTGGCGGGTACGTCTCGACGATCCGTCCGTCCGCCCCGGCGCGGCACAGGCCCAGGGAGCCCCCGCCTGGTTCTCGTTCCCGCCCTCCGTAACCGTCGACCCCCGGTATCTCGCCGACCGCGGGCTTTCGGATGAGCTGTGGAGCATGTTCGCGCACGAGATCGGGCACCACATGCTGGCCCCCAGTACGCGCATCGACTCGCTCAAGATCGACCACCAGATGGCTCGCGCGATCGCGGCGGCGTCGCCGCGGGCGAATCCGGGCGACGGTGCCCGTCGGCTCTCCAACCTGTGGTCGGATCTGCTCGTGAACACACGGGTCGCCCAGCTGCAGCGCACCGAGCAGGGCAGCACGGTGACCGCGACGCGCGATCTCGGCATCGTCCGCCTCGGCCTGGCTCTCTACCCTGCGCCCGAGGGCAGCGCCGATCGGCTGTGGTGGGTGTACTGCCGTGCCTACGAGCTGCTCTGGCAGCTGTCGGCCGGAACCCTCTGCGCGCTCGAGCCACCGCCTCGACCCGTGCGTGCGCCCGTGCGGACCACGCAGGTCCCGCTGAGCGAGATCCCCGAGAAGCATCGGGAGAAGGAGCGTCTGCTGCGCGCCGCCCGGGCCGAGAGTGAGCGCGTCGCCGCCGAACTCGCCGGAGCGACCGCCACCAATCCCGATGTCGATGCCTCCCTCATCGCCGATGCGGTGCGGTCCTTTTCCACCGATCCCGTGTCGGGGGCTGCGCTGTTCGGGGTGATCGCGGCGCCCTACCTCGCGGAGGAGGCGCTGGCCGGGGGCGGCAGATCGGGCAGTGGATGCGGCATCGACGACGCCCCGGCCACCGCTGACGAGCTCGGACGCATCCTCGCCGACCAGCGGCTGCGCGACGACCTTCCGCTCCACCCGGGCATGGTGCGGGATCCGGGCGACGAGGGCGACCCGGATGACACGACCGACGACGCGGCGAAGAAGGACGGCCAACGGCTCACGATCGCCCGCACGCTCGCCCTGTATCGCGACAGCGGAGAGGATGCGGTACTGGCCGCCTGGTATCGCAACGAGGCCGCGGCGTGGGTGCGCCCCTACACACGCTCCGCACCGTCGACGCCGACCGGAGGCATCCCGGGTCCGGTGGAACTGTGGGAGGTGGGTGATGCGCTCGCCGACCTCGACTGGCCGCTGACCCTCCGCTCGGGCACGGTGATCCCCGGCGTCACGACGCGGCGGCGCTCGGAGCTCGACGATGAGCCGATCGTGCAGGAGACGAGTCTCGAACTCGACCTCTACATCGACTCCTCCGGTTCGATGACGCATCCTCGCAACGGCTCCCCGGCCGTGCTCGCGGGGACGATCCTCGCGCTCTCGATCCTCCGCGGCGGTGGCCGAGTCAGGGTCACGAGCTTCTCGGGCACGGGCGAGGTGGCGGGGATGCCGCGGTTCGGCCGCGACCCCGCCGAGATCATCGCCGCGATCTCGCTGTTCTTCGGCCGGTCGACGTCGTTCCCGCTCGACCTCTATTCCGCCCGGTACGCGGGTCTGCCACCCACGGGCGACGATGCGCAGCGCCATGTGGTCGTGCTCTCGGATGACGGGCTGGTGTCGATGTTCGGCGTCGGCAACGAGCCCTATGCGGGTGTCGCTCGCGCCGTTCGCGAGGTGCTCACCACCGGTACGCTCGTGCTCATGGACCGCAGGCACCAGGTCGCGCACCTCGCCGAACGCGACGGCTACGACGTGGTGTACCTGCAGACGATGGCTGACGCTCCCGCGGCGTGCGCAGCCCTGGCGGTGACCCTGCATGGCTGACACCGAGGATCTTCTCGCGGCGTGGAGCGAGCGCTCGGGCGGCGAGGCCGAGGCCTGGGCCCGCACACGCACGGGCCCGTCCCTCGAATCCGTCGCGGCGCGGATCTCGCGCGTCCCCCAGGAGTTCCTCGACGAGCGGGTGTCACTGCGTGCGCTCGCCGGAGACGTGCTCGGGGCGCAGATCGTCGCGTCGGGATTCGACGACGACCCGCGGGTGCGGCAGGGAGCAGCCATCGGGCTGTGGCTGGTCGCCGCCGAGGGCCTCCTCGAACCGCTCGACCCGCCGCTCTCCACCGGGTCGACGGCTCTCGCCGTCGACGCGCTCGCGCTGCGCGTGGCCCCCGTCTCCTCGCCCTCGGAGTGGACGTCCGACGACGAGCGCCGCACCGAGGCCGCCCGCAGCTTCCTGCTCTGGTGCGGATTCCTCCCCGCGGGGGAGGACGCGGAGACGGCGGCCTCGCTTCTCGCCGCCTGCGACTCACTCGCCCGCAACCGGGCCCTCGCCGAGGCGTACGAGGGGCACAGGCACCGCGCCGACATCGCCCGCAAGCTCCACGAGGCGCGCCGCAAGGAGGCAGCGGCACGGTACTCGAGTGAGTGATCCCGACCTCCGAGGGGCGCTGACCCTCGCCGAGTACGCGCCGGGAGAGGCAGCGGTGCTCACGGACGGCGAGCGCTGGCCGACCATCGACGCGGCGGGTGCGGCGAGACTGACGCGCTGGCGTGCGCATCCGGACGCCCCGCACTGGACCCATGCGACCGGAGATCGGCTCAGCGCGGAGCAGGTCGATCGGGCGCGGCAGCCGCTGTCGACGACCGGCTGGCTCGCCGAGCACCTCGATGCCGCGCGGCGCACGCTGCGCTACCGCGCGATGCCGACGGATGCCGCGCTCGAGGACTTCCCGACGATCTCCCGAGCCGACCTCGTCGACGACCTCGCCGCGTTCGTGCCCCTCGACGCGGACCTCTCCCGCATGCTGCACGGCACGAGCTCCGGGTCGACGGGGGCGGCACTGCTCATCCCCGACGACGTCGAGGAGGTCGCGCGCGGCTTCCATCTGCTCGTCGCGCTCGCGGCATCCGCCGGGTCCGTTGTCCGTGCCGACGGCGAGCGGATGGCGGTGGCGAACCTCGTCTTCCAGCAACAGGCCTTCACCTACGTGTCGGTGATCTCGAGCTTCGCGCACCGAGCCATGGCGCGGCTGAACCTGCATCCGTCCTCATGGGCCGATGTCGCATCACGCGACCGTTTCCTGGCCGACGCGGATCCGCAGATCCTCAGCGGGCACCCGACGAGCCTCGCCGAACTGCTGGATGCAGGACTCGACTCCGTGCTGCATCCGACCGTGGTCTTCTCCGGTGCCATGGCACTGTCCGCCCCGCTGCGCGCGCGACTCGAGGCGGCGTTCGCGTGCCCGGTGATCGATGTCTACGGGCTGCATGAGACCCGACCGATCGCGGCGCGCACGGATGACGGCCCCTTCCGGATGCTCGACCGGCGCGTGCACGTGGAGGTGCTGGATCCTCGGCGGGATGTCGCGGTGGAACCGGGCGCCGTGGGCGAGATCGTGGTGACGGCGGGGGAGAATCCGCTGCTGCCGCTGGTGCGGTACCGCACCGGCGACTTCGGTCGGCTGGTCACCCTCGACGACGGCGCGTTCGGCATCGCCGACCTCGAAGGGCGCGACAACACGCGCTTCCGCGCGGCGGACGGCACGCTCGTGCCGTGCGTCGAGTTGACGCAGCAGCTTCAGGCTCGTGGGGCGCTCGGATGGTCGATCGAGCAGCACGCCGACGGCGGTCTGCACGCGATGATCGCGGGCGGCGACGAGGCAGGCATCCGTCTCGCGCTGACCGCCCTGCTCGGCGTGCCGATCGAGCTGCGCCTGGTCGAGCGGCTCATCGATCTCGGCGAGGGCAAACCGCGGCGGTACCGCAGCACCGTTCCCGACTGACTCCGTCGCCCCGACTGACAACGTCGCCGGTTCGCCGTACACTCGCGGCATGAGCGGACTGACCCCCTACCTGCTGTTCCCCGGAAACGCGGCCGAAGCGCTGGAGCACTACCGGGCGGTCTTCGGTGGCGATCTGCAGCTTCTCGACTATGCCGCAGCCGGCCGTCACGACGGGCCGGGCGATGCGGTCGCGCACGGGCAGCTGTCAGGCCCTGTCGAGCTGGCGGGGGCCGATGCCGGGGCCGACGACGACGCCGTGCAGATGAGCGGGATGTTCCTCTCGCTGCTCGGCACCGCCGATGCCACGACGCTGACCAGCTGGTTCGATCAGCTGTCGTCCGGTGGCCGCGTGATCGACGCTCTGCAGAAGCGCTCCTGGGGCGACTACGACGGCACCCTCATCGATCGATACGGAATCCGATGGCTCATCGGATTCCACGACGAGGACTGACCGCAGTCAGCCGCCGCCGGTGGCACGCCGGCACGACGACGCCCCACCCCGCCGTCCTCAGCCCGGTGGGCGTGGACGGCCGGATGGGGCGTCGGTGTCGCGGGTCAGCTGAACAGCCGCTGCAGGCGCTGGACGCCCTCAAGCAGCTGGTCGTCGCCGAGCGCGTACGACATCCGGATGTACCCGGAGGGACCGAAGGCCTCGCCGGGAACGACGGCGACCTCGGCCTGCTCGAGGATCAGATCGGCGAGCTCGAGGGAGGTGGTGGGCGTCACACCGCCCCACGTGCGGCCGAGCAGACCCTGCACGTCGGGGTAGACGTAGAACGCGCCGAGCGGGTTGGGCACGACGAGCCCGTCGATCTTCGACAGCTCCGACACGATCAGGCGGCGGCGGCGGTCGAAGGCCTCGCGGAACTGCTCGGCCTCGGTCTGCGGACCGTTGAGGGCGGCGATCGCAGCCTTCTGCGCGACGTTGTTCACGTTGCTCGACAGGTGCGACTGCAGGTTGCCGGCGATCTTGATCGCATCCGCCGGTCCGACCATCCAGCCCACGCGCCATCCGGTCATGGCGTAGGTCTTGGCCACGCCGTTCACGAGGATCGTCTGGCCGGCGAGATCCGGGACTGCCTCGACGATGGAGGTCGCCTTGACGCCCTCGTAGGTGAGGTTCTGGTAGATCTCGTCGGAGATCACCCAGATGCCGTGCTCGAGGGCCCACTCGCCGATGGCAGCGGTCTCCTCGGCGGTGTACACCGACCCGGTCGGGTTGGAGGGCGAGACGAACACGAGCGCGGTGGTGCGCTCGGTGCGGGCGGCCTCGAGCTGCTCGACCGTGACCTTGTAGTCCTGGTCGGCGCCGGCGAACACCTCGACCGGGGTGCCGTCAGCCAGGCGGATCGCCTCGGGGTAGGTGGTCCAGTACGGGGCGGGGAGCAGCACCTCGTCGCCGGGGTTCACCACGGCCTGGAACGCCTGGTAGACCGACTGCTTGCCGCCGTTGGTCACGATGACCTGGCTCGGCGACACCTCGAGGCCCGAGTCCCGAAGGGTCTTCGCGGCGATCGCCTCGCGGAGTGCCGGAAGGCCGGCCGCCGGCGTGTACCGGTAGCTCGCCGGGTCTGCGAGCGCCTCGGCCGCGGCATCCACGATGAACTGCGGCGTCGCGAAGTCGGGCTCGCCTGCGGCATACGAGATGACGGGCTTGCCTTCGGCCTTGAGGGCCTTCGCCTTGGCATCGACCTTGAGGGTCGCCGATTCGGCGATGGCGGAGAGCTTGCGAGAGAGAGGAGCGCGTTCGGTCACGACTACGAGCGTACTCGGATCGCCCAGGCGGATGACGGCTCGAGCGTCGTCAAGAATCGCGGTTCTTTCCGTGCGACGTCGGAGCATCCGCCGCCTCGAGGTCTGCGGCGGTGCGGCGTCGACGCCTCTGCACGAGCAGGAAGGCGACGATCGCGATCACCAGGCACGGGATGCCGAACGGCAGCGTCGCGCGGAACTCCTCGGTCAGAGCCGTCGACGCCGCGATCGCCACCATCAGCAGCGCCCCGACGATCGCTCCGATCCGTGAGCCCCACACCGTGTACGTCGGCTTCTCTCCGCGCGCGGCCAGCGTGCGGCGGAAGGCGACGTGCGTGACGAAGATCATGAACCAGGTGAAGAGGGCGCCGAACATCGAGATCGCGAACATCATCGTGAAGGCCTGGTCGGGATTCAGCACGTAGATCACGGTCGCCACGACGATGCCGCCGGTCGACAGCAGGAGGGCGTTCAACGGGGCGCCGTTGCGGCCGACCCTGCCGAAGACCTCCGGCGCCTCGCCCGCGCGCGAGAGGGAGAACATCATGCGGGTGGAGATGTAGAGCTGGCTGTTCATCGCCGACAGTGCGGCGATGATCACGACGAAGTTCAGCACCGAATCGGCGAACGGGATGCCGATGACCTGCATGACCGTCACGAAGGGGCTCGACCCCGACAGGATCTCCGATACCGGCGCGATCGACACGATGAGCGAGAGAGTGAGGATGTAGAAGATCAGCAGTCGGAACGCCGTGACCTTGAACGCCTTCTTGACCGCCTTCTCGGGCTCGGCGGCCTCGCCGGCGGCGACCGCGATCATCTCGATGCTGAGGTAGCTGAAGATCGAGACGATCACGGCGAACCACATGCCGCTCAGGCCGTTCGGCATGAAGCCGCCCTCGGCTCCCCAGTTGTGCAGGCCGCGCTTCTGGTCGCCCGAGAAGAACACCAGCCAGCCGGCGACGACGATGAACGCGAGGATGGCGAACACCTTGATCGCCGAGAACCAGTACTCGAGGGTTCCGAAGCTCTTGACGTTCATCGCGTTCACCAGGATCAGCGCACCGCCGAAGAGCACCACCCAGATCCAGGGCGGGATGCCGGGGAACCACAGCTGCATGTACTCGCCGACGGCGGTCACCTCGGTGCCGACCGCGAGGACGATGCATCCCCAGTACATGTAACGCACGAGGAAGCCCGCGAGCGGACCGATGTAGTGCTCGGCGTAGGCGCCGAACGAGCCGGACGTCGGGTGCTGCACCGTCATCTCGGCGAGCCCCGCCATGAGCAGCAGTGCGATCATGCCGCCGATCAGGTAGCTCAGCACGACACTGGGTCCGGCGAAGCCGATGGCGAATCTGCTGCCGAGGAACAGACCTGTGCCGATCGCGCCGCCGAGCGCGATCATGCTCAGCTGCCGCGCGGTCAGGGCCTTCTGCAGACCGATCTCTCGGGTCTGGATGTCGGTGAATTCAGCCATGGGTGTCCTTCGGCGTCGTTGCTCGTGGATGAGGATGCCGCGCGGGATCGGTCGTCGGCCCTGCGGCGCGTCGAGATTCTTGCAAGGATTCGGAGGTCATGACACAGTCGTGAAGATCATTCGAGAATTCAGCTGATTATCGAATCCTGTGCGATTCTCGTCATTGGCGAAGGAGAACGATGACGTTCACGATGACGGATGCAGACCGGCGGATCCTCCGAGAGCTCTCGCAGGACGGCCGGCTGTCGAACAAGGAGCTCGCGGTGCGCGTGGGGCTCGCGCCCTCGACCTGCCATGGGAGGGTGCGGATGCTCGAGGACGCCGGGGTGATCCGCGGTTACCGGGCCGTCGTCGACGCCCAGGCTGCCGGCGCCGCGATCAACGCGCTGATCTCGGTCGCCGTGCTCAATCACGCGCGCAGCCAGGTGACCGAGATCGTGCCGCTGCTGCAGGGGGTCCCCGGAGTGCAGCAGGTCTTCCTCCTCGGGGGCGACAGGGACATCGTCGTGCATGTCGCGATGGCCGACGTGCCGTCTCTGCGTGAATTCATCAGGGTGCACCTCGGCTCGCACCCGGACCTCGGTCAGTCGCAGACGCAGCTCATCTTCGAGCACGCGATCGGCGGCGCTCCCGCCTGACCTCGGCGCGAGTGTCGGCGCACTACGCTGAATTCCCATGAGGGCGGATTCGAGTGCAGCGGATGCCGACGATCTGGTGCCAGAGTCCGGAGTCAGGCCTCCGAACCTCATCGTGACGGTCTTCGGACGCTACGTCCGTGCGCACGGAGGTGAGGTCCGCATCGCGTCCCTCATCGAGATGATGTCGGCGCTCGGGGTCGACGCGGGAGTCGTACGCTCCTCCGTCTCGCGGCTGAAGCAGCGCGGCGTCCTCGTCAGCGAGGGCGGCGGTGCCTACCGGCTGTCCGAGTCTCTGGACGGCGTCTTCGCGGCGGGTGACCGCCGCATCTTCGATTCCCGCAGAGCCGAGGCGGGGGACCCGTGGCTGCTGGCCTCGTTCAGCGTCCCCGAGAGCGAGCGTCCGGTGCGCCACCAGCTGCGCAGGCTCCTGCAGCGACTCGGGTTCGGGCAGGTGAGTGGCGGGCTCTGGATCGCTCCCGGGCTGATCGTCGACGAGACCGAGGCGGCGCTGCGCGGCGCGGGGCTCGACGACTACGTCGACCTGTTCCTCGGCTCGCGGGTGTCGTCCGAGCCGGCCGAGGAATCGGTGCGGGAGTGGTGGGATCTCGCCGCGATGGAACCCCTGTATCGCGCGTTCGTCGACACGTTCGGCGGCGTGATCGGCGAGACAGATGAGCGCGCGGCCTTCGCGGCGCACGTGCGGGCCATCACGCAGTGGCGCCGCCTCGTCTACCTCGACCCGGGGCTGCCGCTGAGTCTGCTGCCTGACGGGTGGATCGGCGTCGAGGCCGCGCGCGTCTTCGCCGAGCTCCATGCGGCTCTGGAGCCTGCGGCGGAGCGGTTCGTGACCTCGGTGATGCCCTGACGCTTCATATTGCTGTCACGCTTGCGTGACGGTCGTCACGTATGTGACACTTCTTCGACACGCAAGCGAAGGAGCTTTCATGACCGAGCATGAACTGCGCTGGGACCGCGCCCCGCAGGTGACCCGCAGCGGCGAGGAAGACACCCAGACGATGTCGTCGGGCGGGTGCGTCCGCGTCTCCGGGGTCGGTCCGCAGCACACCGAAGCCACGAAGATCTGGTTCGGCCAGGTGTCGAACGATCCCGGCTACCGGTCGCTGCCGCATCACCACGGCGAGGCCGAGACCGGCGGATACGTCCTTCGGGGAACAGCGCGCATCTACTTCGGCGAGGGATACCGCGAGTACCTCGACATGACCGCGGGGGACTGGGTCTTCGTGCCGCCGTTCATGCCGCATGTCGAGGCGAACATGTCGGTGACCGACGAGCTCGTCTGGCTCACCACCCGCACCCCCGACAACATCGTCGTGAACCTCGACGACGTCGACGATTCGACACTCGAGGGCTTCCGTCGCGCATGAGCACGTCCGCGCCGTTCCATCGAGCGATCGCCCTCACCGAGGTGTCGACGACGCATGCAGAACGTGCCTTCGAGGCCCAGCCGCAGCCTGTTCCCTGGCCGAAGGCGTACGGCGGTGACATGGTCGCCCAGAGCATCGCGGCGGCGCTGCGCACGGTGGCCGATGATCGGGTGCTCCACTCGGTGCACAGCACCTTCCTCCGCGGTGTCGACGACACCGAGCCGGTGCACTACGCGGTGGAGATCCTTCGCGACGGCCGAGGGTTCTCGACCCGGCACGTACGCGGGCACCAGCACGGTGGACTCTCGTTCATGGCGACGGCGTCCTTCCACGTCCCGGAGGAGTTCCCCGCGCATGCGCCGCCGATGCCGGAGGCACCGATGCCGGAGCTGCTCCGGTCGTCCGCAGAGGTGCTCGAGGGCGTCGACGGTGCCGACGCCGACTACTGGTCGCACGGCCGGAGCTTCGACCTGCGGCACGTGCCCGGGGCGGTGTACATCGAGATCGAGGGAGAGCGCACGGCGCATCAGGCGGTGTGGGTGCGCGCCTTCGATCGGCTCGACGACGACCCTCGAACGCATCAGATCGCGATCGCCTACGTCTGCGACTACACGATCCTCGAGCCGATCCTCCGCGTGCTCGGGCTGCCCTGGCGCTCCGCGGGGCTGGTGACGGCCAGTCTCGATCACGCCATGTGGTTCCATGCGCCGGCGCGCGCCGATGAGTGGCTGCTGTACGCGCAGGAGAGCGCCGCGATCTCCGATGGGCGCGGCCTCGGCATCGGTCGGTTCTACACACGCGACGGCCGGCTGGTCGCCACCGTCGCCCAGGAGGGGATGATCCGCCCGGGTCGTCCGCTCTGATCTCACCTCATCTTCGCTTCGAAGGGACCAGCAATGACGCTTTCCCCCTCCGCGCACGTCGACACGTTCACGCGCGATTCACTGCCACCGGTCGACCGGTGGCCCACTCTCGAGTTCACGATCCCCGACGTCCGCTACCCCGCGCGACTGAACGCGGCATCCGAGCTCCTCGACCGCACCATCGACCGGTTCGGCGCTGAACGCCCCGCGATCCTCCTCGCCGACGGCGCGCACTGGACGTACGGCGAGCTCCGCCGACGGGTCGACCAGTTCGCCCAGGTGCTCACCGAGGATCTCGGCCTCGTCCCGGGCAACCGGGTCCTGTTGCGGATGCTCAACGGGCCGTGGACCGTCGTCTGCTGGCTCGGCGCTCTCAAAGCCGGAATGGTCGTCGTCACGACGATGGTGGCGTGGCGTGCCAGGGAGGTGCGGCCGATCGCGCAGCGGGTTCGGCCAGGCGTGGCCGTGGTCGATCATCGCGGCGTCGTCGAGGCCGAGGCGGCGTTCGCCGACCTGGGTGCTCCACCCGTCGTGCTCATCGCCGGGGGCGAGGACGATGCGTTGGCACGGGCCTGCGATGCGAAGAGCGGGGTGTTCACCGCCGTCGACACTGCAGCCGACGACGTCGCACTCCTCGGCGCGACCAGCGGCACCACGGGTGTGCCGAAGATCACCATGCACTTCCACCGAGACATCCTCGCCAACGCCGACACGTTCGCGCGCCACGTGCTGCACCTGACGTCCGACGATGTGAGTGCGAGCACGGCGCCCCTCGCCTTCACCTTCGGCCTCGGTGGCAACGTCGTCTTCCCGTTGCGTACGGGCGGCTCGATGGTGCTCGTCGAGAGAGCCACACCGGTCGAGCTCGCGAGGCTCATCGAACGGCTGGGGATCACGGTGCTCTACACCGCTCCGACGGGCTACCGCAGCGTGATCAAAGAGGGCCTGGCCGATGAGCTCCGACGCCTGCGCATCGCGGTCGCGGCGGGCGAGCACCTCACGACCTCGACCTTCGAGGCCGTCGAGGCGGCCAGCGGCCTGCGGCTGATCAATGGCATCGGTGCGACCGAGATGCTGCACGTCTTCATCTCGGCATCCGGCGACGACATCCGCCCCGGCACCACGGGTCGAGCCGTGCCGGGCTATCGCGCGACCATCCTCGACGAGGAGGGGCGAGAGCTCGGTGCCGGCGAACCCGGGCGCCTCGCCGTCATCGGACCGACGGGGTGCCGCTACCTCGACGACGAGCGCCAGAGCGTCTACGTGCACGACGGGTGGAACATCACCGGCGACACGTTCGTGAGAGATGAAGACGGCTACTTCACCTTCCAGGCCCGCAACGACTCGATGATCGTCACGGCCGGCTACAACGTCGGCGCCCCCGAGGTCGAGGAGGTCGTGCTCGGCCACCCCGACGTGCGGGAGTGCGCCGTGGTCGGGTGCATGGACCCCGAGCGGGGGATGATCGTGGCCGCGTTCGTCGTGCCCCGAGAAGGCATCGACCCGTCCGAGGCGCTCACCACGAGCATCCTCGATCACGTCAAGTCGCGACTGGCGATCTACAAGTGCCCCCGCCGCGTCGACTACCTCGACGAGCTGCCCCGCAACCCGAGCGGGAAGGTGCAGCACTTCATCCTGCGCGAACGTGCGGCCGCCGACGCCGACGTCGCCCCATCTCACAACAGAGGAGCCTGACATGCGCGTTGCCGTCATCGGCGGAGGCCCGGGAGGGCTCTACTTCGCCGCTCTCATGAAGCAGCTCGACCCCACCCACGACATCACCGTGTGGGAACGCAACGCCCCCGACGACACCTTCGGGTTCGGGGTCGTCTTCAGCGACGAGACCCTGGGCGGGATCGAGAACGCCGACCCGGTCATCGCGGCGCGGATGGGCGAGCAGTTCGCCCGGTGGACCGACATCGACATCGTCTTCGGCGGTGCCACGCACACGATCGGCGGCCAGGGCTTCGCGGCCATGGGGCGCAAGGAGCTGCTGCAACTGCTGCAGGGGCGCTGCCTCGAACTCGGCGTGGAGATCCTGTTCCGCACGCCCGCGCCTGACGCCGCCGAGCTGATGACCCAGTACGACCTGGTCCTCGCCGCCGATGGCGTGAACTCCTTCGTTCGTGGTCAGTTCGCCGACCGATTCGGACCCGATCTCGATCGTCGCGTCTCGAAGTACATGTGGCTCGGGACGGACCGGGTCTTCGAGGCGTTCACGTTCGCCGTGCTGCACACCCCGCACGGGATCATGCAGCTGCACGGCTACCCGTATTCCGAAGGTCGCAGCACGTTCCTGATCGAGATGCACGAGGACGTGTGGCGCGCGGCGGGTCTGGACGCGACGGAGGATCAGGTGTTCCCGCCCGGCGTCAGCGACGAGTACTCGGTCGCGCGCATCCGAGAGCTGTTCGCCGAGGTGCTCGACGGGCATGAGGTGCTGACGAACAACTCCAAGTGGCTGAACTTCACCACGGTCCGCAACGAGCATTGGCACCACGAGAACCTCGTCATCCTCGGAGACGCCGCGCACACGGCACATTTCTCGATCGGGTCCGGCACGAAGCTGGCGATGGAGGATGCTCTCGCGCTCGCCGCGTGCGTGCACGAGCACTCGTCCCTCGACGTGGCGCTCGACGCCTACGAGGAGGAGCGTCGTCCCGTCGTCGCCTCGACGCAGCGCGCGGCGCAGGCGTCGCTCGAGTGGTTCGAGAGGATCGGTCAGTACGCCGATCAGGAGCCTCTGCAGTTCGCGTTCAACCTGCTGACGCGCAGTCGACGGATCACCCTCGAGAACCTCGCGATGCGCGACCCCGCATTCGCGGCCGAGATCGTCAGCAGCGCGCCGCTCGCGAGTCGCGACGACGCGGAACCTGCGATGTTCCGCCCGCATCGCATCGGGCGCCTCGAGCTTAAGAACCGCATCGTGGTGTCGCCCATGGACATGTACTCGTCGATCGAGGGGGTGCCCGGCGACTTCCACCTGGTCCATCTCGGCTCCAAGGCGATGGGCGGCGCCGGACTCGTGATGACCGAGATGGTGTGCGTGTCTTCCGAGGGGCGGATCACGCCGGGGTGCGCGGGTCTGTACTCGGACGAGCAGACCGATGCCTGGCGGCGCATCGTCGGATACGTGCACGGCCACTCTACCGCGATGATCGGCGTGCAGATCGGTCACTCCGGTCGGAAGGGCTCGACACGTCGGATGTGGGAGGGGATCGATCGACCGCTCGAGCAGGGCAACTGGGCGACCGTGGCACCCTCGGCTCTGCCCTACAGCCCCGAGAATCAGGTCCCGCAGGAGGTCGATCGCGAGACGATGGACCGGATCCGCGACGAATTCGTGGGGGCCACTCTGCGGGCGGCGGACGCCGGATTCGATCTGGCCGAGCTTCATGCCGCCCATGGCTACCTCATCTCGTCGTTCCTCTCGCCGGTCTCGAACCGGCGCACCGACGACTACGGCGGCTCGCTCGAGAACCGCCTGCGGTATCCGCTCGAGGTGTTCGACGCGATGCGCGCGGCATGGCCCGCCGAGCTGCCGCTCACCGTGCGTCTCTCGGCCGAGGACTGGATCGAGGGCGGGAACACGATCGACGACGCCGTCGAGATCGCCAGGGCGTTCATCGCGCACGGCGCGGATGCGATCGACGTATCATCCGGACAGATCGCATCGCACGAGCATCCGCAGTTCGGGCGCAGCTACCAGACGCCCTTCGCGGACGCGATCCGCAATCGGGTGGCCGCGGCTGCGGGTGTGAGCGTGATCGCCGTGGGGGCGATCTCGAGCCACGACGACGTCAACTCGATCCTGCTCGCAGGGCGTGCGGACCTGGTGGCCCTCGGCCGCACGCATCTGTGGGACCCGCAGTGGACCCTGCATGCGGCGGCGGAACAGACCTACCGCGGAGCCGGTGCCGACTGGGTGCCGCAGTTCCGGGCAGGGTCCCGCAAGCCGCCGACGTCGCGCACGGATGCGGTGCGGCCGCGACTGGCCCTCGTGCGGGATGCGCGGGCGGACGACGCCGACCCGAGCCGCCGGCGATGGGTTCCGCGGTCCGTGACTGCCGATGCCCTCTCCCGCTGAGAGCGCATACGCCCTCGGAATATCACTCGAACGTCGCCCGCGACGCGGATCGACAGCCAGACCGACACGAAGGAGACCGCACATGTCGCGGCAGATCATCAACCCCGACTCCCTGGTGAAGCCGGTCGGCTTCGCCCACGGCGTCCGGGCAGGAGAATTCGTCTACCTCGGCGGCCAGACCGCCATGGATGCCGAGGGGCATATCGTGCCCGGAGGCATCGTCGAGCAGTTCGTGCAGGCGTTCTCGAACGTGCTCACGACGCTCGCCGCGGCCGGCGGTGAGCCGAGCGACCTGGTCGACGTCACGATCTACCTCACCGACGTCGACGACTATCAGCGCAACGGCCGGGAGATCGGTCGTCGCTGGCGGGAGCTCGCCGGAACCGAGTACCCGGCGATGGCGGGGATCGGTGTGACGAGACTCTGGCAGCCCGAGGCGCTCATCGAGATCCAGGGCGTCGCCCACCTCTCCGGCTCGCAGGAGAGCTGATGCGACTCGCGACCGTGCGCCGGGCCGACCGCACGCACGCGGCGGTCGGCGATGACCGGGGGTGGGTGCTCTTCGACGAGGCGGATGCCCAAGAGCTCGTCGGAACGCAGGGGTGGCGAGACCGTGCCGAGGCCGCACTGCGGCATCCCGCGCGCATCGCGCTCGAGATGCAGGAGTTCGCGAATCCCGTGCCACGACCGGCGAAGGTGTTCTGCTGCGGCTTGAACTACCGCGACCACATCGTCGAGACCGGTCGTGCCGTGCCGGAGTTCCCGACCCTGTTCGCCAAGTTCGCCGACACGCTCACGGGGGCCGAAGACGACATCGTCGTGCACAACACCGACAGGCTCGACTGGGAGGCCGAGCTCGCGGTCATCGTCGGCACCGAGGTGCATCGGGCCGATCGCGTGCAGGCGCAGGCGGCGATCCTGGGGTACGCCGTCTCGAACGACATCTCGATGCGCGACTGGCAGCAGCGCACACTGCAATGGCTGCAGGGCAAGGCATTCGACGCCACGACGCCGGTCGGACCGTGGGTGGTCACCGCCGACGAGATCGACCCGAAAGGCGGTCTGCGGATCACCTGCGCGGTGAACGGCGAGCTCGTGCAGGACGCCGACACGGCCGACCTCGTCTTCGACGCCGCCGACCTGGTCGCGTACGTGTCGCAGATCACGGTCCTGCGTCGTGGTGACATCGTGCTCACCGGGACGCCGGGGGGAGTGGCGCTCGGCATGCCGGAGCCGCGGTGGCTCCGCGACGGCGATGTCGTCACCACCGAGATCGAGGGGATCGGCGTACTGCGCAACACCATTCGGTTCGACGACGGGCCGTAGGCGCGCGACCGGGGGAGACGGAGAAGGGCCGGGGAGATGATCCCCGGCCCTTCTCCGTGCGCTGTCCTTGCCCCTCGCTCGGAGCGGTCAGGCGCTCGCGAAGCCGTGTGCGCGGGAGACGGCATCGAGGGTGATGCGGCCGCCCTGCACGTTGAGCCCCTTGGCGAGGGCCGCATCGTCCGATGCCGCGCGCTCCCAGCCCTTGCCGGCGATGGCCGACACGTAGGGGAGTGTCGCGTTGGTCAGCGCGCGGGTGGCCGTCTCGGGCACAGCCCCGGGCATGTTCGCGACGCAGTAGTAGATCGAGTCGTGCACGGCGAACGTGGGGTCGTCGTGAGTGGTGGGGCGGGACCCCTCGAAGCATCCGCCCTGGTCGATCGCGATGTCGACGAGTACCGAGCCGGGCTTCATGGTGGCGACCATGTCGTCGGTGACGAGCTTCGGTGCCGCGGCGCCGGGGATCAGGACCGAGCCGATCACGAGGTCGGCGCTCGCCAGCTCTTCGGCGATGTCGTACCTGCTCGACGCGCGGGTCTGCAGGGCGCCGCCGTAGCGGTGCTCGAGCTCGCGAAGTCGCGGAAGCGAGATGTCGATCACCGTCACCTGAGAACCGAGTCCGAGGGCGTTCGCCGCCGCATGCTCGCCGGCGACGCCTCCGCCGATCACCACCGTCTTGGCACGAGGAGCTCCCGCGATGCCGCCCATCAGCACGCCGCGGCCTCCGGCGGATCGCATCAGCGAGTACGAGCCCATCGTGACCGACAGGCGCCCGGCGATCTCGCTCATCGGCACGAGCAGCGGCAGGCTTCGGTCGGGCAGCTGCACGGTCTCGTAGGCGACGGCGGTGGTGCCCGCGTCGACGAGCGCGGACGTGAGCGCGCGGTCTGCCGCCAGATGCAGGTAGGTGAAGAGTGTGAGGTCGGGGCGCAGGAAGCCGTACTCCTGGGCGATCGGCTCCTTCACCTTGATGAGAAGATCCGCCTCGCCCCAGGTCTCCTCGGCGGTCTCGACGATCTCGGCGCCCGCGATGCGGTACGCCTCGTCGGAGATGCCCGACCCGACACCCGCTCCGGACTGCACGAGCACACGGTGGCCCTCGTGGACCAGGCGGTCGGCCCCTGCGGGGGTGAGGGCGGTGCGGTTCTCGTTGTTCTTGACCTCTGTGGGCACGCCGATCTTCATCGATCCTCCAAAGTACGGTTGCGTGAGTGCATTTCAGAATCGCAGAAACGTCGGTTGATCGACAGAATGCCTGAAGAACATTCGTTCGTCCAGCGGATCCTGCATAATCGTTCGCATGGAGACGACGTCCGAGACCCCTCAGCCGAACACCCTTCGGGCTCCGGCGCTCGATCCGATCGATGCACGGATCGTGCAGCTGCTGAGCGCCGACGGTCGGATGACCAACGCCGAGCTCGCCGGCCACCTCGGCGTCGCACCGTCGACCGCGCACGCGCGTCTGCGTGCGCTCGTCGACCGCGGGGTGATCAGCGGCTTCCACGCGAGCGTCGACGAGCGCAAGCTCGGTGCGGGCCTGCAGGCCATCATCGGGGTGAGCCTCCGCCCGAGTGCTCGGCGCGAGAGCATCGTCGAGTTCGCCGACCGCGTGCGCGCGCTTCCGCAGGTGATCCAGGTGTTCTTCCTCGGCGGAGACGACGACTTCCTGCTGCACATCGCAGTTGCCGACTCGTCGGAGATGCGCGAGTTCGTGCTCGAGCATCTGTCGGCGCAGAGCAGTGTGGCCTCGACCAGGACCAGCATCGTGTTCGACTACCACCGCAACTCGGTCGCGGCCTCGTTCCGCTGAGCCCGCCACCGGCGCGCGGCGCCGACAGCCGCGGCGCGGACGTCAACGTATATTGCACGACCTCGCCCGCGTGAATATGGTGAGGGCGGGATCGGGCTCACGTCGCAGACGCTGCCCGCACCCGATGGGGGATGCGATGGGGCGCATGATCGATGATGCCGAGCTGGCCGCGTGGCTGGGCCGTCTGTCCGGTGGCCTGTGGGCGCCGACGGGTGGCGCTTCCGAAAGCGGCCCCGGGCTTCCGTCCTGGTTCTCCGCAGAGGTGATCCGTCTCGACGGCAACCTCGGGATGCTCCAGCTCTCGAACTTCGGAGCCATGCGGGCCGACGACCCGGACGCTTTCGAGGCCGCGCTGCTGCGGAGATCGATCGGTGCGACCATGCTGTACAGCACGCTCGAGACTCCGCACACGGTCAGTTACGACCGCGGTTCCCCCGAGGATGAGGACATCGTCATCGTCGGGATGTCGAACCAGGGCGGTCAGCGACTGCGCACGGCCGCAGGAGTCCAGCTGATGAGCGTCGGACGCATGGGCTTCATGTCGAGCATGGGGGCCTCCGCGGTCGAGCATCTCGGCGTCAGCGAGACGACGGGAGTCGTCGTCCCGGTCGCGGCGATCCCCGGGTACCGGCATGTGCTGGCCCGGGGAGCGGAGATGTTCCCCGACACCCCTCTCACGCGGGCGGCGGGTGCATCGTTCGGGCGGATGCTGTTCGAGTGGGCCAAGGACCCCGACCAGGGTGCGGGAGCTCTGGCCGGCACCGAGGCGGCGCTCCTCGCGCTGGTCCGTGGCCTGTTCCGGCAGTTCCCCGGCGACGGCGAGACGGATCGGGCGAGCGAGCTCCGCGCGGAGGCGGGGAGGATCATCGAGCGGCGGCACCGCGACGCCGGATTCGACATCGAGGCGCTCGCCGCGGAACTGCACGTCAGCAGACGTCAGCTCTTCCGCCTCTACGCCGGAACGGACGAGAGCCTCGCGGGCAGACTGCAGCGCCGCCGTCTGATCACGGCCCGCGAGGAGCTGCTGTCGACTCCACCGCAGGATCTCGCCGCGGTCGCCCTGAGGTCGGGGTTCGCCGACGCTGCGGCGCTTCGAGCACAGTTCTCCCGTCACGTCGGTCTGAGTCCGAGCGCCTTCCGTCTGGCCGCGCGCACGCAGCCGCCGCGACTGGCCGAGGCGATGCTCCTCACCGACGAGCAGTCCGGCCCGACGCTCTGACTCGGATCGCCCGGTGCTGTCCGGCGAGCCGTGGGTGCGGCCGTGCTTCTCGAGTGCCAGGCGGTCGCGAATCGCGTGCCAAGTGCGGTGATGAGTGCCGGGGTCGGCGCACCCGGTGACAGAAGCTGCCGACCCTCTTCCGAGGGCGTTCAGGCGTCCATAATCTGGGCCTGCCCGTGTCCCCAGGCGGGTCATGACGGCGGGTGAGGAAGGAGCCGCGGCTCCCGATTCTCCTGTCCGTCACGGCTTCCGGGCGTGGCGGTCTCGCCCGTCCGGAAGCTCGGGGACAGGCGCGCGAGCGTCGGGCATGACGGACCACCTGCGCGGGAGCACAGGTGGACGTGCGGATGCTCCGGTCGGGGGGACCGGGGCATCCGCGACCTTCTCGGAGACGGACCTCAGGCTTCGAACGACGAGGGCAGCGCGCAGTAGTCCGCGAAGCGGCGGGTCGGGTTCGCGGGGTCGGTCATGTCGACGAGAGCCGAGGCGATCGCGTGCGGAGCCTCATCGCCGGCGAGCTGCCACACGATGAAGTTCCAGAGCCCTCGCGCGGTCTCGCTCAGCAGCGCGGGCGGTCCCGAGACGATGAGGATGCCGGTGTCGTCACCCGAGTCGCGGAAGGGGGAGATGACGTCGGCACGCAGCGCCTGTTCGTCGCCGTCAATCGAATGCTGCCGCTCGACCTGCTGGCCAGCGGCGGTCAGGGCCTGTGCGAGGCCGTCGGCCGCCTGGCGCGATCGCTCGGCATCCGCTCCGGCGACCACGACCAGCCGTTGTCCTCGCGGATACAGGTGCAGGAACTCGGAGGAGATGTCGGACCAGGCGTCGCTCATGATCTCAGGTTACGCCCGGTCGGCAGGGGACAGGGCGGAGCCCCTCGGATGCCGCGATCCGGCATCCGAGGGGCTCCTGTGTCGTGCGGGTCAGGCCTCGTCGACGAGGAAGCGGCTGTACGCGCCGAGGGTGAGGAAGGCCGGGAACTCCTCGTGCAGAGCCACCTCGCGGAACACGGATGCCGCATCATCGAAGCGGTCGCCGGCCGACCGTGTCGCCTGAGCGAGCACATCGCGGATCAGTCCCTCGACGTACTCGGCGGTGATCGGCGTTCCGTCCTCCGTGGTGCGGTCCTGGTGGATCCACTGCCACACCTGGGAGCGGCTGA
The DNA here is from genome assembly GCF_052045655.1 of Microbacterium sp. 22215. Taxonomy (NCBI): domain Bacteria; kingdom Bacillati; phylum Actinomycetota; class Actinomycetes; order Micrococcales; family Microbacteriaceae; genus Microbacterium; species Microbacterium sp. 22215. The sequence goes on from NZ_JBQEPC010000001.1 coordinate 244,290, forward strand.
TCTCGGCGGTGGCGGCATCCTCCATGAGGTTGTCGATGGCGACGGCACCGAGGCCTCGCAACCACGCCTCGAGGTAGCGGATCGCCACAGAGACGTTGTCGCGCACGCCCCTCGCCGTGATCGGGCGTCCGATGTGCACATCGAGCAGCTGCGCCGCGGACACCGTGACCTCGGGACGCTGACGGTCGACCTGGTTCGGTCGCTCACCGAGCACGGCATCGAACTCCGCCTGTGCCGTGGGGATCAGATCCGGGTGGGCCACCCAGGTGCCGTCGAAGCCGTCTCCGGCCTCGCGCTTCTTGTCGGCCGAGACCTTTTCGAACGCCTGGGCCGTGACCTCGGGGTCTCGTCGGTTGGGGATGAAGGCGCTCATGCCGCCGATCGCGTACGCGCCCCGCTTGTGGCAGGTCTGCACGAGCAGCTCGGTGTAGGCCCGCATGAACGGGACGGTCATGGTGACCTCGCTGCGGTCGGGGAGCACGAATCGTGCCCCGCGGCCGCGGTAGTTCTTGATGATCGAGAAGATGTAGTCCCAGCGGCCCGCGTTGAGGCCCGCGCAGTGGTCGCGCAGCTCGTAGAGGATCTCGTCCATCTCGAACGCCGCGGGCAGGGTCTCGATGAGCACCGTCGCCCGGATCGTGCCGTGCGGGATGCCGACGTACTCCTCGCTGAAGGAGAACACGTCGTCCCAGAGCTTCGCCTCCTCGCTCGACTCGATCTTCGCGATGTAGAAGTACGGGCCGCGGCCGTTCGCGATGAGCTCGGTCGCGTTGTGCAGGAAGTAGAGCCCGAAGTCGACGAGCGAACCGGATGCCGCGGTGCGGCGCCCAGCCCGATCGATGAACTGCAGGTGCTTCTCGGGCAGGTGCCAGCCGCGGGGCCGCATCACGATCGTGGGGGTGCGCTCGGCGGTGACGCGGTACTCCTTGCCCGGCCCCGATTCGGTCGCGGGGCCGGTGAAGGAGAGCTCGCCGCGGATCGCGTCGCGCAGAGACAGCTGACCCTCGATGACGTTCTTCCAGGTGGGGCTCGTGGCGTCCTCCTGGTCGGCGAGCCACACCCGAGCGCCCGAGTTCAGGGCGTTGATCGTCATCTTCGGGTCGGTCGGTCCGGTGATCTCGACCCGGCGGTCTTCGAGACCGGGGCCCGCGCCGGCGACGCGCCACTCGGCATCCTCGCGGATGTGCGCCGTGTCGTCGCGGAATCGGGGGTCGTGGCCGTTGCCGATCTCGAACCGGCGACGCATGCGGTCGGCGAGCCGGTCGTGGCGACGGGAGGCGAAACGGTGGTGCAGTTCGGTGAGGAACGCGATCGCCTCAGGGGTGAGGATCTCGTCGTAGCGGTCGCACAGGGGACCGGTGACGGTGATCGCCGGGCCCTGCTGCGTCGTCTGGATCGGAGCGGTGGTCGGGGGAGCGGTGGGAGTGGTCATGATCTGAGTCCTTGGGGATGGCTTAGTGGAATTGCGCGGCTTCGGTGGAGCCGGCGAGGGCGAGGGTCGCGCTGTCGGGGTTGAGCGCGGTGGAGATGACGTCGAAGTAGCCGGTGCCCGCCTCGCGCTGGTGCTTGGTGGCGGTGTAGCCGTTCGCCTCGGCGGCGAACTCGGCCTCCTGCAGCTCGACGTACGCGCTCATGGCGCGCTCGGCGTAGCCGCGGGCGAGGTCGAACATCGAGTGGTTCAGGGCGTGGAAGCCGGCGAGCGTGATGAACTGGAACTTGTAGCCCAAGTCAGCCAGCTCCTGCTGGAACGTCGCGATCTCGGCGTCCGACAGGTGGCGCTTCCAGTTGAAGCTCGGGGAGCAGTTGTAGGCGAGCAGCTTGCCCGGGAACTGCGCGTGGATCGCGGCGGCGAAGTCGCGGGCCAGCTCGATGTCGGGCTCACCCGTCTCGACCCAGAGCAGGTCGGCGTACGGCGCGAAGGCGAGACCTCGGCTGATGACCGATTCGATGCCGGGGCGGATGCGGTAGAAGCCCTCGGTCGTACGCTCGCCGGTGGTGAATCGCTGGTCGCGCTCGTCGACGTCGCTGGTGAGCAGATCGGCGGCGAGAGCATCTGTCCGGGCGATGATGACCGTCGGGACCCCGGCCACGTCGGCCGCGAGGCGTGCCGCGTTCAGGGTGCGGATGTGCTGCTGGGTCGGCACGAGCACCTTGCCGCCGAGGTGGCCGCACTTCTTCTCGCTCGCGAGCTGGTCCTCCCAGTGGATGCCGGCGGCGCCCGACTGGATCAGCGACTGCGCGAGCTCGTAGGCGTTCAGCGGCCCACCGAAGCCTGCTTCGGCGTCGGCCACGATGGGCGCGAGCCAATCCTGGGTGACGTCGCCCTCGGCATGCTCGAGCTGGTCCTGACGGATCAGCGCGTTGTTGATGCGACGCACGACCGCCGGCACCGAGTTCGCGGGGTAGAGCGACTGGTCGGGGTAGGTCTGGCCGGCGAGGTTGCCGTCGGCCGCGACCTGCCAGCCCGAGAGGTAGATCGCCTTGAGGCCCGCCCGGACCTGCTGCACGGCCTGCCCGCCGGTGTAGGCGCCGAGCGCCCGCACGTAGTCCTCGGTGTGCAGGAGGTTCCAGAGGTTCTCGGCGCCGCGGTGGGCGAGGGTGGAGTCCTCGCGGACCGATCCGCGGATGCGGATGACGTCCTCGGCCGAGTAGGTGCGCTCGACGCCGTCCCAACGGGGATCCGTCTCCCAGATCTCCCGGAGCTCGGCAGCCGTCTGAACCTGGTCGCCGGCGCGCAGGCCGGCGGGGCGAGGTGCGTGGTTCTGAGCGGTGTTCGTCATGGTGTCTCCTCCGTTGGATGCCCGGACCGTGAAGCCGGGTGGCGTGTTTCCACTGTGGGTGAAGAAGTCACGCTCACCTGACCGATCAGCGTGTGAAGATCGCCAGAAATTCTGTTTCTGTGACAGAATCGGGCGCATGAGCACCTCAGTGGTCGAAGAAGACGCCGACGCCCTCACGATCGGACGCCGCATCCGTCAGCTCCGCACGGCGCGGGGGATGACCCTCGACGACCTCGCCGCCGCCGTCGACCGGGCCCCGAGCCAGATGTCGATGATCGAGACAGGCAAGCGCGAACCGAAGCTCACCCAGCTGCAGGCGATCGCACGGGCGCTCGGCGTGACGATCGATGCGCTTCTGGAGGGTGAGCCGCTCGACGAGCGCAGCGCGATCGAGATCGCCCTCGAACGTGCCATGAAGGGCCAGACGTTCCAGGCGCTGGGGATCGAGCCGTTCCGGATCGCCAAGAGCATGCCGACGGATGCCCTCAAGGCGCTGCTCGCCCTGCACGGAGAGATCGACCGGCTCAAGGACGAGCGGGCCGCCACTCCGGAGGAGGCCCGGCGTGCGAACGTCGAACTGCGCCACCTCATGCGCCGACAGGACAATCACTTCGCCGACCTCGAGCAGAAGGCCGCCGAGATCCTCGCAGCCGTCGGGCATCCGGGCGGCCCGCTCACCCAGCGGACGGCCTCCGAGATCGCCGCCTATCTCGGGTTCACGCTGCACTATGCGCCGGACCTGCCGCAGACCACGCGCAGCGTCGCCGACCTCGCGCACGGGCGTCTGTATCTGTCGAGCAGCGTTCCCGCCAAGGGCGACGCGCGGACGGCCGTGCTGCAGGCCCTGTCGAGCCGCATCCTCGGACATTCGGAGCCGCGCAGCTACGCCGAGTTCCTGCGGCAGCGCGTGGAGACCAACTACCTCACCGGTGCGCTGCTGGTGCCCGAAGCGCACGTGGTTCCCGCGCTGAAGGATGCGAAGACACGGAGGGCCATCTCGATCGAGGATCTGCGCGACGCCTACTCGGTCTCATACGAGACCGCCGCGCATCGCTTCACGAACCTGGCCACGCGCCACCTCGACATCCCCGTGCACTTCCTCAAGGTGCACGAGTCGGGCACGATCACCAAGGCGTACGAGAACGACGACGTGAACTTCCCGACCGATCGGCTCGGCGCGATCGAGGGGCAGATGTGCTGTCGCCGGTGGACGAGTCGCGTCGTGTTCGACGAGGACGACCGCTTCAATCCGTACTACCAGTACACCGACACCGGCAACGGCACGTACTGGTGCACGGCCCGGGTCGAGGCGTCGAGCGAGGGACTGCACTCGGTCAGCGTGGGCGTGCGCTTCGACGACACCAGATGGTTCGTCGGCCGGGACACCCCCCATCGCGGAGTCTCGAAGCACTCGGTCGAGGTCTGCTGCCGCAGGGCGCCGGCCGACCTCGAAGGGCGCTGGCGCGAGAACTCCTGGCCGAACGTGAAGACCCCGCGCACGCTGCTGGCGACCCTGCCGACAGGCTCGTTCCCGGGCGTCGACACCACCGACGTGTACGAGTTCCTCGAGGCGCACGCGCCCCGCTGACGACCGGGCGGTTCAGGCCTCTATGCCGCGCAGGACGATCTCGAGCCCGCGGTCGAACGCCTCGTCGACGTCGCCGCCCTGACGGAAACCGCCGTTCTGCTCCATCATGCAGAAGCCGTATGCCCAGGCCGTGAGGGTGCGCGCGACGGGGAGCGGATCAGCCGTCGTCAGTGCGCTCACCGCGCCGAGCAGGGTCGTCATCAGTGGGGCCAGGGCCTCCTGCGAGGGTGTCGCCTCGGCGCTCGGCGAGTTGAACAGCAGGGTGGTCACGCGGGGCGACCTGGTCGCGAAGGCGCGCAGCGCGCGGGCGACGCCGGCGAGGACCTCGCGAGCGTCGGTGGAGTTCTCGACGACCTCGTCGACCGCGACGCCGAGCTCGGCCGCGGCATCGTCGGCCGCCAGGCGGAGAAGGTCATGCCGGTTCGCCGCGCGCTTGTAGAGGCTCGGGGCGCGAACGCCGACGGCCGCAGCGACGGCGCTCATGGTGACGGCATCCACTCCGTCGCGTTCGGCGATCGAGCGGATGGCTGTGACGAGCGCGGGAGTGCTCACTCTCTGCGGTGCGGGCATGCTCTCAGCATAAGGCTATTGACTGTAGCCATCAAGGCTATGTACGGTAGCCAACATGACAGCTCAGCTCCTCCGCATCGGCGACGACATCATCGCCATCCACGCGATCGTCACTGACGACGGCGTCACGCTCATCGATGCAGGCCTCTCGGGAGACCTCGGCATCCTCACCGCGGCGCTCGCGGGAGTCGGGCGTTCGCTCGACGACATCCGCGGGGTCGTGCTCACTCACGGTGACACCGACCACATCGGCATTGCCGAGGCCCTGCGCTCGCAGCGTGGCATCCCCGTGCGCATCCTGCAGGCGGATGCCGAGCTCGCCACGGGCGCGGTGCCGGCGCGCGGCGTGAAGGCCGATGCCTGGAAGGTCGGCCCGTTGCTCGGCTTCATCTGGACCGGGCTGCGTCGAGGGGCGCTACGGACCAGGCGTCCGTCGATCGTCGTGCCCATGGCTGACGGCGACGTGCTCGATCTGCCCGGGGCGCCCGAGATCATCGCGATCCCCGGTCACACGAAGGGTTCGGCGGCGATCCGGGTGTCGGCGGTCGACGCGCTGTTCCTCGGAGATGCGATCACCACCAGACACGTGCTCACCGGGGTGGAGGGCGCACGGCTCGCGCCGTTCAGCGACGACCCCGCGCAGACTCGTCGCAGCCTGGAGAAGCTTCGGGCGCTTACGGAGACTCGCATCTTCCCGGGGCACGGCCCCGAGTTCACGGGAACGGCAGCCGACCTGCTCGATGCGCTCGACGCGCCAGAGTGAGGCGCACTCTCCTGCGAGAGCAGTGCCCTGCAGGGGGCCTCGGAAGGGGTTGAGTGAACACCGAACACATGTTAGGTTTTCGTGCATCGGTGCGCTGCTGCCCGCAGCGCCGTTCTCGATGAGGAGACACGATGAAGCGATGGATGAGCGCAGTGGCGACGGCCGGACTGGTGGTCGCGGGGCTGAGCCTCGCCGGACCCGCGACCGCGGGCGGTGGGCGGCCGGGTACCGAAGACCTGAACCGCTGGGCGACGGACACCTGGCGATCCCTGGACGCGATGACGGACGAGCAGACGGGTCTGCCCGCCGACAATGTGACCGGTGATCTCGAGACACCGGGCGACTACACGTCGCCGACGAACATCGGCGGCTACCTGTGGTCGACGGTCACGGCCCGCGACCTGGGGATCATCACCGACGACGAGGCGCGCAGTCGCCTGTCGACCACACTCGACACCCTCGCGGGACTCGAGCGCAACGACGCCAGCGGGATGTTCTACAACTGGTACTCGCCGACGACGGGCGAGAAGCTGACGACCTGGCCGGACTCGGGCGACACGGTGCACCCGTTCCTCAGCACGGTCGACAACGGATGGCTCGCCGCCGCCCTGCGCGTCGTGCGTGAGGCGGAGCCGGAGCTCGCGACCGAGGCGGACGCCCTGTACGACTCGATGGACTTCGGGGCGTTCTTCGATCCTGCCGGCGCCGCCGGCCTGCCCGCGGGCACGAACCGTGGAGGGTTCTGGGATGCGGCTCCGCCGGACTGCAGTGTCGAGGCGCCCATGTACAACGGCTCGGGCGAGACCGCCTACTACACGTGCCATCACTACGACACGACCGTGAGCGAGAGCCGTATCGCGACCTATCTCGGCATCGCCAACGGGCAGATCCCCGCCACGGCGCTCTCCGGGACGCATCGCACGATGCCTCCCGGCTGCGACTGGGCCTGGCAGGAGCAGCTCCCGCACGGCGAATACCGCACCTACGACGGAGTCGAGGTCTGGGAGGGCGTGTACGACTACGACGGGATGTCGTTCGTCCCGAGCTGGGGCGGCAGCATGTTCGAGTCGCTGATGCCCGACCTCCTGGTGCCGGAGACCAAGTGGGGACCGAAGTCGTGGAAGCTGAACCACCCGATCACGGTCGCCGTGCAGAAGCAGCACGGGCTCGACGAGGCCGGGTACGGCTACTGGGGCTTCTCGCCCGCGAGCGATCCCTTCGGCGGCTACGCCGAGTACGGAGTCGACATCGCCGGTATGCGATCCGACGGCTACACGTCGGATGCCGAGAAGACCGACGTCGACGTCGACCGGCCCGGATGCACGACGGGAACGAATCCGTCCCCCGAGTTCGGCGACGGAGTGGTGACGCCTCATGCGGCGTTCCTCGCGCTGCCGTACGACCGCAAGGGGGTGCTCAAGAACCTCCACGGCATAGAGGACACGCTCGACGCCTACGGGCCCGGCGGTTTCTACGATGCCGTGGCCGTGAAGAGCGGCACGATCGCCGAGCGCTATCTGTCTCTCGATCAGTCGATGATCATGGCGGCCATCGGCAATGAGCTCACGAAAGATACACTCAAGGACTACTTCGTGGACCGCGAGATGGAACAGCGCCTGCGGCCCGCGATGAAGCAGCAGGTATTCGGCTCGTCATGGGGTTCGGGGAACGGCCACCACGGCTGAGGCTCCGCCTCACCCGCGCCGACGACAGGAGCGGGCGATGAGCACGGATGAGCAGCAGGGGGCGCCGGCGCGCGGGCCCCGAGGCCCCTANCGGGGCAGGCGCGCCGGCAGGCGATCGTCGACGAAGCGCTCGCGGTCTTCTCGCGCTCGGGATTCCGCGGAGGATCCCTGCGAGAGATCGCGAAGCGCGTGGGCGTGACGCCCGCCGGCCTGCTGCATCACTTCGCCGACAAGGAGGAGCTGTTCGCCGAGGTGATCCACCAGCGTGACGAGAAGGTGCGAGAGGCCGCGGGGGATCCCGCGGAGCACACGCTGATCGAGCAGGCGAAGCGGGTCGTCTCGCACAACCGGACGTCGAGAGGACTGACGTCGCTGTACGCCATCGTCTCGGCCGAAGCGACGGATCCCGGTCACCCCTCGCACTCCGACTTCGCCGCCCGGTATCGCGACCGCGCCGCCGAGGCCGAGGAGATCCTCCGCAGCGGCCAGCTCGACGGAGAGGTGCGCGACGACATCGACCCCGCGCTCGCGGCACGACTGATCAGCGCGGTCATGGACGGCATCCAGCTGCAGTGGCTGCTGGACGATTCCGTCGACATGGTGGCCCTGTTCGAGGAGTTCGTCGGACGGTACCTGCATCCCGCCGAGGGGACGGACGGCTGAGCGATCCTCGGATGGCTGGACGAGGGCATCCGGATTCGCCGCCAGGCGGGAGAACGTCAGCCAGCTGATCGAGAGGGCGCGTTCAATCCCGCGCGGTCTGCAGCAGCGTCCACAGCTCGGCGCGGGCGGGGAACGACGACAGGTCGGATCCGAGCAGCGCACCGGCTTGCGCGATGCGCGATCGGAGCGTGTGGCGATGCACGCCGAGGGCTGCGGCCGCCGGTTCGGCTTTGGCGTCGTGCTCGAGCCAGACGCGCAGTGAGCCTTCGAGGTCGCTGCCCGATCGCGCGTCGTGGTCTCGCAGCGGGGCGAGACGGGACTCGGCGACCAACCGCGCCTCGTCGGTCGCCAGCGCGCTGAGGATGCTGGACCCTGCCGCATCCGCGAAGTGGAACACCCCGGCATCCGACTGCTGGCGGAGCGCCGCGAGCGCCTGTGCGTGCGCTCGGGAGAACGCGTCGTACGACTCCGACCCGGACGCCCCGATCCGGATGCCGAAGCGGGTGGCGATCTCGTCGAGCAGCGACTCGTCGGCCATCGACAGGCAGACGACGACGCCCTCGGGCGACTCCGCGAGGAAGCTCGCGGTGCCGTGCTCCGAGCGTCGCCGCTCCCACCAGTCGCTCAGAGGGCCGGCGGGGGCGTCGGCCGCGATCGCCACCACGACGGGCGCGGCGGGCATGCTGCCGAGCACTCTCCGGGCGAGAGCCGGATCATCGTCGAGCAGGGAGCTCAGCAGTTGGGAGTTGAGGCGGCGTCGGCTGCGGGCCAGCTGGTCGCTCTGCTCGAGGGCGAGCCCCGCCATCGCGATCACCGAGGTGACGACCGTGCGCGCCTCGGGGTCGAGCGCATCGACCGCGAGCGCGATCACGCCGCGCAGCTGTCCACCGCGGCCGACCGTGAAGAGCATGAACGTCTGCTCGTCGATCGTGAGCGACTGGCCGGCCTCGAGCCCGCGGGTGAGGACCTCGGTGGCCCGCTCGCCGAGCGAAGCCAGCCGACCCGCGGACACAGACGTTCGCGGGTGCGACAGCTGCAGAGCGCCGGAGGCGTCGTACATGCCGACCCAGACGCCGAGGCGTCGGCCGAGTTCGGCGACGGTCGCATCCAGGCCGTGCGGGCGGAGCGCGGCGAGTGCCAGTGCCCGTTGCGTGTCGAGCGCCCACGACCGGCGGGCGTAGGCCTGAGCGGCGATCGCCTCGGAGTGTGCGCGGGCGACGGCGATGAACGGCGTGCGATAGGGCACCTCGAACAGGGGGATCCCTCGGCGGGCGCATTCGGTGACGAGCTCATCGGGGATGCCTGCCCGGTGCACGTCCGTGCCGAATCCGAGACCGAGCACTCCGCGGTCGGAGAGGCGTCCGACGTAGACGTCGACGTCGGTGCCGGCGTCGAACTGGGTGCCGGTGGTGAGCAGCGCGAGGTCTTCGGCGAGGAACGGCGTCGGGTCGGCGAGGTCGGAGCTGTGCACCCAGCGCAGGGGGTGATCGAGCGCACCGGGTGGAAGGTCGCCCTCCGTCGAGATGAGACCCAGGCCGAGGTCGCGACGGCTGAGCAGGGCTCGCAGCGTGGGCTGCTCGGCGGCATCCATGTCCTGTGCTCCTCTCCGACTCGCACGGCACGTTTGTACAGCCCGGCGATCATCTAGATCAGATTGTACAGCCGGGTGAATGCGGCGGTCGATGCTCGGGTCGTACGCTCGCCCACATGGCACTCCTCGACAACGCAGCTGTTGCAGTTCCCCTCGGCGGACCCGAGCTCCCCCAGGAGCGTCGCCTCGTGACAGACCTTCCCGGCCCGCGGTCGGCGGAGATCCTCGCACGCAAGGCCGACGCGGTGGCAGCCGGAGTCGGACACACGGTTCCCGTCGCGGCCGTCGCCGCCGGTGGAGGAGTGGTCGTCGATGCCGACGGCAACTCGCTCATCGACCTGGGATCCGGCATCGCCGTGACCACGGTCGGCAACGCGCACCCGAAGGTCGCGGCCGCCGTCGCCGCCCAGGCCGCGCAGTTCACCCACACCTGCTTCATGATCTCGCCGTACGAGTCGTACATCGGTGTGGCCGAGGCACTCAACCGCCTCACCCCCGGCGACTTCGCGAAGAAGAGCGCGCTGTTCAACTCCGGCGCCGAGGCCGTCGAGAACGCGATCAAGATCGCCCGCAAGCACACCGGTCGCCAGGCGGTCGTCGCCTTCGACCACGGCTACCACGGCCGCACCAACCTCACGATGGCGCTGACCGCCAAGTCGATGCCCTACAAGAGCGGCTTCGGTCCGTTCGCCCCCGAGGTGTACCGCGCTCCGATGTCCTACCCGTTCCGCGACGGACTCGCCGGCCCCGAGGCGGCATCCCGCGTCATCCTCCAGCTCGAGAAGCAGATCGGCGCCGACAACCTCGCCGCCGTGATCATCGAGCCCATCCAGGGCGAGGGCGGCTTCATCGTCCCGGCCGAGGGCTTCCTGCCGGCGATCGCCTCGTGGTGCCGTGAGAACGGCGTCGTCTTCATCGCCGATGAGGTGCAGACGGGCTTCGCCCGCACCGGCCACATGTTCGCGAGCGAGATCTTCGGCATCGAGCCCGATCTGATCACCACGGCCAAGGGCATCGCGGGCGGCCTGCCGCTCGCCGCCGTCACCGGCCGCGCAGAGATCATGGACGCCTCGCACTCGGGCGGCCTCGGCGGCACCTACGGCGGCAACCCGATCGCCTGCGCGGCAGCCCTCGCAGCGATCGACGTCTTCGAGAACGACGGTGTGATCGAGCGTGCACGCGAGATCGGTGAGATCCTCACGCAGCGTCTCGGCGCGATGCAGGAGAAGGATGCCCGCATCGGCGACATCCGCGGACACGGCGCGATGATCGCGGCCGAGTTCGTCGATCCCGAGACCAAGGCGCCGGATGCCGCGCTCACCGCGGCCGTCGCCAAGGCGTGCGTCGCCCAGGGCGTCATCGTGCTCACCTGCGGCACCTACGGCAACGTGATCCGCTTCCTGCCGCCGCTCGCGATCGGCGACGCCCTTCTGAACGAGGGCCTCGACGTGGTCGCGGCAGCGCTCGCTGCGGCCTGACATGTCGACCGAACCGGAATCGCAGTGGGATCGGCCCGTCTCTCCTGAGACGTCGGCCGGTTTCGCCGGCGCGAACCCGCGCACGAAGAAGCTGCGGTCCCGTCACGTCACGATGATCACGCTCGGCGGGATCATCGGCGCGAGCCTGTTCGTCGGATCCGGCAACGTGATCCGCGCCGTCGGACCCGCCGCCGTGCTGTCGTACCTCATCGGCGGTCTGCTGGTGTTCCTCGCCATGCGGATGCTCGGCGAGATGGCGGCCTCGCGTCCGGCCATCGGATCGTTCATGGAGTACGCCAGGGTCGGCCTCGGCAACTGGGCCGCCTACCTCGTGGGCTGGCTGTACTGGTACTTCTGGGTCGGCGTGCTCGCCTACGAGGCGGTGCTCGGCGGCGAGACCATGGCCAGCTGGTTCCCGGTGGTGCCGTCGTGGGCCTGGTCGCTGATCCTGATCGGGATCTTCGTCGGGACGAACGTCATCTCGGTGCGCACGTTCGGCGAGGTCGAGTTCTGGCTCGCCAGCATCAAGGTGCTCGCGATCGTCGTGTTCCTCGGTGCCGGTCTGCTCTTCGCCTTCGGACTCTGGCCGAACTCCGAGGTCTCGGTCTCGAACCTGTGGGAGCACGGCGGTTTCGCCCCGAACGGCTACGGCGTCGCGTTCACCGGCGTCGCGCTGGTGATCTTCTCGTACTTCGGCACGGAGATCGCGGTGATGGCCTCCGCCGAGTCCGAGAACCCGGCCAAGGGCATCCGCCAGGCCACGAGCACCATCATCTGGCGCATCCTGCTCTTCTTCGTCGGCTCGGTGCTCATCATCGTCACCGTCGTGCCGTGGAACGAGCTGCCCGTGCCGACCGACGTCGCGAACGCGCCGTTCACGTACGCGCTCGAGCAGTTCGGCATCCCCGGCGCGAGCATCATCATGCAGCTCGTCATCTTCACCGCGGTCATCTCGGTGCTGAACTCGGGCCTGTACTCCGCGTCGCGCATGTTCTCGGCGCTCGCCGAGCAGGGCTTCGCACCGAAGATCATGACGAAGAAGTCGAAGAGCGGCGTGCCCGTCATGGCGCTGCTCGCCTCGACCATCGGCGGCCTCATCGCCACCCTCGTCAACTTCTTCACGCCCGGCTCCGGCATCTTCGACTTCATCATGAACTCGGCGGGTCTCGTCGCGCTGTTCGTCTACGTCTTCATCGCGCTGACCCAGTGGCGGCTGCGTCAGAAGATGACGCCGGAGGAGGTCGCGAACCTCAAGCTCAAGATGTGGTTGCACCCGTGGCTCAACATCCTGCTCATCGCCTGCATCGCCGCGGTGCTCGTGGTGATGCTCACGACCGAGGGCGGACGCACCCAGGTCTGGACGAGCCTCATCGCCACCGGCGTGCTCGTGCTCTTCTGGCCGTTCGTGCGCCGCAATCTGAAGAAGCGCAACGCCGCACAGGCGGCCGAAACATCGGGAAGCGACGCCGTCGCGACCTGAACACACGTCCGGTCGCGATCCGTATCGGGGGATTTCGGATCGCGACCGGCACTACCCACTTTCCAACGAAGGAGAAGCAGATGGCTGAGATCACTCGTGACGTGCTGATCGTCGGTGCGGGAGCCGCAGGGCTCACGGCGGCGAACGACCTGCGCAAGGCCGGCCTGTCGGTCGCCGTGCTGGAGGCCCGCGACCGCGTCGGTGGGCGTCTGTGGACCGACGTCATCGACGGCGCGATGCTCGAGCTCGGCGGCCAGTGGGTCTCGCCCGATCAGGATGCGCTGAAGGACACGATCGAGGAGCTGGGGCTCGAGACCTACAGCCGCTACCGCGAGGGCGACAGCGTGTACGTCGGCCCCGACGGTCAGACGCACCGGTTCACGGGCGAGATGTTCCCGGTGTCGGCTGAGACCGAGGCGGTCATCGCCGAGATCACCGAGCGCCTCGACGCCATGGTCGCCGAGATCGACCCGGATCGCCCCTGGGCGCACGCGAAGGCCACCGAATGGGACTCCGTCACGTGGGACGCCTGGCTGCGGGCTCAGACCGACGACGACGAGGCCGTGCGCAACCTGGCCTTCGCCACCGGATCCGCGATGCTCACCAAGCCCACGCACTCGTTCTCGCTGCTGCAGTCGCTGCTGATGGCGGCATCCGCAGGTTCCTACTCGAATCTCGTCGACGCCGACTTCATCCTCGACAAGCGCGTCGTCGGCGGCCTGCAGAAGGTGCCGGTGCTGCTCGCCGAGCGCCTCGGCGACGACGTCTACCTGAACCAGCCGGTGCGCTCGCTCGAGTGGAGCGCCGACGGCGTGACCGCCACGACCGACGAGCTCACGGTGCGCGCGCGCTTCGCGATCCTCGCGCACGCTCCGGTGCTCTACAGCCGCATCGCCTTCGTGCCGCCGCTGCCGCGTCGCCAGCACCAGATGCACCAGCACATCTCGATGGGCTTCGTCATCAAGGTGCACGCCGTCTACGACCGCCCGTTCTGGCGCGAGCAGGGACTCAGCGGCACCGCGTTCAGCCCGTACGAGCTGTCGCACGAGGCGTACGACAACACGAACCACGGCGACGAGCGCGGCACGCTGGTCGGCTTCGTGAGCGACCAGAACGCCGATGACCTCTTCGCGCTCACGGCCGAGGAGCGCAAGGAGCGGATCCTCGAGTCGCTGTCGCACTACTACGGCCCCGAGGCCAAGAACCCGGTCGTCTACTACGAGAGCGACTGGGGCACCGAGGAATGGACCCGCGGTGCGTACGCCGCGAGCTTCGACATGGGCGGCCTGCACCGCTACGGTGCAGACCTGCGCTCGGCCGTCGGACCGATCCACTTCGCATGCAGCGACCTCGCCGGCGCCGGCTACCAACACGTCGACGGCGCGATCCGCATGGGGCACCTCGTCGCGTCGAACATCGTCGAGTCGAGCCGCGCAGCGGGCGACACGGTCGAGGCCGGCTGATGACCGGTGCGGTCGTCGTCGGCTACACGGCGACGGATGCGGGAGCGGATGCCGCGGCGCTCGGAGCCCGACTCGCCCGCAGCCTGGGCGCGGTCCTGCATCTGGTGATCGTGCTGCCCTTCGAGGGAACCCGCAGCGCGGCCGTGCCGCCGGAGCGCGCCTACGAGGACCACATCCGCCGCCAGGCGAAGGAGTGGCTCGAGGATGCGGTCGTCCGGCTGCCGCAGGAGCTGACGCGCACGGGACACGTGCGCTTCGCGGAGTCGTTCGCCGAGGGGCTCATCGCGGCCGGCGAGGAGTTCAACGCGCGCCTGATCGTCGTCGGCACGGCCAACGGCAGCATCTTCGGCCGCCACCGTCTCGGCAGCGTCGCCTCCGAGCTGCTGCACTCGTCAACGATCCCCGTCGCGCTCGCGCCGTCGGGCACGGCCGCGCAGGACGATCACGTGCTCCCGCGGCTGACGGTCGCGATCGGCACCCGCCCCGGCGCCGACAACCTGCTCGACGAGGCTGCGGCGATCGCGACCGAGTCGCGGGTCGGCCTGCGTCTTGTCTCGCTCGTGCCGTTCGACGTGCCTCCGGGACTCGACACCGGCGCGATCCGCGTGGTCGGCAACGAGCACGGGAACGATGTGCTCGCCGCCGCGAAGGGTCTGCTCCCTGACGAGCTCACCGCCGAGCTCGAGGAAGCACCCGGCGACACGGTCGAGGACGCGGTCGCGAACCTCTCGTGGCTTCCCGGAGAGGTCGTGCTCGTCGGCTCCAGCCGTCTGGCGCAGCCCCGCCGCCTGTTCCTGGGCTCCACCGCAGCGAAGATGCTGCACGAACTGCCCGTACCCATGATCGTCGTCCCGCGCACCCGCGCCGAAGCAGGAGTCCGCTGATGAGCAGCTCGAACCGGGCGACGGAGCCCGAATCCGGTGTGACGACCGGCATCTCCCAGAAGGGTCTGAGCGCCGGCGCCGTCGGCGTGCTCGGTGCCGTCGTCATCGGCGTCTCCACGATCGCCCCCGCGTACACGCTCACGGCATCCCTCGGACCGACGGTCGCGGTCGTCGGCACCCAGGTGCCCGCGATCATGCTCGTCGGCTTCATCCCGATGCTCCTCACCGCGTTCGGATACCGCGAGCTCAACCGCATGATGCCCGATTCCGGCACCTCGTTCACCTGGGGCGTGCGAGCGTTCGGACCCTGGATCGGCTGGATGACCGGCTGGGGGCTCATCGCCGCCACGGTCATCGTGCTGTCGAACCTCGCCGGCATCGCCGTCGAGTTCCTGTTCCTGCTGATCGCCCAGGTCAGCGGCAACCCCGCGATCGCCGATCTGGCGTTCAACCCGATCATCAACGTGGTCGTCTGTCTGCTCTTCATGCTCGGCGCGACGCTGGTGTCGTACCGCGACATGCAGACCACGCAGAAGTTCCAGTACATCCTGGTCGGCTTCCAGGTGCTCGTGCTCGTCATCTTCGCGACGGTCGCGATCGTCAAGGCCGTCTCGGGCGACGCCCCCGAGCCCACCGCGTTCTCGTGGTCGTGGTTCAACCCGTTCGAGGTCCCGTCGTTCAGCGCCTTCGCGGCCGGCCTCTCGCTGTCGATCTTCATCTTCTGGGGCTGGGACGTCGTCCTCACCATGAACGAGGAGACCAAGGACCCGGCCAAGACCCCCGGTCGCGCGGCGATGGTCACGGTCGTGGTCGTCGTGGCGCTCTACCTGCTGCTCGCGATCGGCCTGATCATGTTCGCAGGCGTCGGCACGGGCGACTACGGTCTCGCCAACGAGGACATCTCGGCGAACGTGTTCTTCGCGCTGTCCGACCCGATCCTGGGCCCGCTCGCGTTCCTGGTCTCGCTCGCGGTGCTCTCGAGCTCCGCGGCCTCGCTGCAGTCGACGGCTGTGGGCCCCGCACGCACGCTGCTGGCGATGGGGCACTATGGCGCCCTGCCCAAGAAGTTCGCCCGCGTCAGCCCCCGGTTCTTCACGCCCGGGTACTCGACGATCGTGTCGGCGGTGGTCGCCTCCGTCTTCTACGCCGTGATGCGCCTGCTGAGCGAGAACGTGCTCACCGACACGATCCTGTCGCTCGGCATGATGATCTGCTTCTACTACGGGCTCACCGCGTTCGCGTGCGTCTGGTACTTCCGCAAGCAGTGGTTCGACTCGGCCAGGAGCTTCTTCTTCACGTTCCTGTTCCCGCTCGTCGGCGGCGCGATCCTCGCGGTGCTGTTCGTGACCACGCTCATCGACTCGATGGACCCGGCCTACGGCAGCGGCTCGAGCATCGGCGGCCTCGGCCTCGTGTTCGTCCTCGGCGTCGGCATCATCGTGATCGGCATCGTGATCATGATCTGGCAGGCGATCAAGCGCCCCGCCTTCTTCCGCGGCGAGACCCTCGGCGTCAACGCGCCGCCGAGCGCCCGCCGCCGCTGATCCCCACCCACGTCCCCACAGAAAGAGAATCCATGAGCACTCAGACAGAGCAGGCGCTGCTCGACAGCATCCCCACCGGCCTTTTCATCGGTGGCGAGTGGATCGACGGCGAGACCGGTGGCACGTTCGACGTGCAGGACCCGGCGACCGGTGCGGTCATCCGCACGATCGCGGACGCGACGCCCGGTGACGGCATCCGTGCTCTCGACGCAGCCGTCGCCGCGCAGGACGCGTGGGCGGCCACCGCTCCGCGCACCCGCAGCGAGATCCTGCGCCGCGCGTTCGACCTCGTGCAGGAGCACAAGGAGGACCTGGCGCTGCTGATGACGCTCGAGATGGGCAAGCCTCTCGCCGAGGCACGCGGGGAGGTCGCCTACGGCGGCGAGTTCCTCCGGTGGTTCAGCGAGGAGGCGGTGCGCATCAGCGGCCGCTACGGCATCAACCCCGAGGGCACCGGCCACATGGTCGTCTCGCAGCGCCCGGTGGGTCCGTCGTTCTTCGTGACGCCGTGGAACTTCCCGTTCGCGATGGCGACGCGCAAGATCGCCCCCGCGCTGGCCGCCGGCTGCACGGTGGTCATCAAGCCCCCGGCACTCACACCGCTGACGACGATCTTCTTCACGTCGCTGCTCGAGAAGGCGGGCCTGCCCGCCGGTGTCGTCAACGTCGTGCAGACGTCGAAGTCCTCGGCGCTGTCGGCCCCGATCATCGCCGACCCTCGCCTGCGCAAGCTGTCGTTCACCGGCTCGACCGAGGTCGGCCGCAAGCTCATCGCGCAGGCCGCCGAGGGCGTGCTGCGAGTGTCGATGGAACTCGGCGGCAACGCCCCGTTCGTCGTGTTCGACGATGCCGACCTCGACAAGGCCGTGGACGGCGCGCTGGCCGCGAAGTTCCGCAACATCGGTCAGGCCTGCACCGCGGCGAACCGCTTCATCGTCCACAAGGACGTCGCCGAGGAGTTCGCCCGCAAGGTCACCGAGCGGGTCAACGCCATGAAGATCGGCCGCGGCACCGAAGAGGGAGTCGCCATCGGACCGCTCATCGACGCGGATGCCGTCGCCAAGGCGGGCGAGCTCGTCGACGACGCCGTCGGCCGTGGTGCGACGCTGCTCGCCGGCGGCAAGGCGCTCGAGGGCACCGGCACGTTCTACGAGCCGACCGTGCTCACCGACGTCGTCGCCGGCTCCGCGATCCTCCGCGAGGAGATCTTCGGACCGGTGCTCGCGATCGCGACCTTCGACACCGAGGACGACGCCGTGCGTCTCGCGAACGACACCGAGTACGGGCTGGTCTCGTACGTGTTCACCGAGAACCTGCAGCGCGGTCAGCGGATGATCGACAAGCTCGAGACCGGCATGATGGGTCTCAACGTGGGCGTGGTGTCGAACGCGGCAGCCCCCTTCGGCGGCGTCAAGCAGTCCGGCGTCGGTCGTGAGGGCGGCCTCGAGGGCATCCACGAGTACCTGTCCACCAAGTACACGCTGATCCCGGTCTCCTGACCGGTCGGCCAGAGGAGGAGAGAACATGACCGATTACGCCGTCATCAACCCCGCCACCGGAGAGACGCTGGCGTCCTTCGACACGTTCACGGATGCGCAGATCGAGGAGGCCGTCGCGGCCGCCGACGAGGCGCACCGCGAGTGGTCCCGCTCGTCGACCGTGGCGGAGCGCGCAGCGCTGCTGCGTCGTGCGGCCGAGCTGCACCGCGAACGCCGCGAGGAGCTCGCCGACGTTTTCGTGCGCGAGATGGGCAAGCCCCGCGAGGCCGCGCTCGGAGAGGTCGACTTCGCCGCCGACATCGCCGAGTACTACGCCGACCAGGCCGAGGCGATCATGGCCGACCAGCCGATCGCCATCCTCGGAGAGGGCTCGGCGATCGTCCGTCGCTCGTCGCTCGGACCGCTCGTCGGCATCATGCCGTGGAACTTCCCGGCGTATCAGATCGTGCGTTTCGCAGCGCCGAACCTGATCGTGGGAAACACGATCCTGCTCAAGCCCGCCCCGCAGTGCCCGGAGTCGTCGACCGCCATCGAGGCGATCTACCGCGACGCCGGATTCCCGAAGGGCGCGTACCAGAACATCCTCGCGACGAACGACCAGATCGCCGACATGATCGCCGACCCGCGCGTGCAGGGCGTCTCGCTCACGGGGTCCGAGCGTGCCGGTGCGGCGGTCGCCGAGATCGCAGGGCGCAACCTCAAGAAGGTCGCGCTGGAGCTCGGCGGATCCGACCCGTTCATCGTGCTGTCGACCGACGACCTCGACGCCACGGTGCAGGCCGGCGTCGACGCACGTCTCGACAACAACGGTCAGGCGTGCAACGGGGCCAAGCGCTTCATCATCGTCGACGGCCTCTACGACTCGTTCGTCGAGAAGTTCACCGCCGCGATGGCCTCGGTGACGGCGACCGACCCGATGCTGGACGACACCGTGCTCGGCCCGGTCTCGTCCGAGACGGCGGCCGAGAACCTGCAGAAGCAGATCGACCAGGCCGTCGAGCAGGGTGCCACCCTTCTCACCGGCGGCACGCGCGACGGCGCGTTCTTCGCTCCGACCGTGCTGGCCGATGTGACGCCCGAGATGAACGTCTACCGCGAGGAGCTGTTCGGCCCCGCGGCCGTCGTCTACCGGGTCGCCGACGAGGACGCCGCGGTCGCCCTCGCGAACGACACCACCTTCGGCCTCGGCTCGTACGTCTTCACGACCGACGCCGAGCAGGCCGAGCGCGTGGCCGACAACATCGAGGCGGGCATGGTCTACGTCAACCTCGTGCTCGCCGACAGCCCCGAGCTGCCGTTCGGCGGCATCAAGCGCAGCGGCACCTCGCGTGAGCTCGGCCACCTCGCGGCCGACGAGTTCGTCAACAAGAAGCTCATTCGCATCGGCTGAGCGACGCGCGCGACAGGAGGGGCGGATGCTTCGGCATCCGTCCCTTCGTCGTCTCCGGACCGGAGCCCGCACAGGCACCCGGGCGTAGGTTGGAAGCATGGCAACCGTCGCAGCGAACATCGTCAAGACCCTCCGCGCCAACGGGATCGACCGTGTCTACGGCCTCCCCGGCGACTCCCTCAACGGATTCACCGATGCGCTCCGCAAGGACGGGAGCATCCGGTGGGTGCACGTGCGGCACGAGGAGTCGGCGGCGTTCGCGGCGGCGGCGGATGCGGCGCTCACCGGCGACCTGGCTGTGGTGGCAGGATCCTGCGGCCCGGGCAACCTGCACCTGATCAACGGCCTGTACGACGCCAACCGCTCGCGCGTGCCCGTGCTCGCGATCGCGGCCCACATCCCGACCACCGAGATCGGCACCGGGTACTTCCAGGAGACGCACCCGCAGGAGCTGTTCCGCGAGTGCAGCGTGTACGTCGAGTACGTCGCCGACCCCCAGCAGATGCCGCGCCTGCTCGAGATCGCGATGCGTGCGGCCATCGAGCAGCGCGGAGTCGCGGTGCTGGTGATCCCCGGTGACGTCGCCCTCGCCGAGATCGCGGATGACCGTGCCGTGGTGATCGAGCGCACGCATCCAGTGATCGTGCCGAGCGGCGACGAGCTCGAGCGGGCGGCGACCCTGCTGAACGCCTCGACGAAGACGACGATCCTCGCGGGTGCGGGTGTCGAGGGCTCGCATGACGAGGTCATCGCGCTGGCCGATCGCCTCGGCGCCCCGATCGTGCATGCCCTCCGCGGCAAGGAGTTCATCGAGTACGACAACCCCTTCGACGTCGGCATGACCGGGCTTCTCGGCTTCGCCTCCGGCTATCGGGCGATGGAGGCGGCCGACACCCTGCTGGTGCTCGGCAGCGACTTCCCCTACGAGCAGTTCTATCCGGATCACGCCACGACCATCCAGGTCGACATCCGCGGGTCGCAGCTGGGCAAACGGCATCCGCTCGATCTCGGTCTGGTGGGCGACGTGGGGGCGACCGCCGCGGCTCTGCTGCCTCGGCTCGCGGCGAAGGCCGACCGCGACCACCTCGACGACTCGACGGCGCACTATCGCAAGACCAGGGCGAAGCTCGACGACCTCGCGACGCCGACGAAGGCCGGCCGTCCGATCCACCCGCAGTACCTCGCCCGACTGCTGAACGAGCAGGCGGCGGATGACGCGGTCTTCACCGCCGATGTCGGCTCGCCCACCGTGTGGGCTGCCCGGTACCTGTCGATGACCGAGAACCGGCGACTGATCGGCTCGTTCACGCACGGGTCGATGGCCAACGCGCTGCTGCACGGCATCGGCGCGCAGGTCTCGCACCCCGACCGCCAGGTGATCGCCCTCGCCGGAGACGGCGGGCTCGCGATGATGCTGGGGGAGCTGCTGACCCTCACGCAGAACAGGCTGCCGGTGAAGACGATCGTCGTGAACAACTCGTCGCTGAACTTCGTCGAGCTCGAGATGAAGGCCGCTGGTTTCGTGAACTACGGCACCTCGCTCGACAACCCGAGCTTCGCGGCGATCGCGGAGGCCATGGGCATCTTCGCCCGTCGGGTCGAGAACAGCGAAGACCTGCCGGATGCCGTGCGCGAGGTGCTCGCCCACGACGGCCCGGCGCTGCTCGACGTCGTCACCGAGCGTCAGGAGCTGTCGATGCCGCCGGCGATCGAGGCCGCGCAGGTCAAGGGATTCGCGCTGTACGCGATCCGCACGGTCATGTCGGGCAAGGGCGACGAACTGCTCGACCTCGCGCGGGCCAACTGGCGTCAGCTCCTCTGAGTCGCGCGCGCTGACGGTCAGGCGTCGAGCAGCGCGCGCACCTCGGCGGCCTCGACGTGTCGGCCCAGCGACTCGAGCACGGTGCCCAGCTCGAGGGCTGACACCTGCCGAAGAGGGGGGACCTCGGCGGCGTGCTCGAGCGCGCTGCGGTAGATCGGCACGGCATCCGCGGCTCGGTCGTCGCCGGCGAGCAGACGGGCCGCGAACAGCTCGGAGCCCCCGGCCGAACCGGCATCCCCGATCGCGGCGAACCCGTCGGCGGCGGTCAGCGCGGCCGCCACCGCCTCCTCCGTGCGTCCGAACTGGGCGAGCGCACGGCCGCGCGAGTCGGTGACGTCGGCGAGCAGCCAGCCGGCCTCATGCTCCTGGGCGAGCGCTGCGACCTCGTCGAAGAGGGCGAAGGCCCGATCGTCCTGCCGTGCCCCGTAGGCCTGGCCCAGGTTGTGCAGCACGTCGGCGAGAGCGCCGACGGCGTCCGGCGCCTTGCGCACGATCTCGGATGCCGCCTCCAGCGTCTCGATCGCCTCATCGTTCTCGTCGAAGCGGGCGAGGATCTTCGCACGCTCGGTCAGAGCCACGGCCTGGTCTGCGTGCTCCTCGGCCTCGCCGAACAGCTCCGCCGCGTATCCGAAGGCGCCGACGGCCTGCCCGAACTCGCCGGATGCGGCCAGCGCGCGAGCGAGGAGAGATGCCGTCATCGCGCGCGACGCGGCGTGGACCTCGGCCTGCTCCTCGCTCTCGAGCACCTGCCCGAAGAGCTCGGCCGCGACCTCGGCGTCACCCGCCGCCAGCATCGCCCTGGCGAGGCGGAAGTCGGCTCCCGCCTGATCGCCGCCCTCCTGGGCGACGAGCCGAGAGGTGACGCGATACCGGGTCACGGCCTTCTCGGGGTCGCCGGCGTCCTCCCAGAGCGCGCCGGCGAGCAGATGCGCCGCCGCCAGTGCCGTGGTCGCGCCGAGGCCGGCGAGCAGGCGCGTGGCCTCGTCGGCATCCGCCGCACCCTCCACGAACGCCTCACTGCCGCCGCGCACCCGTGCTCGGGTCTGCAACGCCTGTGCTCGGTGTCCGATGCTGAGGTCGTCCTGGTCGAGGAAGCGATCCAGCAGGGCGGAGGCGGCCTCGATGTCGCCCTTCTGCAGCACCGCGGCGATCGCGACGAGCGTGGTGGTGTTCGACAGCCGCACGTCTCCCGCTTCCGCGAACGCCCGAGCGGCGATCTCGGCCATGTCGAGCGCCGCACCGGGTTCTTCCGCGTGCATGTGCAGCGAGGCGCGGCTGATCGCGAGGTCGCCTCGCGACCACGCGAGAAGGGATGCTGCGGTCGCCAGCTCGTCTTCGAGGGCTGCCGCGGCCTCCGGGGTGTCGAGCCCGAACGTCGCGAGTCCCAGCCGCTGCTCGAGGTCTGCCTGCACGTCGAGCCCCGCGGCGCGGAGCGCGTCGATCCGTGCGGGGAGGAGCTCTGCGGCCTCGTCGGCGCGGTCGAGGGCGATCAGGATGCCGAGGCGCATCGACATGAGCTGCGCGAGCTTCGACGGATCCTCCACCGCCAGGGCGTGGGGGAGCGCCTGCAGCGTCTCGTGCTCCGCTCCGAACTGTGCGAGGTCCATGACCCGGTCGAACCACGCGTCCGCGTCAGCGGGCGTCGTGCTGTCGGGGGACGAGAGGAAGGCATCCGATCGGATGGGCACGTCGTAGCTCTCGTCGGCGAGAGCCCGCAGGCGCACGAGTGCACGGGCGTGGCCGTCTGTGCCGTCGCGGTGGTCGAACTCGGCTCCGATGCGCTCGGCGGACGCCCAGGCGGCCGCGGCCAGGTCGGCGGCACCCCAGGGGCCGTCATGGTCTCCGAAGAACACGGTGAGCGTGGGAGAGTCGGCGCCGCGCACGGGCGTGTGGGCATGGCCGGCCGCCGTCACGCGGTCGAGCGCGAAGGCGAACGCGGCGAGGGCGGCGAAGTGCGCGTCGACGTTGAGTCCGTCGTGCGCGAGCCACCCGATGTGGCGCTCGATCTGCGCGAGAGCGCGGGCCTCGTTGCCGGTCAGTGCCGAGAACACGATGTTGTTCGCGACGATGCGCAGGTTATCGGGGTTGTCCTTCGCGAGGCGATAGCTGCGCAGGTGCGCGCTCTTCGCGTCATCAGGGCGCCCGGCTCGGAGGTACGGCACGAGCACGCGGGAGAGTGCGTGCTCGGGCTCCTCTCCGCACGAGAATCCGCCCTCGAGCATCTCCTCGACGAGCCGGATGGCCTCGGCATCTCGGTCGGTCTCGGCGAAGAAGCCCGCGACCTGGCTGCGGCCGCAGGCGTCGCAGTGGCTGTGGTCGTCGCGGGGAGTGGCCTCCAGCTGCACGCGCAGAGCCTCGGCCTCATCGATGCGACCGGCGTCCCAGGCATCCTCGAATCGCGCCGTGAGCACGCCGCTGATGCCGAGCCCCGCCGCGCGGTAGTGCTCCTCCATGTCGTCGAGCACCGCGGCGATCTGATCGAGCGAGAAGGCGGGCGACGAGCGCAGCGACGAGGCCATCCACTTGAACTGCCACATCAGGTCGGCGCCGCCGTACTCGAGGTCGGCGGGGAAGCGCTGCGGGTCGGCGTCGTGCCGGGCGAGGCACCACGCGAACGAGTTCAGCATGACGTCGGTCGCGCCGTTCATGTTCGCCGACGCCGTCTGGCGCATCCGTGCCTCGTACTCGAGCTGCTCGTCTCCCAGCTCGACGGCGAGGGCGACGGCCTCGGCGACCAGTGCCTGTTCCGCCGGGCCCCACGGGGTGCGGTCGATCTCCTCGATGAGCTGGGTGAAGCGCTTCTGCGGACGTGCCATGCGGGGTTCCTTCGAACGGAGGGGGGGTCAGAGCGCGTCGTCGAAGGGGACCGAGTCCTCTTCGATGCCGGCCGAGAGCGAGACGAGATCGGTGAGTGCCGTGGTCATCAGGGTGCGGTCCGCATCGGAGAGCGGGTGGTGCCCCGCGAGCAGCGCCTGGATGTAGAGCAGCTGCACCGTGCGGGCGAACACCGCGTCGTCCTGCACCCGGACGAGGGCGCGCACGACCCGGTTCGACCAGTTCAGGCAGAGCCGTGCGCTCAGGTCGTCGTCGCGGGATGCCGAGAGCGTCGAGTCGATGCGGTCGAGCACCCCGCCCCACAGTGAACCGGTGATGCCCTTGGTGCGGCCCCGGTCGATGCGGCGGAGCACTTCGGGGTCGGCGACATAGAGGGCGGCGAGCTGGGGCTGGTCGATCGAGCGCACCGTGACCGAGCATCCGGACGCCGTGAGCACCGCGCCTGCGCGAGCCTCGAGTGCCACCGCCGCATCGCGGTCATCGAGGGGAGGAGGGTCGAGGCGGTCGAGCTCGCCGGTGACGTCGACGAGTTCGACCGTGACGTGCGGGTAGAGGTCGGGCAGCATCCGCACGAGGTCGGCGTCGTACAGATAACCGCCGTTGACCAGTACTTCCGAGCTCGGTGAGATGCCGGCGACCTGGCGGAACTCGTCGACCGACGGGGCGAAGCGCACGTGCGGGTACCGCTCGACGAGGTCGCCGATGCGCAGGGTGCCGTGCGTGGTCTCGAGGGTCAGCCATCGGGTGATGAACCGCGCGAGCTCTTCGTCGTGTCGCACGAGCGACTTGAGGCCGACCTCGTGGATCGCGACGAACTGGGCGAGCCGGTGCGGCTCGCGCAGGCCCAGCTCGAGGACCCAGCGACGGATGCCGGCGCCGAACTGCTCGCGCACGCGCTCGAGCGCCGCGTCGTCGACGAGCGATTCACGGCTCGCGGTCGGGGCGAGGCCGGTCGAATCGACGACGGCGCGCACGAAGAATGCCCACTCCGGAAGCACGTCGTCGACGCGCTCGCCGAGCAGCATCCGGCCGAGGTACATGCGCGTCGCCTGCCGCGCGCCGGGCGGGGGAGCGTACGGGAGCACGTACGCGAGTCCGCGGGTGCCGGTGGCCGGCTCCGAGAGCTCGATCGCATCGAGGGGGGAGGCGCCGAGGAGGTCGCGTCCGTACTGCACCGCGTCGTCGATGTTCTCCGCCGCGTCGAGGAAGGGTGCGCGCCGGGTCACCTCGACGTCGCCGTTCGGGGCGTCGAGCGTGACCCGCACGGGGAGGAACTCGGCGAACGTCGTCGCGAGTTCCCGCACGGCCGCGGGGCGCAGCAGATCGTCGGCGTCGAACCGCGGCACCAGGTGCACGCTCGTGCCGATCGGCAGGTCGTCGTCGATCTCGACCACGCGGAACGTGCCGTCGGCGCTGCCCGTCCACTCGACGGCCGAGCCGCCGCGTGCGCTGCGGGAGCGGATCACGATCGTGTCGGCGACCATGAAGCAGCTGAGCAGTCCGATGCCGAACTGGCCGAGATAATCGCTGCGGGGCAGGTCGAAGATGTCCCGCTTCGAGCTGCGCCCGACGGTGGCGAGCAGGTCGGCCACCTCGTCGGCGGTCAGACCCACGCCGTCGTCGCGCAGGACGAACTCGCCCGAGGATTCGGTCAGCGGGGTGATGCGGATGCGTCCGCCCTCTCCGTCGACCTCGCGTCGGGCCGTGATCGCGTCCCTGGCGTTCTGCAGCAGCTCCCGCAGGTAGACCCGAGGGCTCGAGTAGATGTGGCGACTCAGAAGGTCGACGACCCCGCGCAGGTCCACCTGGAACTGCTGCACGTCAGCGCTCACTGCGCTCCCTCCGATTGCATCCGCCCGCCGAGCCTAACAACAACGCCCGGGCCGGGCCCGGTTCGGCACCGGCCGGTGGATGCCGTATGCTTGACGAGCAGTTGTTGTCTGCATTCTTTCGCCGTGCCCCGGTCCTTCCGGTCCGGATGCGGTGGCAGGATGAAGATGACACCCCGAGACCTCCCGGTCTCTAGGGCGGTAGCTCAATTGGCAGAGCAGCGGTCTCCAAAACCGCAGGTTGCAGGTTCGATTCCTGTCCGCCCTGCGCGTCAGCGCACGCTGACACACGAAAGGTACATTCAGGATGGATCAGGACGAACCGCGCGGCGAGGTCGTCGCGTCAGGAGCCACCCGCGAGAAGAAGCGTGGCATCGCAGGCTTCTTCGGGAGCATCGCCCTGTTCTTCCGTCAGGTCATCGCAGAGCTGCGCAAGGTCGTCACGCCGACCCGCAAGGAACTGGTCAAGTTCACCGCAGTGGTGCTCGTCTTCGTTCTGATCGTCATGGGCATCGTCTACGGACTGGACACCTTGTTCGCCTGGGTGACGCACATCGTCTTCGGGGTTCCGGGCGCCTGACGCCCTCGCGGCCCCGGCCGCAGTGATTGGAAAGAAACAACGTGTCTGAACGATATTCCGACGACGCCGACTGGGCGACGGCTGCCGAGCAGTCCAGCGAAGAGGACGAGGCCCAGGAGGGCAACGTCCTCGCTGCGGAGGAGAACTCGGTCACTTCGGCTGAGCACGTCGCCCTCCACATCGAGGACGTCGACGGCGAGGAAGACGCCGACACGCAGGACGACACCGACATCGAGATCGACGACCCGGAGGCCGACGCGATCGTGAACGACGCTCTCAACCTGGACGAAGCGGCTGAGTCTGAGGCTGCCGCTGAGGTCCTCAACGATTCTGTGGCGGAGGAGACCGCCGAACTCGAGGCCGCAGAGGCCGACGAGGTCACCCCGTACGACGGTCCCGACGTGAACGGCGACGAAGACGCCGAGTCCGACGAGGACGAGTCCGACGACGACGCCGAGGAAGACCCGTACGAGGCGTTCCGCCTCGACCTGCGGATGCTCCCCGGCAAGTGGTACGTCATCCACTCGTACGCGGGCTTCGAGCGCAAGGTCAAGGCGAACATCGAGCAGCGCAAGTCGACGCTCGAGGTCGAGGATGAGATCTACCAGATCGAGGTCCCGATGGAGGACGTCGTCGAGATCAAGAACGGCCAGCGCAAGATGGTCACCCGCGTGCGCATCCCGGGCTACGTGCTCGTGCGCATGGAGCTCACGGAAGACACCTGGTCGGTCGTCCGTCACACGCCTGGCGTCACCGGCTTCGTGGGCAACGCTCACAACCCGACGCCGCTGCGCTTCGAAGAGGCCTTCAACATGCTGAAGTCCCTCGTCGAGGTCAAGGACGTCCCGACCGCCAAGAACATCGCGTCGAAGGGCGGCGTCGCCGTCGCTCGTCCGCTTCCCGCCGAGGTCGACTTCGAGGTCGGCGAGACCATCACGATCAAGGAGGGCTCGTTCGCGGGTCTTCCCGGTTCGATCAGCGAGATCAAGCCCGAGAGCGGCAAGCTCACGGTCCTCGTCTCGCTCTTCGAGCGTGAGACCCCGGTCGAGCTGTCGTTCGACCAGGTCACCAAGATGATCTGACACACGCTTTCACGAGAACGGCCGTCCCCTCCGGGGCGGCCGTTCTCGCGTATGAGGCATGCCCTCGGATCAGGTAGACTTATGTGGTTTGTGTGCCGCTTCGGCGTGCGCGCAGACGACCGCAGCCCGGAGATGCCGGGTTCGCGGGAGAGCGGATGCACCCGCATCCGTTCGATGAAAGGAAGAGGATATGGCACCGAAGAAGAAGGTGACCGGCCTGATCAAGCTTCAGATCAACGCCGGTGCAGCCAACCCGGCGCCGCCGATCGGCCCCGCGCTCGGTCAGCATGGCGTCAACATCATGGAGTTCTGCAAGGCGTACAACGCCGCGACCGAGTCGCAGCGCGGCAACGTCATCCCCGTCGAGATCACCGTCTACGAGGACCGCAGCTTCACGTTCATCCTGAAGACCCCGCCGGCCGCGGAGCTCATCAAGAAGGCCGCCGGCGTGCCCAAGGGCTCGTCGACGCCTCACACGGTCAAGGTCGCGAAGATCACCAAGGACCAGGTCCGTCAGATCGCCGAGACCAAGCAGGCCGACCTGAACGCGAACGACATCGAGGCTGCCTCGAAGATCATCGCCGGCACCGCCCGTTCCATGGGCATCACGGTCGAGGGCTGAGGAGAATAATCATGGCTACGAAGTCCAAGGCTTACAAGGCTGCCGCCGAGAAGATCGAGGCAGACCGTTTCTACACTCCCACCGAGGCAGTCGCCCTCGCCAAGGAGACCGGCTCGTCGAAGTTCGACTCGACCGTCGAGGTCGCGCTGAAGCTCTCGGTCGACCCCCGCAAGGCAGACCAGATGGTGCGCGGCACCGTCATCCTGCCCCACGGCACCGGTAAGACCGCCCGCGTCATCGTCTTCGCCACCGGCCCCGCGGCCGAGGCAGCGATCGCCGCAGGTGCAGATGAGGTCGGCGGCGCCGAGCTCATCGAGAAGGTCGCCGCAGGCTGGACCGCGTTCGACGCGGCCGTCTCGACCCCGGAGCTCATGGGCCAGGTCGGTCGTCTCGGAAAGGTCCTGGGTCCGCGTGGACTCATGCCGAACCCGAAGACCGGCACCGTGACCCCCAACACGGCCAAGGCCGTCGAGGAGATCAAGGGCGGAAAGATCGAGTTCCGCGTCGACAAGCACGCCAACGTGCACTTCGTCGTCGGCAAGTCGTCGTTCTCGGCCGAGCAGCTCGACGAGAACATCGGCGCAGCGCTCGAGGAGATCGTCCGCCTCAAGCCGTCGAGCTCGAAGGGCCGTTACATCCAGAAGGGTGCGGTGTCGACCACGTTCGGCCCCGGCATCCCGCTGGACGTCAACGCCATCTGAGTGTGATTCCTGAAAGGCCCCCGCATCGCGCGGGGGCCTTTCTGCATCCCACGACGACATCGAGCGTCATCAGATGTTGGGATGCGGGCCGGATGCCACGTACTGTGGGTGAGTTCCGCGCCACAGCTCACGCGCCTCACATCGCACCCCAGGAGGGTACTCACATGTCCCGTCGCCTCATCGCCGTCACCGCACTGGTCGTCGCCGCCGCAGCACTCACCGCATGCAGCGGAAGCACGACCCCCTCTGAGAGCAGTTCGAGCGAGGGCGGGGCGGACAGCAGCTTCGGACTCGTCAAGGACGGCGTCCTCACGGTCGCGACCGAGGGCACCTACCGTCCGTTCAGCTTCCATGCCGACGGCGGCACCGGAGACCTCACGGGCTTCGACGTCGAGATCATCCAGGCCGTGGCCGACAAGCTCGACCTCGAGGTCGAGTTCCAGGAGACCCAGTGGGACGCGATCTTCGCGGGCCTCGATGCGGGGCGCTTCGACGTGATCGCGAACCAGGTGAGCATCAACGACGAGCGTGAGGAGAAGTACCTGTTCAGCGAGCCGTACACCGTCTCGCCCGGAGTCATCGTGGTCGCCGAGGACGACGACTCGATCTCGTCGTTCGACGACCTGAAGGGCAAGACGACCGCGCAGTCCCTCACGAGCAACTGGTACGAGCTGGCGACCGACTCCGGTGCCACGGTCGAGGGAGTCGAGGGCTGGGCGCAGGCCGTCGAGCTGCTGCGCCAGGGTCGTGTGGATGCGACCGTCAACGACAAGCTGACCTTCCTCGACTACGAGAAGACGAACAGCCCCTCCGGGCTCAAGATCGCCGCCGAGACCGACGACGCCGGAAAGCAGGCCTTCGTGTTCACGAAGGACAAGACGGCGCTCGTCGAGGCGATCGACGGGGCTCTCGACGAGCTGCGCGCCGACGGCACCCTCGCCGAGATCAGCGACAAGTACTTCGGCGAAGACGTCACCCAGTAACCCATGGAGAACCCCTGGCAGCTGTTCCTCTCATCGCTCGGGCCGATCGCCCTGGCGGGGGTGACGGTGACGGTGCCGCTCGCGCTCGTGTCGTTCGCGCTGGGGCTCGTCATCGCGATCGGCGTCGCCCTGATGCGGATCTCGGTCATCCCGATCGTGTCGGGCGTCGCGCGGTTCTACATCTCGGTGATCCGCGGCACGCCGATGATCGTGCAGCTGTTCGTGATCTTCTACGGCCTCGGGTCGATCGGGCTCAAGCTCGACCCGTGGCCGAGCGCCATCATCGCCCTGTCGCTCAACGTCGGCGGATACGGAGCAGAGGTCGTCCGCGCCGCGATCCAGTCGGTGCCGAAGGGGCAGTGGGAGGCGGCGTACACGGTCGGGATGAATCGGACTCGCACTCTGACCCGCGTCATCTTCCCGCAGGCCGCGCGGGTCTCGGTCCCGCCGCTGTCGAACACGTTCATCTCGCTCGTCAAGGACACCTCGCTGGCATCCCTGATCCTCGTGACGGACCTGTTCAAGGTGGCGCAGCAGATCGCATCGGCCACCCTCGAGTTCATGGTGGTCTATCTGGCTGCGGCGTTGGTGTACTGGGTGATCTGTCTGATCCTGTCGTTCGCGCAGAGCGCCCTCGAGAGGAGGCTCGACCGCGATGTCGCGCATTGACCGCACCGGCTCGGGTGAGCCCATGACCGACGCGCTGCTGACCGCGCGCGACCTGCACAAGCGCTTCGGCGACAACGAGGTGCTCCGCGGCATCGACCTGACGCTGCACCGCGGCGAGGTCGTGGTGCTGATCGGGCCGAGCGGCTCCGGCAAGACCACCGTGCTCCGGTCGCTCAACGGCCTCGAGACACCGGACTCCGGCACGATCGTCGTCGCCGGGGGCCCCGACATCGATTTCGCTCCGGACCCGCCCGTGAAGCCGCGTGAGCGGACCCAGAAGCGTCTGGCGCTGCGTGATCGCTCGGCGATGGTCTTCCAGCACCACAACCTCTTCCCTCACCTCTCGGTGCTCGAGAACGTGATCGAGGGGCCGTGGCGCGTGCAGGGGCGCCCCAAGGCCGAGGTGGTCACAGAGGCGCAGGTGCTCCTCGCCAGAGTCGGGCTCGCCGACAAGGCGGGTGCCCGCCCGCACGAGCTGTCCGGTGGGCAGCAGCAGCGGGTCGGCATCGTGCGCGCGCTCGCGCTGCGCCCCGACCTCCTGCTCTTCGACGAGCCGACCAGTGCACTCGATCCCGAGCTCGTCGGCGAGGTGCTGCTCGTGATCAAGGAGCTCGCCGATGAGGGATGGAGCATGGTCGTGGTCACCCACGAGCTGAGCTTCGCTCGTGAGGCGGCTGATCGGGTGTTCTTCATGGATGCGGGAGTCGTCATCGAGGAGGGCCCGCCCTCCGAGATCTTCGGCGCTCCTCAGCACGAGCGCACGCAGCGGTTCCTCACCCGCATCCTGCGCCCCCTCGACGGGGACTGACGACGGCTCGGTTCGCGGTCAGCCGCCGATGACCGGCAGGACCAGGCTGACGGCGAGCGTGATCATCACGACGGCGATGAGCGCGTCGAGGATGCGCCACGAGCGTTCGGTGCGCAGCCACCGGCCCAGGTAGCGCGCGCCGAAGCCGAGGGCGGTGAACCACAGGATGCTCGCGGCGATGGCGCCCGCCGCGAACAGCCAGCGCTCGTCGCCGTGCGTCGCGGCGATCGAGCCGAGCATCAGCACCGTGTCGAGGTAGACGTGCGGGTTCAACCACGTCAGGGCGAGGACGGTCGCGATCACCGGCCCGAGAGCCGTGCGGGTGGCGGCGCGCGGCCGCGTGGCGGTCGCGACGCCATGGGTGGCCGGCGCCGAGGCAGTGGTGTCGGCATCCGCGGAATCCACCCGCAGCTCCTCGCCGCCGAGCCATGCGCGTCGTGCGGCGAGGATGCCGTACGCCAGGAGGAACAGGGCACCCGCCCATCGCGCCACGACGACGAGCCACGGGGCTGCCGAGATGACGAACCCGAGGCCCGCGACACCCGCGGCGATCAGCAGGGCATCGGACAGGGCGCAGATGACGACGACCGGCAGCACGTGCTCGCGACGGATGCCCTGGCGCAGCACGAAGACGTTCTGCGCGCCGATGGCGACGATGAGGGACAGGCCGAGTCCGAGGCCCGAGAACACGGAGAGCATGGGTCCACGGTAGGCGGGACTCGAACATGAGCACCAGCGAGGATTACTGTCGAACCATTAGCATCACTTACGTGAAGATCGATCCTGAGCTCGCGGCCACCGTCGCCGCCGTCGCCGACGAGGGAACACTCGATGCGGCGTCTCGTCTGCTTCAGGTGACTCCGTCTGCGGTGAGTCAGCGTCTCAAAGCCCTCGAGGAGCAGCTGGGTCGAGTGCTCGTCGTGCGCTCGAAGCCGGCGCGTCTCACCGAGGCGGGGGAGGCGGTCGTGCGGCTCGCGCGTCAGGTCGCGCTGCTCGAGCACGACACCCTCGGCGAACTGGGCCTCGAGTCGGAGAGGACGACGCGCACCCGCATCCCCCTCGCCGTCAACGCCGACTCGATGGCGACGTGGTTCCTGCCCCCGCTCGCTCGGCTCTCCGCAGTGCACGATCTCGACTTCGACCTGCACCGGGACGATCAGAACTTCACCGCCAGGCTGCTCGAATCGGGGACGGTGATGGCCGCCGTCACGAGCGAGTCGGCGCCGGTCGCCGGATGCTCGGTGTCGCCACTCGGGGTGCTGGAGTACCACGCGATGGGCGAGTCCGCCTTCGTCGAGCGCTGGTTCCCGGGAGGCGTCACCCGCGATGCTCTGGCGGCCGCGCCGTTCGTGGACTTCGACCGGCGAGACACCCTGCAGCACGAGTGGCTGACGGCCAGGGGTGTGACGCCGCAGGGCGTGCCGAGGCATTACGTCCCCGCATCCCATGACTACGCCCTCGCCGTCCGCCTCGGGCTGGGGTGGGGGATGATGCCGCTCCTGCAGCAGTCGGACCATCGGCTCGTGCCCCTCGGCGGGCCGCCGTTGCGCGTGCGCCTCTACTGGCAGCAGTGGAACCTGCGGTCGCGCGTGCTCGACACCATCGCCGCCGAGGTCGCCGCCGAGGCACGACGCGTTCTGGCTCACTGAGCCCGCTCGGTCGGTGCACTGACCTGCGAGCCGCCAGGGCGGGTGTCAGGCCCCGGTGTCGGGGGTGCGGCCGGAGCCGAGAGCGTGCAGCAGCCGCGTGAGGTTGTCGATGTCGTCGACGCTCCACTCCGACAGGTGCCGCATCAGCAGCCCCTCCTGCGGGAGCCGCGCCTCGGCGAGCTTCGCCTCACCGTGCGAGGTCAGGCTCAGCAGTGAGGAGCGTCCGTCTCGCGGGTCGGGGGAGCGCTCGATCAGACCCAGGGACTCGAGCTCGCGAACGGTGCGGCTGATCTGGCCCTTGTCGACGAGCATCCGCTCCGACAGGGCCGAGGCGGTGACCTGGCCGCACCGCGCGATCGTCGTGAAGGTCTTGTAGGCCCCGGGAAGCATGCCGGGGCTCACCCGATCCGCGTTCTCCATGATCAGCCGGCGGAAGTGGGTGATCAACTCGCTGAACTCGGCTTCGAGGGCGCGGACCGCGTCGGCCCGCACTCCCTCGGAACCCCGGGCAGGGGCGGGGATCATCTCTGTGTCGGACATCGGGTGTCGCGCTACCGGTCGGTTCGCGGTGCCACGGGGACGGACCCGGTCGGAGATCCGGTGAGCGCCTCGGCGTCGGCGATCGCGACGTCGGCGGTGCCCTCGACGGTGCCTGTGCCCTTCTCGGAGTCGGCCTTCGCACGCTCGCTCGTGGTCATGCGGGTCAGCGGCTTGTTCGGCAGGAACAGGATCGCGATCAGGCTGATCACGGCGAGCGGGATGCCGATCAGGAACGCGTGCGAGATGGCCTGTGCGTAGTAGTCCTCGATGATCGACCGCACGGGCTCGGGAAGCAGACGCACCTCGGGGAGCGTCCCGCTGGACAGCTGAGCCGCGACCTCCGCGCCCTTCTCGCCGAGCTGGGCGATGGCCGCGCCGATCTTCTCCTTGCCGTCGCTGAACAGGCTCGTGAGCGAGTTCGCCAGCACGGCGCCCATGACCGAGACGCCGATGGTGCCGCCGAGGCTGCGGAAGAAGGTGACACCGGAGCTCGCGACTCCCATCTCGGTCGGCTTCGCGACGTTCTGCACGATCAGCACGAGGTTCTGCATCGTCATTCCCACTCCTGCTCCGGTGAGGAACATGTACAGGGAGACGAGCGCGAAATTGGTGTCGTAGTGCAGGGTCGACAGCATGGTGGAGCCCGCGATCAGCAGCACCGAGCCGAGGATCAGGTAGCCCTTCCACTTGCCGAAGCGCGTCACGAGCTGGCCGATCACCATCGACGAGATCAGCAGCCCGGCCATCATCGGCAGCGTCATCAGGCCTGCCTCGGTCGGCGAGGCCCCCCGCGACAGCTGCATGTACTGAGCGAGGTAGACCGAGGTGCCGAACATGGCGACGCCGATCGAGATCGAGGCGACGACCGACAGCGTGAAGGTGCGGCCGCGGAACAGCGACAGCGGGATCAGCGGCTCGACGACTTTGATCTCGACGATGATGAACGCGATCGTGGCGATGACCGCGCCGCCGACCATGAGCACCGTCTCGGTGCTCCACCAGTCGAACGTCGTGCCGGCGTTCGTCACCCAGATGAGAAGCAGAGACACCGCGGCGGAGAGCAGCACGATGCCCAGGTAGTCGATGGATGCCTTGCGGGTGCGCTCGGTGCTGATGTGCAGGGTCTTCTGCAGGATGATGAGCGCGGCGACGGCGAAGGGCAGGGCGACGAAGAAGTTCCAGCGCCAGTTGATCGTGTCGGTGACCCAGCCGCCCAGCAGCGGTCCGCCCACGGTCGCGACGGCCATGACCGCGCCGAAGAGCCCCATGTAGCGTCCGCGCTCTCGGGGGCTGATGATGTCGGCCATGATGACCTGGCTGAGGGCGGCGAGGCCGCCTCCGCCGATGCCCTGGATGGCACGGAACGCGATCAGCGTGTCGGTGTCCTGCGCGAAGCCCGCGGCGGCGGTGGCACCGACGAAGATCACGATCGCGAGCTGGATGAGGAGCTTGCGGTTGAACAGGTCGGCGAGCTTGCCCCACACCGGCGTCGAGATCGCCGTGGTGAGGAGCGTCGCGGTGATGACCCAGGTGTAGGCGGCCTGATCTCCGCCGAGGTCGTGGACGATGACGGGCATGGAGGTCGAGACCACCGTGGTGGCGATCATCGAGACGAACATGCCGAGGAGCAGGCCGGTCAGGGCTTCGAGCACCTGGCGGTGCGTCATCCGAGTGGGGGAGTCCGTGGTCATGCGGAGCCTTTCGCGAGTCGCTGGGTCGTGCTGCGTCAGCTCTGGCGCGGCGTGTAGATGGTTGAACTTCGTCAACTATATGCAAGTGGTTGATGTTCGTCAACCATCTCCTGCCGTCCCATCGGTTCGCGTTATGCACAGACGTTTCGTCGGAAAAGATGGGTAGAGATGTTCGATCGTGATCAAGTCGGCCTTGAAATACGAGATGTCTTGGACAAAACTGGCCGAACGAAGCGACGACGTCGATGTGGGCCGCTGAGGGGCGGCCATCCCCATTCATCCACGGGTCGTGATTCCTGAGGGGGAATGTGCAATGTCAAGGAATGACACGCAGAGGAAAGTGCTCGCAGTGTTGGCCGGAGGGCTCGTGCTCGGTGTCGGGATCGGGGTGACGCTCGCCGCCTGGAACGACTCGGAGTTCGCGACAGGCACGTTCACCGCCGGATCCTTCAACCTCGAGGGCTCGACGACGAGCGCGACGGCAGGCTACGCGAGTCACAACGTCGACACGGGCGGTTCCGCCGCGTCGCTCGTCTTCCAGCTGCCTGCGGTGGCGTCGTCCATGGCCCCCGGCGATGTCGTCT
Source organism: Microbacterium sp. 22215 (assembly GCF_052045655.1). NCBI lineage: Bacteria > Bacillati > Actinomycetota > Actinomycetes > Micrococcales > Microbacteriaceae > Microbacterium > Microbacterium sp. 22215. The sequence goes on from NZ_JBQEPC010000001.1 coordinate 280,063, forward strand.
ACGCACCGTTCTGGGTGCGTCTCGACAGCACCACGACCAACAGTGCGACCCTGCTCCCCACGGGTGTCACCGCCGGCACCGGTGGCAATGAGGCCAATCTCTCCTACGTCGTCACAGCCATAGCGCCGGGCGCCACCTGCGGTGCGGGAGCGACGGGCACCGTCGTGGCCACGGGCACGACATTGAGCGCCCAGACCGCGCCCACGTCGGTACCGCTCACGAAGGGGGCCACCGCGGGAACGGCCGGAACCGCCGTCCAGCTCTGCTTCGCGGTCACCGGAGGCGCCGGCCTCACTCAGGGTGCATCGGCCACCGCGACCTGGAAGTTCACGGCGACGTCGACCGCGAACTGATCATGACCGACACCCGCAGACGCATGCGGGAGCGGAAGAGGCTGCTCGCGCGTCGGGTGCGCGCCCTGCTCGCGGGAGGGCTGGTGCTCGGCATCGGCACGACGGCCACTCTCGCTGCCTGGAACGACTCGGAGTACGGCACCGCGACCTTCACCGCGGGCCGATTCGACATCGTCGGTGCGGTCGACGGGACGACGTTCACGAATCACCCCGTCGGCACGCCGGGCGCGCTGTCGTTCAGCACTCCGTTCAGCGCGCTCGCGCCGGGGTCGACCGTCTATGCGCTGTTCAGCGTCAAGACCGCCAATCCGTCGGTCGCAGGGACGCTGCAGCTCAGTGTGTCGTCGACCGGGGGAACGGGCCTGGGCACGTACCTGCGTTACGGGGTGCGGTCGATCGCGGGAATCGCCTGCAATGCCACCACGTACACGGCCGGGACCGCGGTGGTGCCCGACAACTCCGCGATCGGCACCGCCGGCACCGGCACTCAGGCCGTCGCGGCCAACGGCACGTCGACGGTCAACTACTGCTTCGCGGTGACACTGCCCGCGGGCACGCTCAACGCCGCGCAGGGGCTGACCGCGATCCAGACGTGGCAGATCACCGGGACCTCCTCCTGAGGCGACGGCGAAGAAGAGGGAACGAACGATGACCGTGCAGCCGACGAGGCGGAGCCTGCGGGAGCAGGCGTCGACGGTCGGCGAGCCCTCGGCATCCGTGGCTGTGTCGTCCTCTCTCCCTCGTGCGCGGCATCGCGGGATCGGACGGATGCTCGGGGACGCCCTGCTCTGGGTCGCTGCAGCGGCCGGAGTGCTCTGCATGGTGCTGGTGGTGCTCGCGCTCACCGCGAACATCACGCTGATCATGTTCCGCACCGGCTCCATGTCTCCCACCATCCCGGCCGGTTCCGTTGCCGTCGTGCAGAGCGTCCCCGCCTCCGAGATCGACGTCGGAGACGTGGTCACGGTCGATCGAGAAGGGGATCTGCCCGTCACCCACCGAGTCACCTCGGTCTCTGCCGGCCCGACCGACGCCCAGCGCGTGATCACGATGCGCGGAGACGCGAACGCGGCGGACGACCCCTACCCCTACACCGTGCAGACGGTGCGCGTCGTGCTCTTCTCCGTGCCCGGCATCGCGACCGTGATCGTGGCCATGGGCGACCCGCTGGTGCTCGGCGGTCTCACGATCGGAGCGTCGGTGCTCGTCGTCTGGGCGTTCTGGCCGCGTTCGTCACGGCGACGCCGTGACGACGACACCCCGAGGGCACCATGACGGACGCGAGGGCGGTGGCGTCGCGCCTCCTCGCCATCGTGCTCGGCGCGACGGCGGCCGTCGTGTGTGCAGCGCCCGCATGGGCGGCACCGACGACGGAGATCGTGCAGGGCGATGTGCTGCGGATCGTCTCGGTCGCCGACTGGGAGGCCGCGTCCGACATGCTCCCCGGACAGACCATGCAGTGGGACGTCACGGTGAGCGCCGAGGCGTCGGATCCCGGCGTCGTCAGGGTCGGCGTGAGCGCGAGCGGTGATGCCGCGATCGTGGTCGACGTGAGCGCCTGCGCGCAGGAGTGGGGTCCGACCGGATGCTCGAGCGGCGCCTCCGAGCTCATGGCCGCCTGGCCGGTGCCCCGCGACGGCACCGAGACCCCGCTCGCGGAGATGACGGACTCCGAGGTCATGCACCTGCGCCTCGAGGTCAGACTCGAGCGAGCGGACCCGGGGACGACTCAGGTGCGCGTGCACGCCTCGGGTGCCGGAGAATCCGTCGTCGTCGGACCCGACGGCGGTCTCGCGACGACCGGGCTCACACCGGTCGTTCCGTGGTCGCTCGGCGTCGCGGCGGTGCTGGTCGGCGGTGGGCTCACGATCGCCGCCCGCACGCGTCGAGGACCGACGGCAGGGGAGGATGCCCCATGAGGAACCTCGCAGAGAGCTCGCGCCGTCGCCGCGCGCTCGCCGCGATCGCGGGGGCGGCCCTTCTCGTGGGCATCGGACTCGCTCCCGCCGCCCAGGTGTCCGACGCGTCCTTCACCGACGCGGAGCAGGCGCAGACCACCTTCACCGCCCGCCTCCTGCCGCCGCAGATCACGAGCATCCCCACCTGCATCCGTCCTCCCGCGCTGGGCGGATCGTTCATGAAGGTCACCTGGGAGTGGCCGGCGGTCACCCCCTACTCGAGTTTCTCCGGCAGCAACGTCGAATGGCGGGTGGGCACCAACGTGATCGTCCCCGCGGTGACCGGCCCGGACGCGCAGGGCCGCTACACCGCCGACATCACCACCGGTCTGCTCAGCGGACTGCTCGGGTCGTTGCTCGGAGCCGACATCGTCATCGAGATGCGCACCACATACGGCACCTGGAAGACCTCGACGACGCCCACCACGGTCACCTACAACGCGCCGCTTCTGTCGACGGCGGTCTCGTGCACCCCGGTGAACGGGACGTGACGCGGCCCGCGAGACTCAGTCGGCGAGGGCGAGCGCGCGGAAGGCGTCGCGCTCGCGGAGGTGCTCACGGCGGCTGGCGGCTGCGGCGGCCGTGGCCTCGGCGATCCGCGTCGGCACCTGCATGCCGGTGGTGCGCCGGTACAGCTCGTCGATGAGGTCGGTCGCCAGGCCCACCAGCTTCGCGATCTCGCGGTCGTCGCGGTCGATCCAGACGCACTTGGGCTCGTCGTGGATGGGGGAGAAGTCGACGTGCTCCTCCCACACGAACAGCGTGCGCTCGGCGCCGAGCACGTGCTGCTGCCACCACACCTGACGGAGGTAGGTGCGGGGGATGCCGCGGAACGCCTTGTTCGTCGTCTTGATCTCGGCGAGCTCGACGCGTCCGCCCGCATCGACGGCGATGCCGTCGGGGGTCGCGAGGTGGCGGTGCTCGACCTCGGCGCGGAACAGGGCGGAGGAGGGAAGGATGCCGTGCGTCGCAGCGACCCAGGCGGCGATCTCGGGCTCGCGGCGCCGACCGTGATCCGTGTACGCGTTGCCGCCGAAACGGGGACCGCCGCCGAGCTTCGAGTCTGCAGCGCGTGCGATCGATCGCTCGCTCGTGAGACCGGCCACATCCGTCGCGGTGATGCCGCGTGAGCGGGCCCGCATCCAGGCCACGCGGTCGCGGGAGTCCGCGACGATGCGAGCTTGGAGTTCCGGGGTCACCCATCGAGCGTAACCCCGGTCAGGGACTCTCGTTCCCCGTACACGCCGCTCCGCGGCATCCCCCGGTCCGTCCGGTCGTCGCTCAGCCGAGGGTGGGCCAGCCGTCGGGTCCGGGCGAGCCGGCGACGTACTCCTCGAGGGGTACCTCGTCTCGGTGCCACGCCTCGAGGATGGGCGCGACGATCCGCCAGCACTGCTCGGCGGCATCGCCGCGCACGGCCAGCAGCGGGTCGCCGTCGAGTACGCCGGAGAGCACTTCGGCGTACGCCTTGAGCGCCCCCTCGCCGAGCTCTGCCGACAGCGTCGCGCGCTCCAGCTCGAACGGATCCTCTGCGGCGTTCAGGTTCAGGTCGAGCGAGATCCGGTCGGGGCCGAGCGAGAAGCGGAGGGCGGCGCCGGCAGACGAGCCGGTCAGTCCGGTCGGCAGGTGCCTGACGGGACGGAAGTGCACGACGATCTCGGTCGCCGGCGTGCCGAGCGCCTTGCCGGATCGCAGCCGGAACGGCGTCCCCGCCCAGCGGCTGTTGCGCACCTCGAATGTCGCCTCCGCGAGGGTCTCGGTCTGGCGCTCGGGGTCGACGCCGGGCTCGTCGACGTACGACGGCTTCTCGGCACCTCCGACCGTGCCGGCCGTGTAGCGCGCCCGACGCGACGACGCCACCGGGTCGTCGCCCCACACCGTGGTCGCCCGGAGAACGGCGCTCGTCGCCGCGCGGAAGTCGACCTCGTCGAGCGTCGTCGGCTCCTCCATCGCCAGCACGGCGAGCACCTGCAGGAGATGGCTCTGGATCATGTCGACCAGCGCCCCGGCCGAGTCGTAGTACCCGGCGCGGCCCTCCAGGGCGAGCGACTCGTCATAGACGATGTCGACCGACTCGATGCTCTCGGCAGACCACAGCGGTTCGAGGATGCGGTTGGCGAAGCGCGCGCCGAGCAGGTTGAGAGTGGTCGAACGACCGAGGAAGTGATCGACCCGGAAGACCTGACTCTCGGGGACCAGTGCCGTGAGCCTGCGGTTCAGCGCTCGCGCGCTCTCCTCGTCGGTGCCGAACGGCTTCTCCATGACGAGGACGGCGCCGTCGGGCAGCATGTCGGGCGTCAGCGCAGCGATCGACGCCGCCGCGACCGAGGGCGGCACGGCGAAATAGATCGCCACCTGCCCGGTGCGGTCCTTCAGCACCGCGCGAAGGTCGTCGGGTTTCGTGATGTCGGTCCGCACGTATTCCACGTCGACGCGGGAGGCGGCGGCCTCGGCATCCATCGTCGCGAACGCCGTGCGGACGACGGCCTCGAGATCGGCGTCGGTCAGCTCCTCGCGGTCGGCGCCGACGATGCTCACCGAGCGAGAGGGCTCTCTCATCAGCAGCTGTCCCAGCGCGGGAAGGAGGAGACGGGAGGCGAGATCGCCACCGGCTCCGAAGATCACGAGCGTCGTCGCATCGGCCATGACCCCACCGTAACCCGTCCACCCCGTCGACAGTCGTGCCAGAATCGGTCGATGCCCGCTCCCATCGAGGACTACGCCCTGCTCAGCGACTGCCGCACCGGCGCGCTCGTCTCGAAGGAGGGCAGCATCGACTGGCTGTGCCTGCCTCGCTTCGATGCGCCGTCGCTGTTCGGAGCGCTGCTGGGGGAGGCGCCTCACGGATGCTGGACGCTGCGTCCCGTCGATGAGACGGCGACCTCCGAGCGGCACTACGTGTCGGACACGTTCATCCTCGTCACCCGGTGGGAGACGTCGGACGGTGTCGCGGAGGTGCACGAGTTCATGCCGCTGCATCCGACGCGCAGCGATGTCGTGCGTCGGATCGTCGGCATCGCAGGTCAGGTCGAGTTCGTCACCGAGCTGCGTCTGCACTTCGACTACTCCCGCAGACTGCCGTGGGTGCGTCAGGTGGGTACGAGCGAGCAGCCGGCGCTGTCGGCGACCGCCGGACCGGAGGCGGTGATCGTGCGCGGACTCCGGCTCGTCGCGGAGGACCACAGGCATCGGGGGACGCTCACGGTCTCGGCTGGAGAGGTCCGAGACCTGACTCTCAGCTGGTTCCCCTCGCACGAGCATCACCCGGCACCGCTCGACGTCGACGACGCGATCGCCGCCACGCGAGCGTGGTGGCAGGGCTGGGCGAGCGGCATCCAGCACGACGGTGCCTACCGTGGCGAGGTCGTGCGGTCGCTGCTCGTGCTGCGGGCGCTCACGAACAGGGACACCGGTGGCATCGTGGCCGCGGCGACCACGTCGCTCCCCGAGGAGTTCGGCGGCTCGCGGAACTGGGACTACCGCTTCGTCTGGCTGCGGGACGCCGCTCTGACGCTCGAGGCGCTCATCGCCCATGGATTCCTCACCGAAGCGCACCACTGGCGTCGATGGCTGCTCCGAGCCGTCGCCGGTGAGCCGAACGAGGTGCAGATCATGTACGGGATCGCCGGGGAGCGCGACCTCATCGAGCGCGAGCTCACGAGCCTGCCCGGCTACGGAGGGGCGGCGCCGGTGCGGATCGGCAACGGCGCCGTCGACCAGTACCAGGGAGATGTGATCGGCGAGGTGCTCGTCGCACTCGAGTGCGCCAGGATCGCGGGCCTCGAGGAGGGCGACTTCTCGTGGCCCCTGCAGCGGGCGCTCATCGAGCAGGTGATCGCGTCCATCGACCGCCCGGACAACGGCATCTGGGAGATCCGGGGCGAGCCGCAGTGGTTCACCCACTCCCGGGTCATGATGTGGGCGGCTCTCGACCGCGGCGTCCGCGCCGTGCGGGAGCACGGCCTCGCCGGTGACGCCGATCGCTGGGCGACGGTGCGCGACGGTCTGCGCCGCGAGATCGACGAGCGCGGCGTCGACGCGGACCACGGGTACTTCATCCAGCACTACGGCTCCACCGAGGTCGACGCCTCGCTGCTCGTGCTCCCACAGGTCGGGTACTGCGCCGCCGACGACCCGCGGATGCTCCGCACCGTGGAGCAGATCGAGCGCACCCTGCTCACCGACGGATTCCTCCGTCGCTACCGCACGGAGTCGGGTGTGGACGGGCTCGACGGCGATGAGCATCCCTTCATCGCGTGCAGCTTCTGGCTGGTCGAGCAGTATGCGACGAGCGGTCGTGTCGACGAGGCGCGCGATCTGATGGAGCGGTTGATCGGGATGACGAACGACCTCGGACTGCTGTCGGAGGAGTACGACGTCGCGAACGCGCGGCAGGCGGGCAACACCCCGCAGGCGCTCTCGCACCTGAGCCTCATCCGCGCCGCCGACGCGCTCGCGGGCCACGGAGGTCGCGCCGCGCACCGTCGGTGATCCCGACCGATTTGGGGCCGAGGATGCCGTGGGGTACAGTTGTCGTAACCGAAGACCGCTGGTCATCGTCGTGTGCGCAAGCGCATGAGGATTGAAGCTCTGCTCAGCAGGGGCCCGCGCAGGACACGAACTTCTCAAAGCTCCGTGCGCTTGCGCCGGAGCTTTTCTGTTGCCAGGGGTCGGAACCGGTGCCTCACCGCCGTGAGGCACCTCGTACACACCAAGGAGTGACCATGGCGCAGAAGGATGCATCGGTCGCCGAGCTCACGAAGTCATTCGAGGACTCGACTGCCGTTCTGCTGACCGAGTACCGCGGTCTGACGGTTGCCCAGCTCAAGGAGCTGCGCAACAGCATCCGTCAGGACGCTGAGTACGCCGTGGTGAAGAACACGCTGACCAAGATCGCCGCCAACAAGGCTGGCATCACCGCGCTGGACGACGACCTCAAGGGTCCGTCGGCCGTCGCGTTCGTGCACGGTGACTTCGTCGCCACTGCAAAGGCTCTGCGTGACTTCGCCAAGGCCAACCCGCTTCTCGTGATCAAGTCCGGCATCTTCGAGGGCAACGCCCTCACCGCCGACGAGGTCAACAAGTACGCCGCGCTCGAGAGCCGTGAGGTTCTGCTGGCGAAGGCTGCGGGCATGATGAAGGCCACGATGGGCAAGGCTGCCGCCACCATCGATGCTCTTCGCGAAAAGCTGGAGACCGCCGAGGCCGCGTAAGCGACCTGACGTTCTCGTTCAACAAACCCCATCTATCTAGGAGATACATCATGGCTAAGCTCACCACTGAGGAGCTGCTCGAGCAGTTCGCCGGCCTGACCCTCGTCGAGCTCAACGACTTCGTCAAGGCGTTCGAGGAGAAGTTCGAGGTCACCGCTGCTGCCCCCGTCGCCGTTGCCGGCGCAGGTGGCGGAGCTGCTGAAGAGGTTGAGGAGAAGGACTCCTTCGACGTCATCCTCGAGGCTGCTGGCGACAAGAAGATCCAGGTCATCAAGACCGTCCGCGAGCTCACCTCGCTGGGTCTCGGCGAGGCCAAGGCTGTCGTCGACGGTGCTCCCAAGGCCGTGCTCGAGGGCGCGAACAAGGAAGCAGCCGAGAAGGCCAAGGCTGCCCTCGAAGAGGCAGGCGCCACGGTTACCCTCAAGTAATCCGTTCCAGGTCGCGGCATAGCGCCTCGCCCTGGAAGCGTCTGAACGCTTCACGAAAGCCCCGGGTCCGCCCGGGGCTTTCGTGCGTCCGGGGGCGAGATCGGGTTCAGCGTCGCCCGGCGGTGGAACTGCGCACGACCAGGGCGGATGCCGTGACGGTGCGCTCCCGGGGCGAGTCCGGATGGTCGATCTGCTGCTGCAGCAGGCGCACCGCCTCGTGCCCCTGCTCGCGCGGCGACTGCTTGATGGTGGTCAGCGCGAACATCTCGGCGTGCTGATGGTCGTCGACCCCGACGATGCTCAATTCCGTGGGCACCGCGATGCCCAGGCGGCGTGCGGCGATCATCGCCCCGATCGCGGCCTCGTCGCACACGCCCACGATCGCCGTGGGGCGGCCCCGGCGATCGGCCAGCAGCTCGACGGCGGCGGCGTAGCCGCCGGGCATCGTGGGGGAGGCATCCGCGATTCGCGCGACGGCCTCGAGCCCCGCCGCGGCGAGGGCTTCGAGATAGCCCTCGACCCGCTGGGCGTCGCCGAAGCTGAGATCATCGGGGTCCGCCGCGCCCCCGACGAAGGCGATGTCGGTGTGTCCGAGCTCGATGAGGTGCTCCGTCGCGATCCGCGCGGCGGCGACGTCGTCGATCGACACGGCACTGGAGCCTTCGCTGTACGGGCCCACGCTGACCAGCGGACGCTCGGAGCGGTGCAGCCGATCGAGCTCCTGCGCACTCGGCTGGATGCCGACGGCGATGATCCCGTCGAACCGCCGCCCGGGAAGCACCGTGTCGAAGAGCCGCTGCCTCGTCTCGGTGCCCTCGCGGATCCCGTACAGGGCGAGTTCGTAGTCGAGGGCGAACAGCGACTCCTGGATGCCTGCGAGCAGCTCGGAGAAGTACCAGCGGTCGACCGGGGGCATGATCACGCCGACGGTCTGCGTACGGCCGGTGGCGAGGCTCGTGGCGGAGGAGTGGGCGACGTACGCCAGTTCGTCCGCAGCGTCCGCGACCCTCCTGCGAGTGCCCTCCGAGACGTAGCCGCGACCGCTCAGTGCTCGGCTCGCGGTGGCCTTCGACACGCCTGCGCGCGCCGCGACGTCCGCGATCGTGCTCATCGGTCCTCCTCGACCATGCGTCCGGCGCCTCAGCCCCTCCTGCGCGCCGATGACAGCGTAGCCGCTCGTCGCGGGGAAAGGAACCGGTTCCAGGCCGAAAGTGAGGGAGCGCTCCCATGCGGGCGATCCACGGAGTCGAAAAGGTTGCGAGCTTGTGATCCTGGCGTGTTGTGTCGGGGTGTTCGACCCCGATAGGTTGTCCTGGAATCGGTTCCCGATTCTGTGCCGAGGGGCGGCGCAGAATGAGCGGGGGGCCGTGAAACTCGAAGAGGAGAATTCACATGGGTCTGTCACAGCGTTCGCGGCGTTACGCGCCGATCGCCCTGCTGGGAGTCGCGGGCATCGCGCTCGCCGGTTGTGGTGCTCCCGGCGGATCGACGGGCGGCGGCGGAGGAGGCGGCGGCGACAACACCGTCACGATCTACGGCACGATCGTCGAAGGAGAGGCGGAGCTCCTCGCGGAGTCGTGGTCGGACTTCGAGAAGGAGAACGACATCACGATCAAGTACGAGGGCAGCCAGGACTTCGAGACGCAGCTCGGTACCCGCGCACAGGGCGGCAACCCGCCCGACATCGCGATCTTCCCCCAGCCGGGTCTGTTCGCGGACTACGCGGCGCGCGACTACCTGAAGCCGGCTCCCGACGCGGTCGAGGCCAACGCGAAGAAGTACTGGACGCAGGGCTGGGTCGACTTCGGCACGTACAAGGACGAGTTCTACGGCGCACCGCTCATGGCGAGCGTCAAGGGCTGGGTCTGGTACTCGCCCAAGAAGTTCGCCGAGTGGGGCGTCCAGGAGCCCACGAGCTGGGATGAGCTGCTGACGCTCACCAAGACCATCCAGGAGAAGAGCGGCACGGCTCCGTGGTGCGCCGGCTTCGAGTCGGGTGTGGCGACCGGCTGGCCCGGAACCGACTGGATCGAGGACCTCGTGCTCCGCAACGCCGGTGCCGACGTCTACGACCAGTGGGTCAAGAACGAGGTCCCGTTCACGGACCCCCAGATCAAGGAGGCGTTCGACGCCACGGGTGAGCTCCTGCTCAACCCCGACTACGTCAACGCCGGCTTCGGCGACGTGCGCTCGATCAACTCGACCGCGTTCGGCGACGTCGCGCCCAAGGTCGCGAGCGGCGAGTGCGCGCTGACCCACCAGGCATCCTTCCTCTCGGGCTTCTTCCCCGACGGCACGGACATCTCCGAGGACGGCGACGTCTGGGCCTTCCTGCTCCCGAGCAAGAGCGAGGACGAGACGTTCATCACCGGTGGTGGCGAGATCGTCGGCGCGTTCAGCGACGACGAGGCGACGCAGAAGGTGCTCGAGTACCTGTCGAGCCCCGAGTGGGCTGACAAGCGTCTGGCTCTCGGCGGCGTCACGTCGGCCAACAAGGGCGTCGACATCGAGGCCGTCGAGAACCCGATCCTCCAGGAGTCGATCAAGCTGCTGCAGGACGACTCCGTCACCTTCCGCTTCGACGGTTCCGACCAGATGCCGGGTGCTGTCGGCTCGGGCACGTTCTGGAAGGGCATGGTCGCGTGGATCAACGGAACCTCGACCGATGAGGTGCTGACGCAGATCGAGACCGGCTGGCCGTCCAGCTGACCGGATGAGGTGGGCCACCCGAACGGGTGGCCCACCTTCTCATCTCCCAACCGGTCCGCGCATCGTCGCGCGGACCGCTGATCAGCTCCGTCTCATGAAGGGGAATCCATGAACGCGACTGTGTTCTTCCAATGGATCGGGACTCTGCCCCCGATCGCCCAGGCTCTCGCCGTCGTCATCGCCTTCGCGGTGGTCGTCGTGGTGATCCTGCTTCTCGTCGACATCGCGCCCCGCAAGGGCGCCCTCTACACCGGCATCCGCCTCGCGATGTGCCTCCTCATCCCGCTCGCGGTGATGTGGTTCTTCAACTCCTACTACTGGGCGATGGGAGTCGCGGTCGCCGTCGGTGCCCTGTTCTTCTTCCTGGACTACCGATCGCGCGACGGTGTGGGATACCTGATCCAGCTGGTCGCGTTCATGGCGCCGGCGATCCTGCTGCTCCTGGCCGGGCTCATCCTCCCGTCGATCCAGACGGTCTACGCGTCGTTCTGGAACTCGACGGGAAGTGACTTCGTCGGCTTCTCGAACTACCTGTGGATCTTCACGCAGTCCGATGGCGTGACCTCGGTCGTGAACACGATCGTCTGGGTGCTGCTCGTGCCGACCCTGTCGACCCTCATCGGCCTCGCCTACGCGGTGTTCATCGACAAGACCCGCGGCGAGAAGATCTACAAGCTGCTGGTCTTCATGCCGATGGCCATCTCGTTCGTGGGTGCCAGCATCATCTGGCGCTTCGTGTACGCCTACCGTGGCCCCGAGTTCGAGCAGATCGGTCTCCTCAACCAGATCCTGGTCTGGTTCGGCGGAGAGCCGCAGCAGTTCCTGCTCAACGGGCCGTGGAACAACCTCGCCCTCATCGTGGTGCTGATCTGGGTGCAGACCGGTTTCGCGATGGTCGTGCTCTCGGCATCCATCAAGGGAGTCCCTGCGGAGCTTCTCGAGGCGGCCGAGCTCGACGGCGCGAACGCCTGGGAGCGCTTCTGGTCGGTGACGATCCCGTCGATCCGACCGGCTCTCATCGTGGTGCTGACGACGATCTCGATCGCATCGCTGAAGGTCTTCGACATCGTGCGCACGATGACCGGTGGAAACTACGGCACGTCCGTGCTCGCGAATGAGATGTACACGCAGTTCTCCAAGTTCGAGGCGGGACGCAGCGCTGCGCTCTCCGTCATCCTGTTCATCCTGGTGCTGCCGATCGTGATCTACAACGCGCGCCAGATCAAGAAGCAGCGGGAGATCCGATGACCGACACCGTGAACTCAGACACCGGCCAGAGCACGAGGGCGATCACCACCGCCGGACGCTTCGAAGCCTCCGCAGGGCGAGCGCGCAAGCGCCTCAGCCGGCCGTGGGCGACAGTCGCCTCGATCGTCATCGCCGTCCTCTGGACGATCCCGACGCTCGGACTCTTCATCTCGTCGTTCCGTGAGAGGGATGCGATCGAGACCACCGGCTGGTGGACCTTCTTCACCAACCCGCAGTTGACCCTCGACAACTACGCGGCCGTGCTGCAGTCGGGCACCACGCAGCTGACCATCCTGGAGTCGTTCTTCAACTCCATCGTGATCACGATCCCCGCCACGGTCATCCCGCTGATGATCGCCGCGATGGCCGCATACGCGTTCTCGTGGATCGAGTTCAAGGGTCGCAACGCGCTGTTCATCTTCGTGTTCGCGCTGCAGATCGTGCCGATCCAGATGGCTCTCGTTCCGCTGCTGTCCTCGTTCTCGCGAGGCATCAACCTCTTCGGGATCCAGGTGACCGAGGGGCTCGACATCTCGGGCGGCTACGCGCAGGTGTGGATCGCGCACTCGATGTTCGCGCTGCCGCTGGCGATCTACCTGCTGCACAACTTCATGTCGGAGATCCCGGGCGAGATCATCGAGGCCGCGCGCGTCGACGGTGCCTCTCGTGGGCAGATCTTCTTCCGGGTGGTGCTGCCGCTGACGATGCCGGCGATCGCGTCGGTCGCGATCTTCCAGTTCCTCTGGGTCTGGAACGATCTGCTCGTCGCACTCGTGTTCGCCGACGGCGCCGCATCGCCGATCACCAAGGTGCTCGCCGAGATCACCGGTCGTGGTGAGGGCTGGTACCTGCTCACCGCCGGTGCGTTCGTGTCGATCATCGTGCCGCTGATCGTGTTCTTCTCGCTGCAGCGCTACTTCGTGCGCGGACTCCTGGCGGGTTCGACGAAGGGCTGATCGGTTCACGCCGACATCTGTGACACACGATGCCGCGGCCGGGTGCAACACAACCCCGGTCGCGGCATCGTCGCACGTACGCTGTGAACATGAAGTACGCAGACTCCATCGTCGACCTGGTCGGCGACACGCCCCTCGTGAAGCTCCAGCACGTCACCGAGGGTGTGGAGTGCACGGTGCTCGTGAAGCTCGAATACCTCAACCCCGGCGGATCCGCGAAGGACCGCATCGCCTCGCGCATCATCGACGCGGCAGAGGCGTCGGGGGAGCTGAAGCCTGGTGGCACGATCGTCGAGCCGACGAGCGGCAACACCGGGGTGGGGCTGGCCCTCGTCGCCCAGCAGCGCGGCTACAAGTGCGTCTTCGTGCTGCCCGACAAGGTGGGCGAGGACAAGATCGATGTCCTCCGTGCGTACGGTGCCGAGGTCGTGGTCACTCCGACCTCGGTCGCAGCCGACAGCCCCGAGTCGTACTACAGCGTCAGCGATCGGCTCGCCCGTGAGATCCCAGGCGCGTTCAAGCCCAACCAGTACGAGAACCCCAACGGCCCGCGCAGCCACTACGAGACCACGGGCCCCGAGATCTGGCGCGACACCGACGGCGCGATCACGCACTTCGTCGCGGGTGTCGGCACGGGCGGCACCATCACGGGCACCGGACGGTACCTGCGCGAGATCTCGGACGACCGCGTGCGCATCGTCGGGATCGACCCCGAGGGCAGCGTCTACAGCGGCGGCACCGGGCGTCCGTATCTGGTCGAGGGGGTCGGCGAGGACATCTGGCCCGGCGCCTACGACCCGAAGATCCCGCACGAGATCGTCGCGGTCGGCGACGCCGAGTCGTTCGCGATGACCCGCCGCCTCGCCCGGGAAGAAGGCATCCTGGTGGGCGGATCGAGCGGCATGGCCGTGGTCGGCGCCCTGCGCGTCGCCCGGGAGCTGCCCGCGGATGCCGTGATGGTGGTGCTCCTGCCCGACGGCGGCCGCGGCTACCTGAGCAAGATCTTCAACGACGGGTGGATGCGGTCGTACGGGTTCAGCGAGGTCGAGGAGGGCGAGACGGTCGCCGACGTCCTGGCCGCGCGCTCATCCCGGCTCGGTGAGGGCATCCCCGATCTCGTGCATGCGCACCCGACCGACACCGTGCTCGAAGCCATCGGCATGATGACCGAGTACGACGTTTCGCAGCTGGTGGTGCTGAGCGCCGAGCCTCCTGTGATGATGGGCGAGGTCGTCGGCACGGTCGACGAGAAGGGGCTGCTCGACCTGCTCTTCCGCGGAGACGCGAAACCGGCGGATGCCGTGGGCGCTCACGTGGGGGAGCGGCTGCCGCTGATCGGCATCCATGCTCCGATCGCGCAGGCACGCGCGGCGCTCGCCGACGTCGACGCGCTTCTCGTGACGATGGACGGCAAGCCGCACACCGTGCTCACCCGGCAGGACCTGCTCTCGTACATCTCGCGCTGACGCCGGGCAGCGGAGCACTGACGCCGGGCGTAACAGGGGCGGATGCCCGGGGCGGGGCGGACGTAGGCTGAGACACATGTCCGAGCATGCTTTCGCCACCCGAGCCATCCACGCAGGTCAGGCGCCTGACCCGACCACGGGGTCGATCATCCCGCCGATCTACCAGGCGTCCACGCACGTGCAGGACGGCATCGGCGGATTCCGCGACGGGTACGAGTACAACCGTGCGGGCAACCCGACGCGCTCATCGCTCGAGACGCAGCTCGCCGCTCTCGAGGGCGGGGCGAACGCGCTCTCCTTCGCGTCGGGGCTCGCCGCCGAGGACGCGCTGCTGCGCGGCATCCTGAAGCCCGGCGATCACGTCGTGCTCGGCAACGACGTTTACGGCGGCACCTACCGCCTCTTCGCTCGTGTGCTCTCGCCGTGGGGGATCGACTTCACGACGGTCGAGCTGTCGGACGTCGACGCCGTGCGCGCGGCGATCCGCCCCGAGACGAAGATCGTCTGGATCGAGACGCCGAGCAACCCCCTGCTGAAGATCGTCGACATCGCTCTCGTCGCCGAGATCGCGCACGCGGCCGGGGCGATCGCGGTCGTCGACAACACCTTCGCGTCTCCCGCGCTGCAGCAGCCGCTCTCGCTCGGTGCCGACCTGGTCGTGCACTCGACCACCAAGTATCTCGGCGGGCACTCCGATGTGCTCGGGGGCGCCGTCGTCTTCGGCGACGACCGTTTCTTCGAGCAGATCAAGTTCCAGCAGTTCGCGGTCGGTGCCGTCTCGGCCCCGCTCGACGCCTGGCTCACGACCCGCGGCATCAAGACCCTCGCGGTGCGGGTGCGCCAGCACTCCGAGAACGCGCAGGCGATCGCCGAGTGGGCCGCGGCACGCCCTGAGTTCGCGACCGTGTACTACCCGGGGCTCGCCTCGCACCCCGGCCACGACGTCGCCGCACGTCAGATGAGCGGATTCGGCGGGATGCTCTCGCTGGGCCTCTCGGCGGGGGCTGCGGCCGCCAAGGCCTTCGCGGAGTCGACCGAGCTCTTCCAGCTGGCCGAGTCGCTCGGCGGAGTCGAGTCGCTGATCGGCTACCCGCCGGACATGACCCACGCCTCGGTGCGCGGAACGGCCCTCGCCGTGCCCGAGAACGTCGTGCGTCTCTCGGTCGGCATCGAGGGTGTCGACGACCTCATCGCGGATCTCGAGCAGGGGCTCACGCGCCTGGGCTGACCCCGGAGCGGCGTTCGCGCGCCGAGGTCGTACGGATGCATGGTCAGATGACGGATGCAGGTCGAAACCGCGCGTTTCGGCCTGCATCCGTCATTTTCGGCCTGCAGGTGTGAGTGATCCGGGCTGTGCGCGTGTTCGCCGGGCCGCGTCCGTGGTCCGGCGGGGCTGTAGCATGGAGACTTCGCCCGGATCGAATCGTTTCGAGACTCCTCGACGATCCGACCGCTCTCGCGACTCGATCTCATCCCCCTCGAACTCCGGAAGGACCGTCGTGCCCGACGCTCCATACATTGACCCCCGCCAGACGAGCCCCGTTCCTGAGCGGACCGCCACCGGCAGCATCCGCATCCCGTCGTCGACGGGCGCCATCCGCACCCTCGGATCGAACCCGGCCACCGCGCCGATCATGCTGCACCCCGGTGACTCGATCTCGAACGGTCGCCGCGCGCTGTACATCGTGCTGCTCGGCGCACTCACGGCGCTGGGTCCGTTCACGATCGACCTGTACCTGCCCGCGTTCCCGGTGCTCGAGCAGGACTTCGAGACCACGGCCGCGGCGATCCAGCTCACCCTGACCGGCACCATGATCGGCTTCGCCCTCGGGCAGCTCGTCGTGGGCCCTCTGAGTGACAAGGTCGGCCGGCGCATCCCGCTCATCGTCGTGACCGCCCTGCACGTGCTGGCCAGCGTGGCCGCCGCCTACGCGCCGACGCTGCCGCTGCTCAGCGGCGCGCGCGTGCTGATGGGTGTCGGCGCCGCCGCCGGTGGCGTCGTCGCCATGGCGATCGTGCGCGACCTGTTCGGCGGCCGCCGTCTTGTCGTGATGCTGTCGCGTCTCGCCCTGGTGTCGGGCGTCGCCCCGGTGATCGCACCGCTGATCGGGTCGTGGCTGCTCACCCTGATGCCCTGGCGGGGGATCTTCGTGGTGCTCGCCCTCTACGGCGTCGTGATGCTGGTGTCGACCGTGGTGTTCATCCCCGAGACGCTTCCCGTCGCCCGTCGCCAGGAGAAGGGCGGGTCAACCGTTCTGCAGCGCTACCGTTCGGTCTTCTCCGACCGGGTCTTCATCGGCGTGCTGATCATCGGAGGCATGACGTTCTCGGGCCTCTTCTCGTACCTGTCGGCATCGCCGTTCCTGTTCCAGCAGACGCACGGGCTCGATGCGCAGCAGTACGGACTGCTGTTCGCGGTCAACTCGCTCGGCGTCGTCGCGGGCGTGCAGACGGCCTCGCGGCTCGCCGCACGGTTCGGCCCGCAGTGGGTCATGGCGTACTCGACGGCCGTGCTGCTGCTCGCCGGGGCCGCCATCATCGTGACCGACCAGCTCGGCCTCGGCCTGTGGGGCACGGTCATCCCGCTGTTCGTGTTCATGACGGCCTGCGGATTCACGTTCCCGAACGTGCAGGTGCTCGCTCTCGACCGGCACGGCAAGGCGGCGGGAACCGCGGCATCCGTGATCGGAGCCACGAACTTCGGCGTCGCGGGGCTCATCTCCCCGGTCGTCGGATGGATCTCGCACGGGGCCGGAATCACCGCGACAACCATGGCCTCGGTGATGGTCGGATGCGCGGCGATCGGCGTCCTGTCGCTGTGGCTCATCGTGCGTCCTCGGACTGTCGGCATGCTCGCTCCCTGATTCTCAGCATCCGACCGGCAGAATGGTGCGATGAGACGACGCACGCTGCTGTGGTGGGGAATAGGGATGCTCGCTGCGGCGACGGCCCTCGGAGCGGCGATCGTGTTCGGGTACACCGAGCCGCCGGGGTTCGACACCTGGTGGAACAGCGAGGTCGTCGAGAACCGCGCCGACTGGATGCTGTCGTTCGCCCTGATCCTCAATGACATCGGCGGCGGTCTGATCGCGATCCTCGTCGTGCCCCTTCTCGTGATCATCGCGCTGCTGATCGCCCGGCGGTGGCAGGCGGCCGTCTTCGCCGCCGCGGCGTTCCTCGCGAGCGCCGGTGCGGTGCAGCTGCTGAAGCAGCTGTTCGGTCGTGCGCGGCCCGAGGACATGATCGTGGTCAGCGACTTCGGATCCTTCCCCTCGGGTCACACCGCCAACGCCGCGACCATCGCGGTGGTCCTGTGGCTGGTGTTCCCACGGGTGTGGACCGCGCTGCTCGGGATCCTCTGGATCATCGCGATGGCGGTCTCGCGCACACTGCTGTCGGTGCACTGGGCGACCGACACGATCGGCGGCGCGCTCGTGGGCGCGGGAGTGGTGCTCGTGCTCGGAGCCTGGCTGTTGCCGTGGGTGAGCAGGAAGGCGCGAGAGGACCCGGCGGTCGCGCCGATAGGCTGACGGAACCCCCCCATCTCTTCGAGGAGCAGCAGTGTCGCGCATCCGCCCGTATCGCCCGTCAGACCGCAACGCGATGTACGACATCTGCACCAGGACCGCGGATGCCGGAGCCGACGCGACGGGGATCCTCTCGGACGACTCGCTGTGGGGTGATCTGTTCGCCGTGCCGTACGTCGAGCGGCATCCGGATCTCGCGTGGGTGGTCGAGACCGATGACGAGCGCGTGATCGGCTACATCGTCGCGACCGATGACACCGAGGCTTTCGCGACCTGGTTCCGTGACGAGTGGTGGCCGACTCGGCAGGAGCGGTATCCGCGTGCAGCCGAGCCCACGACTCGCGAGGAGCGGATGATCGAGCACGGGTACAGCCAGGCGCCAGGGCGCAACGCGAACGCAGCGGAGTACCCCGCCCATCTGCACATCGACCTGCTGCCCGAGACGCAGGGGCAGGGGCTCGGGCGCCGACTCATCGAGACGCTCTTCGCCGAGCTCACCCGCCGCGGAGTGTCGGGGTTGCACCTGGGCATGGACCCGAACAACACCGGCGCCGCCGCTTTCTACGAGCGACTCGGCATGTCTCCGCTTCCGGCGGAGCCCGGCGGGCAGAGCTACGGAGTGAGATTCGGCTGAGGGCGGGACTCTGGCTTTTTGGCGGTGACGGCGGGACTCCGGTGCTCGCTGCGCTCGCTCCTCCCCGAATCCCCAGCGCTCGATGAGAAAGCACGAAGGGCCCCCGCTGGCGCGGAGACCCTTCGTGCTTTTTGGCGGTGACGGCGGGATTCGAACCCGCGGTTGCTTGCACAACACACGCTTTCCAAGCGTGCTCCTTCGGCCGCTCGGACACGTCACCAAGGAACAACCTGAACAGTCTATCCGATCGCGTCGAGTGCCCTTGACCAGAGTGCTCGCCGCCGTCAGCGCGGGGATGCCGTCGCACCGGTATGCGATGCAACGATGCCTTGCGCTCACGCGCAGCGCGTTCATAGTCTTCATTCATCGACGTTGTGCGCTCATATGACTCTTCTGCCCCCCCCTGTGCTCGGTATGGGCCACAACGTCGGCCCCCCTGCCGTGATTCGGCGCCCACCTCGAGAGGACATCCATGACGACAGTCGACACGGCGGCATCGACCAGCACTGCGGTGCGCACAGCGCTGCGCATGGCGCACTCACGGGCACTCGTCGATTTCGGCCTCGACGCGATCGGGCGGGTGCGATTCGGCTGGCGTGATCGCTCGATCGGCTCCGTGGTCGAGCGTGCGGGTACGCGGCACTGGCTGCGCGTGGTGTGGGCTCGCCGCGACTGGGCACGAAGCGCGTGGTGGACGGGCAATCAGGATGCCTCGACGATCGCAGGGGTCGAGAAGCCTCGGCTGCTCGATGTGCGCGCATGGGAAGAGGGGCCGCTGGTCTACCGGGCCGAGCTCATGAGTCTGCTCCCCGGGCGCGCGTGCGCGCCGACCGCGGTGCTCCAGCGCACTCCCGGGCTCGACGAGGCATGGTGGGTCGAGCTCGAGCGCAGCCTCGACCGGGTCTCCGCGACGGCCACCGACCGCACACTGCTCGACTCCGAGATCATGCGCCGTCGGATCACGGTGTTCTTCGGAGTCGATCTCGACATCGATGAGCGTGGCTGGCGGCCGAGCCACGGAGACCTGCACTGGAACAACCTCCACCGCGAGCCGTTCGCGATCGCCGATTGGGAGTCGTGGGGTCTCGCTCCGCAGGGGTACGACGCCGCATTCCTGCTCGGACACTCGCTGGCAGTGCCGCACGTGGCCGAGCAGATCGCCCGCCGGTTCCGTCGCGACCTCGAGACAGAGGGCGGCGTCATCTCTCAGCTGTACGTGCTGACGAAGCTGCTGACCAGGGCCGACGCCGGGGAGCACGGAGAGCTCGTGCCCGCGATCCACCGACATGTCGGCCGTCTGCTCGGCACCCGAATGCCTCTTCGGCGCGGAGGAGGCGCTCACACGACGTAAAATCTCTGGGTGGCAACCCCCAAGATCGTCCTCTTCTATGTCTTCACCCCGCTCGCCGACCCCGAAGCGATCCGGGTGTGGCAGCGAGACCTCGGCGAGGCACTGGGACTCCGTGGCCGACTCCTGATCTCGAAAGACGGTGTCAACGGCACGCTCGGGGGCGACCTGCTGTCTCTGAAGAAGTGGTCCAGATCGTTCCGGTCGTACGCCCCGTTCAAGAACGCCGACATCAAGTGGAGCGAGGGAACGGGGGTCGACGCCGACGGGCG
The DNA here is from genome assembly GCF_052045655.1 of Microbacterium sp. 22215. Classification (NCBI taxonomy): domain Bacteria; kingdom Bacillati; phylum Actinomycetota; class Actinomycetes; order Micrococcales; family Microbacteriaceae; genus Microbacterium; species Microbacterium sp. 22215. Next base: position 300,175 of record NZ_JBQEPC010000001.1, read on the forward strand.
CAGCCTCGACTTCCCGAAGCTCAGCGTGAAGGTGCGCGACGAGATCGTGTCGTTCGGAGCACCCGGCGAACTGCGCGTCGATGAGCAGGGTGTGGTCGGCGGCGGCACGCGACTCACGCCCGAGCAGCTCCACGAACTCATGGACGAACGCGGGGATGACGTGGTGTTCTTCGACGGGCGCAACGCCCTCGAGGCGCAGATCGGCCGCTTCCGCGGAGCCGTCGTGCCCGACACCGAGACCACCCGTGACTTCGTGCAGCTGCTCGACTCCGGCGAGTACGACGACCTCAAAGGCAAGCCGGTCGTCACGTACTGCACCGGAGGCATCCGGTGCGAGGTTCTCTCGAGCCTCATGACGTCGCGCGGGTTCGGCGAGGTGTACCAGCTCGAGGGCGGCATCGTCCGCTACGGCGAGAAGTACGGCGACGACGGCCTCTGGGACGGGTCGCTCTACGTCTTCGACAAGCGCGGATCCGTCGACTTCTCGGATCGCGCCGCCGTCATCGGCGAGTGCGTCGGATGCGGTGTCTCGACCAAGCGCACCGCCAACTGCCCCGATCTGTCGTGCCGCACGCAGTTCGTCGTCTGCGAATCGTGCGACGCGGTGCGCTGCGAGCAGCACGCGGCCTGAGCCGAGGCGACCTCACGCACGCCGGGCGAGCGGGAACCCTGCCGCTCGCTCCGGAAGAGCGCGACACGATCCCACGGTCAGGTGGTCAGCGTTGCGTCCGCTCGACGACTGACGAAGAGCGAGCGGGGAAGCAGCAACGCCACCACGCGGGTACGGCCGTCGACACTTCGGCGCAACCCGGCGATCACGTCGCCGAGGGGGCCGGCGAGGTCGTCGCTCGAATCGTCCGAGGGCCGTGCATAGCTGGCACGCTCGATCGCATCGACCAGGAGGCGCATCTCACCGGCATCCACCCCGTTGTCCCTGACCAGATCGTCGCCGCGCATGCGGGGAGTCTCCGCATCCGACAGCGGCAGTCCGAGATCCTGCACCGTGGCGCGGAGCTCCTCCCACGCCGCCGCCGCGTCTCCTCGCCGAGCCCGACCTCGGCGAGCAGCCCCGACCGACAGACGGATCAGAGCGGGAAGCAGCAGCACGACCAGCACGCCGATCGTCACCAGCATCACGGGGGTGGGATCCAGGCGGCGCAGCTCTGCGTTCGACGACGCGTTGTCGCCGGCATCCTCTCGCTCGATGTCCGGCCCGGACGTCGATGTGGCGCTCGGCGTGGCGCTCGGAGCAGTCGGCGTGGAGCCGCCGGAGCCGCCTCCGGTGGTCGAGCCGGCGGCGAAAGCGGTGGGCACACCCAGCGATGCGGTCGGCTCGAACGGCACCCAGCCGATGCCCGGGAAGAGCACCTCGGGCCACGAGTGCAGCTGGTCGCTGGAGACCGAATACACGGCCTCGGCACCGCGGGTGTTGTCGGTCAGTGCGCCGGGAAGGTATCCGACGACGATGCGCACATCCATGTCGAGGCTCTCGGCCATGAGGGCGAACGCCCCTGCGAAGTGGATGCAGTAGCCCGACTTCACCTCGAGGAACTGCGCCACGGCATCCGCCCCGGTGCCGTCGAAGCCCTCATCGACGGGGGTGTCGAGCGAGTACTCGAACTGGCTGCGGAACCACGACTGCAGCGCGATCAGCCGGTCGTAGTCGTTCGTGGCGTCCGCGGTGACCTCGGCGGCCGTGGCGCCGATCACCCCCGGCAGATCCACCGGCTCGGCGTCGGGGTCGACGACCGGCTCGGCGGCGGGGAGGGCGCGGATCTGTTCGAGGGTGGGAGACACCTCGACCGATCGCACCGTGTAGTCGTTGCCGACGGCATCCGCGCTCCGCGATGCGAGCGTGCGATTCTCGGGGCTCACCCGCCAGCTCGAGGGGGCGCCCTGCACGCTCGTGGCCGGATACGGCACGGGGAGCCACGAGCTCGACATGCGGATGACCCTGATCGACGTGTTCTGATCGGTGGTGTCGATGTCGTCGGTCCACTCCGCGGGGCCGAATCCGTCGCTCTGTGACTGCAGGTCGCCTCTGTCCGGCTCCCAGACCCGTCCGTCGAAGTCGGAGAGCGTCGTGAGCCGCAGGTACGGGGCGGTGTCGGCGGTCGTCGCCACCGTGAGCACCTCGACCGGGTTCGGCTGACGCAGGTCGTCGCCGAGGCGCAGCGACGCGTCGACCGTGACGCCCACGCCGGTGCCGGCGAGGCTGGCGGAGACCGGCAGGACGGGCGCCACGATCACGGTCGCCACGAGCGCCGCGACCCCGACTCCGGCGGCGACGGCCGTCGACGTGCGCCGAGGGGACTCGGAGTCCTGCGCCGCCGTGTAGCGCAGCAGCACGAGGATCAGGATGCCGAGCATGACGAACCAGACGATGTTCACGCCCCCGAGGGTGACGATCATCGGCACGGATCCGACGACCCCCGTCAGCAGGATCGCGAGGATGGCGCCGCGCTGTGCCACGAGCTGATCGAGGAGGATCGCGACCACGGCGAAGCCGATGCCCATCACGGCCTCGAGTCCGGGGGAGGCCGCGATGGGGGCGGAGCCGAAGGCGACCTCTTCCCATGCGGCGGCGGCGAGGGTCTGGAAGGTGAAGACCGTCGCATCCGTGGGGATCACCCCGAAGACCGCGGTGTCACCCGCCACGAGCAGCACGACCGTGCCGACCGCGACCAGGATCTGCACCCCGATCGTGACGAGATCGCGCACCCAGGCGGCCCGGCGGCGCATCAGGGTGCGCACCGCCATGCCCGTGAGCGCCGTCACGACGATCACCGCGAGAACGGCGAACGACCAGGTGCCGGGTTCGATGACCGAGGTGTAGGGCCACATCGCGACGAGTCCGGCGGCCGCGGCCAGCACCGACGGCAGGACGGTGCCGGCGGGCAGCTCATGCTCCCGGTGCCACGACAGGCGGGAGGCGCGTTCAGCGGTACGGTCAGCGCGCGACATCGGTCGCTCCTTGCTGCGATTCGGCAGGCCCCAGCCCGACCCGGTCGGGCAGGACGTCTTCCCATGACTCGGTCACGTCGTCGCCGAGCGTCGCGACCCGCCAGCCGTGCCGCACGGCGGCCTCGGCGGCGCCGGGCAGCGGCGCGGTGGCGAAGAGCATCGGCGCTGCTGCCCCCGAGGGCCGCAGCAGCGCGGCATCCTCCTCATCGAGCTCTCCGGTGATGTACACCAGGGGGCCGGGAGGGGTGCCGCCGATCAGGGCCGTGATGTCGCGCGCGTCGCCCCGAGGCGCCACGAGGGCGAGGGCGACGAGCAGACCGTCTCGGTCGTCCTCGTGACCGCGGAGCGCGCCGAGGAGAGTGCCCGCGCTGTCGATCACGTCGACGCCGTAGCCCTCCTGCACGAGGTGCACGGCAGCTGAGGCGCACATCGAGACGGCGGTCTCGAAGGCGGGGTCGGCCTCGTCGCCGGGGCGGGCCCAGCGGGCGGCGCTGCGGTCGAGGATGACGAGGGCATCCGGACTCGACTCCTCCTCTTCCTGGCGCACCATCAGCTGGCCGCGGTGCGCGGTCGCCCGCCAGTGGATGCGGCGCATCGAGTCGCCGGGGATGTACCGACGCGGCGAGAGGTTGTCGCTGCCCTGGCCCAATCGGCTCGACGACGTCTGGGCTGTGCCGCCGGCCGCGCCGACCTTGACGGTGAGCGGAGCGAGGGTGAACACCTCGGGCACGACGGTCACGGTACGGGTCTCGCCGAACGCCTGCTCGCGCTGCGCGAGTCCGAACGGATCGACCGTGCGGAGCACCAGCGGGCCGATCGGCCACACACCCCGCCGCACACCGGTGATCAGATAGCTCAGCTGCCCCGTCTCCGGCGGGTACTCGCCGGCGGAGTCGCCGCTGACGGCATCGGGCAGCACGTCTCGCCAGAGCCCCCGGGGCACGCGCAGCGCCCTCAGGGTGACGCGCAGGGTGACCCGCGAGGTCTCGGAGACCGTCAGCAGGTCGGTCGAGATCTGCCGTGCGACCGAACCTGAGCGTCGAGGAAGCCGCACGGCGAGGATCGAGAAGACCGTGACCGCGAGCAGGAGCACACCGATGTAGAGGAGGATCTGCGCCCCCAGCATGTTCGCCGCGATGAGGCAGCCGACACCGGCCACGAGCGCACCGGTGCCCCGAAGGGTGAGGGTTCGACGACGAGGCATGGTGAGCCGGGCGGGTCAGGAACGTGCGGTCACGGGGACGCGCACGCGCTCGACGATCTGACGGAGCGCGGCCTCGATGGGCTGGGCGCCGGCCCGGTGCGCTCCACGGGCGGGCAGGAGGCGGTGGGCGAAGACGGGGATGAGCAGAGCGGTGACGTCATCGGGGATCACGAAGTCGCGTCCGTCGAGAGCCGCCCACACCTTGGCCGCCCTGATCAGCTGGAGCGTCGCCCGGGGGCTCGCGCCGAGATGCAGGTTGGGATCGGCGCGAGTGGCCTGTGCGAGGGCGACCGTGTACTCCTCGAGGGCGGGGGCGACGTGCACGGAGCGCGCCCAGGCGATCAGCCCCGACACCGACGCCGCATCGGCCACGGCCCGCACCGAGGCGAGCGGGTTGACCGTGTCGCGCTGGCGAAGCATGAGGGCCTCGGCCGCGGCATCCGGGTAGCCCATCGAGATGCGCATCATGAACCGGTCCCGCTGCGCCTCGGGCAGAGCGTACGTGCCCTCCATCTCGAGGGGGTTCTGCGTCGCGACCACGAGGAAGGGATCGGGCAGCATGTGGGTCGATCCGTCGACCGTGACCTGGCCCTCCTCCATCGCCTCGAGCAGCGCCGACTGGGTCTTGGGCGACGAGCGGTTGATCTCGTCGGCGATCACGATGTGCGCGAAGACGGCTCCGCGTTTGAACTCGAACTCCCGGTCGACGGGGTTGTAGACGCTCACGCCGGTCACGTCTCCGGGGAGCAGGTCGGGGGTGAACTGGATGCGGCGGACCGTCGCATCCACGCTCGCGGCCAGAGCGCGGGCCAGCATGGTCTTGCCCACGCCCGGTACGTCCTCGATCAGCAGATGCCCTTCGGCGAGCAGGCAGACGAGCGCGCTCCGCACGGCATCCGGCTTTCCGTCGATCACCCGTCCCACGGACTCGACGATGGCCGTCGTCTGCGCGGCGAACTGCTCGGCATCGACGACGGTCGGGATCAGGGGCGGATTCTCTGGCATGCGTTCCCTCTCACGTGAGCGCTGCGGTGCGCGTGAACCGATCGTAACCCGGCTGCCTGCCGATGGGGTGGGAACAGCCCGCGCAGGTCAGCCCCAGACACGTGCTCTCGGCTCCGCCGCGTCGAGTCGATCGTCGGCGCTGCGGGCGAGGCGCAGCAGGGCGAGGCCCTGCACCCCGGTCAGCTCGTGCAGGTCGCAGGAGCCGATCTGAGACTGCCAATGATCGCGGAACGACTCGGCGTCGCCGCGGCGTCGGGCGATCATGCGCGGCACGGCGAGCAGCGTGCGGCCCGGGGAGAGGCGGTCGGCCAGCCGCTCGAGCACGCGAAGACGCGGCAGGCCGGCCGCATCGATGCGCAGGAGGAACCGCGGTGTGCGCACGGGCGCGAAGAGCTCCTCCACCGCGTCGGCGATCATGGCGGCATCCTGCGCACGGCCCCCGATCTCGATGCGGATGCGCGTCGGGTCCGCCTCGTCAGGACGCGCCGTGATCGCGGATTCGTCGACGGGCGCGATGCGCCCCGCGTCGCGCAGCGTGCGCACGACGGCGATCGCCGCCGAACGATAGACCTCGGCCGGTCGCGCACGATCGCGGAGAGTGTGCAGAAGCATGCGCAGACCGGATGCCGTCGCCGCGACGACGCCTCCGCCGAGGGCGAGTGCGATCCCGAGCAGTGGCGAGAGGGGGACTCCGGAGACAGCCAGCACCGCGACGAGGGCGCCGACCGTCGCGGTTCCCGCGACGGCTGCCACGACGGCACCCGCGGTCGCCGTCTGCCGGGCGCGCAGCAGCGGCGCCCGCGGAGTCCGCCGGATCGAGATCGTCTCCCGTTCACGGGGCGTGTACGCCTCGCCGATCCGCCACTCGGTTCTGGTCCGAGCGCGGGGCCGCCACCGGTCGCGCAGCAAGGAGTCGATGTCGCCGACGGTGGTCGAGGGGTCCTTTTCGAGCACGCGCTCCCACGCCTCGACGACGGGCGCGGCGAGGGCATGACCGAGCCCGCTGACGATCCGACCCTCGCCGTCGGCGCTCAGCCCCCACAGGTGCGAGTGTCGACGACTCAGACGCGCGGACTCCGACCCGTCGTCCAGATCGACGTCGGAGGGGATCAGGCACACGACCGACCAGTTGTGCGCGACCTTCTCGGGCCACGCGGGGTCGAGGCGCAGGGTGCGCCCCCGCAGCTGCTGGGTGCCCGATGATGTGGCCACGGTCGTGAGGTCGACGAGGGTGTTGACCGAGGGACAGTCCCACCCTTCGCCGAGGAGTCCTCGGGTGCCGACGAGCAGGCGGACGTCTCCTCGCCGGATCAGCTCGGACACGGCGCCGACCACCCGCCCGCTCCCCGCACCGCGCAGCTGCAGGTCGCGCACCGGGCCCACGCCGTCGGCGACCCGGACGGCCTCGCCGAGCAGATCGCTCAACCCACGCGAGATGTCGGCGGCATCCTCGGCGCGGACGCGCAGGTGCTGCGAGGTGAGGAGCACCGGGCGCAGCCGCGCGGTGACCGCGTCGACCGCGAGCAGCTCGAATGTGCGCAGAGCGCCTGCAGGGGCATCCCCGGCCAGCCCTCGGTTGTTCCCGTGCTCGACGAAATCGGTGACGACGACCGCGCGGATCCTGTCGCCGTCCTCGCCGGCGAGCTCTCGGCGCAGGATCTCGACGGCGGCGTGGTCCTTGGCCGCGGAGAACGCCAGCGTGGTCTCGACCGGATTGCGGCCGCGGCGGATGCCACGGTCGGTGAGCGCGTAGCCGAAGTCAGCGAGCGATCGTCGCACGTACTCCCACTGACGCACGGCGGACGGATCGGACAGCAGCCGGGCATGGGCGAACCGCGACAGCACCGTCAGCAGGTCGTCGGTGGTGCAGCGATCGAGCAGCACGGGCGGGATCGCGGCGACGAGCGGATGCTGCGGGGCCACCTCTCGCAGCACGAGGGCGCACGAGCGCGTGAGGGCGAAGTCGGTCGAGAAGGCGCGATCGAGGCGCGCGAGCGACGCGTCGCCCTCCTCCTCGCCGGATGCGTCGTCGGGTTGGAGCTGATGCTCGAGGTAGGCGAGCGCATCCGGGGTCGACAGCACCTGCCTGATCAGGTCGTGCAGGAGGGATTCGTGCCGTCGGATGAAGGTGGCCTCCGCCGGCGTCGGCTCGGTGAACAGCACATGGTCGCGATACGGCGCCAGATGCCCCTCCTTGACGACGGCGGGGGTCGGCACCTCGTAGTCGACCTCGCCGAGCAGGGTGCTGTAGTTCTCGAACTCGGTCTCGTCGTCGGGCGACGGCAGGGTCGCGGTCAGACCGATCAGCGTCGGCTCGGTGCCGCTCTCACGGATGCGTCCGGCGAGGTACGCCACGACGATCGCCCAGTGGTCGAGCAGGTGGTGGCACTCGTCGAGCACGACGGTGCGCACGCCCGCCGCCACGAGTCGGTCGATGAGCGCGACGGCGTTCGGATGCAGCACGCGTGCGAGCTCGGCGGGTCGCTGACGCGTGAGTCGCGAACGCAGACGCCGCGTGCGGCTGCGGATGCCGGAGCGGTAGCGGCCGGCGTTGTCGACCGCGAGCTCGGCCAGCCAGGTCGCGGCATCCGCCTCGGTGCGTCCGCTCGCGACGAGCTCGTCGGTCCAGACCGCGAGGGCGAGGTCGTCGAAGGGCGACCCGTCGCCGGTCACGCTGAGCAGCTGGTAGGTGAGCGCCGTGAGGTCGGCGATCCGATCGGGGTCGTCGGAGACCGCTGTCGCCTCGGGCGCCAGCTCGGTCGCCGTGCGCAGCCACTGCTGACGGATGGTGACGGTCGGTGCGAGTACCAGCGCGCGATGCCCTTCGCGCGCGGCGAGCAGCAGGCCGAGCAGGGTCTTGCCCGCCCCAGGAGGCGCCACGATGTGCAGCGGGTCGTCGCCGCCGGGTTCGAGCCGGTCGAGGACCTCGGCCTGGTACGTGCGCAGGGTGCCGGAGAAATGCCACGTCGACAGGGGAGAGGCGGTGGCGGAATCCATGACCTGCCCAGTCTGTCAAAGAGCACGGGCGGACATCGGCTAGACTTGTCGACGGCTCTCCGCGTGGCGGCATCCAGGCCAATTCCCCCAGGGCGGAAACGCAGCAAGGGTAACCGGGCTCTGCTGGGTGCGCGGAGGGTCACTTTCTTTTTGTCAGCGTCCTCCGGGGCAGTCCTGCCAGGATCGTGACGTGACAAGGTCAGACGTGATGAGCACCGCCGACGCCCCGCGCTCGAGCGCTCTGGGTCGGTTCGCGTCTCCTGTCCTGCTGGTCGCCCTCATGTGGATCGTCCAGCTCGCCGATGCGATCCTGCCCGGATCCTTCACCGGCTTCGGGCTCCGCTCCTGGGATCTCTCCGGTCTCGGCGGCATCCTCATCGGGCCCCTGCTGCACGCCGACTGGGCGCATCTGATCGGCAACACCGTGCCCCTGCTCGTGCTCGGCTGCCTCGTCGCGGTCGAAGGGTCGCGTCGGTTCTGGGCGGCGACCGCGTTCGCCGCCGTGATCGGCGGTCTGGGTACCTGGCTCGTCAACGCGCCGGGAACTCTGACCGTCGGTGCCTCCGGGCTCGTCTTCGGATACTTCGGCTACACGCTGATGCGGGTGTTCGCCCCCGGCCGAGTGGCGCACCGCGTGCTCTATGCGGTGATCGCCCTCGTGGTCATCGGACTCTACGGCGGGTCCATGCTGGCCGGCGTCGTGGGTGTGCGTGAGGGCATCTCGTGGCAGGCCCACCTGTTCGGCGCGATCGGCGGCGGCCTCGCCGCGTTCGTCGGCAGGGGCGGAACACGGCGCCGATGAGCGTGACCAGAGGAGCGCGCCGTGCGAAGCCGCGCACGCGCAAGCGACCGACCCGTCGTCCGCGCTCGCGCACGCGCCGGATGTCGCCGCGCCGCCGTGCCCAGCGCCGGATGCAGCGGCTGAAGGTGCTGCGGCGCATCGCCTGGTCCGCCGCGGCGGTGGTCGTCGTCGCGCTCGCCGCGGTGCTGATCCCGCTGGGACTCGCCCACGAGAAGCCGCTGGCGATCTGCCTCACCGACCCGAGCACGTATCCCGACGCCGGGATCGAGGGGTGGCAGGGTGAGCAGCTCGAGAATGCCGCGACCATCATGCAGACGGCCACCGCGCTCGGCTTCGGCCGCGACGGTCAGATCCTCGGCGTGATGACGGCGATGGGTGAGAGCAGCCTGCACAACATCGACTACGGCGACTGGGAGACGAGCGGATTCACGAACCCCGATGGCAGTCGGACGACGAGCATCGGACTCTTCCAGCAGCAGGACTGGTGGGGCACCCCGGAGCAGCGGATGGATCCCGCGACCGCCGCGACGCTGTTCTACGAGCGACTCGCACGCGTGCACGACTGGCAGTCGCTCGACCCCTCGCTCGCGATCCACCGGGTGCAGATCAATCTCGATCCGGCGTACTACACGCGGTACTCGGCCGATGCCACTGCCGTCGTCGAGGCTCTCTCGGCCCCCTGCTGAGCGGGTTTCGCACGGCTGTCAACCCAGCGCGTCCATGGGGAGCTGCACCTAGTGTGGAGCTGTGGCGAAGAGCATCTACATCACCTCGGCCGAAGGACACACGGGCAAGTCGACCATCGCGCTCGGCGTGCTCGACGCGCTGATGCGCGTCTCGCCCCGGGTGGGGGTCTTCCGTCCGATCGCCCGGTCGGTGACCGAACGCGACGACGTGCTCGAACTCCTGCTCGCGCATGACGGCGTGCAGCTCGACTACGAGGACTGCATCGGGGTGACCTACGACGACGTGCGCGACGATCCCGACCGCGCGCTCTCGACCATCGTGGCCCGCTACAAGGCGGTCGAGGCCCAGTGCGACGCCGTGGTGATCATCGGCAGCGACTACACCGATGTGGCGAGCCCCGCGGAGCTCGGCTACAACGCGAGGATCGCCGCGAACCTCGCAGCCCCCGTGCTCCTCGTGCTCAGCGGCCGCGACCAGCAGCGTCAGGCCGAGCAGCTCGGCACGACCACGGCCCGCACGCCTGCGGCCGTCGGACAGATCGCCGCCCTCGCGCTCTCCGAGCTCGACGCCGAGCGCGCCGAGCTCTTCGCTGTGGCCGTGAACCGGGCCGACCCCGACGCGCTCAGCGACATCGAGGCTGCGGTCGCCGCGGTGCGCCCGCAGAAGACCACGCCCGTCTGGGCGATCCCGGAGGACCGCACCCTGGTCGCACCGTCGATCAACGGCATCCTCTCGGCCGTCGACGGCCGGCTGATCAAGGGCGATCCCGACCGGCTGGCACGCGAGGCTCTGACGATCGTCGTCGCGGGGATGTCGATGGTGAACGTGCTCCCGCGCCTCACCGAAGAATCGGTGGTGGTGATCCCCGCAGACCGCACCGAAGTGCTGCTGGCGACGCTGCTCGCCGACGCGTCGGGCACCTTCCCGCGGGTCGCCGGCATCATCCTGAACGGCCCGTTCCCGCTGCCGGATCCGATCGTCCAGCTGCTCGACGGCTTCACGTCGACCGTGCCGATCATCGCCACGGACCTCGGCACGTACGACACGGCGGTGCGCGTGATGGGGGCGCGCGGACGCATCTCGCCCGAGTCCCGGGGCCGCTACGACCGCGCCCTCGGGCTCTTCCAGACCCACGTCGACATCACCGAGCTCACCACCCAGCTCGGCCTCGCCGAGTCCCGGGTGGTCACCCCCCTCATGTTCGAGTACGGACTCATCGAGCGGGCGCGCGCCGACCGTCGGCGCATCGTGCTTCCCGAGGGCGACGACGACCGCATCCTCCGCGCAGCGGCGACGCTGCTGGCGCGCGAGGTGGCCGATCTGACCATCCTCGGAGACGAGTCGGCCGTGCGCTCGCGCGCCGTCGAGCTGGGCGTCGACATCGCCGCGGCGCAGGTGATCAGTCCGAACGACCCCGAGATGGTCGAGCGCTTCGCGACCGAGTACGCGCGACTCCGTGCGCACAAGGGCATCACGGTCGCACAGGCCGCAGACACCGTCACGGACGTCTCGTACTTCGGCACGATGATGGTGCACCTGGGCCTCGCCGACGGCATGGTCTCGGGAGCCGCGCACACCACGGCGCACACGATCCGTCCGTCGTTCGAGATCATCAAGACCAAGCCGGGTGTGAACGTCGTCTCGAGCGTGTTCCTGATGGCGCTCGCCGACCGGGTGCTCGTGTACGGCGACTGCGCGGTCATCCCCGATCCGACGAGCGAGCAATTGGCCGACATCGCGATCTCGTCGGCCGCGACCGCCCGCCAGTTCGGCATCGAGCCGCGCATCGCGATGCTGTCGTACTCGACGGGGGAGTCCGGATCCGGCGCCGACGTCGACAAGGTGCGCGCCGCGACCGCACTCGTGCACGAGCGTGCGCCCGAACTGCTGGTCGAGGGTCCGATCCAGTACGACGCCGCGGCCGACGCCGCCGTGGCCAAAGCCAAGCTGCCCGATTCGGCCGTCGCGGGCCGGGCGACCGTCTTCGTCTTCCCCGACCTCAACACGGGCAACAACACCTACAAGGCCGTGCAGCGGTCGGCGGGCGCCGTCGCGATCGGGCCCGTGCTGCAGGGGCTCAACAAGCCGATCAACGACCTGTCGCGCGGAGCCCTCGTCGACGACATCGTCAACACGGTCGCCATCACGGCGATCCAGGCGCAGACCGCCGAGTGACGACGCCGCCCCTATGCTTTCCAGCATGACGATTACCTCGATCCAGCAGCAGCTCGCGACACCCGAGGGGTTCGCCAAGGCCGTGACTCCGAAGAGGACGATCTACGGCGTCGCGGTCACCTCGCTGGTGCTGAGCGCGATCGGCGTCGGCATGAACCTGTTCCAGCTCGGGTCCGCGAGCGACTGGCAGTGGTCGCTCATGTTCCGTTACTTCTTCGACGCCGGAGCGATCGAGTTCACCGGCAGTCGTTCGGGTCGCAGCGAGATCTGGCGCTTCCTCTACGTGTACGGCCCCCTCGTGCTGCTGCCCCTGGGCATCATCCTGCTCGTCGTGCACTTCGCCACCCGCGACAAGGCGGGCGCTGGGCTGTACGAGAGCTACCGTCAGCGCGGATGGATCGGTCGTCAGCTGCTCCCCGGGCTCAAGGTCAAGAACGGCAACAGCGAGGTCGCGATCGCCTTCATCTCGCACCCCAGTGTTCCGGATGCCGAGTTCGAGGCAGCCGCGCAGCACTACGCCGGCCACCTTGGCACTCTCGACAAGAAGGCCACGAAGGCCGCCGCATCCGCCGCTCTCAAGCAGAAGGTGCTCGCCGGCGTGAGCGCCGCTGCCCTCGCCCCGGGGGTGCCGCCGGCGATCCTCGCGGCGCCCGCCCAGGGAGACGGCGCCTACGTGATAGTCGTCCCGCCGGACGCCGCGGGCAAGGGCTCGCTCCAGGTCCTGCCGATCAAGGCCTGAGCGTCGGCCATGAGCGCGATCCTCGTCATCAACAGCGGGTCCTCCTCGCTGAAGTACAGCCTGATCGACATCGAGAACGAGAACGAGCTGGCCGCCGGCCTCATCGAGCGGATCGGCCAGGACGTCAGCGCGATCCGTCACACGGTGCGACCGGATGCCACGGCCGATGCCGTCGTGACGATGCTCGACGCCTCGTACGACTCGGAGCGACCCGTCGTCGATCATGACGCCGCTTTCGCGGTCATGATGGAGCAGTTCGCCGAGCACGGGCCGCTGCTCGACGAGCATCCGCCGGTCGCGGTCGGCCACCGCGTCGTGCACGGAGGCGCGAGGTTCTATGCGCCGACGCTCGTCACCCGAAACGTCGAGGAGCAGATCGAGGAACTTGCGGTGCTCGCCCCGCTGCACAATCCGGCGAACCTCGCAGGCATCGTCGCTGCACGGGCCGTCTTCTCCGACGTCCCGCATGTGGCGGTGTTCGACACCGCGTTCCACCAGACGCTGCCGGCCGCCGCCTACACGTACGCGATCGACGCCGAACTCGCCGCGACGCACCGGGTGCGCCGCTACGGGTTCCACGGCACCAGCCACCAGTTCGTGAGCGAGTCGGCCGCGACGTTCGTCGGACGCGACATCGGCACGCTCCGGCAGCTCGTCTTCCACCTCGGCAACGGCGCGTCCGTGACCGCGATCGACGGTGGCCGCTCGGTCGAGACCTCGATGGGACTCACCCCCCTCGAAGGCCTCGTGATGGGCACGCGCTCCGGAGACCTCGACCCCGCGGCCCTCGTGCATCTGTCCCGTCGAGCCGGCTACTCGATCGACGACCTCGACGCGCTGCTGAACTCCCGCAGCGGGCTCAAGGGGCTCGCCGGGCGCAGCGACATGCGCGACATCCTCGCCGGACGTGACGACGGCGACGAGGCGGCGACACTCGCCTTCGACGTCTACATCCACCGACTGCGCGCGTACGCCGGCGCCTACATCGCCCAGCTCGGCGGGGTCGACGTGATCTCCTTCACCGCCGGGGTCGGCGAGAACGCCGCCGCCGTGCGTGCCGAGGCGATGGCGACACTCGGATTCGCCGGGGTGGAGATCGACCCCGCGCGCAACGAGGAGCGACAGCGGGGCATCCGTCGGATCTCCACCGACGGCTCGCGCGTCACGGTGCTCGTGGTGCCGACGAACGAAGAGCTCGAGATCGCCAGACAGACCTCGCGCATGCTCTGATCCACACGCCCTCGGGGGTTACCGGCGATGCCGCGCCGCACTACGCTTGCACAGTGGCACGGAGAGGTGCCGGAACCCCTCGTCCTTCTCCTGGAGGCTCCTGTGCCCGAAGCCCTGCCCGATCCGCTCCGTACCGAAGGCGTCCTGTTCGACCTCGACGGTGTGCTCACGCCGACGGCCGAGGTGCACATGCGCGCGTGGAAGGTCGTGTTCGACGACGTCTTCGAGCGCTGGGACATCACCCCGCCGTACTCGGACGCCGACTACTTCGACTACGTCGACGGCAAGAAGCGCTACGACGGCGTCGCGAGCCTGCTCCGCAGCCGCAATGTCGAGATCCCGTGGGGTGAGGTCGACGACGAGCCCGAGGCCGAGACGATCTGCGGAATCGGCAATCGCAAGAACGCCGCCTTCGCCCAGTCGCTGCGTGCCGAGGGCATCGCACCGTTCCCGGGTTCCCTCGCACTCGTCGAGAAGCTCTCCGCCGCAGGAGTGCCGTTGGGCGTCGTGTCGAGCTCCAAGAACGCCGAAGAGGTGCTGGCCGCCGCCGGCATCCGCTCGTTCTTCCGCATCGTGGTCGACGGGGTCGTGGCCGAGCGCGAGAACCTCGCCTCCAAGCCCGCCGCCGACATGTTCCACGCCGGTGCCGTGGCGCTCGGGGTCGACCCCGCGCACAGCATCGCCGTCGAGGACGCCACGTCCGGTGCCGCCTCCGCCGCCGCGGCGGGGTTCGCGACGGTCATCGGCGTCGACCGGGGCGCAGGAGCGGATGCTCTGCTCGCCGCAGGTGCGACCGTCGTCGTCGAGGACCTCGACGTCTTCCTCGCAGACCAGACCGCGACGGCCACCGACTCCACCTCCCGCTCCCACTCCGACTCCGAGGAGACCGCATGATCGACCGCGACCGCTTCCCCGTCGACCCCTGGCGACTCATCGAGACGCGCTACTCCGAAGACGGAGTGGGGGAGACCCTGTTCGGCGTCGGCAACGGCTACCTCGGGCTCCGCGGCAACCACATCGAAGGACGCGGCGCGCACGAGCACGGCACCTTCATCAACGGCCTGCACGAGACGTGGCCGATCCGTCACGCGGAGCAGGCCTACGGCTTCGCCGAGGTCGGGCAGACGATCGTCAACGCGCCCGACGCCAAGGTCATGCGCGTCTACGTCGACGACGAGCCGATCTCCTTCGACGAGGCCGACGTGCGCGAATACCGCCGCACGCTCGACATGCGCACCGGCGTGCTCGAGCGCGTCGTGGTGTGGGAGACCCCTTCGGGCAAGCGCGTGCGGATGCGCGACGAGCGCATCGTCAGCTTCGAGGAGCGACACCTCGCAGTGCTCCGCCTCGAGGTCGTCGTCGAGAACGCCGACGCCCCGGTCACGATCAGCTGCCAGATGATCAATCGTCAGGACGGGGCCGGCGTGTACGCGGGCACACCGAACCAGGCGAAGGGCGGGTTCGACCCCCGCAAGGCCGAGAAGATCGCCGAGCGCGTGCTCGAGCCCGCCGAGCACTGGCAGGACGGACTCCGATCCGCTCTGTCGTACTCGGTCGCGGCATCGGGCATGACGGTGGCGGTCGTCGCCGACCACATCATCGATACCGAGAACGACTACACCTCGCGCACGCTCATCGAGGAGGACATCTCGAAGAACGTCTTCCGCGTGCAGGCGAAAGCCGGTGTGCCCATCTCGGTCACCAAGCTCGTGAGCTACCACACCTCACGCGGCGTGCCCGCTCGAGAGCTCGTCGACCGCTGCCGCCGCTCGCTCGACCGCGTCGCCTTCGAGGGAGTCCAGGCGCAGTTCGACCGCCAGGCCGCGTGGCTCGCGGCGTTCTGGGCCCGCAGCGACGTGCAGATCGGCGAGCACGACGACATCCAGCAGGCCACCCGCTGGTGCCTCCTGCAGCTCGCTCAGGCATCGGCCCGTGCCGACGGCACCGGCGTACCGGCCAAGGGCGTCTCGGGGTCGGGCTACAGCGGTCACTACTTCTGGGACACCGAGATCTACGTGCTCCCTTTCCTCACCTACACGTCGCCGCAGTGGGCTCGGAACGCGCTGCGCGCACGGGCGCTGATGCTCCCGGCCGCGCGCCGGCGTGCGGCGCAGCTGAACGAGGCGGGGGCCCTGTTCCCGTGGCGCACGATCAACGGCGAAGAGGCCTCGGCGTACTACGCCGCAGGCACCGCGCAGTACCACATCAACGCCGACGTCAGCTTCGCTCTCGGCAAGTACGTGCGAGCGACCGGCGACGATGACTTCCTGCGCCGAGAGGGCATCGACATCGCGATCGAGACGGCCCGGCTGTGGGCGACGCTCGGGTTCTGGCGCACGTCGCGCCTGGTGGCCGACACCCAGGCCGACGACGGGGTCGAGACGTTCCACATCCACGGCGTCACGGGGCCCGACGAGTACACGACCGTCGTGAACGACAACCTGTACACGAACGTGATGGCGCGCTACAACCTGCGCTATGCCGCGAAGGTCGTCCGCGAGGCGCAGGAGGCGAACGGCGAGGAGTTCGCCAGGGTCGTCGAGCGCACCGGTCTCGCCGAGGGCGAGGCCGAGGGCTGGGAGCGCGCCGCGGATGCGATGTTCATCCCGTTCAGCGAGCGGCTCGGCATCCACCCGCAGGACTCGCTCTTCCTCGAGCGCGAGGTCTGGGATCTCGCGCACACCCCGTCCGAGCAGCGTCCGCTGCTGCTGCACTTCCACCCGCTCGTGATCTACCGGTTCCAGGTGCTCAAGCAGGCCGACGTGGTGCTCGCCCTGTTCCTGCAGGGCAACCACTTCACGCCCGAGGAGAAGAAGGCCGACTTCGACTACTACGACCCGCTGACCACGGGCGACTCGACGCTGTCGGCGGTCGTGCAGTCGATCCTGGCCGCGGAGGTCGGATACCAGGACCTCGCGCTGCAGTACTTCCGGCAGTCGCTGTTCGTCGACCTCCACGATCTGCACCACAACGCGGCCGATGGCGTGCATGTCGCATCCGCCGGCGGTGTGTGGACGGCTCTCGTGTGCGGATTCGGCGGCATGCGCGACTATGCGGGCGAGCTCAGCTTCGACCCGCGCCTGCCCGCTGACTGGCCCTCGCTGTCGTACCCGCTGCAGTGGCAGGGGTCTGCGCTGCAGATCACTCTGACGAAGGATGCTCTGCGCGTGCAGGTGCGTACGGGCGACCCCGTGCCGTTCACGGTGCGCGACGTGGCGTACGTGGCCACCACGGAGGAAGAGGTCGTCGTGCCGCTGGACGACCAGGGACCCCTGATCCCGGGCCGCCCGTCGCTGCGCCAGTTCGCCGACGCACTGCGCGAAGATGGCACGCGGCTGTCGGCATCCGTCCCCGTCATCACCACAGCGATCCCGGTGATCGAGCCGATCGACTGAGCGTGCTGATCACGGCGTCGCTGTTCGGGCTCGCGCCCGCGCTGCTGCTGCTCGTGCTCGCGATCGTCGAGCGGGCACGATCGGTGCAGCGCGTGGCGTCGCCCGGACCGCGGTTCGAGCCGTCGCCCGGTGCGACGGTGCTGCACGACGCACTGCTGCTGAACGCCGACCGCAGGGCGATCGCGGCTGCTCTGATCGACTTGGCGGTGCGCCGCAAGGTGAGGCTGCTCGTGGATGCCGAGGCTCCGCCGGCGCGCGGATCGGGCCGCCGGGCGCCGGTGGGCATCGAGGTCGTGGAGGGCGCGACGTTCGCTCCGGAGGAGCTGAGCGTCCTCGAAGCGCTGTTCGGCCCTGATCACACGCCCGGCCGTGTGCGACGGTTCAGCTCGGATGCCCGTGCGCTGCATCGCCGAGTGCGCGCAGTGCTCGACGAGGCCGAGAAGCGTCTCGCGGCCGCGGGCCTGATCGCGCGGGGACGCCGCGCGTGGGCCACCTACCTGCTGCGCGTGGGCGCCTGGCTCGTGATCGGGGTCTGCCTGCTGCTGCTCTTCGCCGCGCTCGCGGTGAGCGAACCCGGCGCCGCACTGTACGCGGTCCTGAGCATCGGTCTCCTGGCCGCCGTCGCGGTGATCGTCGTCGCACCGCGGCCCTGGCGACGGTTCCTGCCCGCGGCGCAGCCGCTCCGCGGGCATCTCGCCGGCATCCGGGAGTACGTCGCGCTGGCCGAGGCCGAGCCGCTGCGGTTCCTGCAGTCGACGGCGGGCGCGGAGCTGCGGTCGGATGTCTCGCCGGAGGCGGCGTCGGAGCGACTGCAGCGGTTCCTGGTGAACGAGCGGCTGCTTCCGTATGCCGTGCTCTTCGGGCTGGAACGCTCGTGGACCGCAGCGCTCCGTACGGAGTCGCAGGAGCTGCGGGTCGCAGAGGGAGCGGGGGACGCGCTCGAGATCGCGGTCACCCTGTTCGATGCGATCGAGCTGGTCGGCGGAGTCGTGCACCTCGTCGGAGCGGTCGGCGATCTGGTCGACGCGACGGGCGGGATCGTCGAGGTCGTCGGCGGGGTCTTCGAGGCCGTCTCGACGTGATTCCCGGCGCCGCGACCGGAATCTCGGCATCGCCGCCCACGGAGCGTGGTCGATCGACCGGTCGCGCCTGCCGGAACGTCCGTGGCACGCCGTAGGCTGTTGTGGTGACCACAGCCCTCTACCGCCGCTACCGCCCCGAGTCGTTCGGCGAGATGATCGGGCAGTCCCAGGTGACCGAACCGCTGATGACCGCGCTGCGCGGCGACCGCGTCGGCCACGCCTACCTCTTCTCCGGGCCCCGCGGCTGCGGCAAGACGACCTCGGCACGCATCCTCGCCCGGTGCCTCAACTGCGCCGAAGGTCCCACCGACGTCCCCTGCGGCACCTGCCCCAGCTGCGTCGAGCTGTCGCGCGCGGGCGGAGGCTCGCTCGACGTCGTCGAGATCGACGCCGCCAGCCACAACGGTGTCGACGACGCCCGCGATCTGCGCGAGCGCGCGACCTTCGCACCCAGCCGCGACCGCTACAAGATCTTCATCCTCGACGAGGCGCACATGGTGACGCCTCAGGGGTTCAACGCGCTGCTCAAGCTCGTCGAAGAGCCGCCGGAGCACGTCAAGTTCATCTTCGCGACCACCGAGCCCGAGAAGGTTCTCGGCACGATCCGCTCGCGCACGCACCACTACCCGTTCCGTCTGGTGCCGCCGGCCGCGATGCTCGAGTACGTCGAGAAGCTGTGCACCGAAGAGGGCGTGGTCGCCGAACGAGGTGTGCTTCCCCTCGTGGTGCGCGCCGGAGGAGGGTCTCCGCGAGACACTCTCTCGCTGCTCGACCAGCTGATCGCCGGCTCCGATTCGCCCGCCGGCTCCGACACCGTGACGGTCGCGTACGAGCGTGCCGTGGCGTTGCTCGGCTACACGCATGCGGCGCTGCTCGACGAGATCGTCGACGCTCTGGCCGTCGCCGACGCGGCCGCGGCGTTCCCCGCGATCGACCGCGTCGTGCAGACGGGGCAGGATCCTCGCCGCTTCGTCGACGATCTGCTCGAGCGACTGCGCGACCTCATCGTGATCGCGGCCGTGGGGGAGGGCGCCTCGTCGGTGCTCCGAGGTACCGCCCAAGACGAGCTCGCCCGCATGCGCACGCAGGCGGATGCTTTCGGATCCGCGCGTCTGTCTCGCACCGCCGACGTCGTCAGCGCGGCACTCGATGACATGTCGGGAGCGACCTCGCCGCGACTCCACCTCGAGCTCATGGTCGCGCGCGTGCTCGCGGCGGGAGCCGAGACCGGCACGGTCGCCGCGCCCTCGCAGGTCGGAGCAGCGGGTGCATCCGCGCGCACTCAGGCGACAGCGATCCCGACGACATCCGAGCCGCGTGCTCGCGCTGCGGAACCGACGGCGGCGACGCCCGCCACGGCCGCTCCCGCTCAGACGGATCAGGCCGCTCAGGCGGATCAGGCCGCGCAGGCGGCTCAGACCGCACCCGGCGCCGCGATCGCCGCTGCATCGACGGCCCAGGCCGAGACCATCCCCGACTCGTCGGAGGCCCCCGCGCAGAACGCCGGGGCGGGCGAAGCCGGCGCGTCGTCTGCATCCCCCTCGGCATCCACGTCGGCGGAGCCCGAATCCGCGCCCGCGGCATCGGCAGGTCCCGTGACATTCGACGGCATCACCGCCGCCTGGCCCGGAGTGCTCAAGCGGCTCGAGGGCCTCAGCCGTACCTCGTGGCTGCTCGCGACCGCGGTTCAGCCGCTCGCCTTCGACACCGATTCCGACGTGCTCACTCTCGGATTCACGAGTCAGCACGACGTCGCGAAGTTCAAGGGCACGGTTCCGGGTGCAGGCCCGTCCGATCACCTTCGCATGGCGATCGAGCACGAGGTCGGCGTCAAGGTCAAGTACCGTCCCGCCCCGATGCCTGCGGGCGGGGCTCCACGTCAGCCGGCGACCCCCTCATCCGGCGCGCCGGCAGGCGACGCCACCGCATCGGAGCCTGCGTCAGCGGGGTCACCGCGTCCTCAGACTCGAAGTGCTTCTGCAGGGCCGGTGACCGAGTGGGCTGTCGCCGCCATCCCGGCATCCGCCGACCCCGCACCTGTTCCTGTCGCGGCGCCGGCCGTCGCTGCAGCCGCGCCGTCGTCGCCTCCCGCCGCGGCGACCCCGGCAGCTTCGGCCGCGGCAGCACCGGCAGCCCCGTCCTCGGCAACCCCGTCCTCGGCAGCTCCGAATGCTCCGACGGCTCCCGCCGCAGACCGGCCGGCCTACGGCGACGAGCCTCCGCCTCCGCTCGATGACGAACCGCCGTACTTCGACGACGAGCCGCCCTACGACCCGGCGTACGAGCCGGTGCCGACGACGCAGGCCGCGTCGTCCGCCGGTCGCGCTCAGGCCGGCCCGTCGTCATCGACTCCCGCGCAGCCGGCGCCCGTGCAGCCTGCTGCGCCGGCGCGCAAGGTGGCCTCAGCCGCCGCAGCCCCGGTGATCACCGAGCGCACCCCCGCCGGGGGAGTCCAGCGTTACGGTGAGGCCGTGATCCGCCAGGTGCTCGGCGCGACATTCGTGCGCGAAGAGCCCTACGAGCCCCCGACGAGGTTCTCCTGATGTATGACGGAATCGTCCAGGAGCTGATCGACGAGTTCGGTCGGCTGCCGGGAATCGGACCCAAGTCCGCGCAGCGCATCGCGTTCCACATCCTGCAGACGCCGACGTTCGACGTCGCGCGTCTCTCCGAGCTGCTCGTCGAGATCCGTGTGCGGGTGCGCTTCTGCGAGATCTGCGGCAACGTGGCAGAGCAGGAGCGCTGCGCGATCTGTCGTGATCCGCGCCGCAATCCCGAGCTGATCTGCGTCGTCGAAGATGCGAAAGACGTGGCCGCCATCGAGCGCACACGTGAGTTCCGCGGTCTCTATCACGTGCTCGGCGGGGCGATCAGTCCCATCGCCGGCATCGGTCCCGATGATCTGCGCATCGCGCAGCTCATGACGAGACTCGCAGACGGAACCGTGCAGGAGGTCATCCTCGCCACGAACCCGAACCTCGAAGGCGAGGCGACCGCGAGCTACCTCAGCCGCCTCCTCACCACCATGCAGATCACGGTGTCGCGCCTCGCCTCGGGCCTCCCGGTCGGCGGCGACCTCGAGTACGCCGACGAGGTCACCCTCGGTCGTGCCTTCGAGGGGCGGCGCGTGCTGTGAACCCCCGGCGCGTGCGGTGAACACCCAGGGCGGCTTCTCACGCCGTGGGTGGCTGCTCTTCGGAGCGATGGCCCTGCTGTGGGGCGTGCCGTACCTGTTCATCAGCATCGCGGTCGAGTCGCTCTCGCCACCGGCCATCGTCGCCGGGCGCACGCTCATCGCGGCCCTGCTCCTGCTGCCGTTCGCGATCCGCGGGGGAGCGCTTCGCGCGGCATGGAGGCACTGGCCGTGGATCCTCGCCTTCGGCGCTGTCGAGATGGCGGGCCCTTTCGTGCTGCTCGGCCATGCCGAGATGACGCTTCCTTCGGGCATGACCGGGCTGCTCGTCGCCACGGTTCCGCTGTTCGCCGCCCTGATCGCCCTGGGTGGCGGAGACCGCGGCGTCCTGCGCCCGGCGCGCGCGATCGGCCTGCTCGTCGGTTTCATCGGGGTGGCCATCGTCGTCGCCGGCCCGGGGCTCTTCGGTGGCCAGGTCAGCCTGCTCGCCGCGGGTGAGGTGCTGCTGGTCGCCATCCTCTACGCGATCGCGCCGTTCATCGTGGCCCGCAAGCTCGCCGACGTGCCCTCCCTCGGCACGATCACGCTGTCGCTGCTCATGATCGGCGTGATCTATCTGCCGATCGGACTCCTCACCCAGCATCAGGTGCCGACCCTGCCGTCGATCTTCGCCCTCCTGGCGCTCGCGGTCATCTGCACCGCCGTCGCCTTCCTCGCCTTCTTCGCGCTCATCCGCGAGGTGGGTCCCGTCCGAGCGCCGCTGTTCACCTACGTCAACCCGGTCGTGGCGATCCTCCTGGGCGCGATCGTGCTCGCCGAGCCCCTGACACCCGGACTCCTCATCGGGTTCCCGCTGATCATCGCCGGATGCTGGTTCGCCGCCACGGGTGGGAGATTCCGTCCTCCGGCATCCGTCGCGACCGATCTCGCCCCGGCGCCGCTCCCTCCGGCTCCCTGACGCAGCCGCCCGACCGTCACATGCGACGAAGCGCATATGCGCCGATCGTAGAATGGGCCGTGGGCGGATCCGCCCGACATCCCAGGGAGTGATCGTGGCCCTCATCGTGCAGAAGTACGGCGGCTCGTCTGTCGCCGACGCAGAGAGCATCAAGCGCGTCGCCAAGCGCATCGTCGACACACGTCGTGCAGGCCATGACGTGGTCGTCGCCGTGAGCGCCATGGGCGACACGACCGACGAGCTGCTCGACCTCGCCAACGAGGTGGCGCCGATCCCCGCGCCGCGGGAGCTCGACATGCTGCTCTCGAGCGGCGAGCGCATCTCGATGGCGCTGCTCGCCATGGCCATCCACTCCATGGGCTTCGAGGCCCGCTCGTTCACGGGCAGCCAAGCCGGCATGATCACCGACTCGCAGCACGGCGCCGCGCGTATCGTCGACGTCACACCGATCCGTCTGCGTGAGGCGCTCGACGAGGGCGCCATCGTCATCGTCGCCGGCTTCCAGGGCTTCAACCGCGATACCCGCGACATCACCACGCTCGGACGCGGCGGCTCCGACACGACCGCCGTGGCTCTGGCCGCCGCCCTCGACGCCGACGTCTGCGAGATCTACAGCGACGTCGACGGCATCTTCACGGCAGACCCCCGCGTCATCCCGAAGGCGCAGAAGCTCGACCACATCGGCAGCGAAGAGATGCTCGAGCTCGCCGCCAACGGCGCCAAGGTGCTCTACATCCGCGCCGTCGAGTACGCACGCCGGCACGGCGTCCTGATCCACGCCCGGTCGACGTTCTCGTCGTCCGAGGGCACATACGTTCTGGGCGAGGGCATGAAGAACCCTCGCGAAGCCGAGGGAGCAGAAGCCATGGAAGAACCGATCGTCGCCGGTGTCGCCACCGATTTCGGCCAGGCCAAGATCACCGTCGCGGGTGTCCCCGATGTGCCGGGCAAGGCGGCTGAGATCTTCAAGATCGTCGCCAAGTCGGGCGCGAACGTCGACATGATCGTGCAGAACGTGTCGGCCACCGGGCGCACCGACATCTCGTTCACGGTTCCCAAGGCCGATTCGGCGGCAGCGCTCAAGGCGCTGGCGGGCGAGCAGGCCGAGGTCGGCTTCCAGAACCTCGTGCACGACGACCAGATCGGCAAGCTCTCGGTCGTGGGCGCCGGAATGCGCACGCACTCGGGAGTCTCGGCGGTGCTGTTCGAGGCGCTGTCGGCCGGAGGCATCAACATCGAGATGATCTCGACGTCCGAGATCCGCATCTCGGTCGTGCTCCGTGACACCGACCTCGCCGAGGCCGCTCGCACCGTGCACACGGCGTACGGTCTCGACGGCGACGCCGAGGCGACCGTCCACGCCGGCACCGGTCGCTGAGCGCCCGGCCGTCGGTCCTCGAGCACCGGACGGCACGGTAGACTCACCGAAACCCTGACATCGGCGCCAGGCGCGGCATCCGCATCCCGACGTCGCGCCCGAAGCCTCTCTTGCAGTACTGCACGACGCCAAGGAACATCATGACCCGCATCTCCGACTCAGGACTCTCCGTCGCCATCGTGGGCGCCACCGGCCAGGTGGGCACCGTCATGCGCGAGATTCTCGCCGAGCGGTCCTTCCCGATCCGCGAGCTTCGCCTGTTCTCGTCGTCGCGCTCCGCGGGCACCGCCATCGAGTTCGGCGGCGCGACGGTCATCGTCGAAGACGTCGAGACCGCGGATGCCGGGGGCATCGACATCGCACTCTTCTCCGCCGGGGCGACCGCCAGCCGCGCCTACGCGCCGCGTTTCGCCGAGGCCGGGGCCGTCGTCGTCGACAACTCCAGCGCCTGGCGCAACGACCCCGAGGTTCCGCTCGTCGTCAGCGAGGTCAACCCGCACGCGATCGACGACCGCCCCCGTGGCATCATCGCGAACCCCAACTGCACGACGATGGCTGCGATGCCGGTTCTGAAGGCTCTGGATGCCGAGGCGGGCCTCGAGCGCCTGATCGTCTCGACGTACCAGGCGGTCTCCGGCTCGGGTCTGGCCGGCGCGCAGGAGCTCCTCGGCCAGGTCGAGGGCGTGCTCGCCCAGGGCGACACGCTGCGCCTCGTGCACGACGGCTCGTCGATCGACTTCCCCGAGCCCGAGAAGTACGTGGCTCCGATCGCGTTCGACGTGATCCCGTTCGCGGGCAACCTCGTCGACGACGGGCAGAACGAGACCGACGAGGAGAAGAAGCTCCGCAACGAGAGCCGCAAGATCCTCGAGATCCCCGACCTCCGCGTCGCCGGCACCTGCGTGCGGGTTCCCGTCTTCACCGGCCACTCGCTCTCGATCAACGTCGAGTTCGCCCGCGACATCACGCCGCAGCGTGCCGCGGAGGTGCTCTCCGCCGCTCCCGGGGTCGTCCTCGACGAGGTCCCCACACCGCTGCAGGCCGCCGGCAAGGACCCGAGTTTCGTCGGACGCATCCGCGCCGACCAGTCCGCCCCCGAGAACAAGGGCCTCGTGCTGTTCATCAGCAACGACAACCTGCGCAAGGGCGCGGCGCTCAACGCCGTGCAGATCGCCGAGATCCTCGCCGAGCGTCTGGCCGTCATAGCCTGACCGCATCGCCGCCATGCGGAACCGGTCTCGCGAGACCGGTCCGCATGGTCAGTCGTGCCGTGACCGCGAACTAGACTGTCGTGGTGACCGAAACCGTCGATGTCGTCTTGATCGGTGGTGGCATCATGAGCGCCACCCTGGGTACCCTTCTGCACGAGCTGCAGCCGGATTGGAAGATCGTCGCGTTCGAGCGACTCTCCGATGTGGCTCAGGAGTCGTCCAACCCGTGGAACAACGCGGGCACGGGCCACGCAGCGCTCTGTGAGCTGAACTACATGCCGCAGCAGAAGGGCGCTCCTCTCGACCCCGCCAAGGCCGTCTCGATCAACGAGCAGTTCCAGCAGAGTCGTCAGTTCTGGTCGTCGCTGGTCGACAGGGGAGTGCTCGACGCCCCCTCTACCTTCATCAACGCCACGCCGCACATGACGTTCGTGCGCGGCGAGAAGGATGTCGCGTACCTCAAGGACCGCTACGAGGTGCTGAAGAAGCAGCCGCTGTTCGACGGCATCGAGTACAGCGAGGATTCCCGCGTCATCAACAAGTGGGCGCCGCTGCTCATGCAGCAGCGTCGCAAGGGCGAGCCGTTCGCCGCGACACGCGTGCCCGCCGGCACCGATGTCGACTTCGGTGCGCTCACGCACCAGCTCTTCGACCACCTCACGGACTCGGGCGTGGCGCTGCGCACCAACCACGAGGTCAAGAGCCTGAAGAAGCAGAAGGACGGCACCTGGCTCATCAACTACCGCACGACCATCGGGCGCACGCCGAACCAGATCAAGGCACGGTTCGTGTTCGTCGGCGCCGGTGGCTGGGCTCTCAAACTGCTGCAGCGCTCAGGCATCCCCGAGATCAAGGGCTACGGCGTCTTCCCGATCGGCGGTCAGTTCCTCAAGACCTCCGACCCGAAGATCGTCGCCCAGCACAAGGCCAAGGTCTACTCGCAGGCGTCCGTCGGGGCCCCGCCCATGTCGGTGCCGCACCTCGACACGCGTGTGGTCGACGGCGAGGCCTCGCTGATGTTCGGGCCGTTCGCGACGTTCAGCCCCAAGTTCCTCAAGAACGGGTCGATGCTCGACATCGTGTCGCAGGTGCGCACGCACAACCTGTGGCCGATGCTGCGGGTCGCCTTCGCGAACCCCGACCTCATCACCTATCTGGTGGGCGAGCTGCTCAAGAACCACGCGAAGAAGGTCGACAGCCTCCGCACGTTCATGCCGACCGCCAAGGATGAGGACTGGACCCTCATCGACGCCGGTCAGCGCGCCCAGGTGATGAAGAAGGATGCCAAGAAGGGCGGCATCCTGCAGTTCGGCACCGAGGTCGTCTCGGCAGCCGACGGGTCGATCGCCGGCCTGCTCGGCGCCTCGCCGGGAGCATCCACCGCCGTGCCGATCATGCTCGACCTGCTCAAGAAGTGCTTCCCCGCCGAGTACCCGGGCTGGGAGTCCGCGCTGCGCGAGCTCATCCCGACGTTCGGCGAGCAGCTGAACAGGGACGCCGCTCTCGCCGCGAAGTCGACCTCCGCGACGGCGGCGACGCTCGGCATCAACGAGTAACCGGCCTGTGGCGAAGCTCTACTTCCGCTACGGGGCGATGAACTCGGGCAAGTCCACTTCGCTGCTCCAGGCCGCGTACAACTACGAGGAACGCGGTCAGCACGTGCTGCTCGCCAAGCCCGAGATCGACACCAAGGGCGCGTCGCAGATCGACAGCCGACTCGGTGTGTCGCGCGACGTCGACTTCCTCGTCGGGCCCGAGGACGACGTCCGCTCGCTGTTCGCGACGCACCGCGAACGTGTTCGCCGGGCCACGGAAGACGAGCTGCTGCCCAGCGGCCCGGTCGACGTCGCCTGTCTTCTGATCGACGAGGCGCAGTTCCTCACCGCCGAGCAGGTCGACGATCTGTTCCGCATCGCGATCGAAGACGGCATCCCGGTGATGGCGTACGGCATCCGCAACGACTTCCTCACCCACGCGTTCCCCGGCTCTGCGCGCCTGCTCGCGATCTCCCACTCGCTCGAAGAGCTCAAGACGATCTGCCGCTGCGGACGCAAGGCGGTCTTCAACGGTCGTGTGATCGGCGGACGATTCGTGTTCGACGGCGACCAGGTGGCGATCGACGAGGGTGCCGACGGGTCCGCGGCACCCGAGCTCACGACCTACGAGTCGCTGTGCGGAGCGTGCTACCTCGACGAGTCCGGCGGACGCCTGGGCTGAGAGCCACACCGCCGGTGCCCCCGCCTTCGGGCGGTGTTCTCGTGCGCCCCGATTGCGTGGTCTGACCACACGCGATACTGTGGTCAGACCACAGGAGGGCGTCGGTGATCGACCCCCGCAGACACGCGAACGACGAGGAGAGCGGATGCCGGAGCAACCCGCACGCGCCTGGCGTCTCGTGCTCGAACATGTCGAGCGCGATCTGCTCGACGGACGCCTCGGCCCCGGAGACCGACTCGCCTCCGAGCGCGACCTCGCCGCCGACCTCGGAGTGGGACGCTCGAGCGTCCGAGAGGCGCTGCGCGTGCTCGAGGTCATGGGTCTGATCCGCACGGCGACGGGCTCAGGGCCGCAGTCGGGAGCGATCGTCATCGCCACCCCGTCCGGTGGCATGTCGACGCTGCTGCGGCTGCAGGTCGCCGCTCAGGGGTTCCCTCTGGCCGATGTCGTGCAGACGCGACTGCTGCTCGAGGACGCGGTCGCCGCAGCCCTGGCGCAGCACAGCGATCCCGATCTCACGCACGCACACAGCGTGCTCGATGCGATGGATGCCGAGGGGCTGACCCCTGGCGAGTTCCTGGCGCTCGACGCACAGCTGCACCTCGCCCTCGCCGAGTCCAGTGGCAACACCGTCGTCGCGGCGATCATGGCAGGGCTCCGCACCTCGATCGAGTCGTATGTGCAGGAGGGGGCCGCGGCCATCGCCGACTGGGATGCCATGGCGGCCGTGCTGCGCTCCGAGCACCGCGCGATCGTCGCGGCCATCGCTGCGGGTGACGCGCCGACGGCTCAGGCACTCGTGCGCGCCCACATCACCGGCTACTACACCGCGGCGGGGCTCACCCGCAGCACCCGATCCACCGACTGAGAGGACACGAGATGGTCCAGCGCCAGCTTCCCAACCCCGTAGAGCTGCTCGAGCTCATGAAGTTCAAGAAGCCCGAGTTCGACGGCAAGAAGCGCCGCCTCGACTCGGCACTCACGATCGACGACCTGCGCACCATCGCGAAGCGCCGCACGCCGAAGGCCGCGTTCGACTACACCGATGGGGCCGCGGAGGGCGAGCTGTCGCTCACGCGTGCGCGCCAGGCCTTCCAGGATGTCGAGTTCCACCCCGGCATCCTCCGCCCGGCGCCGACCGTCGACACGTCCGTCGACATCCTCGGAGGCCCGTCCGCGCTTCCCTTCGGCATCGCGCCGACCGGGTTCACCCGTCTGATGCAGACCGAGGGCGAGGTCGCCGGCGCCGGCGCCGCAGCCGCTGCCGGCATCCCCTTCACGCTGTCGACGCTCGGCACGACCTCGATCGAGGGTGTGAAGGCCGCGAACCCGCACGGCCGCAACTGGTTCCAGCTGTACGTCATGCGCGACCGCGAGATCTCGTACGAGCTGACCCGTCGCGCCGCCGCCGCCGGTTTCGACACACTCCAGTTCACGGTCGACACCCCGGTCGCCGGAGCGCGTCTGCGCGACAAGCGCAACGGCTTCAGCATCCCCCCGCAGCTCACGCTCGGAACGATCGTCAACGCCATCCCTCGTCCGTGGTGGTGGTACGACTTCCTCACCACGCCCAAGCTCGAGTTCGCGTCGCTGAGCACCACCGGCGGCACCGTCGGGGAGCTGCTCGATGCGGCGATGGACCCGACGATCAGCTACGACGACCTCGCGGTGATCCGCGACATCTGGCCCGGCAAGATCGTGATCAAGGGCGTGCAGAACGTCGAGGACTCGGTGCGGCTGCGCGACGCCGGTGTCGACGGCATCGTGCTGTCGAACCACGGCGGGCGCCAGCTCGACCGTGCGCCGATCCCGTTCCACCTGCTGCCCGAGGTGCGCAAGGCCGTGGGCGACGACTTCACCGTCATGATCGACACCGGCATCATGAACGGTGCCGACATCGTCGCCGCCGTCGCGCTCGGTGCCGACTTCACGCTCATCGGCCGCGCCTACCTGTACGGGCTCATGGCGGGTGGCCGTCAGGGGGTCGACCGCACGATCAGCATCCTCCGCACCGAGATCGAGCGCACCATGCGCCTGCTGGGCGTCGCCTCGCTCGCCGAGCTCGAGCCCGCGCACGTCACGCAGCTCACGCGCCTCGTTCCGGTGGCGCGCGCCGCGTCCGACGTCGTCGTCGGCTGACCCTCACACCGCGGACTCGGCGACCCGCCGGGTCCGCGGTGGCCAGGGCACGAGCATCGACGTCGTCCGACGGTACTCCGCGTACGCGGGATACTTTCCCGCGGTGATCGACTCGGTGAAGACCGTCGAGCCGATGAACAGGATGCTGAGCAGGAACGGTCCGATGATCGACCAGTTCAACGCCCCGCCGAGCAGGCCTTCGCCCGAGGCCACGGCGGCCGTCGCGCCGATCGCGTAGAGCGCCCACCACTGGCTCTGCTCGAAGAAGAAGTTGGGGTGCCTGCTGTAACGGAACAGCCCCTCGGTCGCGAAGCCGGGAGCGAGTGCGCCGCCCGCCTGCTTCTTGCGCCGGTGGAACTCCCACTGCTGCTGGTCGGCGACCGTCTCGCCGAGCAGCAGCGCGAGGAAGACCGCGGCGAACACGAGGTCCCACGCGTTCAGCGGAGCCGGATGCTGCAGGGCGATCTCAGCCGGGAGCGTGATGAGCACGAGCAGCGTCATCTGATACCCGATGATGAACAGCAGATTGAAGAGCTGGAACTGCCACGGCTTCATGCGTCCGCGCAGGATCGCCCACCGGTAGTCCTCCATGCCGGTGTATCCGCCCTTGCGGGCGAAGTTGAAGGTCAGACGCGCACCCCACAGGTCACGAGAACGGCCATCAGCACCAGGCGGCCGGCCTCGTCGCCGCCCGCGAGTGCCGCACCGGCGAAGATCCACACGTAGACGACGGGCACGATCGACTAGGCGCGGTCGACCCACGAGGTGTCGCGGGTCACGAGAGACAGGATCCAGCAGGCCGCGCTCGCGACAGCTGCGGTCAGGATGACGATCAGCAGCGGTTCCATACCGACATGCTAGAACTCCGCCGCACGCGCGGGGTGTAGGCAGCCGTCAGAGCGTGGGGAGGAGTGCGTCGAGCTTGTCGGCGGTGTCCTCCCAGCCCTCCACGGCCACCGAGGGCACGCCGATCGCGAGCACCGGGTAGTCGTTGCCGCCCTCGTCGAGACGGTCGCCGTAGAACAGCATCGAGGTCAGGGGGATACCGGTGTGCTCGGCGAGCTGTCGCATGCCGTATGCCTTGTCGATTCCTGCGAGCGTGATGTCGATCGAGGTCGATCCGCCCGAGCGCACCTCGAGGTCGGGAAGTCGGGTGGCGACGGCATCCCGCAGCGCCTCCCGCTTCGCGCCGCTCGGGTCCCAGTCGCGCTTGGCGCCGTGCGGTGCCCTCTGGCCGAGGGCCGAGAACGTGATCTGCGAACCGCGGTCTTCGAGGATCTCACCCCAGGGCTGGGGTTCCCACAGCCCCAGACGCTCCGCCTCTTCGCGCAGCGCACTCAGCGCTCGCGCCTTTTGCTCCGCGCTGAGATCCTGCGCGTACACCGGAGCGAATCCTGTGCCGTCCCACCGCAGGTACCGCGTTCCGCAGGTGGGGAGCAGGTGCAGTCGAGCGGCGGCCGTCGCATCGATGTCGCCGAGCTTAGCGATCACCTGCGAGCGGAACTGGGCCTCATTGCCTCCCGAGATGATCGCGACATCGACCTTCGAGAGCAGCGCAAGCAGCAGACGGGCGATCCGCGGGTCGATCGCGGCCTTGGAGGCGGCGAGGGTGTCGTCGAGATCGAAGGCGACCAGAGCAGGCGAGGTCATGATGCTTCCTGGGTATGTGGCGGACGGGGAGTGGGATGCGGGGCGAACAGCAGCGTTCCGGCGATCGCGATGAAGACGCCGATCAGGGCGCCGCCCGAGTTCGCGACGACGTCGGTGATCGTCGCAGCGCGGTGGGGGAGGGCGAGCCGCTGTGCGATCTCGATCGTGAACGACAGCACAGGACCCGCGATCACCGCGAGCATCCAGAGGCGGCGCGGCACGAGGACGAACGCGACGATGCCGACCGGCACGAACACGAGCACGTTCGCGATGATCTCGAGGCGCGTGAAGTCGAGTGACTCCCAGCCCAGGCGGTGAGCCGCCGAGAGCACGAGATCGAGCAGGTTCGGCATCGTCTCCTCCACACGCGCGGGCGTCAGCGTGAGCAGGGCGAGACCGGCGAGGAACGGGATGCCGAGACCGAGTGCGATGCCGCGGGTGAGGCGGCGCGGGGGAGGGAACAGGTTGCTCACGCGGTCCCTTTCGCCTCGGTCCTGGTACAGAGAAGGCCGCCCGTGAGGGCGGCCTTCCGGTGTTACTGGTCGGGGTGACAGGATTTGAACCTGCGACCTCTTCGTCCCGAACGAAGCGCGCTACCAAGCTGCGCCACACCCCGTTTTGCAACCCTCCGAGTCTACAGCGAAATGGTCTCAGCGCCGAATCGAGGGCTCATCCGCCACGCGTGTCATCGAGATCAGAAGTGTCGTCGCTCCCAGAACTCAGATCACCATCAGACTTGTCAACCTCACGAATCGATGGGGGACCATCATCGCTAGGGCAGGCAGCATGGCAGGTCACGCGCTGACAGCCACGCAGATCAGCGCGGCTACGAATCCGCTCGTGGACGTGAGCGGCCCGATTCTTCCGCCACTCGCGCCGAGTGTGAACGACCATCCGACGAACGCGATCCATGAGATCGAAAGCGCGCATCGAAACGGCGAGCGCGAATACGGCCCCGCGAGGTACAAGCCGCGAGAGAGCCGGCACCGCCCTGACAGCTGGCAAGAGAAGGCTCAACGCGAAGACAACGACGAGAGGCAAGCGGAGCCGAGTGTAGGGCTAGCGATTCATCGAATGGCGACGGAGTCCGTGTCAGGATACGAGATCCTGAAACGGACAGTAAAGCATCTATGAAGTGCTCCGGATGTCTATCTCTCTGCGCGGTGATCAGTTAAAATACGCGATGTGGTTTGTGCGTATGTATAGACCAGTTTGGCACGTTGAACCATTGCCTTTGAATGTCATTCGGTCCCGCGTGCTTGGACCGAAGATGCCGTCTGACGTCGCGCCGATGGCAGACTGAACAGATCTTAGGGCCGTTCGTGTCGCCGGGCCGAAGTTGCCGTCTACAGTAAGACCCTTCCCGTAGCACTGATTGAGTGCTTGCTGCATTCCGCGGACTGCGTCATTTACCGTGCCCTGGTTGAGCGTGCAATTGGACACGCCGCTGTTCGAGGTTGAAGGCACCGGGATGCGGGGGACGCCCGAATTGCTTGGCCCCATTCTGACCGAGAAGCTGTATTCTGGGTAGCCGCCCGAGAAGGGGGTGATCGCGCTTTCAGCGGTCTGACCGTTTGCTGCTTGTGCTCCTGCTGGGGTGGTGGCAAAGTAAGCCGTCAACAATATTGTCGCGAGTGTTTTTGCAATGCTTTTCGTTTGTCTCGGTCCGTTCTAGTCTGACAGCAAACCCGGACGTATCGATCCTGGAGGGGAGCAAGCAGTTCAACAGGGGAACGTGCGTCAGTCGCTATCTCTCAAGTGTTGTGAGTCGCAGCAGGCATGCACAATGCCAATCTGCGTTAGAGGCCTCAAGGGCCCCGAGGAGACGGAAGTGTTGTGAACTTAGTTCACGGTGCCGCTCACGTGAACAGCCCATGCTCGGTACGTTCCGGCGCCGAAGATTCCATCAATCGGCCCGGTGTATAGTCCCTCGTGCTTGAGTAGTCTCTGCAGTGCGGTCTTCGTCTGGTAACCCGCGATCCCGTCCACTGTGCCGGCGTTCCAACCTGCCGCATTCAAATACCGTTGCATTGCCTTCCAAGAATTGACACCAAAGGCTCCATCGACGGAGCCGGTGTAGTAACCAAAAAGCATAAAGCCTTGTACGTCTTGGTAGAAGCACTTCGTAGGGACGCCCGTGCTCCACGTAGTCGAATTGCAACCGTTCCAGAATGTTTTGACCTGCGGTGAGCTGGCCACAGCGGTGCTGGCGACGGCGGGGCTTGCGGCTGAGACAGCGAGCGCTGTGACAATCACGATGGGCGCGAAAGCATACCTTATTTGCATTTGAATCCTCCGGTTAGTCTCGTTTCCCCCGAGACTTGACCTGACAGTAACACCAGCCCTTGGACTGTTGCAATAGTCGAAGTCGGGTTTATGTGCGTCGAGCACATGCAAGAGGATTCAGCGGCGACGTGGGATGAGTGTCAGCAGCGTCGCCTCGGGGCGGCACGCGAAGCGCACGGGAGCGTAGATCGAGTGACCGCAGCCGGCGCTGACGTTCAGCGGGACGGTGCGCCCGCCCTGCGTCCAGGTGCTGAGGCCCTTGGCCTGCTTCAGCGGGATGTCGCAGTTCGCGACCAGGGCGCCGAAGCCGGGCAGGCACACCTGGCCGCCGTGCGTGTGGCCGCCGAAGATCGCGTCGGCGCCGAGCTCGATGTAGCGGTTCATCACACGCTGGTAGGGCGCATGCGTGACGCCGAGCACGGATGTCGCGGCATCCTGCGGGCCGAGGGTCCTGATCGCGGCGGGGAGGTCTTCGAGCCGGTCCCACTGCCGGTGCGCGTCGCTCACGCCGAAGAAGTCGAGCGGGTTCCCTGCGACAGTGAGCCGCGCGGCGGTGTTGTTCAGATCCGTCCAGCCGAGCTCGTCGGTGAAGTACGCATCCATCGCATCCGTGTCGAGGAACGTCGGTTCGCTGTGCCGTTTCGATGGTCCGGCGAAGTAGCGGATCGGGTTGCGTGGGGCGGGGCCGTTCACATCGTTCGAGCCGTGCACGAACACACCGGGGATGCCGGCGAAGGGCTCGAAGGCCCGACGGATGCCCACCAGGCCGTCGCGGTGCCCGAGGTTGTCGCCGGTGTTGATCACGAGGTCGGGCTTCAACTGCGCGAGAGAGGCGAGCCAGTCCTGCTTGCGGTGCTGCCACGGCGCCATGTGCGCATCCGAGACGTGGAGCACGCGCAGGGGAGAGGAGCCGGGTGGGAGTGCGGATGCCGTCGCCTCCCGCACCGTGAAGAGGTAGCGCTCGATGCCGATGCCCCAGACGGCGGCCGCAGCACCAGCGGCCCCCACCGCGCC
This sequence comes from Microbacterium sp. 22215, assembly GCF_052045655.1. Classification (NCBI taxonomy): domain Bacteria; kingdom Bacillati; phylum Actinomycetota; class Actinomycetes; order Micrococcales; family Microbacteriaceae; genus Microbacterium; species Microbacterium sp. 22215. The sequence goes on from NZ_JBQEPC010000001.1 coordinate 334,441, forward strand.
GAGCGCGATGAGGGCCGGGTGTGCCGCACGGCGTGAGGTCACTGACACGTGACCTTGATGGTCGTGCTCTTGTTCGCTGCGGCGTTGGCAGCGGGTGAGGTCGACGCGACCTTCGCCCCGTTGCCGTTGCACGAACCGTCGAAATCGATCGACGTGAAGCCGGCGCCGAACAGTGCTTCCTGCGCCTTGTCCTTCGCCTGCCCGGTGATGTCGGGCACGGTCGCTCCCTGGCCGTTGCTCGGCGAGAGCGTGACGGTCGCACCGCTCGGGGCCTGACCGGCAGGGTCCTGCGCCACGACGATGTTGGTCGCCTTGTCGCTGTCGACCGCGGCACCGACCGTGACCTGGAATCCCTTGTCCTTCAGGGTCGCCGTGGCCTCTTCGACGGTCTGTCCGACGACGTTCGGCACGTCGGTCAGCACCTGACGGATCAGCTTGTTGTCGGGTTCGGGGAACCGGTCGCCGCCGTAGATCCTGTTCGCGGCCTCCTGCGAGGCGCGAGCGAGCGGGTACCGGAGGTCACTCAGCTTGCGGTCCTTGTAGTAGCTCCGATTGATCGGTGCCTCGCCGAGAGTGCGACCGACCCACACGGCCGTCGTGACCTTGGTGCTCGACTCGATCATCATGGTCTGCCACCCGTTGTGGGTACCGGTCTTGCCGATCAGTGGGGTTCCGTCGTACGTGTTCGCGTTGGCTCCGGTTCCTCCGGAGGTCATGACGCCCTGCAGCGCATACGCGGCCGTGGCGGCCACCTCGGGCGAGATCACCTGCGAGCACGTCGACTTCGGCACGGGGATGTCGTTGCCGTCGCCGTCGACGACGCGCTCGATCGCGACCGGGGTGCAGTGGATGCCCTTGTTCGCGACCGTCGCGTAGGCACCGGCCATGGCGAGCGGCGAGATGTACTTCGACCCCAGGACGTCGAACGGCACGTTCTCGTCGGTGGTCTTGCCGCCCTTCGCGAGGGTGACGCCCATTCTGTCGGCGACCTTGTTGATGTCGCACAGGTCGAGCTTCTCCGCCATCGCGAAGTAGCCGGTGTTCAGCGACTGGCGCGTGAAAGTCATCACGGAGCCGGTGTACCCCGAAGCGCCGTTGAAGTTTCCGACGTCCTTGCTGTTGAAGGTCGTCGTCGTGTTTTCGCAAGAGGCCGTGATGCGCATCGTCCGGTTGGCGCCGTTCAGCGTCTCACGGACCGAGTGCCCCTTCTCGAGCCAGTCGATCAGCGTGAAGAGCTTGTACGTCGATCCGACCGAGAATCCACCGGACCCGCCATGGGCCTGGTCGGACGCCCAGACCAGTGCCGAATATGCCTGATCGTTCGTCACCGTCTCGCTGAAGGTCGTGTTCTGCGTGATGGAGAGCACCTTGCCCGTGCCGGTCTCGATCGACACCCCGGCCGAACCGAAGTACTGGTTGTCGGGGTTCGTCGGCACGATGTCCGCCATGGCGTTGGCCGCAGCGGTCTGGATGTCGATGTTCATCGTCGTGTAGATCTTCAGGCCGCCCTGGCGGAGCAGATCCCGGCGGGCCGTCTCATCGTCGCCGAATGCCGGGTCGGTGAGCACGATCGACTTCACGTACTCGCAGAAATAGGCGCTGCGCGCGACGTTTCCTGCGGAGACGCAGCCCTGCGTGGGCTGGGTGATCGCGGGGGTGATGGGGGAGGCATCCGCCTCGTCGAACTGCGCCTGCGTGATCTTGCCGAGCGTGAGCATGCGGTCGAGCACGTAGTGACGGCGATCCAGCGTCAGGGCGTAGCCGTCTTCCTCGGTGTTGTGTGCGACGCCGTCCTTGTCGGTCCACGTGCCCGCGGGCTTGTCGATCCGGTACTGGTTCGGGTTCTGCACCATGCCGGCGATCGTGGCTGCCTGGGCAGCCGTCAGCTTCGCCGCGGTGGTGGAGAAGTAGTAGTTGGCGGCGGCCTCGATGCCGTAGACCGTGCCGCCGAAGTTCGCGATGTTGAGGTACCCGAGGAGGATGTCGTTCTTCGAGTACTCCTTCTCGATCTGCAGGGCGTAGCGCATCTCCTGCAGCTTGCGCTCGATGCCCTTGGCACCGTCGGCGTTCGTCGCCTCGGTCCAGCACTTCTCGAGGTCGTCGGCGTACGTGCCGGACGCGGGGTCGGCCTCCTGCTCGCACTCCTGGATCAGCACGTTCTTCACGTACTGCTGCGTGATGGTCGATGCGCCTCGGTCGTCAGTGCCTCGGAGGTTGTCGACCAGAGCCTTGGCCGTCGCGCCGACGTTGACGCCGCCGTGGCTGAAGTAGTCCTTGTCCTCGCTCGAGAGGATCGCGTCGTAGACGACCGGGTTGATCTGGTCGTACGTCAGCGGGATGCGGTTCTGCTCGTAGAACGACGCCAGCTCGACGGGATTCTTGTCGGCGTCCATCGCGTAGATGGTCGACTGCTCCATCGGCCGGTTCACCTGGAGGTTCGCGGGGAGCTTCTCGAAGATGGTGAGGGCCTGGGATCCGGCGATACCCGTCATGGCGAGAACAGGGGTGACGCTGGCCGCGACGAGGAGACCGGCGACGGCGCTGAGCCCGACGAGTCCGAGGACTCCGCCGAGCGCACCTTTCACCGTGCGATTCTTTTGAGGCATACGCTGATCGTAGGGGAGTTCCCTGAATACCGCCTTTGACGCACCCGCGCGCGCGAGTGCTGCCAGACAGGAGTGCCATGACCACGTGGGAGTACCTGACCACCCCGCTGCTGATCCACAACACCGCTGCGATCCTCAACAACTGGGGCAAGCAGGGGTGGGAGCTCGTGCAGGTCATCCAGGGACCCGAAGGAGGCCTCGTCGCCTACTTCAAGCGCCCGGTGACGGCAGAAGCCACGGGAAACGCCGGACTCGCTGCCGCCGCCGAGGCGTCTCGCCAGTTCGAGGGAGGTGCGGCATGAGCGTCTCCTCGCGTCTCGCCGAGCTCGGCATCGAGCTGCCCGTCGTCGCCGCCCCCGTCGCGGCGTACGTGCCGGCCGTCGTGCATGACGGACTCGTCTACACCTCGGGTCAGCTCCCGTTCTCCGGCGGCGCGCTGCCCGCCACCGGCAAGGTCGGCGCCGAGGTCGGTGCCGATGACGCGAATGCCTACGCTCGGACCTGCGCCCTGAACGCTCTCGCGGCCGCCGCCGCGGCAGCCGGTGGCGTCGACAGGATCGCCGGAGTCCTCCGGGTCGGCGGATTCGTGGCATCCACGCCCGATTTCAGCGGTCAGCCCGGCGTGATCAACGGTGCGAGCCTCGTGCTGGGCGAGATCTTCGGCGAGGCCGGACAGCACGTCCGCGCGGCCGTCGGGGTGCCGGTGCTGCCCCTCGACAGCCCGGTCGAGGTCGAGGTCACCTTCATCCTCGCCTGAGCCCGCTCTCACGAAGAACGCCCCCACCCGATGAGGACATCGGCTGGGGGCGTTCTTCGTCGGACTACTTGACCTGAGCCGAGATGATGCTCATCACAGCCGTGTCGGCCAGGGTCGTGGTGTCGCCGACCTCGCGGCCCTCTGCGACATCGCGCAGCAGTCGCCGCATGATCTTGCCGGAGCGTGTCTTCGGCAGCTCGCCGACGATGTAGACGTCGCGGGGCCGTGCGATCGCACCGATCTGCTCGCCCACCCACAGGCGCAGCTGCTGGGCGAGGCCGGCCGGGTCGTGAGCCGAGAGGTAGCTCTCCTTGATGATCACGAACGCGACGACGGCCTGGCCGGTGGTCTCGTCTGCGGCGCCGACCACCGCGGCCTCGGCCGTGGCCTCATGCGCGACCAGGGAGGATTCGATCTCGGCCGTCGAGAGGCGGTGGCCCGACACGTTCATCACGTCGTCGACGCGTCCGAGCAGCCAGAGGTCGCCGTCGGCATCCAGGCGCGCTCCGTCGCCGGCGAAGTAGTAGCCCTGCTTCTCGAACTTCTCCCAGTAGGTCTCGCGGTAGCGCTCGGGGTCGCCCCAGATGCCGCGGAGCATGCTCGGCCACGGCTCGGTGATCACGAGCAGGCCGCCGTTGCCGTTGCCGACCTCGACGCCCGACTCGTCGACGACGTCGATGGAGATGCCGGGGAGGGGGACCTGCGCCGAACCGGGCTTGGTCGCGGTGACGCCGGGAAGCGCCGAGACCATGATCGCGCCCGTCTCGGTCTGCCACCAGGTGTCGACGATCGGCGTCTTACCGGCGCCGATCACATCGCGGTACCAGATCCACGCCTCGGGGTTGATGGGCTCGCCCACCGATCCGAGCAGTCGCAGCGACGACAGATCGAAGTTCGCGGGCACGCTGCGACCGATCTTCATGAACGAGCGGATCGCGGTCGGCGCTGTGTAGAAGATCGAGACCTTGTACTTCTCGATGATCTCCCACCAGCGACCGGGGTGCGGAGCATCCGGAGTGCCTTCGTAGATCACCTGGGTCGCGCCGTTGGCGAGGGGGCCGTAGGTGACGTAGCTGTGGCCGGTGATCCAGCCGATGTCGGCCGTGCACCAGTAGACGTCGGTCTCGGGGTGCAGGTCGAACACGTACTTGTGCGAGTACGCGGCCTGGGTGAGGTAGCCGCCGGACGTGTGCAGGATGCCCTTCGGCTTTCCGGTGGTGCCCGAGGTGTAGAGGATGAACAGAGGGTTCTCGGCAGGGAACGCCTCAGCGGTGTGTTCGGGGGATGCCGTGGGAACGACCTCGTGCCACCACAGGTCTCGGCCCTCGTGCCACTCGACCTCGTTCTCGCCGCGGCGGACGACGAGCACGTGCTCGACCGTCTGCTGTTCACCGTCGCCCCGGTCGGCGAGGGCCTGGTCGACGGCGGGTTTGAGAGCGGACACGCGACCCTTGCGATAGCCGCCGTCGGCGGTGATCACGAGCTTCGCGCCGGCGTCATCGATGCGCGAACGCAGGCTGTCGGCGCTGAAACCGCCGAACACGACCGAATGGATGGCTCCGACGCGCGCGACGGCGAGCATCGATGCGACTGCCTCGGGGATCATCGGCAGGTAGATCGCGACGCGGTCGCCGTGGCCGACGCCGAGGCCCTCGAGCACGTTGGCGACGCGCTTGACCTCTTCGGTCAGCTCGGCATAGGTGATCGAGCGGGAGTCGCCGGGCTCGCCCTCCCAGTGGAGCGCGACGCGGTCGCCGTTGCCCGCCTCGACGTGGCGGTCGAGGCAGTTGTAGGCCACATTGAGCTCGCCGTCGTCGAACCATTTCGCGAACGGGGGCGTCGACCAGTCGAGCACCTGCGTGAAGGGCTTGTGCCACTCGAGCAGCTCGCGCGACTGCTCTGCCCAGAACGCCTCGCGGTCTGCCGCGGCGTTCTCGTACAGGGCCGGTGACGAGACCGACTGGGCGACGAATTCGTCGGACGGCGGGAACTGGCGGGTCTCATCGAGAAGATGGTCGATCTGGCTGCTCATCGGCAGGCGCTCCTTTGCGGCATGGCAGGTACTGCGGGCATGACCGTACGGGGGCACGATCAGGTCAGGGCGAATCTAGTCCCGGCCACCGACGTCGCATACTGTCGAAAGTAGGTAGTGCGACGGGTTTTGTCAGGACGCTTGCCTTGCGTACACTCGACGACAGCCGAATTCTCATTCTGGCCTTGGCGTGCCCGATTCCCCCATCAGGGGACGCCGTGGGCGGCATCTCATTCCCCCCGTGAGGTGCCGCCCTTCTCTGCATGTGAGCGCTCCCAGGGCCCACCTGATCGATGCACCGCAGTCGGTATCGGTTCTGCACGGATGCGGCGGCGACGCAGTTGCCCACAGGACACGTCCGTGCCGGACGCAGCGACGGATGCCGGTCGGTCATGCCGCCTACCTTCGGGGGATGCCTGATCCCTTCGTCATCCGCCCGCGTGCCGCGTCGGCACCGAGCCCCGGCGTGCCTGCCGTCGGCCATGCCCCGCTCGACATCGACCCGGTCTTCGGGCCGCTCGCGGAGTACTGCCGCGATGACGACGTCACCGACATCTTCGTCAACGGAGCCGCCGGTCTCTTCGTCGACCGGGGCCACGGCGCAGAACCGGTGCCGGCGTGGAGCGCCTCCGAACGCGAGGTGCGCGATCTGGCGGTCGCGCTCGTCGGACTCGGGGGCCGACATCTCGACGACCAGGCGCCGTGCGTCGACGTGCGACTGCAGACCGGCATCCGCGTGCACGCGGTGCTCGCGCCGATCTCGACGTCGGGGACGGCGCTGTCGATCCGCGTGCCGAGAGTGCGTGCCGCCGATCTCGATGCCCTTGCGGCCCTCGGGGCGTTCGACGCGCGGCAGCACAGCTGGCTGCTCACCTTGGTGGCCGAGCGCGCGAACATCCTCATCACCGGCGGCACAGGCACGGGCAAGACCACTCTGCTCTCCGCTCTGCTGTCGGCGGCGCCCGCCTCGGAGCGGATCGTCACGATCGAGGACGTCGCCGAGCTGCGACCGAGGCACCCGCACCACGTCGCGCTCGAAGCGCGGCAGTCGAATCTCGAAGGTGCAGGTGGCATCAGCCTGGCCCGTCTCGTGCGGGAGTCGCTGCGCATGCGGCCGGATCGGCTCGTCGTGGGGGAGTGCCGAGGGGAGGAGGTCAGAGAGCTGCTGACCGCGCTGAACACCGGGCACGACGGAGGAGCGGGCACTCTGCACGCGAGCGGTCTGAACGATGTACCCGCGCGGCTCGAGGCGCTCGGTGCGCTCGCCGACATGGATGCCACGGCACTCGCCCGTCAGGTGGTGAGCGCGTTCACCGTCGTCCTGCACCTGGAGCGCTCGCCCGGAGGGCAGAGGCGAATCACGCAGGCCGGGGAGTTCGCCGTGGTCGGCGACCGACTCGGCATCGCGGAAGTGCGACCGTGGTGAGGGGGAGGGCGCGGCGGGAAGAGCCGAGCGGCGGGGCCGACGCGGCGACCTCGGTGCAGACGCTCGCCGTGCTGCTGCAGGCCGGGGCGGTCCCGATGGTCGCCTGGCATCACCTCGCCTCGATCGGCGACGCGCATGCCGCAGCGGTCGTCGAGCGCGTCGACGAGGGTGTTCCGCTGGTCGCCGCGATCGAGGCCGAGGGCGGCGCATGGCGAGACCTCGCCGCCGCCTGGGAGATCGCGACGACCGTGGGCGCCCCGCTCGCCGAGGTGCTGCGGATGATCGCTGAGACGCTCCGCGACGCCGCTGCGGCAGCCGACGACGTGCGCATCGCGCTGGCCGAGCCGGCGGGCACGGCGCGACTGCTGCTGTGGATGCCGTTCGCGGGGCTTCTGCTCGGCTTCGCCCTGGGGTTCGACACCCTGGGCGTGATCGTCGGCACTCCGGCCGGGGCCGGATGCGTCGTCGCCGGACTTCTGCTCGTGCTCGTCGCGCGTGCCTGGACCGCAGGACTTCTCAGGCGTGCCCGGCCGGAGCCCGGCACCCCGGGGATGCACGCCGAGCTGATGGCCGTCGCGCTGTCGGGAGGTGCATCGATACCGCGCGCGCTGCGCCTCGTGGCGGAGACCCCCGCGACGAGAGGCGGTGATGCCGCCCGCATCCGTTCGGTGCTCGAGCTGTCGACGTCGGCGGGCGTGCCGGCCGGTGAACTGCTGCGTGCCTCCGCCGCACAAGACAGGCATGCCTCTCGAATCGATGGCCGCATGCGAGCAGCCAGGCTCTCGACGAAGCTCCTCATCCCCCTCGGCGTCTGCACGCTGCCGGCGTTCCTGCTGCTCGGCGTCGCCCCTCTGCTTCTCAGCGTGCTCGCCTCGACCCCGCTGCCGCTGTGACCGCTGCCGCTGTGACCGCTGCCGCAACCCACCGGATGCACGTCGCATCCACCCACAGAAAGAAGGAACCCATGAACGCCGTCCCTCCGCTCACCCGCCGCCGCGCTTCCGCTCTCTTCGGGGACGACACCGGCGCAGCCACCGCCGAGTACGCGATCACGACCATGGCCGCCGTCGCCTTCGCCGGACTGCTCGTCGTGATCATGCGCTCCGACGAGGTGCGAGGCATCCTCACCGACCTGGTGCGTCGGGCCCTCACGGTGTCGTGATGCTCCCCGACCGAGACGCTGAACGAGGATCCGTGGCGGCAGAGCTCGCGCTCGCCCTCCCGGCGGTCGTCCTCGCCCTCCTGCTCGGAGCGGGAGCACTCGGCGCCGCCGCCCGGCAGGTCGCGCTGCAGGATGCGACCGCCGATGCCGCACGGCTTCTCGGCCGAGGGGAGGACGATGGGGCAGCGGCGCAGGCTGTGACCGCAGCTGTGCCCGGAGCGGGGATGACGAGCTCGTCCTCCGGAGACCTCGTGTGCGTGTCCGCGCGCACCGACTACGCGATCGGCGGATTCATCAGGCTCGGATTGCAGGCGTCGAGTTGCGCGCTCGGTGGCGGACTCTGATGCCCACGACCGGACGGAGGGTGCGCTGATGGCCGGATCAGCTCTCGCCGCAGGGCTCCTCTCGGTCGCGGCTGCCCTCTCTCTGGGGCTCGCGGCCGTCGGGGGAGCGGCGGTCACGGCGCAGCGCGCAGCCGGGGCCGCCGACGCTGCAGCGCTCGCCGCAGCGGACGCCGCCAGCGGAGCGATCGCGACAGGCGACGACCCGTGCACCCTTGCCGCACGCGTGGCTGCGGCGTCGGGGGCGACACTCATCGCGTGCGCCCTCGACAGCTTCGTGGCGACCGTGCAGGTGAACGCGGCGTACGCTGGACTCGCTGCCGTGTCCCGAGCCCGTGCTGGGCCACCCGAGGGATCCTGACGGCGGCACGAAGCACTTTCCCGCGAAAATGCAGGCGACCTCTGTGACCAACCCATCACGGCGGTGTGTATGGTGTGCTTCGAAGAAAGGATGCTCCCTTGGCTGAAGGCAAGAAGCTCGTCATCGTCGAGTCTCCGACGAAGATGCGGTCGATCCAGGGGTACCTCGGCGATGGCTACGAGGTGCTCAGCTCGGTCGGACACATCCGCGACCTCGCAGACAAGAAGGACATCCCCGCGGCCGACAAGCAGGCCTACGGGAAGTACTCGATCGACGTCGACAACGACTTCGACCCCTACTACGTGGTCTCCGATCGCAAGACGAAGACCGTCGCCGAGCTCAAGCGTGCGCTCAAGACGGCCGACGAGCTTCTGCTCGCCACTGATGAGGACCGCGAGGGCGAGGCCATCGCGTGGCATCTGCTCGAGACCCTGAAGCCCAAGGTCCCGGTCAAGCGCATGGTCTTCCACGAGATCACCAAGGACGCGATCCAGGCTGCCATCGGCAACACCCGCGAGCTCGACACCGACCTCGTCGACGCGCAGGAGACGCGCCGCATCCTCGACCGCCTCTACGGGTGGGACGTCTCGCCCGTGCTCTGGTACAAGGTCAAGACCGGCCTTTCGGCAGGACGCGTGCAGTCCGCCGCGACCCGCATGATCGTCGAGCGCGAACGCGAGCGCATGGCCTTCGTGTCGGCCGAGTACTGGGACGTCGAGGCGCTCGCCTCGTCGTCGTCCGGATTCAAGGTGCGCCTGGTTCGCGTCGACGGTGGCCAGCTCGCCCGCGGCACGGACTTCGACGACGACGGAAAGCTCAAGAAGGCCGTCGTCATCCTCGACGAGAAGAAGGCCGCTGCTCTGGCGCACGCTGTCGACGCGGCTGGCACCGGTGCGGTGACGAAGGTCGAGGCGAAGCCCGGAACCCGCAGCCCGTACGCCCCCTTCACGACCTCCACCATGCAGCAGGAGGCAGGACGCAAGCTCTCGATGAGCGCCAAGCAGGCGATGAGCGTCGCCCAGCGTCTGTACGAAAAGGGCTACATCACCTATATGCGTACCGACTCCGTGGCGCTGAGCACGCAGGCGGTGCAGGCTGCGCGCAGCCAGGCCGTCGCGCTCTATGGCGACTCGGCGGTGCCGCTCAAGCCCCGCGTCTACAAGTCGAAGAGCAAGAACGCGCAGGAGGCGCACGAGGCGATCCGACCCTCGGGCGAGAACTTCCGCACCCCGAAGTCGGTCGCTTCCGAGCTCGACCGCGAGGAGCACCGTCTCTACGACCTGATCTGGAAGCGCACCGTCGCCAGCCAGATGGCCGACGCCAAGTACGAGACCACGACGGTCACGATCCTCGTCGATGCGGCGGGGCAGAAGGCCGAGTTCACGGCATCCGGAACCGTGTACACGTTCAAGGGCTTCCTCGAGGCCTATGAAGAAGGACGCGACGAGAAGCGCAACGACAAGGACACCGACGAGAACCAGTCGCTGCCGATCGTCGCCGTCGGCGACGAGCTGCGCATGTCGGAGTCCGAGGCCAAGGGGCACCGCACGACCCCGAAGCCGCGCTACACCGAGGCATCCCTGGTCAAGGCGCTCGAGGAGCACGGCATTGGACGCCCCTCGACGTTCGCGAGCATCATCGGCACCGTGATCGATCGCGGCTATGCGACCAAGCGCGGCCAGGCCCTCGTGCCCACGTGGCTCGCGTTCAGCGTCGTCCGTCTGCTCGAAGAGCACTTCGCCGACCTCATCGACTACGACTTCACGGCCGCGCTCGAAGACGACCTCGATGCGATCGCCCGCGGCGAGCAGAAGCGCGTCGAGTGGCTGCGCTCCTTCTATTACGGCTCGGACTCGCACGTCGGCCTGCGTCAGACCGTCGACAACCTCGGCGAGATCGATGCGCGTGCTCTGAACTCGACGCCGATCACCGAGACGGCGACGCTGCGTTTCGGCAAGTACGGTCCGTACCTCGAGGTCGCGAACCCCGAGGCTCCCGACGAAAAGCCCCGCATCGTCAACGTGCCCGAGGATCTCGCGCCCGACGAGCTCACGGCGGCGAAGGCGCAGGAGCTCATCGATGCTCCCGTCGCCGGCGATCGCGTGCTCGGAACCAACCCCGACAACGGCAAGATCGTCGTCGTCAAGGACGGACGCTTCGGTCCGTACGTGCAGGAGACCGACCCGGTGTCCGACGACGCCGCGGTCGACGAGGCGACCGGCGAGGTCGTCGAGGCGCCCAAGCCGAAGCGCGGCGCGAAGAAGGATGCGGCACCGAAGCCCCGCACCGCCTCGCTGTTCCGGTCGATGTCGGTCGACACGATCGAGCTCGACACTGCGCTGCAGCTGCTCAGCCTGCCTCGCGTCGTGGGTGCCGACCCCGAGACCGGCGACGAGATCACCGCGCAGAACGGCCGTTTCGGTCCGTACCTCAAGAAGGGCACGGACTCCCGGTCGCTCGAGAGCGAATCGCAGATCTTCGACGTGACCCTCGAGAAGGCCCTCGAGATCTACGCTCAGCCGAAGTATGGAGCGGGATCCCGCCGTGCGTCGAGCGCGCTCGCCGAGTTCGAGGCCGACCCGGTCAGCGGCAAGCCGATCCGCATCCGCGACGGTCGCTTCGGCGCGTACGTCACGGATGGCGAGACCAACGTGACGATCCCGCGCGGCCAGAAGGTCGAGGACATCACCTTCGAGATCGCCGTGCAGATGCTGGCGGACAAGCGTGCGAAGGGGCCGGCTCCCAAGCGGGGCGCGGCCAAGAAGGCTCCCGCGAAGAAAGCTCCCGCGAAGAAAGCTCCCGCGAAGAAGACCACCGCCGCGAAGGCATCTGCGACGGATGCCGAGAAGGCTGCCGCTCGTTCCGCCGCGGCCAAGAAGGCAGCGGCCACACGCGCCGCGAACGCTGCGAAGAAGGCCGGTTCGTGACGTCGGATTCCGGCGTCTGGATCACGCTCGAAGGCGGAGACGGCTCGGGCAAGACCACCCAGTCGAACCTGCTCGCCGAGTGGCTGATCGACGCTGGCCGCACGGTGGTGCGCACCCGCGAGCCCGGCGGCTCGGAGGTCGGGCAGCTGATCCGCGACATCGTCCTGCACCATCGCGGTGACATCGCCCCGCGTGCCGAGGCGCTTCTTTATGCCGCAGATCGGGCGCACCACGTGGCGACGATCGTCCGGCCGGCGCTCGCCCGCGGTGAGGTCGTGCTGCAGGATCGATACCTCGACTCTTCCGTGGCGTACCAGGGGGCTGGCCGTGTGCTCGACGGCGACGAGATCCGCAACCTCTCGCTGTGGGCCGCCGAGGGTGCGCTTCCCGATCTCACCGTGCTGCTCGACCTCGATCCCGAGTCGGCACGCGTGCGCCTCGACTCCGCAGACAAGCCTTTCGATCGGCTCGAGGCCGAGAAGACCGAGTTCCATGCGCGCGTGCGAGACGCGTATCTGCGCCTCGCGGATGCGGAGCCCGAGCGGTTCCTCGTGCTCGACGCCTCGGCGACACCCGAGGCCATCGCCGCTCAGATCCGCGAACGCGTCTCGACCCTGCTCGGCTGAGGGCTTTCGCGCCCGCCTGTCGCGCATTCGACCACGCCCGTCGAGCCATCCGCGGGCTCCTCGTCGTTCGGCGCGCTCGCCTCAGGCCGGGAGTGCCGCCGACGTCGGCGCTCCCGATTAGGCTGAGACCATGCCCCAGACTGTCGCCGCCCCGTTTCCGTGGGCCGATGTGTGGGGGCAGGACGCCGCGGTCGAGACGCTGCGCAACGCGGCATCCGACCCGACGGCTCTGTCGCATGCGTGGCTCATCACCGGGCCTCCCGGGTCAGGGCGCTCCACGCTCGCCCACGCCTTCGCCGCCGCACTGGTCGCGGATCATCCCGACGACGAAGCGGCGATGCGACAGGTGCTCGCCGGAACCCACCCCGACGTGACGGCGCTGCGCACCGACAAGGTCATCATCACGATCGCCGAGGCCCGCGCCCTGGTCGAGCGTTCGTACTTCGCACCGTCCGCGGGGCGCTACCGGGTGATCGTCGTCGAGGATGCCGATCGCATGGTCGAGCGCACCTCCAACGTCCTCCTGAAGGCGCTCGAGGAACCGCCCGAGCAGACCGTCTGGATCCTCTGCGCACCCAGTGAGGCCGATCTGCTGCCCACCATCCGCTCGCGGGTGCGCTCGCTGCGACTTCGCGAGCCCGACGTCGCAGACGTGGCGCGGCTGATCACGCTGCGCACCGGGGTCGACGAGGCGATCGCCGAACAGGCTGCACGGCATGCGCAGCGTCATATCGGCATGGCCCAGCGTCTGGCGACCGATGACGCCGCGCGCAGGCGCCGCGACGAGACCCTGCGATCCGTGCTGGGGGTGCGCGGGGTCGGCGACGCGGTCGAGGTCGCCGGGCGCATCATCCAGGCGGCCACAGACGATGCCAAGGCTCTCACCGCCGAACGCGATGCGGCCGAGCGCGCCAATCTGCTGCGCATGGTCGGCGTCGCAGAGGGGCAGGCAGTTCCGCCAGCACTGCGCAGCCAGATCTCCGCGCTCGAAGACGATCAGAAGAAGCGTGCGACCCGGAGCCTGCGCGACGGCATCGACAGGGTCCTGACCGATCTGCAGTCGCTCTTCCGTGATGTGGTCATGCTGCAGTTCGGCCGGGACGGCGAGCTGATCAACCGTGAGCTGCGCGAAGAGCTGGCGGCGCTGGCGGCCGCATGGCCCGAGACCCGTACCCTTGTCGTACTCGACCACCTTGCCGATACGCGCCAGTCGCTGGAGCGCAACGTCGCACCACTGCTCGCCCTCGAGAGCTTGCTCGTGACTGTCACGAGCGGGAGGACACCGTGAACACTCGACCGACTTCCCGCATCCGACGCGCCGTGGCGGTGGTCGCCGGTCTCGCCGCCGCATCCGTCGCACTGTCCGGGTGTCTGTACGCGATGATCCCCGAGGGCGCCGAGCCCAAGCCTTCGGTCACCAACGCACCCGACACCGAGGGCGTCGCGCAAGACCTGATGCCGTTCTACGGGCAGACGCTCACGTGGACCGAGTGCGGCACGGGATTCGACTGCACCGACGTGACCGCGCCCCTCGACTGGGAGAACCCGGGCGACGGCGAGATCACCCTCTCCGTCGTGCGCCATCAGGCCACGGGGACCGCGCAGGGATCCCTGCTCACGAACCCCGGAGGGCCCGGCGCCAGCGGTGTGGAGCTCATCCGCGACAGCCTCGACTTCGCGGTCGGCGCCGACCTGATCGAGAACTACGACGTGATCGGTTTCGATCCCCGCGGTGTCGGACAATCGACCGCCGTCACCTGCTTCGATGCCGCAGGCATGGACGACTACCTGTACTCGATCCCCGACGCACCCCGCGGCAGCGAGGACTGGGAGGCCGAGCTGCTCGAGGCGCACAAGGAGTTCGCCGACGCGTGCGAGGCGAACAGCGGTGGCATCCTTCCCTACATCACCACCATCAACGCAGCGCGCGACATGGATCTCATCCGTGCGGTTCTCGGTGACAAACAGCTCAACTACCTCGGCTACTCGTACGGCACGTTCCTCGGTGCCACCTATGCGAACCTCTACCCCGAGAAGGCGGGGCGCCTCGTGCTCGACGGCGCGATCGATCCGGCGGTGTCGGGTCTCGACGTGGGCGCGACTCAGGCGCTGGGGTTCGAATCGGCCCTGCGCGCGTACATGAAGGACTGCCTCGACTCGGGGGAGTGCCCGTTCAACGGCACTGTCGACGAGGCGATGGCCGACCTCGGCGCTCTGCTCTCGAGCGTCGATGCGAACCCGCTCGAGAACGGCGACGGGCGGATGCTCGGAGCCGACGCCCTGATGACCGGGATCATCGCGGCGCTCTACTCCGCCGACAGCTGGCAGTACCTGACCCAGGCCTTCGACGAGACGCTGCAGGGCGACCCGACAACGGCGTTCTTCCTCGCGGACTTCTACAACGGGCGCGAGGACGGCGCCTATCTCGACAACTCGAGCGAAGCCTTCCGCGCGTACAACTGCATGGACTACCCCGTCGAAGACGACCCCGCCGCCGAGGCCGCGAGCGACGCGAAGATCGCCGAGGGCGCGCCGACCATCGCGCCGTACTGGGACGGGCCTGACTCCTGCTCGGTGTGGCCGTACCCGCCCACCGGCACTCGGGGCGAGATCACCGCAGAGGGTGCGGGGCCGATCCTCGTCGTCGGTACCACCAACGATCCGGCCACACCGTACGAGTGGTCGGAGTCGCTCGCCGACCAGCTCGAAGAGGGTGTGCTGATCACTCGCGTCGGCGAGGGACACACGGGATACAACAAGGGCAACACGTGTGTCGACAGTGCTGTGGAGGCCTTCCTCCTCGACGATGTCGTGCCCGAAGACGGCCTTCGCTGCGAGTGAGTCGGGCTCGATTCGCGGTGCGGCTCCGGAACGGGTAATATCGATGATCGCGCCGCTTTAGCTCAGTCGGCAGAGCATTTCACTCGTAATGAAAAGGTCGTCAGTTCGATTCTGACAAGCGGCTCCAGCAGGCCCCGTGATCTGAAAAGATCACGGGGCCTTATGGTTTCCTCTGACAGGCGCTCTCAGCGGCGGGTGCTCAGCGCCATCCTCACGCGCCGCCAGAAGGGCTCGGAACGGAATCCGGGCTCGTCTCGACGAGCGTGAGCAGACACCAGGACGGCAGTCGCACCGGTGACGATCGCGAACATCGGACCGACCCAGGGCGTCTGAGACGCCAACGCGAGACCACCCGCGGTGACCGCCCCGACGATGAGCGCGCCCGCTGCGACTCCCATCCACCGTGCCGGGCCGGTGAGAGGTGCGCCGAAGGACAAGCCGGCGCTCACGGCGAGAGCCGCTGTCGTGACGCAGACGACGGTGGCGAGCTGCACCTCCGACATCAGCGACGCCCCTCTGAACGCGCGAGGCTCAGCACTTGATCCTCCAGATCACTCCCGGAATGGGAGCCGCAGTGAAGAACAGGCACGACCGCGGGCTGTCGCTCTGGGCGAGATTCGCCTGCACGCTCATGTATCCGGCGAATGCACCGCAGGCGACGGTGAATCCGGGGGCACCGCGTGCGAAGATCGCGCACATCGAGCCGGCAGCACCCAGGTCCCTGACCCGGGAGGTCTCGGTGCGAGAGAGTTTCATGCCCCAGGCTGGTGCGTACCAGATCCAGCTGGGATCGGCGACGATGGGGTAGGCAGTCGATTCGTCGGGCTCGACCACCTGCACCAGTTCCTTTCCGTGGATCTCGTAGTGGGTGTCGACGCTGGCACCGTTCGCATCCACGGCCCAAGGCGCGTCGACGTTGACGAAGTCGCCCGCGGCGTTGACGAACACGACTTCTCCGGTGTCGCTCTCGTACGGGCGGTAGCCCTGCATCCGGTAACCGAACTCATGCGCGCTCGATGGATCCGCGATCACCGTCTGCACGCGGGTCGAGCCGTCTGCCAGCGTCTGCACCGCGACCGCGTCGGCCGACCCGTCGGCGGCGGGGTAGACCACGGTTCCGTCGTCCGTCACGACACCCGAGCCCACGGCGATCTCGTCGGGAAGGGCGATCCTCGCGGTCTGCGTCCCGTCAGCGCCGGCGACCGTGACGACGATGTCGCCGTCCGGTGAGAGCGGCACCGCCGCGCTCGTGTCGTTCGCGCTCGTGAGCACCTGTCCGTCGTCGACGATGCCCGGTTTCGCCAGGTCGGATGCGGGAGCTGCTGCCCCGATGGCCTCGGAGGCCTGCTCGGCGCGCGAGGTGTCATCCTCTGCCTGCGCCGGAGCGCCTATCGATGTCGCGAGTACGACCATGGTCAGGAGCGAGGCCACGAACCCCAGTTTTCTTCGTGCCACTGTTCTCACCTTTCTCTATACATGAAGACGTTATGTCTTCGTTCGGGGTCACTCTAAGCGTGTATGAGGTTTCCGATCTAAGACTCCTGGCCAGAGATCGTCGGCGTCCACGTGGACCTGTGGCCATTCTCCGCAGATCGCATGACGACGGATGCGTAATGCACAGGCGTACCCTCGAACCATGAGCAGAGCGCTTCTGATCGTCGATGTGCAGAACGACTTCACCGAGGGCGGTGCGCTGGCCGTCGAGGGCGGCGATGCGGTCGCATCCGCCGTCTCCGTCTTCCTCGAGGCCCACGCCGATGACTACGACGTGATCGTCGCGTCACGGGACTGGCACGACCCCGACGGGGACAACGGCGGTCACTTCGCCGAAGCCCCCGACTTCGTCGACACGTGGCCCGTCCACTGCGTCGCGGGCACGAACGGTGCCGAGTACGACCCCCTGCTGGTGACCGACGCGGTCACGCACCACGTGCAGAAGGGTCAGGGGAAGCCCGCCTACTCGATGTTCGAGGGTGCGACGGAGAAGGGCGACACCGTCGCGGCGATCCTCACGAGCGCGGGCGTGCTGAGTGCGGATGTGGTCGGGATAGCCACCGACCACTGCGTCCGCGCATCCGCCCTCGACGCGATCGCGCACGGTGTGCAGGTGCGGATCCTCACCGACCTCGTCGCGGGTGTCGCTCCCGAGCCGAGCGAGGCGGCGCTCGCGGAGCTCGCTCATGCGGGCGCCACTCTGATCGAGAGCGGCGCTGCGTGACGCGCAGTGCCCTGCTGCTGCGCGCGGTCAACGTCTCCGGGCGCAACCGCGTGCCGATGGCGGAGCTGCGGGAGGCGCTCGTCCCGGTGCTGGGGGAGGTGTCGACGTACATCGCGAGCGGGAACATCGTGTGCGCGCATCCGGACGATCCGTCATCCGCGTGCGCGGAGGTCCGCGCGCTGATCGCCCGTGAGTTCGGCGTCGACACTCCTGTGATCCTGCGGACCCACGAGGCGCTCGTGCGTGCCCTCGACTCGCACCGCTTCGACGGGGCATCCGAGAAGCTGCTGCACGCGATGTTCCTCGAAGGGCGCCCCGCGGCCGGGGCGATCGAAGCGTTGCAGCAGCGTCTCGTGCCGGGGGAGCGGATCGCGCTCGTCGGCGACGATCTCTGGATCGACTACGCCGAGGGTGGCGTGCACAGCACGAAGCTCACCAAGGCGGTGCTCGACCGTGCGCTCGGAGTCGCCGGCACGGCTCGCAACCTCCGCACGGTGCGAAAGCTCGCCGAGCTCACGGCATGAGCGGATCGACGTGCCGAGCCTCGCGGCTGAGCGCTGTCGGCGGAACCTGCGGGTGCGACTGCAGGTCGACCCGTCGCGTCGCGCAGTCGCCGCACCGCACGTAGACGACGACGCCTTCGCTCGTCGGATGCCTCGACTCGACGAGCCAGGCGTGCTCGTGCGCGGTTCTGGTCGGGTGGGGGATCGGCAGGGTGTTCAGCGAGGTCATGCATCCAGCGTGATGTAATGGCCTTATGCATCTCAACCCTTACGGCGAGTATGCGGTGCTGTTGGCCGCATCGCTCGCCGACGACTTTCCCGCCGATCGCGTCGGGATCGAGGCGAGAACGCTCGAGATGGGCATGACGATGACATTCCCGCCCGCACCTGATGATCACGAGCGGGTGCGTGAGGTCGTCGACGACTGGTTGCGGATCGTCGACGAGCGGGATCCCTCGGCGAGGGCCGAAGTGCTCAACGCCCAGATGGCAAGGGCTGCGGCGTATCCGCGCCTCACGAACCACGACGGCGAGGGATGGCATCTGCACTACCGAGACGACGTGCAGTCACTGCCGTACGTGCTCCGGGCGATCTTCGCGGTCGGCACGTCGCTGCACCTCGTCACGCGCGGCATGGATCGCCTCGGTCGCTGCGAGGCGTCGCCGTGCACGAACGTCGTCGTGGATGTGACGCGCAACGGTCGGCAGCGCTTCTGCTCGGTGCGCTGCGCGAACAGAGCGGCGGTCCGGCGTCACAGGGCGCGCGCGGGCGCCTGACGCCGGACCGCCGGATGCTCGGTTCAGATCACGCGGTCTGCTCGGCGTGCCGCCCTTCGGCGACCTCTTCGATCAGCTTGGCGTTGAAAGCGGGCAGATCGTCGGGAGTGCGACTCGAGACGAGGCCCGCGTCGACCACGACCTCCTCATCGACCCAGGTCGCTCCGGCGTTGCGGAGGTCGGTCGCGAGACTCGGGTAGCTCGTGAGCGTGCGTCCGTCGACGACGCCGGCCTCGATCAGGATCCAGGCGCCGTGGCAGATGACGGCGACGGGCTTGTGCTGCTCGAAGAACGAGCGGGCGAGGTCGATCGACGGCTTGTCGAGCCGCAGGTGATCGGCGTTCACCACTCCGCCCGGAAGCACGAGCGCATCGAATTCGTCGGCCTTCGCCGTGTCGGAGGTCAGGTCGACGTGCTGCACATGACCGTTCTTGCCGGTGATCTGGAGTCCTTCGGGTGCGATCAGCGTGGCGCTCGCGCCCTCGCCCTGCACCGCTTCCCAGGGACTGGTCAGCTCGCTGTCCTCGAATCCGTCTGTGGCCAGGAATGCCACTCGGCTGTCGGTGAGAGTCGCCATGATGCGTCCTTTCGTGGAGGTGGAGGTCCCGGTGGGGATGACTCGACACTCTCGCAGGTGCCGGATGCCGTGAAGGGGGTGGCCGGATGGCTCCGGCGGTGATAACGGTGGGCCCCGTGGGGCTCGAACCCACGACCCGCGGATTAAAAGTCCGATGCTCTGCCAACTGAGCTAGAGGCCCGCCCCTCCAGTCTAGGGCGCAAAGAAGGAGCCGCTGACGACGTGTCGCCAGCGGCTCCTTCTCCATCTCACCGTCCTCCCCCTGAGTGGCGAGATGGTGTGTGCCGAGTCCTGCCTCGGCGTCCCATGGCTTACTCAGCCGGGGGCATCAGAACCGAGTCGATGAGGTACACGGTCGCGTTGGCGGTCTTGACGCCACCGCAGATGACCTTCGCGTCGTTGACCATCAGGTCGTCGCCGCTGCCGGTGACCTCGAGGTCAGCGCCCTGGACGGTGGCGTGCGTGCCGTCGATGTCCGAGGGAGCGATCTGGCCGGGGACCACGTGGTACGTCAGGATCGAGCTCAGCGTGGCGCTGTCGGTCTTGAGAGCCTCGATGGTGGCCGGGTCGATCTTGGCGAAAGCGTCGTCGACCGGAGCGAAGACGGTGAACTCGTCACCGTTCAGCGTGTCGACGAGGTTGACGTCGGGGTTGAGCTGACCGCTGACTGCGGCGACCAGGGTCTTGAGAAGCGGGTTGTTGGACGCGGCGGTGGCGACCGGGTCAAGAGCCATGCCCTCGACCGATCCTGCGCCGTCCGGCACTGCCTCTGCGTATGCGGCGCAGCCGGGGCCGACGAGGTCCGCGGCCGGGTCCATCGTCTCGGGAGCAGTCGTCTCGGACGACTCCGGTGCCGTCGACTCCGACGGCTCGTCGGTGGTTCCGCCCATGGAACATGCGGAGAGCAGGAATGCGCTCGCAAGGCCGAGGGTGATGGCTGCGGTGACCTTCTTCTTGGTGCTGAACATCTCGAGCTCCTTCAGAACTTTGCCACGGCCTCTCCGTGGCGTTGACAGCTGTTCGGAGCCCCTCCGAGATCGGATGGGAAATTCTCGAAAGAAATCTCAGACCGCCCCGATCCAATCCGTTTCGGGGGTCGGTCGCGAACAGCTTTCAACGAGAAGCACTTAAGAGGACACGAGGGCGACGCGGACGATGTCGGCGCCGACCTTCTCCTCCACAACTTTTCCGTCACTTTCAGGTGGCGGTTGCAGGGGAAAGCGCGGGGATGCGGCATGCTGGTTGAGATGGTCATCGATGGGATGGACGTACCCGAAGACGGTACGCCGAGGGATGCTGTCGCTGACCTGCTCTTCCGCATCGGCGACGGAGATCAGCGCGCGTTCGCCGAGCTCTACGACTCGCTCTCGTCGAGAGTGTTCGGGCTCATTCTCCGTGTCCTCGTCAACCGCTCGCAGAGCGAAGAGGTGCTTCAGGAAGTTTTTCTGGAGATCTGGCAATCCGCTACGAAGTTCGCTCCGAACAAGGGGCAGGGAAGAACCTGGGTGATGACGATCGCGCACCGTCGTGCGGTCGACCGGGTACGGGCGTCCCAGTCCAGCGCGGACAGAGACGTACGGGCCGGGTTCAGGGATATCGGGGTCGCGCACGACAGTGTCGCGGAAACGGTGGAACTGGGCATCGAGAGCGAGAAGGTGGTTCACGCGCTCTCCGGTCTTCCCGAGGCACAGCGCGAAGCCCTCGTACTGGCCTACTACGGCGGATACAGTCAAAATGAAGTCGCGGCGCTCGTGGGAGCACCGCTGGGGACGATCAAGACACGGATGCGAGATGGGCTCTCGCGCCTGAGGACAGCTATGGGGGTGACGGCATGAACGAGCAGGAATTCGCGGAACTCGCGGCAGGAGCAGCGCTCGACGCGTTGTCGCCCGACGACCAGCAGCGGTATCACTCCGCACTCGCCGCGCACCCTGAGTGGCAGCGGATCGCCGATGAGGATGCCGACACTGCGGGACTCCTCTCGGGTGGGGCGACCCCGGTCGTACCGTCGCCCGACATCCGTGCGGCGCTCCTCGCCCGCATCGCGATCACTCCGCAGAACGGCGATGTGATCCAGACGGTCTCTGCACCGGACACCGTCCCCGAGGGACTCCCGGATGCCGGGCAGAAGCCGCTCGGTGCGGAATCGACTCCCAAGGCACCGGTCCGTCGTCTTCGCATCCTCTTCGCGCTCGCCGCGTGCCTCGCTCTGCTCGTCGGAGTGGGGGCCGGAACGGTCGCGATCAACACGTACCTGAATCGTCCGGCGAGCGTGATCGCTCTGCAGGACATCCAGTCGGCCGATGACGCCCAGCAGGCCTCCGTCACGCTCGAGAGCGGAGGCACGGCCACCGCGCACTGGTCGGCATCGCTGGGCAAGTCCGTCCTCGTGACCGACGGAATGCCGTCGCTGCCCGAGGGCGAGACGTACGAGCTCTGGTACGTCCGCGGAGACACTCCGGTGTCCGCGGGCGTGTTCGCCGCCGATGGCGGGGATGCGACGGCCGCGCTCGCCGGCGACATGCACGCGGGCGACGTGATCGCCGTGACGGTGGAACAGGCCGGAGGATCGCCCTCGGGATCTCCGACCACCGACCCCGTCGTCGTGATCCCGACCGCCTGACGCGGCGGATCGCGCGTACCCTGGACTGATGCCTGAGCAGTTCTCCCGTCCGGTGCGCCGACCCACCAGCGCCTTCGACAATATCGTCGGCACCCACGACCCTGCGGAGGAGACGCGGATCGCGCACGCGACCGCATCCGCTCTGCTGACGCGTGTGCGCGCGGACGAGAGTGGTGTGAGCGCCGATCGCCTCGTGGCGTTCACCGCGGAGCACGGCATCGACGAGATCGCGGAGCTGTGGTCGAAGGCGCCGTCTCGGACCCTCCCCGGAGCCCTGTGGCGCCTGTATCTGCTGCAGCTCGCGATCCACGGCGATCCGCAGACGGCGGCCCTGCTCTACGAGCGGGGTCGGGTCGAGCTGGCCTCGGCAGACGCGGTGATCGCCGGTGCGCCCGCTCCGGCGAGCCCGGATGAGCTGGTCGCGCTGATCGACACGATCCTGCGTGGCGCGTTCCGCGGCGACTTCGCCGTGGCGCTCGACCGGGCCGCGGCCTTCTGTCGGCTGCAGGCATCCGGGGCGACCCACACCGCCGACGACTACGAGGCCACCGAGCCGGCACGCGCGAGCGAGCTCACGACCAGGGCGCTGCGGCTGAGCAGCTACGCGCAGGATCTGTCTGCTTCAGCGGTGCTGTGGAGGATGGACGCGCTGTCCTGAGCCCGCGACGGCCGCGAGAGGATCTGCGCCCGGACATGAAAGGACCGGGCCGCAAGAACGCCTCTCGGCGGAAGGCCGCTCGCAGCGGCAAAAATTGGAGCCCGGGGTTATGCGGCCCGGCCACTCCAGTGTAACAAGATCGCACCGCTGCTATTCCCGGAGCCCTAGGCTCGGATCATGACCCGGCGCTTTGCTCTCATGATCGATCCTGCGGCCGCTGACGCAGACCGCTCCGATTTCGCAGACACGTTCACTCTCGTCGATGCAGCGGCTCCCGCCCTGAGCGTGGGCGAGCTGAGCACCCAGCGCGGCGACGGCGTGTTCGAGTCGATCGGTGTCGTCGACGGACACGCGCAGGAGGTGATCCCACACCTCGAGCGGCTCGCGCACTCGGCGCAGCTGTGCGACCTGCCCCTGCCGAACCAGGCCCAGTGGCGCCAGGCGATCGAGCAGGCCGCGGCGCACTGCGAGCGGGGCGAGTACGTCATCAAGCTCATCCTGAGCAGGGGAGTGGAGCACGGGCCGACGCCGACCGCGTGGGCGACCGCGGCGCCGGCATCCGACTTCTCCGAGGTGCGCGAGCGAGGCATCCGCGTGGTGACCCTCGACCGCGGATACGACCTCGACGTCGCCGAGAGCGCACCGTGGCTGCTGCTCGGAGCGAAGACCCTCTCGTATGCGGTGAACATGGCGGCGCTGCGCGAGGCGCACCGGAGGGGAGCGGATGACGCGATCTTCCTCTCCCGCGACGGCTTCGTGCTCGAGGCGCCGACGGCGTCGCTGATCCTACGTCTGGGAGATCGATTCGTCACACCTGCGCCGAACGGCGGCATCCTGCACGGAACGACCCAGCTCAGCGTCTACGAGTACCTCGCAGGCCGCGGCTCGGATGCGGAGTACGGCACGATCCCGGCATCCGACCTCTCGCGTGCGGATGCCGCATGGCTCGTCTCGAGCGTGCGACTCGCCGCCCCGATCACCGCGGTCGACGGCGTCGACCTGCCGGTCGACCACGCTCTCACGGCCGAGCTGAACCGGTACCTGCTCTCGCCCCGCGACTGACCCCGGCCGGCTTCCGACCCCACAACCGGGCAGACGAATGAGGGCCCGACGCCGTAGCGTCGAGCCCTCACCTCATGAACCGGCGGATGCTTATCCGAAGCGGCCCGAGACGTAGTCTTCGGTCGCCTGCACCGACGGGGTGGTGAACATCGTGCGGGTGTCGTCGTACTCGATGAGCTTGCCGGGCTTGCCGGTGCCGGCGATGTTGAAGAAGGCCGTCTTGTCGGAGACGCGGCTGGCCTGCTGCATGTTGTGCGTCACGATGACGACCGTGTACTGGGACTTGATCTCGGCGATGAGCTCCTCGATCGCGAAGGTCGAGATCGGGTCGAGGGCCGAGCAGGGCTCGTCCATGAGGATCACGTCGGGTGACACGGCGATCGCACGCGCGATGCAGAGACGCTGCTGCTGACCGCCGGAGAGGCCGGAGCCGGGGCGGTCGAGGCGGTCCTTGACCTCGTTCCAGAGGTTCGCGCCGCGCAGCGACTTCTCGACGAGGGCGTCCTGGTCGCTCTTCGCCATGCGCGTGTTGTTGAGCTTGACGCCCGCCAGCACGTTCTCCTTGATCGACATCGTCGGGAACGGGTTCGGACGCTGGAACACCATGCCGACCTGGCGACGCACCAGCACGGGGTCGACTCCGGCGCCGTAGAGGTTCTTCCCGTCGATCAGTACCTCGCCCTCGACGCGCGCACGGGGGATGACCTCGTGCATGCGGTTGAGCGTGCGCAGGAACGTGGACTTGCCGCAGCCGGACGGGCCGATGAATGCGGTCACGGTGTTGGGCTTGATGTCGATGCTGACGCCTTCGACGGCGAGGAAGTCGCCGTAGTAGACGTTGAGGTCGTTGACTTCGATGCTCTTTGACACGGGGGAATCCTTCTTGTTCAGTCGGGTATGACGGCTCAGCGGCCGTTGATCTTGGGAGCGAACACCTTGGCGATGATGCGGGCGAGCAGGTTCAGCACCATCACGATCACGATCAGGGTGAGGGCTGCGGCCCATGCGCGTTCGAGGTAGGCGTCGACGGGGATGCCCGGGTACTTGGCCTGCATGTACGAGAACACCGGTAGTGTCGCCATCTGCCCGCCGAACATGTTCAGGTTCATGCCCTGCACGATTCCGACGGTGAGCAGCAGCGGCGCGGTCTCGCCGATCACGCGCGAGATTGCGAGCATGATGCTGGTCAGGATTCCCGCGATCGCGGTGGGCAGCACGACCTTGAGGATCGTCAGCCACTTCGGCACGCCGAGCGCGTAGGCGGCCTCGCGGAGCTCGTTCGGGACGATCCGCAGGAGCTCCTCCGAGCCGCGCACGACCACGGGGATCATCAGCACCGACAGGGCGAGCGAGCCCATGATGCCCATCCGGGTGCCGGGGCCGACGATGAGCGAGAACACCGAGTAGATGAACAGACCGGCGACGATCGACGGGATGCCGGTCATGACGTCGACGAGGAACGTGATGCCGCGGGCCAGCTTGCGTCCCTCGCCGTACTCGACGAGGTAGATCGAGGTCATCAGACCGATCGGCACCGAGATGATCGTCGCGCCCAGCGTGATGAGGAGCGTGCCCCAGATGGCATGCACGGCGCCGCCGCCCTCGCCGACGATGTTGCGCATCGAGAAGCTGAAGAACTCGCCGTCGAAGCGCATGAGGCCGTTGACGACCACCGTGTAGAGCAGCGAGATCAGGGGGAGGAGCGCGACCACGAATGCGCCGGACACCAGCGCTGTCATGAGCCGGTCGATCGCGTGGCGGCGGCTCTCGACCACGGTGGAGATCACGAGGATCAGAACCATGTAGAAGATGAGGCCGACCACGAGGGTGAGCGCGATGTTGAAGTCGGCGGGATCGTTGCCCGCGTTGACGAAGGCGAAGATCGTGGCCGATACGACGAAGGCGACCAGCAGCAGTGCCCAGGGCGCCCACTTGGGCAGGTGTCCCGCCGACGTGCTGTGCACCGGCGCCGCGACGGACGCGGAGGAGGGCGAGGGCGTGAGGGTGGCGGTCATGTCAGTTGGCTCCCGAGAACTCGGCACGGCGCGAGACGATCCAGCGGGCCACGAAGTTGACCGCGAAGGTGACGATGAAGAGGATCAGACCCGCCGCGATGAGCGTGTTGACACCCTCGTCATGGGCCTCGGGGAACCGCAGTGCGATGATCGCGGGGATCGTGGTGGGGTTCTCCGGGTTGATGAGGTTGAACGTGATGATGCCCAGAGGTGAGAGCACGAGGGTCACGGCCATGGTCTCGCCGAGTGCGCGGCCGAGGCCGAGCATGGCACCCGACACCATTCCGCTGCGTGCGAAGGGCAGCACGGCCATGCGGACCATCTCCCAGCGGGTGGCTCCGAGCGCGAGAGCGGCCTCCTCGTGGAGCTTCGGCGTCTGCAGGAACACCTCACGGCAGATCGCGGTCATGATCGGCAGGATCATCACGGCGAGGACGAGGGATGCGGTGAGGATCGTCTTTCCCGTGCCCGAGGGCGTGCCGCTGAAGATCGGGATCCAGCCGAGGTTCTCGTTGAGCCACTTGTAGAAGGGCACGAGCATCGGGGCGAAGGTGAGGGCTCCCCAGAGGCCGAAGACGACCGACGGGACCGCCGCGAGCAGGTCGATGATGTAGCCGAGGAAGCCGGCGAGGCGCCGCGGGGCGTAGTGCGAGATGAACAGCGCGATGCCGATCGCAATGGGTGCCGCGATCACCAGGGCGATGAAGCTCGACCACAGCGTTCCGAAGACGAACGGCCAGACCCAGGACAGGAACGACTGGCCCTCGAGGATGTGGTTGCCGCTCGTGTCTCCCGACAGGGCAGGGATCGACTGCACGATGAGGAACAGCGCGACGGCGGCGAGCGTGACGAGGATGATGATTCCCGCGGCCAGCGCGGTGCCCGAGAAGACGAGGTCTCCCCGTCGGCGCAGCTTGGGGGGTGTCCCGGCTGAACGGGTGGTATCGGGACCCGTTGTGGTTGTGGACATCGGAGCGACTCCAGGCTCTGAGGGACTTTCGGGGGTTTTCATGCGGGTGCCCCCGGGTGTCGGTCNACACCCGGGGGCGTCGGACCGGGGCTCAGCGGTGGGCTGAGCCGTCGGTCACTCCGTGACGATCGCGTCGATCGCGGTGCTGATCTGGTCGCGCAGGCTGTCCGAGATCGGCGCGCTGCCGGCGGCCTCGGCTGCGGCATCCTGGCCCTCGGCCGAGGCGACGTACTGGAAGTACGCCTTCACGAGGCCGGCGGTCTCGGCGTCGTCGTACTCGACGCAGCCGATGAGGTACGACACGAGCGCGATCGGGTAGGAGCCTGCCGGTGCGGCGGCGGGGTCGACGGCGAACGCGAGGTCGTGGTCCGAGCGGCCCTCCTCGAGCGGCGATGCCTCGACGAGCGCGGCTGCGGCGTCTGCCGAGTAGGGGACGTACTCGCCCTCGACCTCGACGGCGACCTGTCCGAGCTCGGAGGTGCGCGACGCATCGGCGAAGCCGATGTAGCCGGAGCCGTTGGTGATCGCGTCGACGACGCCCGAGGTGCCGTCGCCGGCCTCGCCGGTCTGCAGCGGCCACTCGTCGCTGGGCTCGTAGGTCCACACGTCGGGGGCGACGGCGCTGAGGTACTTGGTGAACGTCTCCTGCGTGCCCGAGGGGTCGGAGCGGTGCACGGTCACGATGGCCTGGTCGGGCAGGTCGACGCCCTCGTTCTGCGAGGCGATCGCGTCGTCGTTCCACTTCGTGATGGTGCCCGCGAAGATCTTGGCGATGGTCTCGCCGTCGAGGTTCAGCTCGTCGACGCCATCGAGGTTGAAGGCGACCGCGACGGGGGAGATGTAGACGGGGATCTCGACGATCTCGTCGGATGCGCAGGAGCCGAAGCCGCCCGCGGCGAGCTCGTCGGCGTTGAACGCACGGTCCGAGCCGATGAAGTTCGACGAGCCGGCGATGAAGTTCTCGCGGCCGGTGCCCGATCCGGTGGCGGTGTAGTTGACCGTGGTGTCAGGGTTCGCGGTCTGGAACGCGGCGACCCACGACTGCTGCGCGGCCTCCTGCGAGGAGGCGCCGGTGGCCTCGATGGTGCCCGAGAGGGTGGACTCTGCGGGCGCGTCGGTGGAGCCGCCGGTGCCGCCTTCGTTCGCGGCACAGCCGGCGAGAGCGAGAGCGGCGACGGCGCCGATGGCGCCGATACGTGCGATTCGGGAGATCTTCACTGTGGATCCTTCGATCATGGATGGGTGGGGCCCGGTGCAGGGCACACAGTGACGCTATGCGCGACGGTTAACGAGACTCTCCCGGGCAGGTGAACGGAAGGTGAACGGCGCGCGACTCTCTGGGGTGGGCACCCGGACGCACTCGTGTCTCGCTCCGACGCCGGAGACCGGTCAGACCTTGGGGATGTGCGTCTCGATCGCGATGATCCCGGAGCCCGGGTTCGAGGCCGACAGATGCACCACGGAGAACGCGGCGGGTTCGAGGTCGGCGGCGCTGCTCACGTACGAGCCGCGGATGGTTCCGGTCGCGAGGGCGATCTCGGAGAGGAGGCCGGGAAGCACCGGTCCGTGGCTGCACAGCACCGCCGGCTTGCCCGATCGCACCCGGCGACCGATCACCGATCGCAGGTCGTCCTCGCCGTCCTCCCAGGCGTCCTGACTGATCTTCGACGTCTGCACCGTCTTGCGGTCGAGGGCTTTCGCGAGCGGCGTGACGGTCTGCACGCAGCGCACGGCGTCGCTCGTGACGATCTTGCGGACGCCGAACGCCCGGAGCGGGCCGACGATGGATTTCGCCTGCTGTCGTCCGCGGTCGGTCAAGGGACGAGCGGCATCACTGCCGTCCCAGTCCGAGCGGGAGAGAGCCTTGGCGTGCCTGAGGGCGATGATCGGGAAGGTGCGCAGCACGCCGTCGTCGACCAGCTTCGCGAAGAAGTCGAGGATCTCGAGGTCGACGGGGTAGCTCAGGCGCGCACGCGCCTTCTTCACGCTGACCCACTCCAGAGCGGCGATCTCGCGGTTCGGAACGAACGTGGAGGCCCGGATGGCGTCGGCCGTGGCCTCGGCCGCCCAGTAGTGCACGACCTTCTGCTTGCTCGAGGGCAGGTGGTAGCGGCTCACACCGACGGGCACCCCGAGCGAGACGCGGATGCCCGTCTCCTCGTGCACCTCGCGCACCGCGGTCTCGGCGAGCATCTCGCCGGGGTCGACCTTGCCCTTGGGCAGGGTGATGTCCTTGTACTTGGTCCGGTGGATCAGCAGGATCCGCAGTTTGCCGTCGATGAGGCGCCAGACGACGGCCCCGGCCGCGTACACGGCCTTGTCCGTCCACTTCGAGCGCGTCGCCTCGGCCGTCGAGGAGGGAGTCATCGCACCGCCCGAGCGCGACGGCGCCGCTGGATCAACCCCATCGTCTTGTCCTGCAGATCGATGAGCGGCTTGCCGTCGGCATCCTCGGAGTGGCGTGTCCAGACACCGTCCGCGCCCAGGTGCCACGACGTGGTGCCCGGGTCCATGGCCAGGTCGAAGAAGTCGAGCAGATCCTTCATGTGGCCCGGGTCGGTGACCCTGACCAGGGCCTCGACGCGGCGGTCGAGGTTGCGGTGCATCATGTCGGCGCTGCCGATGTAGACCTGATCGTCGCCGTCGTTGTGGAAGGCGAAGATGCGCGAGTGCTCGAGGTAGCGGCCCAGGATGCTGCGGACGGTGATGTTGTCGCTGACGCCTTCGAGGTCGGTGCGCAGGCTGCAGATGCCTCGCACCCACACATCCACCTTCACACCGGCCGTGCTCGCCCGGTACAGCGCGTCGATGACCTCTTCGTCGACCATCGAGTTGACCTTGATGCGGATGCTCGCGGGCTTGCCGTCTTCGGCATTGCGACGCTCATGGTCGATCTGACGCACGAGCCCCTTGCGCAGATGCAGCGGCGCGACGAGGAGGCGCTTGAACTTCTTCTCGATCGCGTAGCCGCTGAGCTCGTTGAACAGACGGGTGAGGTCCTTGCCGACCTGCGCGTCGGTCGTGAAGAGCCCGAAGTCCTCGTAGATGCGGCTGGTCTTCGGGTTGTAGTTGCCGGTCCCGATGTGCGAGTAGTGGCGCAGCACGCCGTCCTCCTCGCGGATCACGAGAGCGAGCTTGCAGTGCGTCTTCAGCCCCACGAGGCCGTAGACCACGTGCACACCGGCCTTCTCGAGCTTGCGTGCCCAGACGATGTTGTTGGCCTCGTCGAACCGGGCCTTGACCTCGACGAGGGCCAGCACCTGCTTGCCCGCCTCGGCGGCGTTGATCAGGGCCTCCACGATCGGGCTGTCGCCCGAGGTGCGGTAGAGCGTCTGCTTGATGGCGAGCACGTGCGGATCGCGGGCCGCCTGCTCGAGGAACGAGACCACGCTCGTCGTGAACGACTCGTACGGGTGGTGGACGAGCACATCCGACTTGCGGATCGCCTTGAAGATGTCGGCGCGCGTGTTGCTGCCGGTGGGCTGGAAGGCGACCGCAGTGGTGGGCAGATGCGGCGGGTAGCGCAGGTCGGGACGGTCGATGCGCGACAGGTCGAACAGGCCGCGCAGATCGAGCGGCCCGGGGAGACGGTAGATCTCCTGATCCGTGATCTCGAGCTCGCGCACCAGGAGGTCCATCGTGACCTCGTCCATGTCGTCGGTGATCTCGAGCCGGATCGGCGGGCCGAAGCGGCGACGCAGCAGCTCGGCCTCGAGCGCCTGGATGAGGTTCTCGCTCTCATCCTCCTCGATCTCGACGTCTTCGTTGCGGGTGAGGCGGAACGCGTGGTGGTCGAGGACCTCCATGCCGGGGAACAGGTCGCCGAGGTGGTTGGCGATGAGCTCCTCGAGCGTGAGGAAGCGCTTGATCTCGCCCGAGCCCGGCACCTCGACGAAGCGGGGCAGCATGGGCGGCACCTTGAGGCGGGCGAACTCCTGGCGACCGGTGCGGGCGTTGCGGATGCGGATCGCGAGGTTGAGTGACAGGCCCGAGATGTACGGGAACGGATGCGCGGGGTCGACGGCCAGCGGCATGAGCACCGGGAACACCTGGGCGCCGAAGTACTCGGAGAGCTTGGCCCGCTCCTCGTCGGTGAGCTCGGACCATTCGGTGATCTCGATTCCCGACTCCGCGAGTGCCGGGCGCACGAGCGACGTCCAGGCCTCGGCGTGGCGCAGCTGCAGCGCGTGCGCCTCGCGGGCGATGTCAGCGAGCGCATCGGCGGGGGAGCGGCCGATGTTGGTGGGGACGGCGAGACCCGTGATGATCCGTCGCTTGAGGCCGGCGACCCGCACCATGAAGAACTCGTCGAGGTTGCTGGCGAAGATCGCGAGGAAGTTCGCGCGCTCGAGCTCGGGCAACGACGGATCTTCGGCGAGCTCCAGCACGCGCTGGTTGAACGCGAGCCAGCTCAGCTCGCGATCGAGGTAGCGGTGGTCGGGCAGGAGCGCGTCCGGGGACTCGACGGCATCGAAGTCGTCGTCTTCAGCGTCACCGAGACCTGCGTCGGCGAGAGCGGGATCGATCATGGGGTACATCTAAGCACCGTGAGGTGACGCGCGCGTGAACGGACGCGTCATCCGTCACCGTGCCGCGGCCACCGTCTCGTCGTCGTACACGTTGAACCGGTAGCCGACGTTGCGCACGGTGCCGATGATCTGCTCCTGGTCGCCGAGCTTCGCGCGGAGGCGCCGCACGTGCACGTCGACCGTCCTGGTGCCGCCGAAGTAGTCGTAGCCCCACACCTCGCTGAGCAGCTGCTCGCGGGTGAACACACGCGACGGGTGGGTGGCGAGGAAGTGCAGGAGCTGGAACTCCTTGTATGTGAGATCCAGGGGGCGGCCGCGGAGCTTCGCCGAATACGACTGCTCGTCGATGGTGACGCCCGAGGCCTGCACGCGGGACGGCTCGGCGACTTCGTCACGGCGGGCGAGAGCGAGGCGCACACGGGCGTCGGTCTCTGCCGGGCCCGCGGTGGAGAGCAGCACGTCGTCGATCCCCCACTCACCGGAGAGCGCGCTCATGCCGCCCTCTGTGACGACGAGCAGCAGCGGAGCATCCTGACCCGTGGCGCGCAGCAGACGGCAGAGCGACTTCGCGGCGACGAGGTCGAGACGCCCGTCGACGATCACGATGTCGTAGTCGGGGGCGTTCACGAGTTGGGCGGGCTCGGCCGGAATCTGGCGCACTCGATGGCTGAGAAGCTCGAGTGCGGGAAGGACCTGCTCCGAGACCGGAGCATTGGTCAACACCAGGACCTGGGCCACACGCACTCCTTCCGGACGGCGGGGTACGCCGTGCCGCCATGATACCGGGCGCCGATGGGTGACAATGGACTCATGTCGGAACCAGCACTCGCACCGCGTAACGCCCTCGGCGGCGTGCTCGTCGTCTGGGCGGTCGCTTTCGTCGCCTCCATCGCGGTGGGGATCTTCGTGCCGGAGGAGTGGCGCGTGCCGTGGCTTCTCGTGGCCTTCGGCGGCATCGTGCTGCTCTCGTTCGCCGTGCAGCTCTGGCACGGACGCACCCAGGGATTCATCTTCCGCGTGGGCGGCAGCGCGATCGGAGCGCTGCTTCTGATGGGTGTGATCTCGGTCGGCTTCGGCCTCGCCGCGCTCGTCACCTGAGACCAGGACGAGACGTTGAGGCTCCGACGAGACACCCGCGCGCACGGAGGGTAAAGTGATGGTCATGGATCTCATGGCGCTCGAACTCTTCTTCATCGGCCTTCTGGGTCTTGCGAGCCTCGCGATCGTCTTCGTCTCGGTCGTGGTGCTGCGCAACCTCTTCCGCGGCCAGCGCTGAGCACGTCGTGCTCGATCTGCCCACAGACCTCCCCGCAGACCTCGCGCCGTTCGCATGGCTGATCGGCGTGTGGGAGGGGACAGGCGTCATCGACTATCCGGTCGGCGATGACCGTCTGCAGGGCGAGTTCACCCATCGGGTGAGCTTCAGCCACGACGGCGGTCCGTTCCTGAACTACTCGGCCACCGCGACGTTCACCGGTGACGATCAGGCCGTCTCCATCCCGCTCGTCGCCGAGACCGGGTTCTGGCGACTCAGCCGTCCGGCGACCGACGCGGATCCCGGACCCGCCCTGCTGCCGCCGCTGGGCGAGCCCGTGACGCGCGGAGTCGACGATGTCGAGGAGCTGCGCGCCGCATCGGGCGGTTTCCCGATCGAGGTCTCCATCGCCCACGCCGACGGGACGCTCGAGCTCTACCTCGGCGAGATCGCCGGACCGCGCATCGACATCGCCTCCGACGCGATCGTCCGCGGTGCGGGAGCCAAGGAGTACGGCGCCGCGACGCGCATGTACGGCCTCGTCGACAATCACCTCCTCTGGGCATGGGACATCGCGGCCCTCGGAACTCCCATGCGGGCGCACGCGTCCGCTCGACTGGCCAAGGTCTGACATGGCCGGATTCTCCGACATCCCCGGCGCCGTGATCGGCGAGAACGGGATCGATCATTTCGGTGACGCGTTCCGCGAGCAGCGTCGTCTCGCGGCAGGCTCCGCGGTGGTGCCGCTCGGCGACCGGACGGTCATCGAGGTCGCAGGCCCTGAGCGGCTGGGGTGGCTCGACTCGATCACCTCGCAGTCCGTCGGTCGGCTCACACCCGGCGAGAGCACCGAGCTTCTGGTGCTCGACCCTCAGGGGCGCGTCGAGCATGCAGCCGGCGTCGTGGACGACGGCTCGTCGACGTGGCTGATCGCGGATGCCGACGATGCCGAGGCGCTCGCGACATGGTTGACGCGCATGAAGTTCCGCACGCAGGCCACGGTCGAGGTGCGTACCGATCTCACGCTTCTCGGCTTCGTCGACGGCGGTGCCGCTGCCGATCGCGTGCTCGCCGCGGCATCTGCTCCCGCTGACGTCCCGCTCGTGTGGGTCGACCCCTGGCAGCGCGTGAGCGCCGGTGGCCACCAGTACGCCGAGATCGCCGATCACCCCGGTGCCGAGCTCGCCTGGCGTGTCGCGATCGTGACCGAGGAGGCCGCCGACGCGTTCGCCGCGACGGCGTCGTCCGACGAGGTCGCGGGACTCCTCGCGGCCGAGGCGCTGCGTATCGCCGCCTGGCGTCCGCGCTGGTCCGCCGAGGTCGACGAGCGTTCGCTGCCCCACGAGTCCGACTGGATCCGCACGGCCGTGCACCTGAACAAGGGCTGCTACCGCGGCCAGGAGACGGTCGCGAAGGTCCACAACCTCGGTCACCCTCCTCGGCGCCTCGCCGCTCTCCACCTCGACGGCAGCGAAGCCGTGCTCCCCGCTGTCGGCGATCCGGTGCTGTCCGGCGACGATGAGGTCGGGCACATCACGTCCGTCGCGCGGCACCATGAGGACGGACCGATCGCGCTCGCGATCCTCTCGCGCCGCACCCCGGTCGGCGACCTCGTCGTGCGGGCGGAGGGAGCGGACATCGCTGCGACGCAGCAGGTCATCGTTCCCGCGGATGCCGGAGCGACGGCCGACATCCCGCGGCTCACGCGACTGTCGCGGCGCCCGAGCGCGCCGGATCCCCGCCGGGCGGGCTGAGCGCCGAACCGCGGGCCGGGTCTCGCCTCAGGGGAGCGGTGCGACCGCATCCCACGGGAGCGTGATCTCACCCAGCCGCCACCGGGTCTTGCCCCCGAGCACCGGCCAGCCCTGGTCGCGAAGGGCTGCGACGGCCGCGAGGAACCGCTGGGTCGCCCCGAACGTCGACAGAGCCGCCGCCCTGTCCCACTCGCGGTCGAGATCGACGAGCAGCGCATGCACCCGTTCGCCGGGCACGTTGCGGTGGATCAGGGCCTTCGGCAGACGCTCGGCGACGATGCTCGGACGCTCGAGGTCGGCGAGCCGCAGCGAGATCGTGAACCGCTGTGGCGTCCCGGTCGGGTCGACATCGATCCAGCTCGACACACGCCCGATCTCGTCGCAGGTGCCCTCGACGAGCAGGCCGTCGGGTGAGAGCCTCGCCGTCATCGTGCGCCAGGCGGCGGCGACGTCGGCCTCGTCGTACTGGCGCAGCACGTTCATCGCGCGGATCACCGCGGGTCGTCGTCCCGCGGGCAGCGGCACCTCGAACCCTCCGCGGGCGAACGACACCCGGAGATCGGGGGAGAAGGGCGTGCGGCCCGCCTGCACCTCGACGAGCTGCCGCTCCGCCGTCGCCACCCTGGCCGGGTCGATCTCGAGGCCGCGCACCTCGGCATCCGTCCGCACGCGCTGCAGGCGCGTCGCGAGCTCGAACGCGGTGACTCCGCTGGCTCCGTAGCCGAGGTCGATCACGAGCGGATCGGCCGCACGACGGAAGGCGGGGCTCGCGGCGATCCAGCGGTCGTTGCGTCGCAGCCGGTTCGTCCCGGTGGTGCCGCGGGTCGGCCGACCGAGAGGAGATGACGCCATGCGTCAATCCTCGCAGGGCTCGGGCGTGGACGCGTCGAGCTGCGCCGATAAACTGGGCGCATGACTTCGAAGCGCACCCTGATCCTGCTCCGTCACGGCCGGAGCGAGTGGAACGAACTGAACCTCTTCACCGGATGGGTGGACGTCCGCCTGAACGAGCAGGGCAGGAACGAGGCGCGCCGAGGTGGTGAGCTGCTGGCCGAGGCCGGCATCCTGCCCGACGTGCTGCACACCTCGCTGCTCAGCCGCGCCATCCAGACCGCCAACATCGCCCTCGACGCCGCAGACCGCCTGTGGATCCCGGTGACGCGCTCGTGGCGCCTCAACGAGCGCCACTACGGCGCCCTGCAGGGCAAGGACAAGGCGCAGACGCTCGAGGAGTTCGGTCCCGAGCAGTTCCAGCTGTGGCGTCGCTCGTTCGACGTGCCGCCGCCCGTGCTCGACGACGACAGCGAGTTCAGCCAGGTGCACGACGTGCGCTACGCGGGCATCGACGGCGAGGTGCCGCGCACCGAGTCGCTCAAGCTCGTCATCGACCGTCTGCTGCCGTACTGGAACGACGCGATCGTCCCCGATCTCGAGGCGGGCAAGACCGTCCTCGTCACCGCGCACGGCAACTCGCTGCGCGGACTCGTGAAGCACCTCGAGGGCATCAGCGACGACGACATCGCCGAGCTGAACATCCCCACGGGCATCCCGCTGGTGTACGAGCTCGATGAGAACAACGTGCCCACGGGCCCCGGTCGCTACCTCGACCCCGAGGCCGCCGCCGCCGGTGCCGCAGCGGTCGCCGCGCAGGGCAAGAAGTAAGAACACAGACGAAGGGGGCGGATGCTGTCAGCATCCGCCCCCTTCGTGTGCCCCGTGAGGATCAGGCGTGGCCGAGCTCCTGCTGCTGCTCGATCGCCAGGGCGATGTCCTCTTCTTCGATGCGCCAGTCGCCCGTCGCCAGGTAGATGACCTTCTTCGCGACGGCGACCGCGTGGTCGGCGAAGCGCTCGTGGTAGCGGCTGGCGAGGGTGGCGTCGACGGTCGCGGTGGCCTCGCCCTTCCAGTTGTCGCTGAGCACCTTCTCGAACACGCTGGCGTGCAGCTCGTCGATGTCGTCGTCGGTGTTGCGGATGGTGTCGGCGAGCTTCAGATCCTGCGTGCGCAGCAGCTCGGAGAGCGTGCGCGAGATCTCGACGTCGAGCTCGCCCATCTTCGTGAAGGTGCCCTTGAGACCCTTCGGGATCGCGCGCTCGGGGAAGCGCAGGCGCGCGAGCTGGGCGATGTGCTCGGACATGTCGCCCATGCGCTCGAGCGAGGCGCTGACGCGCAGTGCGGTGACCACGACGCGCAGGTCGCGGGCGACCGGCTGCTGGCGGGCGAGGATCTCGATCGCCTGCTCGTCGAGTCGCACGGCGAGCTCGTCGATCTTGGCGTCATCGGCGATGACCTCTTCGGCCAGCTCGACGTCGCTCGTGGCGAACGAGCGGGTGGCCTTGTCGATCGAGACCGTGACGAGGTCGGCGATCTCCACGAGGCGGGACTGCAGGTCCTCGAGGGACTGGTGGAAGACTTCGCGCATGTCGGCGCAACCTTTCATTCGGGTCTCGGCTGTGTGTCAACGCGAGACGGCTGGGTCGTCCGCGCGAGAGGAGCGCAGCGCTCCCGCACAGGCCCGAAAGCGATTGTCTGCTCCGAAGGTTAACGAACGGTGCCCAGCACGTGAATAGTACTTCTCGCCTTGCCGCCAGGGCAGGTGAACCCGCCGATCGGCAGGTGAACGCACTCTACGCTGGGGTTATGACCCTGCCGCAGATCGCGCTGCTCGCGTTGGCCGTCGGCCTCGTGATCGGCATCGGCCTCTCCCTCCTCGTGGCGTGGGCGTACCGCGCGAGGGCGCGGGTGGCCGAGGAGACCTCGCTCGCGGTGCCCGACGGTGTCACCGCGGTGCTCGGCAGCATGGACGACGCGGCGTGCGTGGTCGACTCGTCGGGTCTCGTGCTCGCAGTGTCGAAGGCGGCGACGCGGTTCGGCATCGAGGTGGGGGCGCCTCTCGAGAACCCCGAGCTCCGCCAGCTGGTGCGCGGTGGCCGGAGCGAGGGAGGATCGGCCTCCGAGTCCATGCGCCTGACGCGAGGCGGACTCAGCCTCGACCCCCGCCTGGTCTCGGCCCGTGCGAGTGTGATCAGCCCGCGCATGACGCTGCTGATCATCCGCGACGTCACCGAGCAGGAGCGCCTCGACCAGATGCGCCGCGACTTCGTGGCGAACACCAGCCACGAGCTCAAGACGCCGGTGGGGGCCGTCACTCTGCTGGCCGAGGCCATCGAGTCGGCGGCCGACGATCCCGCTCAGGTGCGTCACTTCGCCACGCGCATCTCTGCCGAGGCCTCGCGTCTGGGCCAGCTCACCGGCCGCATCATGAGCCTGTCGAGGCTGCAGGCGGAGGATGCCCTGTCGGATGTGCGACCGGTCGCGATCGACGAGGTGCTCGCCACCGCCCTCGAGGCGCACGTCGTGCAGGCCGACTCGGCCGGAGTCGAGATCGCGCGCGGCGGCGACAGGGGAGTGTGGGTGCGCGGCGACTCGCAGATCCTCATCGAGGCGTTCGGCAACCTGATCGCCAACGCGATCGCGTACTCGCCGAAGGGGTCTCGCGTCGGCATCGGTGTGAAGGCCGACGAGGGCGTCGTCGAGATCGCCGTCTCGGACCAGGGGATCGGCATCGCCGAGGGCGACCGCGAGCGGATCTTCGAGCGCTTCTACCGCGCGGACGAGGCACGGTCGCGTCGTACGGGTGGCACCGGTCTCGGACTGTCGATCGTCAAGCACGCCACCCAGCGACACGGCGGCGAGGTGCGGCTGTGGTCGCGCCCCGGACGCGGATCGACCTTCACCATCAGGCTTCCGAGGATCGACGCTCCCCCGAGCATCGATAAGGACAAGAAGAACAAGAAGAAGCGCGAGCGCAAAGCGGCGAAGGCCGCGACTCGCGTCCGAAACGGAGAGAACGCATGACCCGCATCCTTCTCGTCGAAGACGAACCCGACCTCGCCGACCCGCTCGCGTACCTGCTGCGCCGCGAGGGCTACGAGGTCGAGATCGCCGAGGACGGCCCCGGCGCTCTGACGGCGTTCCGCGAGCGCGGCGCCGACGTCGTGCTGCTCGACCTCATGCTGCCGGGGATGCCCGGCACCGAGGTGTGCCGGCAGATCCGATCGACCTCGGCCGTGCCGATCATCATGGTCACCGCCAAGGACTCCGAGGTGGACATCGTGGTCGGGCTCGAGCTCGGTGCCGACGACTACGTCACCAAGCCCTACTCGTCGCGCGAGCTGCTGGCCCGGATGCGGGCGGTGCTGCGTCGGGTCGTGCAGGCCGAGAGCGAGCTCGACGAGCGCGTTCTCGACGGCGGGCGGGTCTCGCTCGACATCGACCGGCACACGGTGTCGGTCGCGGGCCAGCAGATCAACATGCCGCTGAAGGAGTTCGAGCTGCTCGAGGTGCTGATGCGCAACTCGGGGCGTGTGCTCACGCGAGGTCAGCTCATCGACCGGGTCTGGGGCAGCGACTACTTCGGTGACACCAAGACGCTCGACGTGCACATCAAGCGCATCCGCTCGCGCATCGAGGAGAACCCGGGCGAGCCGGTGATGCTCGTGACCGTGCGCGGACTCGGCTACCGCTTCGAGGGCTGAGTCGGCACCCTCTCGGATCGCAGAAGAGGCCGGCACCCCACGGGGTGCCGGCCTCTTCGTCACGCTGTGGTGCGGATCACTCCTGCGGAGCGGGCGCCGCCGTGTCGGTCGGCATCGGCGTCGGCTCTTCGGCGGACGGCACGAGGTCGGAGTAGTACGGCAGGGATCCGTCGAGCACGGGGACCTCGGTCTTCGTGCCTGCGCCGTCACCCGACTGGAAGTGGATCTCGATCGTGGCGCCCGGCATCGTGTCGAGTCCGATGATGCGCAGCGGTTCCTCGCCCTCGGTGCCGAAGCTCTTCGTCTTGCCTGCGGGCACAGTGACGATGAACGGCTCGTCGACGCCGGCGACCCGCATCGTGAGCGTCGCCTTGTCGGTGGTCGGGTTCACGACCGCGCCGATGAAGTTGCCCACAGAGCCGTCTTCATTCGCGACGACGAACGCGTTGCGGACGTCGATCGGTCCGTCGGAGTCGGAGACGTTGACGCCGTCCGAGGCCGAGTACTCGATCTTCGTCGCCTGCGGCGAGATGAACGTGCAGCCCGTCGCGCCGAGAAGAACGAGGGCGCTGATGGCGGCAGACGCAACAAGGCGCGATTTCACGGGTCCTCCTGAGGTCCGACGGGATATCCGCATCCCATTCTATGCGCATGCGAGGGGGCGCCCGAGGACGTGGGGGCGCGAACCTTAGCGCATGTCCCCTGTGGTATCCTTGAGGTTGCCGAAAGGACAAGTTTTTATGCTTTTTGAGGTTGGCGAAACTGTCGTCTATCCGCACCATGGCGCTGCGACCATCATCGAGGTCAAGGAGCGCATCATCAAGGGTGAGGCGAAGAAATACCTGAAGCTCAACGTCACGCAGGGAGACCTCATCATCGAGGTGCCTGCGGAGAACGTCGATCTGGTCGGGGTCCGCGATGTGATCGGCCGTGAAGGGCTCGACCACGTGTTCGAGGTGCTCCGCGCCCCGTTCACGGAAGAGCCCACGAACTGGTCGCGCCGTTACAAGGCGAACCTTGAGAAGCTCGCCTCCGGCGACGTGATCAAGGTGAGCGAGGTCGTGCGCGACCTGTGGCGTCGGGATCAGGACCGCGGTCTGTCGGCCGGTGAGAAGCGGATGCTGGCGAAGGCTCGTCAGATCCTCATCTCCGAGCTGGCTCTCGCAGAGAAGACCGACGAAGACAAGGCGAGCGCGCTGCTCGACGAGGTCCTCGCGTCCTGAGCGGATCGAGACAAGGCGGATGCTCCGGCATCCGCCTTTTTTCGTGCGCGCCGGTAACGTGAACCGGGTGAGCATGCTTCCCGTCCCTGACACCGCGATCATCGTCGTCGCTGCCGGCTCCGGCACGCGACTGGATGCCGGAGC
Source organism: Microbacterium sp. 22215 (assembly GCF_052045655.1). Taxonomy (NCBI): domain Bacteria; kingdom Bacillati; phylum Actinomycetota; class Actinomycetes; order Micrococcales; family Microbacteriaceae; genus Microbacterium; species Microbacterium sp. 22215. The sequence continues at coordinate 374,365 of NZ_JBQEPC010000001.1, forward strand.
GCCCAAGGCGTTCGTGGGCATCGACAGCCATTCGATCCTGCGCCACGCCCTCGACGGCGTCTTCGCGGCGTCGCCCGCCCAGGTGATCGTGGTCGCGCCCGCCGGGTTCGAGGGTGATGCCGAGACCGAGCTTCGCGCCGCAGCGGGCGACCGTGTCGACCTCGGCAGGGTCGTCACCGGCGGCGACACCCGCCAACGGTCGGTGGCGGCCGGGCTCGACGCTCTGTGGGGTGACGTCACGCGGGTGCTGGTGCACGACGCCGCGCGGGCGCTGACGCCTCCCGAGGTCATCGACGCCGTGGCCGCGGCCGTCGACGACGCGACGGGGGTCATCCCGACGCTTCCCGTGGTCGACACCTTGAAGCGGGTCGACGGCGATGCGGTCGTCGGTCCGATCGATCGCTCGGAGCTCGCCGCGGCGCAGACACCGCAGGGGTTCCCTCGCGCGCTGCTCGAGTCCGCGTACGAGGCGGCGCTGACCTCGGGCGTCGACTACACCGACGACGCGGCCCTGTTCGCCGCCGCCGGTCATCGGGTCCGGCAGATCACGGGCTCCGCGCGCGGATTCAAGATCACCACGCCCGCCGACCTCGAGCGTGCGCGTCATCTGCTCGCGGCGGTCTCCGAGGCACCTGCGGAGGCGCGCGACGCTGCCCCCGCTGTTGCTGCCCCCGCGGCGTGGCGCGGGCCGCGGGTCGGGCTCGGAACCGACGTGCACGCGTTCGGGGGCGACGGCGACCTATGGCTCGCGGGACTCGAATGGCCCGGGGAGCCGGCGCTCTCGGGCCACTCCGACGGCGACGCGGTCGCCCACGCGATCGTGGATGCGCTGCTGGGCGCCGCGGGCCTCGGCGACATCGGCGAGCACTTCGGAACCGCCCACCCCGAGTACGCCGGTGCGCACGCCGAGGTCTTCCTCGCCCGCACGAGGGAGCTTCTGGACGAGGCCGGCTTCGCGATCGGCAACGTCTCTGCACAGTTCCAGGGCAATCGACCGCGGTTCAGCGCCCGCCGCGCCGAAGCCGAGCGAGTGCTGTCCGCTGCCCTCGGAGGGGCGCCCGTGTCGATCACGGCGACGACCACCGACGGACTCGGATTCCCCGGACGCGGTGACGGCATCGCCGTGACAGCCGTCGCGATGGTGCACCCGCGCTGACACGGCGCATCGTGGACGCGGGAATGCCTCGGCATCCGCGTTCGTTGTCGGAGAGCGTCGCGCGGCCGTCGTGCGACGAGGAGGAGGCATCATGAAGATCCTGGTCATCGGAGCCACCGGACAGGTCGGTCGCACCGCCGTCGACGCGCTGCAGGGACACGAGATCGTCTCGGCGTCGCGCAGCGGAGAGCCGTCGGTCGACGTCACCGACTCGGCATCCGTCGAGCGTCTCTTCGCGTCGGTCGGACAGGTCGACGCCGTGATCGTCGCGGTCGGCGAGGTTCCCTTCCGTCCGCTGGGCGAGCTCGGTCGCGCGGACTACGAGTCGGCGTTCCGCGGCAAGGTGCTCTCGCAGCTCGACGTCGTGCGCATCGGCACTCCGTACGTCCGCGACGGCGGATCGATCACCCTGACCTCCGGCATCCTCTCGCGCGAGCCGATCGCCACCGGTGCTGCGGCGTCGCTCGTCAACGGGGCGGTCGAGTCCTTCGTGCTCGCCGCGGCCACGGAGCTGCCCCGAGGCATCCGCATCAACGCCGTGAGCCCGTCGGTGCTCGAGGACGCCCCGTCGTATCACTCGTCGTTCCCCGGGTTCGTGCCGGTGTCGTCTCACCGCGTCGGACAGGCGTACGTGAAGAGCGTGCTCGGGGTGCAGACGGGGCAGGTCTTCCCCGTCGACTGAGGTCTGCGGCGACCGGAGTGAGCGCGATCTGCGGGCGGCGTCTCGATCCGCGGAGCATGCGCCCCGTCCGATCCGCGCATCGGGTCCGCATCCGCAGATCGTGACGCCGCGGTGTCGGCGGGACGGGACGGAGGAGCCATCCAGTCTTCGGAATCGGCGGCCCGGTAAGCTTGTGCGGTGACTCTCCGCCTCTACGACACCCGCGCACAGCAGCTGCGCGACTTCGTGCCTCTCGATCCCGAGAACATCACGATGTACGTCTGCGGACCCACGGTGCAGTCCGGCCCCCACATCGGGCACGTCCGCGCGGCTCTGAGCTTCGACCTCCTGCGCCGCTGGCTGACCAACCGGTACGGGCGCGTCACCTTCGTGCGCAACGTCACCGACATCGACGACAAGGTGCTCGCGAACGCGACCGACGTCGAGCCCTGGTGGGCGCTGGCGTACCGCATGGAGCAGGAGTTCACCGCGGCGTATGCCGGAGTCGGCATCCTTCCGCCGACCTATGAGCCCCGCGCGACCGCCTCTGTGCCGCAGATGCAGGAGATCATCGCGACCCTCATCGAACGCGGCCACGCGTACCCTGCCCCCGACGGCTCGGGCGACGTCTACTTCGATGTCCGCTCCTGGTCGGAGTACGGGTCGCTCACGAACCAGTCGGTCGATGCCATGGAGGCGGCGGAGGATGCCGACCCCCGAGGCAAGCGCAACCCCCAGGACTTCGCGCTGTGGAAGGGCGCGAAGCGCGACGAGCAGGCGGATGCCACATGGCAGTCGCCGTGGGGTTCAGGGCGCCCCGGCTGGCACATCGAGTGCTCGGCGATGTCGAAGCGGTACCTCGGGCCGGAATTCGACATCCACGGCGGGGGTCTCGACCTGCGCTTCCCGCATCATGAGAACGAGCTCGCCCAGTCGACCGCGGCCGGCGACGGCTTCGCCCGGTACTGGGTGCACAACGGACTCGTGACCGTCGGCGGACAGAAGATGTCGAAGTCCCTCGGCAACTTCACGCTCGCGAGCGATGTGCTGGATGAGTACGATCCGCTCGTCGTGCGGTATGCGCTCGCCGCCGCACACTACCGCTCGAGCCTCGACATCTCGCAGCGCGGCTTCGACGAGGCCGGTGCCGCGGTGGAGCGCATCCGCACCTTCCTCGAGCGCGTGAGGCGCATGCCGAGCCCGTTCGAGTGGCGCGCGGACCGGCCGGAGGAGACCGACTGCGAGGGTCGCGATGACGACGCGGAGCCGTTCGGGCCCGAGTCCGGCAGCGCCTTCTCCGACGAGCCGCCGGCTTCCTTCGCCCAGGCGATGGACGACGACCTCGGGGTTCCGCAGGCACTTGCGGTGATCCACGAAGCCGTGCGCGCGGGCAACTCGGCTCTCGATGCGGGCGACGACTCCACGGCATGGGAGTGGGCGCTGCAGGTCAGCAAGATGACGGGCATCCTGGGCCTCGACCCGCTCGACGACGCGTGGTCGACGACGGATGCGTCGGCCGAGGCATCCGCTCTCGACGCGCTCGTGCAGACGATGATCACCCAGCGTGCGCAGGCGCGCGCTGACAAGGACTGGGCGGCGGCCGATCNCGCGGCAGGAATCACGCTGGAGGACTCTCCGGCCGGAACTCATTGGAGTATCGATGGCTAAGCAGGGCAATCCCTCGGCAGGCAAGGGCAAGAAGGGCCCCACCAAGGGCTCCGGCGGTAAGGGCCGCAGCTCGCTCGAAGGTCGCGGACCCACGCCGAAGGCGGAAGATCGCGCCTGGCACCCCGCCGGCAAGCGCAAGGCCGCGGCCGAGCGCTACGCGGCATCGGGCGGAAAGGGCAAGCCGGGGCAGCGTCAGACGTCCGGCGGCAACCCGAACCGCTCGGCACGCTCGAAGGACAACACCACCGAGGTCGAGGTCGTCACCGGCCGCAACTCGGTGCTCGAGGCCCTGCGCGCGAAGATCCCCGCGTCGGCGTTCTACATCGCGCAGCGCGTCGAGATGGACGACCGCGTCAAGGAGATGCTGTCGATCGCCACGAACCGCGGCATCCCGGTTCTCGAGGTGACACGTCAGGAGCTCGACCGCATGGCTGGCTTCGACGGCGTGCACCAGGGCGTCGCCGTCAAGGTGCCGCCGTACGAGTACGCGCACCCGCAGGACCTGCTCGAAGCCGTCATCGACAAGGGTGAGGTTCCGCTGTTCGTCGCCCTCGACGGCATCACGGATCCCCGCAACCTCGGCGCGATCATCCGTTCGACCGGCGCGTTCGGCGGCCACGGCATCATCCTGCCGCAGCGTCGCTCGGCCGGTGTGAACTCGGCGGCGTGGAAGACCAGCGCCGGCGCAGCCGCGCGCGTGCCCGTCGCTCTCGCGACGAACCTGACCACGCAGCTCAAGGAGTTCAAGAAGCAGGGCGTCTTCGTGCTCGGCCTCGACGGCGACGGCGACGTGCTGCTGCCCGAACTCCAGCTCGCCGATCGCCCCGTCGTGATCGTCACGGGCTCCGAGGGCAAGGGCCTGTCGCGTCTGGTCGCCGAGACGTGCGACCAGATCGTCTCGATTCCGATCTCGGCCGTGACCGAGTCGCTCAACGCCGGCATCGCGACGTCCGTCGCGCTCTACCAGGTCTCGTCGATCCGCAACGCGAAGAAGTAGGGGAGAAGCACATGGCTCGCATCGTCGTCCTCGGAGGAACCGGCTACGCCGGACGCCACATCGTCTCGGAGGCGGTGAGCCGCGGCCACGAGGTCGTCTCGGTCTCGCGCTCGGAGCCGTCGAACCCCGTGGAGGGCGCACGGAACGTGCAGGGTTCCGTGCTCGACCTCGCGAGCCTGGGCGACGTCTTCGACGGTGCGGACGCTGTCGTGTCGGCGCTGTCTCCCCGTGGCGACATGGAGGACTCGGTGCTCGACGCCCTCCGCGGCCTCGTCGAGAAGCTGAGCGGTACGAAGACCCGCATCGGCGTTGTCGGCGGAGCCGGCGGCAGCCTCGTCGCCCCCGGCGGGCCTCGTCTGTTCGACCTCGACTTCCCCGAGGAGTACAAGCACGAGGCGCAGGTCGGCATCGACTCGCTCGCGCTGCTCGAGTCGACCGACGAGTCGCTCGACTGGTTCTTCGTGCATCCGGCAGAGGTGTTCGGGCCCTGGGCCGAGGGCGAGCGCACCGGTCACTACCGCGACGGCGGCGACGTCCTCGTGCGGGATGCCGAGGGCAAGTCGTTCATCTCGGGCGCCGACTTCGCGATCGCCGTCGTCGACGAGATCGAGCGGGGCGCTCACCGTCGTCAGCGGTTCACCGTCGGGTACTGATCCCGCGGGTCGGGTCAGACGAGGTCGCGCCAGTCGATCTCGTCGTCGTCATCGGCGACGGGATTCGCGCCCGTGATCACGGGCAGGCTCATGGTCTCGGTGGGTGGTCCCATGATCGTCGCCTCATCGCGGCGGTGCCGCAGCACCTCGTTGATGTAGCTGGTCAGCACCTCGGCGAGGGGCACGGAGCGTCCCTGTGCCTGTGACAGGTACCAGCGGTGCTCGAGCACCTGGTGGAAGACCTCGGCCGGCTCGAGCTTGGCACGCAGCTCCCACGGGATGGCACGCACGACGGGCTCGAACACGCGGGTCAGCCACTCGTGCGCGTACATCTCCTCGTCGGCCCACTGCTTGGTCGAGCGGGCGCGGAACTCGTCGAGGTCGTTGAGCAGGCGCCTGGCCTGGTTCTCCTCGACGTCGAGTCCGGTCAGGCGGATGAGCCGGCGCTGATGGTGTCCTGCATCCACGACCTTCGGCTGGATCTCGACGACCGTGCCATCGGCGGTCGTCGACATCGACATCTCGTCGATGTCGAAGCCGAGGGCGTTGAGGCGCTCGACGCGTTCGGTGATGCGCCAGGTCTCGGCCGAGGCGAAGGACTCCTGCACGGTCAACTCGGCCCACAGGGAGCGGTACGAGGAGACGATGCCGTCGGCGATCGCGATCGCGTCGACGCCGTGCTCGAGCCTGCCGCCGGCGGCGAGGTCCATGATCTCGCCGGCGATGTTCGTGCGGGCCAGATCGAGGTCGTAGGCGCGCTGGCCGTCGGTGAGACCCTCCTCATGCAGCTCGCCCGTCTCGGCATCGACGAGGTATGCCGCATAGGCGCCGGCGTCGCGTCGGAAGAGGGTGTTCGAGAGCGACACATCGCCCCAGTAGAAGCCGACGTTGTGCAGGCGCACCAGCAGAACGGCCAGGGCGTCGACCAGCCGCGTGGCGGTGTCGGGGCGCAGCACCCGCGTGAAGAGGGCGCGGTAGGGCATCGAGAAGCGCAGGTGCGAGGTCACGAGCGCGGCGGGAAGCGGCTCGCCCGCGGCATCCGTGCGTCCGGCGATCACTGCGACGCGGTCGACGCAGGGCACGTCGAGACGGGCGAGGTTGCCGAGCATCTCGTACTCGCGCCTGGCCATCTCGTCGGTGGTCTCCTTGACCGCCACGACACGGCCGGAGAGGTCGGCGAACCGCACGAGATGCCGGGAGAGCCCCTTGGGCAGCGACACGATCTGCTCGGACGGCCACTTGGCCAGTGTCGTCGACCAGGGGAGTGCGAGCAGCCCCGGGTCGATCGAGCTCGCGGTGATCCGCAGCGCATCCTGCATGGCTCTCCAGACGGTGGGGGCGGGAAAAGCAGAAGCGGNCGCGCCGCGTCTGTGGATCCGATCAGGCGGAGACGATCGGCTTGTCGTTCAGGCGGACACCCGACTCGATGTCGAACGCGTGCACGTGGCCCGCGTTCGCTGCGAGGGTGACGGTCTCGCCCGCGTTGGGGTGGCTGCGACCGTCGACACGTGCGACCAGGTCGGCCCGCTTGCCGTTGATCTCGGTGTGACCGTAGAGGTAGCCGTCGGCGCCGAGCTCCTCGACGAGGTCGACGACGACCGAGAGGCCCTTGCCGTCGGCGGGGCCGACGGTGATGTCCTCGGGACGCACACCCACGGTGACCTGCGAGCCGTTGGCACGACCCACGGTGTCGCGGTCGAGCGGGACGACCTCGGTGCCGAAGCGGATGCCGCCCTCAGCGAGGTCGGCCGAGAACAGGTTCATGGCGGGCGAGCCGATGAAGCCGGCGACGAACACGTTCTCGGGCTTCTCGTACAGGTCGCGCGGCGTGCCGACCTGCTGCAGCAGACCGTCCTTGAGGACCGCGATGCGGTCGCCCATGGTGAGGGCCTCGGTCTGGTCGTGGGTGACGTAGACCGTGGTGACGCCGAGGCGACGCTGCAGCGATGCGATCTGGGTACGCGTCTGGACGCGGAGCTTGGCGTCGAGGTTCGACAGCGGCTCGTCCATCAGGAAGACCTGGGGCTGACGCACGATCGCGCGACCCATCGCGACACGCTGACGCTGACCACCCGAGAGGGCCTTCGGCTTGCGGGTCAGGTACTCCTCGAGGTCGAGCAGCTTGGCGGCCTCGAGAACGCGGCTGGCACGCTCTTCCTTGCCGACGCCGGCGATCTTGAGCGCGAAGCCCATGTTCTCGGCGACCGTCATGTGCGGGTACAGCGCGTAGTTCTGGAACACCATCGCGATGTCGCGGTCCTTCGGCGGCACGTCGGTCACGTCGCGGTCACCGATGAGGATGCGACCGGCGTTGACCTCTTCGAGGCCGGCGAGCATACGCAGCGAGGTGGACTTTCCGCAGCCGGAAGGGCCGACGAGAACGAGGAATTCGCCGTCAGCGACCTCGAGGTTGAGCTTGTCGACAGCCGGGCGGGTTCCGCCGGGGTAGAGGCGGGTGGCCTCGTCGAAAGTCACAGATGCCATTGTGTTTCTCCTTCACCGGCAGGTACGTGCCGGACGATCCGTAGTGATAGAGCGGCGGAGTGATCCGCCGTGACCCCTCATTGGGTCGGGTTCAGTATGCCAGAAACCTGTCTATCTGGGTATTTCTCAGCCTGGCTGGTTAACATCGTTCTCGGCCGCTCAACGCGGCGTTCGCCGCCCGAGTGGCGTCCGGGGCCACCCTGCCCCCCTGAGACTGTCTAGAGGAACGATGTCGAGCGACGAGACGCCGAACGTCCCCAGCCCTCGCAATTCGCGTGAGGTCGTGCGGGAGAAGGCACAGAAGGTGCATGCGCAGCAGTCGAGGGCGCGCGTGATGCGACGAGTCATCCTCGGCGCCATTGCCGTGGTCGCCGTGGGCGCCATCGGCACCGCCATCACTCTCGCCGTGTCGGCGCAGGTGTCGAAGCCGCAGCTCACGCCCGGCGGCATGGACCACGACGGCATCCTCGTCTCCGACATCAGCGCGACCGCCGCATCGGATGAGGGCGTGCCCGCCCCCAGCCCCGACGAGACCGAGGCCGGCACCGAGGCGACTCCGACCCCCGCGCCGACCACCTCAAGCACCGTCGACATCCACATCTACGTCGACTACCTCTCGCCGGACGCCGGTGAATTCGAGCGTGCGAACGCTCGCCAGCTCGTGAACTGGATCACCGAGGGCGCCGCGACCGTCACCTACCACCCGGTCGCCCTGCTCACCGCCAGCTCGAACGGCACCAAGTACTCGCTGCGCTCGGCGGCGGCCGCGGCGTGNACGCACTCGCCCGCACAGTTCTACGCCTTCAACCACGATCTGCTCGACGACCAGCCCGACGTCAACACCGATGGCTTCTCCGACTCGCAGCTCGCCGACATCGCGGGAGCCGTGGGCTCGGACAACGTCAAGAGCGTGCGCTCGTGCATCGAGAACCAGGACTACGTGACCTGGGCGAAGGATGCCACCTCACGCGCTCTCGAAGGACCGCTGGTCGGCTCCGACGACCTCGTGCTCACCGCAGCGCCCATGATCGTCGTCAACGGCGAGGCCTACGTCGGTGCGCTCGACGACCCGAGCGAGTTCTCGCAGTTCGTGCTCACCGTCGCGAGCGACGCCTACTACGCCACGGAGTCGCCCAGCCCGACACCGACGCCCACCCCGACCACCACGCCGTAGTTTTCTCGGCACCCGTCACCCCTCGCTAAGCTGGGTGGCGTCCGCCGACTTGGCGCAATTGGTAGCGCACCGTACTTGTAATACGGGGGTTACGGGTTCGAGTCCCGTAGTCGGCTCTCAGATCCCTTACGAGAGTAGGGGATACGGAGGATCAGAGTGAGAACATCGCCTCAGATCCAGCGGAAACCCAGCGGAAATGAGCGAGACACCGCAGGCGATATGCTCGCCAACATGAAGACTCGACCAGCGGCCGCCCTCGCCCTTCTCGCCGGCCTCGTCGTCAGTGGGTGCGCGGCATCACCGACCACGGAAAGCGCGCCCAAGCCGTCCGCATCAGCAACGGCTGCGCCGGTAGCCTCGCCCACCCCGTCGGCAGCGCCAGAGGTCCACACCGTCGGCGACACGGTCGAACTCAGCAGCGGCTCGACTGTGGCGGTCTTGGACTACGAACCCGCATCCGCTCCGGAAGCTCCGTTGCCCGAGGCGTCTGGCAACCACTGGGTGTCTATCGATGTACAGGTGTGCAACAACTCGGATGAGGACAGCTACGCGACCACGAACCCATGGGCGCTTCGGGATGCCGAGTCGCGAAGCTTCGACTCCTCGAGCACTGGGTACAGCCAGTTCCCCAACCCTCAGTACGCGTGGGGGGAAGTTGACCTCCCCGCAGGAGAGTGCGTGCGGGGGTGGATAACGTTCCCTGTGCTCGACGACGTCACGCTCACCACGGCGCGCTACGTGTCGCCCGCTACGAACGAGCGAGTCGACTGGACGCTGGGGTAGCGTCCCCGCTGCGGCGTAGACTCGATTCTCGTCTCGGCCGGAGGAAGAAACCCCGGTCATGCCCTCACATGGGCTCTCTCGCGAAGCGATTCTCCGCATCGATATCGGGTGTGTGATGTCGAGACACAAGTACGCGCGCGACCCCGCCCCGGTCATCGCTGAGCTCTATGCCACAGCGGGCGATCGCGTTGAGTTGCTCGCCGAGGAGATCGGCCTCTGGGTCGGGTTTTCTATGCGGACGACGCAACGCGGCCCCTCACAGATGCACTAAGGGCGCTGGCGCTGGACCTCGACGCCTGGATCGAGCGCGGTCGGCAGCGGCGCTTGAGCGGCACGCACTCGACGCGCGGGTTCGTCTCGCCGGCCGCCGGTCACGTGTAACGACGAAAGACCCCACCCAGCCGGAGTGGCTGGGTGGGGGTCGGTCGGGCTGGCGGCCATATCGGTTGCCGCGGTGGCCGCGGTCGGACGAGGGGGGTCGGGAGTTGTCGCGACCGGATGACAGGGGTCGCGGGCCTGTGTGAGGTCGGCGTCAGCACCATCCGCGAGACCGGGGCCTCGGGCCGTTCCAATGACGTGCGAGTCGGAAGCCACCAGGCCGCTCGCCGGCGACTGAGAGGCAGCCGCGCCGATGATCGCGCTCGAGGCGACGGTGCGACCCTCAATCGGATGAACCGATCCCGGGCTACCGGCCAGTGCAGACGTCGCCTGGACGATCCCCTCGGCGGTCCCGGGGGTGAGAACGTCCGGTGTGCCGTCGAGCATCGAGAGCGCCCGATACTGTCCCAGAGGCGGGATGGCGCGCGGATGGTGCGCCCGTCGTCGAGCAGACGACATCGGCCACCCCGACTGCTGGGTGACGTGAGCCCACAGACCCGCTCGCCTCGGTCGTGGCAGCAGCCGTGCCGGCCGCCGGGGTGCGCGCAGCCGCGGTGCCCTGGACGGTCGTGGAGGACGCCGCTGCACCTGTCGCGGGCGCCCGGGTGCTCGGCGAGCCCGTGATGGTCGACGATGCCGCGGCCCTGCCCGATGCGGGGGAGGACCCTGGCGCCGGGATCAGGATCTGCAGGCCGATACCGTTGAGCGACGCGTTCGCGCCGTGCGTGATCTCGAGGTTGCCCGTCGCGCCGGATGCGATCTGCTTCTGCCGACGAGACGGCCCCGAACCACAGCGCCAAATTGAACCGCATCGCATCGACGAGGGACAGGAGCTGCGCGGGGGAGACGAGGCGTTCGAGCTCGTCAAGTCTCATCGGTCGTCGACCCCCTGTACCGCTCTGCCGCAGCAGCGAAGCCCTCGGCGATCGTGTCGAGCACGCCCACGGCCTGCTTGAGGCCAGAGTCCGACTTCTCGACGATGCGGGTCAGCTTGTCGAACGTGATACCCGCCGTCGTGATGACGTTCCGACGCACCTCGACCGGGGCAGAGTCCAGCGTGCGCTGCTCGAACGTGTTGTCCTTGCCGCCGAAGTTGTACACCACGTACTCGTCATCGATGCGATCGAGCATGTCCTCCGACGCCGCGAGCATCTTCTCCGCCGGACGGATACGACCAGCAGCCAGATCAACCTGACGCGCCTCGGTCGCCTGTTTGGTCTCTGACCGGTCAAAGGTCAGACCGGCATCGCGGCAGATGTTGGTGACGGACCCGGCGCTGATGCCGACGCGGCGGGCGAACTCGTTGCGGGCGAGGCCTTCGGTGTGAAATGCGAGGACGCGGGCCTTCTGGTCGTCAGAGATCGCCATGATCGTTCACCTCGACTCGGGCCTCTTGCCCTGTGCGGTGTCGGCGCTACGCCGTACGTTGGGGAGGAGTGCTGAGCATGGGGCTCGGCTACGAAAGGAATGATCGTGGCAGATCGGGAAAGTACTAGGGCAGCGCTGTTCGCGGCGATCGAGGCGGAACTTGCGAGCGTGAGCAAGCTGACTGCGCTTGGTTCGCGGGTGAAGGTCGTGCAGGATCTTGCGCTGGCCTACCGGTACGCAGCGGGCGGGCCTCAGCCCGGCAGCGGCGCCAGTGAATGATTGACGGTACGAGCGAAGCCCCGGTGTCCTCTGCGTGAGGGCCGGGGCTTCGGTTTAGGCTGCGGGCGTTGCGTCGGCAGAGGGCTGCACGGACGACTTAGCCTCCCCGCGACGTTCGAGCATGTCTGCTCTAATGGCGTCAGCTACGTAGACGTCATCGAGAACGAATCGGGCGATCTTGAGGGCGTCATCTGCGTCCTCTCGCGTCGGCACGGCGTCGATGTCGCCGTGAGCCATGTCGTTCCCGAGGATGCGCAGCGCGTGCGCCATGTCTTTAGTGCCCTTGCGGATCTCTCCGGCTTCGAACAATTTGTTGATCTTTCCGACCAACTCGCCCTTGAGGATTCCGCGGTCCTTCGCGGTTGCTTCTACGACGCTGCGTACCAAGAGCAGAACCGCCCGATACGCGCTGATGCTGAACGCGTCGTGAGCTTCCTTGAGGAAACCCGCGACTCCGCTCGGGATGAAAGTGGTGTCAACGGGGAGCATGGCAGGGGGCGACCATGACACGATTTTCATGCTTTCCCCCTCAGTCACCGCGGCAGCACCTACGAGGATCTGACCGTCCTCAAGAGTGCGAGAAACGTCGGCGGTGACGCCGTAAGCCGTGTTAAATCGGTGGCACGCATCGCAAGTAGCAGCCACTTCAAACCGGTACACGTAGCCGCTATGAGGATTGATTCGTGATCCTTTCACGCGGGCTGATCTGGCTGTGAAATGGGTGTGGTTGCCGCAGAAAGCGCAGATTCCGGAGAGCATGTGCTCATCGTAGCGAGCGAGACGATTCCGTCGCGGATGCCGCGAAGATCCTCGCTCGCGCCGGGGTAAAGACGGGCCCACAGCGCCTGTTCGAGCAGCTCGCCGGCATCCGGTGGGTGCACCGGGCGCACGACGGGAAGTGGCGCGCGTACGCGGTGACCGTCGGCAAGGGCTATCTCACCGAGAAGCCGCAGTCACACTACCACCCGCGCACGAGCGAAACTCATCCTCGACGCACCTCAGGTGCGCGTCACCGTCCGTGGACACGAGCATCTCCGCCAGCGGCTCGGCTCGATCGAGACAGGAGCCGCAGCATGATGTTCAAGCTGGCCAGCGCAGCATCGCCGTTAGCGCTGATACCACCACTGAAAAATGTGATCGCTCAGTTGGTCCCGCCAAGCCCGGGGCATCCGCTCTCGATTCCGCGTCATCTTCGCGAGGACTTCGGGCGTGATGTCCGGCCCGACCTCCGCGGCCCTGATGAGCTCATCCCATCCATGGACAGGGACTCGGAGACGCAGACGGTAATGGGCGCCCCAAGCGGCCAGCTTGCGAAACTCCCGGTTCTTCATGTTTCCGATCGCCCACTGCTCAAGCTCGGTTCGAACCACCCAGCCCGTGGCCTCGACATCTGCCGGCTGGTTCAGGTAGGCCATGAACAGCTGATCTCGGATGACGCCGACAGTCACCCTGTCTTTCGCACGGACCGCGATGGTCAATTGGATGATCGCCGCATCGAAAGCGCTGAAAGCCGGCTCGAGATCGACGTTCTCGCCACCTCGTTTCCGGCCCGCCTCCCCGAGGATATGAGAGATCGACGAAGCGACTCTACCGATCGCGTCGGAGCGTCTGTCGCGTCGCGTCGCGCCCAGTTGGATGCGCAAAGCCACGAACGCGATCGCCGCGCTGACCAGAATCGCCGCGCTGGGTATGACGATGTCCGTCAGCGTCGGATCGATAGCGGGGACGGCAGCGATATTCACCTGCGCACTCTATCGGGGGTGACCCGATGAGCGCGCAGGTCGGATACCCGCCGCCCGCAGTCGAGTGGAATGGCCTCACAGTGACAGACCTGTTCTGTGGTGCTGGCGGATCGTCGTCGGACCTCCGGGAGGCCGGATACCGCGTCGTCATTGCAGCGAACCACTGGGCCCTCGCGATCGAGTCGCACCAGATCAATCACCTGGAGACCGATCACTCGCAGGCGGACATCTCGCAGGTCGACCCGCGCTATTTCCCGAAGACGCACGTCCTGTGGGGGTCGCCCGAGTGCACGAACCACTCGATCGCGAAGGGCATCAAGCGGCAGCGCCAGCAGGATCTCGCACTGTTCGAGATCGACGGCAGCGCACCGCTGCCCGACGAGGCCGCGAACCGGTCCCGCGCGACGATGTGGGATATCCCTCGCTTCGCCGAGCACCACCGCTGCACGGCGATCATCCTCGAGAACGTCGTGCCCTCGCCTTGAGAGTTCGCACCGGTGCTGACACGGGGCCCAAACCAGGTTGCCGCTACTCTTCGGACTTCGTCTGCACGCCCGCGAGAGTGGTTCCGATGACTTAGAAAGTGCTGGTCTCGGGGGCGAATCAGGGCGATGAGCATCGTCCCAGCCGATTCGCGCTGTTCCGGCCGTGACGCACCCGTAGTTGCGGCCGGGGTGCGGTGGTCTTCCTGCGAGCGCCGGGTCGGGCCTTCTGCGATCCAAGGGCCGAGCCCGGGCAGCTCGCGCAGTGCCGTCGCGAGCGTGCTCGTGTGCTTGTCTTCGTAGTAGCCGATCCAGGAGCCGACGGAGTGCTGCAGGATGTCGATGCAGTCTCCGGCGGTCGCGAGTAACGGAGCGATCACCGGTCCGGGGTCCGAGGCGTCCCGATTGCGCGAGCAGATTGATCCGAGTTCGACGCTCAGCATGGTATCGGTATCGGGGGCGAGAGAGTCGTGCGGTTTGGGAACGAGAGAACACATAGGACGCGTGCCCACGTTTTGCCCACATGTAGACGTGGTTCACCATGGGTCATGGTGCCTGATGGTCCCCGTATTTCCGCGGAACGTCGATTCTCACGCCCCGAGAAGTGGAGTTCGAGTCCCGTAGTCGGCGCCACACGTCCCGTTTCTCGGCGGCGAGGCTTCCGCCGGGCTTCCGCTCCCGCGTCTCGATCCGATCGCCACGGCGACCGCGTCCGGCACCCCTACCGTCGGTGACGCACGGCCATGGTGATCGCCACGACCAAGAGCACCGCATACCCGACCCACACCCAGGGGAGCATCTCGCCGGGGATCACCGAGCCGTCAGTGCACCGACTCAGCAACGGCTCGACCGAATCGGAGCACTCGCCATAGCGGATCCCGCTCGTCAGGAGCAGTGCGAGGCCGAGGACCGCGGCAGCGACGAGCCACACCCAGCGCACCCGCCGCCCACCGTCGGTCTGACTCATGGCGACAGGCTACACAACGGATGCCGGCGCGTCGTGTCAGGCGACCGACACACATCGTTACAGACGAAATAGTGCACGGGGTGCTCCGGTTGTCCCGAGTATGACTCGTATCGGAAACAGTGACCTTGACGTCTTCCCCCTCTCGCTCGGCGGCAACGTGTTCGGCTGGACGGCCGACCGCGACGCTTCGTTCGCCGTGCTCGACGCATTCGTCGACGGGGGAGGCGACTTCATCGACACCGCCGACTCGTACAGCGCGTGGGTGCCCGGCAACTCGGGCGGCGAGAGTGAGACGATCATCGGCGCGTGGCTGGCCTCGCGCAAGCCCGCGGGAGTGACTGTCGCGACCAAGGTGAGCCAGCATCCGGACTTCCCGGGTCTCTCTGCCTCGAACGTCCGCAAGGCCGCCGAAGCATCCCTGAGCCGCCTCGGCGTCGACGCGATCGACCTCTACTACGCCCACTTCGACGACGAGACCGTGCCGCTCGAGGAGACGGTCGGTGCCTTCGGTCAGCTCGTCGCCGACGGCCTGGTGCGCAACATCGCGGTGTCGAACTACAGCGCCGACCGCATCCGCGAATGGGTCGAGATCGCCGACCGCACCGGTGTGGCGCTCCCCGTCGCCGTACAGCCGCACTACAACCTCGTGCACCGCAACGACGTCGAGGAGACGATCATCCCCGTCGCCGAGGAGTTCGGTCTCGGACTCGTGCCGTACTACTCGCTCGCGAGCGGCTTCCTGACCGGCAAGTACCGCTCCGCGGACACCGAGGGCCAGACGTCTCCGCGCGCCTCGGGTGCCGCGAAGTACGCGACCGAAGCGGGCCTGCGGATCATCGACACGCTCGAGCAGATCGGCGACGCGCACGGTGCGTCGATCGCCGCGACCTCGCTGGCATGGCTGCGCGCCCAGCCGACGGTGGCTGCTCCGATCGCCAGCGCCCGCACCGTCGAACAGGTGCCGGATCTCCTCGCCGGCGCACGGCTCGAGCTGACGAGCGACGAGGTCGACGCGCTGAACAGCGTCTCGGAGTGGACTCCGGCGAAGGGCTGACACTACTCGCGCCCTGCCCGCCGGCTCAGGAGTCGGCTGGCAGGGAGTCGTCGTCGATGAGTCCGAGCCGGTGGGCCAGGATCACCAGATGGATGCGGTCGCGGGCGCCGAGCTTCGCGAGCACGCGCCCCACGTGGGTCTTCACCGTCGACTCGCTGACGAACAGCGCCTGGGCGATCTCGGCATTCGTCAGACCGCGGGCGATCTCGAGGAACACGTCGCGCTCGCGGTCCGTCAGCTCGGTGGTGGGGTCGTCGACGACGAGTGCAGGTTCCGCGGACGACGCACCCAGCGTGGGAGTCACGTGCTCCAGGAGCATCCGCGTGACCCTCGGCGCGAGTGCCGCGTCGCCTCGATGGATGGCGCGGACGGCCGAGATCATCTCCTGCCGCTGCGCGTCCTTGAGCAGGAATCCGCTGGCACCCGCGCGGATCGCCCCGAACGCGTACTCGTCGAGATCGAACGTCGTGAGCACGAGCACCCGTGTCTCGGGGTGCGCCCGCACGATCGCCTCGGTCGCCGCGATGCCGTCGAGCCCGGGCATCCGGATGTCCATGAGCACCACATCCGGTTGCAGTGCTGCGGCCTGCGCGATGGCCGCGTGCCCGTCCTCCGCCTCGCCGACGACGACCATGTCGGCCTCGGCCTCGAGCACCATGCGGAAGCCGAGGCGGATGAGCTGCTGGTCGTCGACGAGCAGCAGGGAGATCGGGGCGGTCATGGTCTGTCCTTCAGATCGGGAGCGGCGAGTGCGGTCGGGGTGGGATCGGGCGGCGCAGTCGGCAGCTCGGCGCGCAGCATCCATCTGCCGCCCTCGATCGGTTCCGAGACGACGCTGCCGCCCGCGTGCGCGGCGCGCTCCGCGAGACCGCGCAGGCCGAACCCCGAGGTGCCGAGGGGGCCCGTGGCTCCGTCGTTGATGATCTCGGCCGTCACGGTATCCGCGGAGTAGATCAGGCGCACGGCGATCGACGTCGCGCCGGGTGCGTGGCGCATCGCGTTGGTGACGCCCTCCTGCACGATCCGCCCCACGGCGTGGGAGACAGCGGGGGAGAGATCGGTGCCTCCACTGACGGAGAGCGTGACGGGGTAGCCCGCACGCTGCGCGTGCGCGACGGTCTCCTGCGGAGGCGTCGGGGCGAGGGGAGCGAGCGGCAGCGGGGAGTCGTCGGCGCGCAGGACCCCGAGCATCGCCCGCATCTCGGTGAGCGCGCTGCGCGCGGTCTCGGCCGAGGCCGTGGCGGCCGCCCGAGCCTGGTCCGGGTCGGATGT
Organism: Microbacterium sp. 22215; assembly: GCF_052045655.1. Lineage (NCBI taxonomy): Bacteria > Bacillati > Actinomycetota > Actinomycetes > Micrococcales > Microbacteriaceae > Microbacterium > Microbacterium sp. 22215. Next base: position 391,483 of record NZ_JBQEPC010000001.1, read on the forward strand.
CGCGGCGGCTCCCTCGGACAGGGCGACGATCACAGTCAGCGAGTGCGACACGATGTCGTGCATCTCGCGGGCGATGCGCGCGCGCTCACCCGCGGCCGCGAGCTGGGCCTGTTGATCGCGCTCGACGAGCAGCTGGCGGGAGCGGTCGATCACCGCATCCAGATACCGTTTGCGCCCGCCGACGTTGACGCCGATCAGGGTACCGATCAGGCCGAGTACGAGCGACATGATGACCGCGTTGGCGGCGATCTGGAACGTGATGACGCCGGTGAGCGTGAGCAGCCCGCCGAAGGCGGCGAGGGAGGCGAGGCCGATGCCGAACCCGATCCAGGCGACCCTCGACGAGCGGTAGACCGCCAACGAGTAGCAGGTGACCAGCAGCAGAGGCGAGCCGATCGGCTGCAGGGCGAAGAGGAACCCGGCCTCGAGCGCGAAGGATGCAACGAACGGCACGAGCGGACGTCGGCGCCTCCACAGCAGCGTCGCGCAGGCGGCGACGACGGACGCGGGCACCAGGATGGCCACGCCGATGGCGAGAGGCGTGGGCAGATCGTTCGTGATGACGCCGGCCGGGACCAGCGAGAGCAGCAGACACACCAGCGCGATCAGGACGTCGGCGAACACCGGATGCCGCGCCCAGAAGCGCCGCAGAACCCCCGGCGTACGCGGAAGCCGCAGCGCCTCGTCCTCGCGGACTGAGGTGCTGCGGCTGCGCGTTCTGGTCACCGGGCGACTCTACGCGGCTGCATCGTCGAGCATCAGGATCACGCGTCGCGCGTGCGGAGCACGGCCCAGGCTGTGAGCATCCCCGCGGCCACCCAGCCGGCCAGCGTCACGTACGCGACCGGGCCCTCGAGGGCTGCGCCATCGGGGAGGATCGCGCTCTGCGCCGCGGCGACGGGCAGGTAGTTCGCGGCATCCATCACCCAGGCCCATGCCTCACCGGCGATCGCGAAGAAGCTCGCGACGATCGGCAGCACGAACAGGAGCCCCACGGTGGCCGCGATCGCTCCGGCGCCCGATCGCAGGATGAACCCGAAGGCGACGCCGATCAGGGCGAACACCGCCATGGCGAGCGATGACACGACGATCGGCAGGATCGACGCCGACGGGTCGCTCCAGTCGATGCTCTGGTCGCGGGAGGCCACGAGGGCCGAGACCGCGACGGCCGCGGCCGCGAAGATCACCAGCGACGACACGAACATGAAGAGGCCGACCACGACGGCCTTGGCCGCAAGCACGGATCCGCGCTTCGGGTTGGCCGCGAGTGTCGAGCGGATCATGCCGGTCGAGTACTCGCCGGTGACAGCGATCGCGCCGAGGATGCCGGCGAGCAGCATCGTGAACTGGATCGGCATCACGACGGCCTGGATGGGCTCGAAGCCCGGCATGTCGATCGCCTGGGCGATGAGCACGGCGATGCCGATCGTGAGGACCGCCGCGATGCCGATCGACCACCAGGTCGAGCGCAGCGTCGAGAGCTTGATCCACTCGCCGCGGACGGCGCGGACGAACGTGAGACGTCGACCTGTGTCGACGTGACGGCGGGTGAGGGGAGGAGCCTGGACGGTCATGAGATCTCCTTGGTGCGGTACTCGACCGAGTCGCCGGTGAGCGCGAGGTACGCGTCTTCGAGCGATCCCGTGGTCGGGGTGAGTTCGTGCAGGGGGATGCCGCGATCTGCGGCGAGGTCGCCGATGCGAGATGCGGGCAGACCGACGATGTCGAGCAGATCCGGAGCGGAGCTGACGATCTCGACGGACGGACCCCCGACGGCGGCCGCGAGGTCGGCGGCGCGAGGGGTGCGGACGCGCACGGTGTTCGTGGTCCACGCGCGCACCAGTTCCTGCAGAGGGGCATCGGCGAGCACCTGACCGCGGCCCATCACGATCACGTGATCGGCGGTCTGCGCCATCTCGCTCATCAGGTGGCTGGACAGCAGGACCGTCCGCCCCTCGGATGCCGCGTGGCGCACGAACTGACGCACCCAGCGCACGCCCTCGGGGTCGAGACCGTTGACCGGCTCATCGAGGATCAGCGTGTGCGGGTCTCCGAGCAGTGCTGAGGCGATGCCGAGTCGCTGCCCCATGCCGAGCGAGAACTTGCCCGCGCGCTTGCGGGCGACGGGTCCGATGCCCGCGAGGTCGATGACCTCGTCGACGCGGGAGGAGGGGATGCCGTGCGTCGCCGCCATCGCGCGGAGGTGATCACGTGCGGTGCGGCCCGTGTGCACCGCCTTCGCGTCGAGCAGGACGCCCACCTCGGTGAGCGGCGCGCGCAGCGTGCGGTACTCGCGGCCGCCGACGGTCGCGGTGCCCGAGGTCGGCCGGTCGAGGCCGACGATCATGCGCATCGTGGTGGACTTTCCCGCGCCGTTCGGCCCGAGGAATCCCGTGACCGTTCCCGGCTGCACCGTGAACGACACGTCCTGGACGGCTGTCTTGTCTCCGAATCTCTTCGTGAGGCCTTCTGCTGTGATCATGTCTTCGACGCTACAGACGGCCCGTGGGCCGGCGCGTCCTCCCGGGGTACCGTTCCGCCGATGCCGGGGGTCATCCTTCCGGCGGATGCCGAGTGTCCTGTGGTGCCGGGTGCGGGGCCCGTCTACGGCGCGGGGCGTCCGAACAGATTCGGATCGACCGGTCGCTGCGCCTTCGGGAGCTTCTCGACGACCAGCCGGTACGACTCGGTGACGAGCTCGGTCACGAGGTCCTCCTCGAGGGACGACCCCGGCATCAGCGTGATCCAGTGCTTCTTGTTCATGTGATAGCCGGGAACGATGTCCGCGAACGTCTCGCGCAGAGCCACGGCGTCGTCGGGATGCGACTTGAGCGTGATCCTGCCCGTGCCGTCGAGGGGGACCAGCAGGAAGACGCGTCCGCGGACCTTGTACACGTCCCACTCGGGGCCGAACGGGTTCTCTCGCTCTGCTCCGGGCAGCTCTTCTGCGCGCTCTGTGGCGGCAGTGTTCAACTGTGTCGAGTCCATGTGCTCAGAACAGCCGATCCGCGCCCTTGTCATCCGCTCGCGGGGAGGCCTGCACCCGCTCGTCGAGGGCCGTGGCCGCGGCCAGTGCTTCGTCGATGATCTCTCTCGTGGGCTCGGCGGTGAGCCAGTCCTCGCTCAGTGACGCGGGGATCAGCAACGGCATCCGGTCGTGGATGTCGGCGAGGTGCGGAGGAGCCGGGCGCATCACGATCGAGTAGCAGGTGAACGACTCTCCGTCGGCGGTGCGCCCCCGTTGGGTGACGGCGGCCATGCCGAACAGGGCCCCGTCGTCGACGAGGAACTCGTGCCACACGCGTTCGGGCTTCTTCATCTCGAACCAGCCGGTGGCGGGCACGAGCGCTCTGGTCTTCAGCCCGCCGGGGCGGTCCTGCAGGCGCTCGGAACGCGTGTTGATCGACGGGAACTTCGACGGTTCTCCGCCGATCAGGAAACCCCACCACGCCGGCTCGAGCGTCGGAGCGGTCTCGGGCTGCACGATGATCGGGTTGAGGTTGCGCAGGTTCTTGCCGGTCGGGCGCACGGTCTCACCGGCGTTCGCCTCGGCCCACCCGCGCAGCCCCTCGAGCACCGCCTCGTCGGCCGCGGCGAGGAGCTCGCTGTCGGTGAACCGCGGATCCAGACCATAACTCGCGCACATGCCGCCAGGGTACGCCCGGCCGCCGACATCGGGTCGGGCGGTGGCGTGCCGCACGCGCTCGGCTAGGGTCGACAGGTGCCCCAGACCCGCCGACTCTCCCCGCCCCTGGCCCTCGGCGGAGCAGTCGCGATCGGCGTCATGACCGCCGTCCAGGCGCGCATCAACGGCGTGCTCGGGGTCGAGGTCGACAACGGCATCGTCGCCGGTCTCATCTCGTTCGCGGTCGGGCTCGCCGCTCTGAGCGTCGTGATCGTCTGCATCCCCTCGGCCCGCAGGGGAGTCGGCCGATTGCGCGACGGCATCCGCGATCGCACCATCCCGTTCTGGATGCTGCTCGGCGGCGCCTGCGGAGCCCTCACCGTCTCGACCCAGGGCCTCACGGCCGGCGTGCTCGGCGTCTCGCTGTTCACGGTCGGCGTCGTCGCGGGGCAGACACTCCACGGCCTCGTCCTCGATCGCATCGGCTTCGGGCCGGCCGGTGTCGTCGCGGTCACACCGGGGCGCGTGCTCGGCGGAGTGCTGGCGCTGGCCGCGGTGGGGATCTCGCTCAGCGGCGACGTGCTCGCCACCGCGCCGCTGTGGATGCTCCTGCTGCCGTTCGCCGCCGGTGTCGGCATCGCCTGGCAGGCGGCGACCAACGGTCGTCTCGCCCAGCGGGTGCAGTCGCCTCTGTCTGCGACGTTCATGAGCTTCATCGCCGGCACGATCGCGCTGCTCGTCGCTGCGGGCATCAGCATCGCCGTACGCGGCGTGCCGCAGGCGCCGCCGGCCGAGCCGTGGCTGTACCTCGGCGGATTCCTCGGCTCGGCCTACATCCTGCTCGGCGCCTTCATCGTGGCGCACACCGGCGTGCTGCTGATGGGACTCGGCTCGGTGCTGGGTCAGCTCGCGACGTCGGTGGTCATCGACCTGGTCTGGCCCGCGGCCGCGGGCCCCGAGCTCTGGCAGATCGTCGGGATGGTGGCTGTCGCCGTGGCATCCGTCGTCGTCGCGCTGCCGCGCCGCCGACGGGGCTGACTACTTCTTCTTCGGCTGCGGCATCCGTGTGACGAGAGCGCGGGCATCGACCGGCTTGCGGCGTCCCGGCTTCTTGCCCGCGGGCTTGCCGCCCACGTACAGCCAGCCGAGGAGCTCCTCGTTCTTGCCGATGCCATGTGCCTTGGCCACGGCCTTCGCTCGCGTGTACCGCCCGGTGCGCCAGAGCACGCCCCATCCTGCCTCGTCGAGGAGCAGGCTGAGCATGTGCGCGACGCCCGAGGCGACCGCCTCCTGCTCCCACCGAGGAACCTTGTCGCTCTTGCGGTAGCTGGCGACCACGGCGATCAGCAGCGGCGCTCGCAGCGGCTTCGACGACGGCGACTTGTCGCCCTCGGCCTTCGCGATCGCCGCGCCCAGCACCTCACGATCCGACCCGCGCAGCTCGATGAGCCGCCACGGACGCAGCGACGAGTGGTCGGCGACGCGACCAGCCGCCGCGACGAGCTTCAGCAGCTCATCGCGCGACGGCGCGTCGTCCGTGACCTTCGACCAGGACTGTCGCGCTCTGACGGCCTCGAGGGCGTTCACGACTCTTCGGGCGTGAAGTTCAGAGCGATCGAGTTCATGCAGTAGCGGTCGCCGGTCGGCGTGCCGAAGCCGTCGGGGAAGACATGGCCCAGGTGCGAGCCGCAGGTCGCGCAGCGCACCTCGGTGCGCACCATGCCGAGGGTGGTGTCCTCGATGAGTTGCACCGCGTCCGGACGGATCGACTCGTAGAAGCTCGGCCATCCGCATCCGGAGTCGAACTTGGTGCCGCTCTTGAACAGCTCGGCGCCGCATGCGCCGCAGGTGTAGAGGCCGGCGCGACCCTCGTCGAGCAGCTCACCCGTCCACGCGCGCTCGGTCGCGGCTTCACGCAGCACGGCGTACTGCTCGTCGCCGAGCTCCTCGCGCCACTCTTCTTCGGTCTTGTCCACGCTGTACGACATAGGTCCTCCTGGGGTCTGATCCATTCTCTCGCGTTCGGCGACCCTCGGCGCCACGAGAGAATGGATCCATGACGGATGCCGTGCAGCAGCGCTATGCGCGCTTCGCCGAGCAGGAGGCGCCGGGGCGCAGCGACCTGTATGTCGAGTGGGCGGCCGGCGTCGCAGCCGACCGGGAGGTGCAGGGGATCCTCGCTCGCATCCCGGAGAACCGGCGACAGCCTCCGCTCGTGTTCGCGGTGACGCGGATGCTGGGTGCGGGCCTCGTCGGCTACGACGCCTGGCGGGAGTTCGTCGTGGTGCGGGCCGACGAGATCGTCGCCGAGTGCACCGGTCGGCGTCTGCAGACGAACGAGCCGCTGCGTCTGGCCCCGCTGCTGCCCGTGCTCTCGGAGATCGACGGCCCGATCGCGCTGCTCGAGATCGGAGCCTCCGCGGGCCTCTGCCTCTACCCCGACCGCTACTCGTACCGCTTCGTGGATGCTGACGGGCGGTTGCGCGCGTCGCTCGACCCCGTGGATGGGCCCTCGAGCGTCGTCCTCGAGAGCCGCGTCGAGGGCGAGCTCCCGGCGATGCGGATGCCGGAGGTGGTGTGGCGGGCCGGCATCGACCTCGCACCCCTCGACGCCCGTGTCGAGCGGGACCGAGGCTGGCTGCAGGGACTCGTGTGGCCGGGGGAGGAGGGACGCGAGCGCCGGGTGACCGCCGCTCTCGACATCGCCGCCTTCGACCCGCCGCACCTCGTCGCGGGTGACGCGCTCGACCGGATCGACGCGCTCGCAGCCGAGGCCCCCGCCGATGCCGCACTGGTCATCACGACCCCTGGCGTGCTGGTGCACATCCCCCGCGAGGCGCGCACCGCTCTCGTCGACCGCATCCGTGGTCTCGACGCCCGATGGGTGACCATCGATCCTCCCGCGCTGCTCGACGTGTGGGATCCGGCGGTCGACCCCGACACGTGGCCCGGCTTCGTCGTGGCGCTCGACGCAGAGGTGCGTGCCGCGTCCGACCCACTCGGCCGGTGGTGGGAGTGGCGCGCCGGTGTCGGCGCCACGGCGACCTAATCTGGTCACATGCTGGGAGAGCTGAGCGAGCGGGATCGTGCGATCCTCGCGCTGGAGACCGCGTGGCCGCGGCACGGCGGTGCCAAAGAGGAGACGATCCGCACCCAGCTGGGGATGAGTGCCGCCCGGTACTACCAGCTGCTCGGGCGTCTGATCGACTCCGAGGAGGCCCTGGAGTACGACCCCATGCTGGTGCGACGGCTGCGCCGCATCCGGGATTCGCGGGCGTTCCAGAGGGCCTCGCGCACTCCGGGTTTCGTCGGCTGAGAGAACCGCCGCCACGCGCTGAGGCCGCGGGATGCGGATCCTCGGGCCCGTGCCGTTAGCATCGAGGGGTGTCAAAGCCCAGCCGAGATCGATTCGACGACGTTCCCCCCACGTCCGGACGCGTCGGAGCGCATCGCGCCGAAGCCCCCGGGATGAACGGCTGGGTGGTGCTGCTCTGGTCGTTCGTGGCTGCACTGGTGCTGATCATCGGCGGGATCTTCGGCTCTCTCGTGGTGATGGGGCGCATCAGCCTGTTCCCCGAGGCCGTGCCGTCGTCGACCCCCACGCCGGTCGAGACGGGCGTCGTCGACGTGACGTACTCGGTGATGATCCTCAACGCCTCCCCCGACGAGGGGTTGGACGAGCAGATGCGCGACAAGCTCATCAACAGCGGGTGGGCTGCCGACGTGGTGTTCGCGAGCGACAGCGCCAGCCAGGACTTCGCCACCACGACCGTCTACTACGTCGCGGATGAGGACGAGCTGGCAGCCATCGGGCTGGCCAACCTCATCGGCGGGGCAGCGGTCGAGCAGAGCGACTTCTACGCGGATCTGAACGACACGGGTGCGAAGCAGCTCACCGTGGTCATCGGCGTGGACCGCTCGTCGTCGGCACCCGCGACTCCGGCGGAGACTCCCGCCTCCTGAGCCGCCGCGCGGTCCCTCCCCGCAGCTTGCACTCGATGGGGTCGAGTGCCAGAATGGCGTTAGCACTCTCTCACTCTGAGTGCTAAACCCAACGTCTACGTCCAGGAGGGACGACAAAACTCATGGCAAAGATCATCGCTTTCGATGAGGAGGCCCGCCGCGGCCTCGAGCGCGGCCTCAACATCCTCGCCGACGCGGTCAAGGTGACCCTCGGCCCGCGCGGCCGCAACGTCGTGCTGGAGAAGAAGTGGGGCGCCCCCACGATCACGAACGACGGCGTCTCCATCGCCAAGGAGATCGAGCTCGACGACCCGTACGAGAAGATCGGTGCGGAGCTCGTCAAGGAGGTCGCCAAGAAGACCGACGACGTCGCCGGCGACGGAACCACCACCGCCACCGTCCTCGCCCAGGCTCTGGTCCGCGAGGGCCTGCGCAACGTCGCAGCCGGCGCCGACCCGATCTCGCTCAAGCGCGGCATCGAGAAGGCCGTCGCAGCGATCACCGAGGAGCTCCTCGCCAGCGCGAAGGAGATCGACTCCAAGGAGCAGATCGCCGCGACCGCGTCGATCTCCGCCGCCGACCCCGCGATCGGCGAGCTCATCGCCGAGGCGATCGACAAGGTCGGCAAGGAGGGTGTCGTCACCGTCGAGGAGTCGCAGACCTTCGGCACCGAGCTCGAGCTCACCGAGGGCATGCGCTTCGACAAGGGCTACCTGAACCCGTACTTCGTGACGGACCCGGAGCGCCAGGAGGCTGTCTTCGAGGACGCCTACATCCTCATCGCGAACCAGAAGATCTCCAACATCAAGGACCTTCTGCCCATCGTCGACAAGGTGATCCAGGACGGCAAGGAGCTCGTCATCATCGCCGAGGACGTCGAGGGCGAGGCTCTCGCGACTCTCGTGCTCAACAAGCTCAAGGGCATCTTCAAGTCGGTCGCCGTCAAGGCTCCCGGCTTCGGCGAACGCCGCAAGGCGCAGCTGCAGGACATCGCGATCCTCACCGGTGGACAGGTCATCACCGAAGAGGTCGGCCTGAAGCTCGAGAACGCCACGCTCGACCTGCTGGGTCGTGCGCGCAAGGTCATCGTCACCAAGGACGAGACCACGATCGTCGAGGGTGCCGGTGAGGCAGATCAGATCGAGGGTCGCGTCACGCAGATCCGTCGTGAGATCGAGAACACCGACAGCGACTACGACCGTGAGAAGCTCCAGGAGCGTCTCGCCAAGCTCGCCGGTGGCGTCGCCGTCATCAAGGCGGGTGCGGCGACCGAGGTCGAGCTCAAGGAGCGCAAGCACCGCATCGAGGACGCCGTCCGCAACGCGAAGGCAGCCGTCGAGGAGGGCATCGTCCCCGGTGGTGGCGTCGCGCTGATCCAGTCGGGCACCAAGGCTCTCGACGCTCTGTCGCTCTCGGGCGACGAGGCGACCGGTGCGAACATCGTTCGCGTCGCGATCGAGGCTCCGCTCAAGCAGATCGCGCTGAACGCCGGTCTCGAGCCGGGCGTCGTCGCGAACAAGGTCTCCGAGCTCCCCTCGGGCCAGGGCCTCAACGCGGCAACGGGCGAGTACGTCGACATGTTCGCCGCAGGAATCATCGACCCGGCGAAGGTGACCCGCTCGGCGCTGCAGAACGCAGCCTCGATCGCGGCTCTCTTCCTCACCACCGAGGTCGTCGTGGCTGACAAGCCCGAGAAGGCCGCTGCTCCGATGGGTGACCCGTCGGGTGGCATGGACTTCTGATCCATCCGCACTGACAGAAACGCCCCGACCTCGGTCGGGGCGTTTCTGCTTTCCCGGGTGGTCCGGGCGTTCGATCGGTCGCGTCAGCGGAACAGGCTGGCCGAGTACTGATCGGCATCCGCATACTGCGTCGCAGCGCTGCCCAGCGAGTGACCGATCGACTCCAGCACCTGCTCGACGTGCAGCTGTGCCCCGCGCCACTGCTCCGCGCAGGACTGGAACGCATGCGACGCGGTGCCCACCCATGACGACTGCAGCTGCGTGAGCTGCGACATGAGTGTGGCTGATTCGGTCTGCAGACGCTCCATGGTGGCCAGTGCCGCTCCCTGGGCGGCACCTACGGCTTCGGTGTCGACGGTGATGACGGACATGGGAACTCCTCTCGTGTGGTGCTCCGACGATAGGAGGGAGAGGATGCCTGCATCCGCGCGCGGGTCTTCGATCTCCGATCACTGTGCAGAACCCGCAGAGACGCGGTGGCGTGCAGGAGAGAGGGTCAGAGGTTCAGCGGCTCGATCGGCTGCGTGTCCTCGAGCAGATGCGCCGGAGTCGCGCGGGACGGGGCGAGCGGGAACGTGACTGTGAAGGTGGCGCCGCCACCGGGGGTCTCCGAGACGGCCACATCGCCGTGCAGCGCCTTCACGATCGATGCGACGATGGCGAGCCCCAGGCCCGAGCCTCCGGTCTCGCGCGCCCTCGACGTGTCGGCTCGCCAGAATCGCTCGAAGATCTGCTCGCGGATCTGCGGGGGGATGCCTTCGCCGTGGTCGACGATCGAGATGCTCGCCGTACCGCGCACCCGATCCGCGTCGACGACGAGCTCGATCGGGCTCTCCTCGGGCGAGAAGCGGCGTGCGTTGCCCAGCAGGTTGGTGACGACCTGCCGCACCTTGTTCTCTTCGCCGAGCACGATGGGCGGCGTGCGCACCGGGATGTCCGCGGCTTCGGTGAAGTCGATCGCTGGGACCTCGGCCGCGGAGTTGCGGGGGCGCCGCCGCAGCCGGGCCAGCGTGCCCCTCGACAGCCCTCGGGGGGCGGGGGTCTGCGCAGGCGGCACGATCGGGTTCGAGCGCGTCGTCACCTCGATCAGGGGCGCTTCGACGGTGCGATCGACGACCGTCACCGTGCGGGCCGGCGCAGCCGCGCGCAGGTCCAGGGCGGCGTCGCGGGCGATCGGACGCAGGTCGAGCGCCTCGATCTCGGGCTCGCGCTCCTCGTCGAGGCGGGCGAGAGCGAGGAGATCCTCGACGAGCACGCCCATACGGATCGCCTCCTTCTCGATGCGCTCCATGGCTCGGGCCGTGTCTTCTTCGCCCTTGATGGCGCCCATGCGATAGAGCTCGGCATAGCCGCGGACGCTCACGAGCGGGGTGCGCAGCTCGTGGCTGGCATCGCCGATGAAGCGGCGCATGTGCTGCACGGTGCGGTCGCGCTGCGCAAGCGAGCCGTCGACGCGATCGAGCATGGTGTTGATGGCGCTGTTCAGACGGCCGACCTCCGTCGTCGGCTCGAGGTCGGTGAGGCGCTGCGTGAAGTCTCCCGCGGCGATCGACATGGCTGTCGACTCGACCTGTCCGAGCCGTCGGAACGTGAGGGTGACGAGTCCGCGGGTCAGCAGCGCGGCGATGACGATCGTGACGAGGGCGACCGTGATGTAGATGCCGAAGTACTGGCTGATGATGCGGTCCGCGTACTCGAGCGGCATCGCGACGATCTGGATCCTCAGTGAGCCGTCGCCCTCACCCGGCACCCGTGCGACGGCCGCGCGGAAGCTCGTCCCCTTGGTGCCCTCGATCGTGAACCGTGTGTCCTCGTTGGCCTGCACGTCGAGGGGCGAGTACGAGGAGGGGAACAGGGGCGCGCCGTTCGCCGAGTTCCCGGTCGTCGCCTGCAGCACGCCCTCGGCGTCGTAGATCGCGACGAAGAAGTCCCGAGGTGAATCCGTGGGCGTGTAGATCGTCTTGTCGTCGTCGACCGACACATCGAAGTAGCGGTTCGCGAGATCGGCCGAGACCAGTGCGGGAAGCTGCGCGTCGATGTTGTCGACGAGGGAGTTGCGCAGGATCGGGACGGTGCCCAGGCCCGCGGCGAGCAGGCCGAGTGCGAGCACGCCGACGGTGACTCCCGTCACCTTCGCGCGCAGGCTGATCGAGCGCCACCAGCGGGTGACCGCGTCAGGCTTGCGCGCCATACGGTCCTCCCTGGAGACGGATGCTCTGCGGCGTCGACGTGCGGCGGTGGGCCGGACTACTTGCCGACCTTGAGCATGTAGCCGAAGCCGCGCTTGGTCTGGATGACCGACTCCTCGGTGTGCGGATCGATCTTGCGTCGAAGGTACGAGATGTAGCTCTCGACGATGCCCGCATCCCCGTTGAAGTCGTACTCCCAGACATGGTCGAGGATCTGGGCCTTCGAGAGCACGCGGTTGGGGTTGAGCATGAGGTAGCGCAGCAGCTTGAACTCGGTCGGGCTGAGCTCGATGGCCTCCTTGCCCACATGCACGTCGTGGGTGTCCTGATCCATCGAGAGCTCGCCGGCGCGGATGATCGACTCCTCGTCGGCCTGCATGGTGCGCCGGAGGATCGCCTGGGCGCGCGCGACGATCTCGTCGAGGCTGAACGGCTTCGTGACGTAGTCGTCGCCACCGGCGTTGAGTCCCTCGATCTTGTCGTCGGTGCCGTCTTTGGCCGTCAGGAACAGGATCGGAGCGGTGAACCCGGCGCCGCGAAGGCGCTTGGTCACGCTGAACCCGTTCATGTCGGGGAGCATGACGTCGAGGATGATCAGGTCCGGCTCCTCTTCGAGGACGGCGGAGATGGTGGCGGCGCCGTTGGCGACGGTCTTCACCTGGAACCCGGCGAAGCTCAGACCCGTGGACAGCAGGTCGCGGATGTTGGGTTCGTCATCGACGACCAGGATGCGCGCATCAGTCATGTCCCCATTATGGTGACTTCGGCCATGCGGATGCTGATTATCCGTCGGAGCGCCGCTTTCGCCCACCGCGTACCGGCTGCCGGGGAGCCCCGTCCGACCCGTCAGGCAGCGATGGCGTCGGCATCCATGATCGTGTAGCTGTACCCCTGTTCGGCGAGGAACCGCTGGCGGTTCTGCGCGTAGTCCTGGTCGATCGTGTCGCGGGCCACCAGCGTGTAGAAGCTCGCGGTGTGGCCGGACTGCTTCGGACGCAGGAGCCGGCCGAGGCGCTGCGCCTCCTCCTGACGGGAGCCGAACGAACCGGACACCTGGATCGCGACGGATGCCTCGGGGAGATCGATCGAGAAGTTCGCGACCTTCGAGACGACGAGCAGCGAGATGTCGCCTTCGCGGAAGGCGCGGTACAGCTCTTCGCGTTCGTCGATCGGGGTCGCGCCGGTGATCTGCGGCGCGTTCAGCGACTGCGACAGCGAGTCGAGCTGGTCGAGGTACTGGCCGATCACGAGGATCCGCTCGCCGGTGTGCTTGGCGATCAGCTCGCGCACGGCGTCGATCTTCGCCGGAGCGGACGCCGCGAGGCGGTAGCGCTCGTCATCGGTCGCGGCGGCGTACTCGAGCCGGTCTTCCGGCGGGAGGTCGACGCGAACCTCGTAGCAGACCGCGGGGGAGATGAACCCCTGAGCCTCGATCTGCTTCCACGGCGCATCGAAGCGCTTGGGGCCGATCAGGCTGAACACGTCGCCCTCGCGGCCGTCCTCACGCACCAGCGTCGCGGTGAGGCCGATGCGACGGCGTGCCTGCAGGTCGGCGGTGAGCTTGAAGACCGGAGCCGGAAGCAGATGCACCTCGTCGTAGACGATGAGGCCCCAGTCGAGAGCATCCAGCAGCGCCAGGTGAGCGTACTCGCCCTTCCGCTTCGCCGTGAGGATCTGGTAGGTCGCGATCGTGACCGGCTTGACCTCCTTGGCCTGGCCGGAGTACTCGCCGATCTCCTCGGGGGTGAGGCTCGTGCGCTTGAGCAGCTCGTCGCGCCATTGACGCGCCGACACCGTGTTGGTCACCAGGATGAGCGTGGTGGTCTTGGTCGCGGCCATCGCGCCGGCGCCGACGATCGTCTTGCCCGCGCCGCAGGGCAGCACCACGACACCCGATCCGTCCTTCGAGAACGCGTCGACGGCCTCCTGCTGGTACGGACGGATCTCCCACCCGTCCTCGGCGAGCTCGATCTCGTGCGGTGTGCCGGGGGTGTAGCCGGCGAGGTCTTCGGCGGGCCAGCCGATCTTGAGCAGCTCCTGCTTGATCTGGCCGCGTGCCCAGGCGTCGACGATGAAGGTCTCGGGCGTCGGGTGCCCGATCAGCAGCGGCTGGATGCGCTTGTTGTTCGCCACCTGGGCGAGGACGGCAGGGTCGCTGGAGCGGAGGACGAGGGTGCCCTCGTCGTCGCGCTCGATCACGAGGCGGCCGTAGCGGTTGACCGTCTCGCGAAGGTCGACCGAGACCGACGGCGGCACGGGGAACCGCGACCAGCGGTCGAGCGTCTCGAGCATGTCCTCTGCGGTGTGTCCGGCGGCGCGCGCATTCCACAGCCCGAGTCGGGTGATGCGGTAGGTGTGGATGTGCTCGGGGGCGCGTTCGAGCTCGGCGAAGATCGCCAGCTCGTGGCGGGCGCTCTCGGCATCGGCGTGGGCGACTTCGAGCAGCACGGTGCGATCGCTCTGGACGATCAGGGGTCCATCAGACATAGCTGTCCAGTTTACTGGGGTATCACGGTGGCGGCGCGGATGCTCGACACCGGCAGCGTGCGTTCGACGTCGGCTGCGCGGTCTCGCCCGCGCAGGCGTCCGCCGCCCAGTCCCGTGGCTTCGAGGATCAGGTCTCTCGTCGAGCCGTCGGGCATTCCCACGGTCACTCGCAGCACGGCCTTCGCTCGGACCGCCGCGTCGAGCTCGCGATCGAGCCAGGCGGCATCGGCGTCGGGGCCCTGGTGTGCGCGCAGGGCCGAGATGAGCGGCGCGTAGTCCGCGGCGCTCTCAGGCGCCGGCTCGGTCGCGGGATTCCGCTCCCCGGTGATCACGGTGCCGTCCTCGGCGACGAGGGTCGCGGGATAGCGTGCGTCGGTGAGCGCCCAGTAGACGGTGTCGCGTCCGACCCGCGTCGAGAGCGCGGCGACGTGCTTCGTCAGCGCGAGCGGCCGCAGGCTCTGGTCGACGGCCATCGCCTCGATCAGATGCCGGTCGCTGCTCTCGATGCGGGTGCGGCCGGTCTCGGAGTCGACCGACACGCGCACGAGTCCGTGCCGCTGCGCCGTCTGCGACACGAGGTAGCGCAGCGGTTGCGGGATGCCGGTGAGCGAGAGCGCCTCGAGGAACTCCAGGATCGATTCCTCGGTCTCTCCGGCGACGAGTGCGTGGGCGATCGACTCGGGCGTGAACCGGTAGGTGGAGGCCTGCGCCGCCGACTCGCGGGCGGCGATCGTGCGCAGCCGCACGTCGAGCGCGGGAGCGAGCGGGCCCGGCGAGATCGCACTCAGATCGTTCTGCAGGAAGATGCGGTCGACCTCGGCAGGCAGCAGCGCGGTGAGGGGCGCGGGATCCACGGCGCGGCCGAGACGCAGGGGCTCGGCCCATGCGGGCTCACCGTCGCCGTCGGCGATGAGGCCGAGCAGGCGCGCGCGTTCGAGGAGAGCGGCACTGTGCTCGGGCCAGGCGGAATCCCACGGGTGAGCGTGTGGCCACGAGGTCGTCGGAGTCCATCCGCCGTCCGCCGTGCGCACTCCGCGGGGGAGGGCGTCGCGGAAACCGGCGGCGAGTGCACCCCACCGGTCCGAGACGGGCGATCGCAGCCACTCCTCCGTGCGAACGGTCGTGCGCAATCGGCGTTCGTCCGGTGCGACGAGCGCCGAGTCGACGGCGATCGCGATGAGAGCGTCGACCGACTCCGCGGCGACTCCGGACTCTCCGAGTCCCCGCTTCTCGCCGGCGCTGACGTTGCCGCCCGCGAGCAGCGCGAACGGCTTCTCGCGGGCGAGCAGCAGGAGGTCGGCGAGTGCCGACACTGTCGTGAACGCGCGCTCGGCGGCATGAGCGCTGTCAGCCTCTCCGGCGGGCTGCGGTGCCGACATGCGAGGCGGAGTGGGGAGGTCTCGGTCTGCGATCGCGGCTGCGACCGGCGGGAAGGCGGCGCCGTCGGGTCGGATGAGTGCGAGGTGCTCGAGCGTCGCCCGTTCCGGCGCGTGTTCGTCGAGGGGCCGGGAGGCGGCGACGAGCAGTGCTGCAGCCTCTTCGTGCGTCAGGGCGGGAAGCGCCCGCGCGATGGAGGCGGGGTCGAGGAGGGCTTCGGCCGCATCGAAGAAGTCCTGCCAGCCGGCATCCGGACGCACGCGCCGGGCGGTGAACAGGGAGGTGAGCTGCTCGTCGCTCGCCGCGGACAGCCATTCGGCCAGCGGGCGGGCGTGCGTGCTCATGCCGGATTCCTCAGGGCCGCGATGCCGCGCGACCCTTGCGGATGAAGCTCATGGTGAGCAGCACGATGATCATCACGAATGCCAGAGGGAGTCCCCAATAGGGGATAGCGGCGACGAACGGCCACACGCCGGCCCCGAAGTCCTTCTGCTGCATACCCACGGCGGTGCCGATGATGATGGCGAAGAAGCAGATGATGGATGCCGCAGCGAGTCCGAGTGCCGAGAACGCCAGGATGCGATCGATACGGCGAACGGGAACCTCAGGTTCGGGACTCTTGGTGCTCATCGGTCTCAGCCTAGTCGCTGCAGGCGCGTCCTGTTCCCTGGCGTGACCTACGGATTACCCGCCCGGTGACCGGTAGGCTGGAACCGGCCGCATACGTGCGTCCGATCCAGCTCCACACCGACTCAGCGAGGTTTCTCCCATGCCCACCGGCAAGGTCAGGTTCTACGACGAAGACAAGGGTTTCGGCTTCATCGCCACCGATGACGGCCAGGACGTCTTCCTGCACGCCTCCGCGATGCCCACCGGGGCGGCGGTGAAGGCGGGCTCCCGCGTCGAGTTCGGTGTCGCCGACGGCAAGCGAGGTCTGCAGGCACTGTCGGTTCGTGTGCTCGAAGCGCCGCCGAGCCTCGCGAAGGCGAAGCGCAAGCCGGCCGACGACATGGCGATCATCGTCGAGGATCTCGTGAAGCTCCTCGACGGAATGGGCGGCGACCTCCGCCGCGGCCGATACCCCTCATCCGCTCACGGCCGCAAGATCGCGGCAGTCCTGCGCAAGGTAGCCGATGACCTCGAAGCCTGATGTCGACCAGCGTCTGATCGACGCGCACGATCTCGCGCTCGCCGCGCTGCACGAGATCACGCCGACGTCGACGGTCGGACCCGCTGCCGACTACCTCCCCGAAGACGACGGCTCGGTGTCGCTGCGCTTCGAGAATCGCCTCCCGGGGTACCCCGGCTGGTTCTGGACCGTGACGGTCGCCCGCGTCGACGACGAGGAGCCGACCGTGCTCGAGGTCGAGCTGCTCCCCGGTGACGGTGCGCTTCTCGCTCCGGAGTGGGTGCCGTGGGCCGAACGGCTCGCCGAGTACCGCGCCCACCAGGTGGAGCTCGCCGAGCAGGCCGCCGCAGCCGCCGCCGATGCCGACGCGGAAGCCGGTGAGGGCGACGCGGACGAGGCGGAGTCCGACGAAGACGATGAGCTCGATGAGGACCTCGAGGAGGACGAGGATCTCGACGACGACGACGACGATGACGACGACGACGAAGACGACGAAGACGACGAACTCGATCTGGCCGCTGTACCGCGTGAACTCCATGCCGGCGATCTCGATGGCGTCGACATCGACGAACTCGACGATTCCGCCGTCGCGGACGATGACGAGTCGGACGACGACGGTTCCGACGAGTCGGACGATGACGAAGACGAGGATGACGAGTCGGACGACGACTCCGACGACTCCGACGACGAGGATGACTCCGACGACGAGGAGTGACGCTCGACGTCCATGAACGGAAGAAGGGGCCGCGCGCGAGCGCGGCCCCTTCTCCGTCGTCTCGGTGTCAGGCGCCGGTGTTCGCGAGGACGTAGTCGAGCGACCGGGTCAGCTGGCGCACGTCGTCCGGCTCGATCGAGACGAACGTCGCGACGCGCAGCTGGTTGCGGCCGAGCTTGCGGTAGGGCTCGGTGTCGACGATGCCGTTCGCGCGCAGGGTCTTGGCGACGGCTGCGGCATCGACGCTGTCATCGAAGTCGATCGTGACGACGACGGGCGAACGATGCGCGGCATCCGTGACGAATGGTGTGGCGACGTCCGACGCCGTCGCCCAGTCGTAGAGGATGCCGGACGACTCCGCCGTGCGCGCACCCGCCCAGGCGAGGCCGCCGTTCGACAGGATCCAGCTCAGCTGGCTGTCGAGCAGGTGCAGAGTGGTCAGCGCCGGGGTGTTCAGAGTCTGGTTGAGCCGCGAGTTGTCGACGGCGTTCTTCAGGCTGAGGAACTCGGGGATGTAGCGGTCGGATGCGGCGATGCGCTCGATCCGGTCGATCGCCGCGGGGGAGACGGCGGCGAACCACAGGCCTCCGTCGGAGCCGAGGTTCTTCTGCGGCGCGAAGTAGTAGACGTCGGCCTCGGTGGCGTCGAAGTCGATGCCACCCGCGGCACTGGTCGCGTCGATGACCGTCAGCGCTCCGTCGGCGACGACGCGTTCGATCGGTGCCGACACACCGGTCGAGGTCTCGTTGTGCGGCCAGGCATAGACGTCGATGCCTTCGACGATCTCCGCCGCGGTGCGGGAGCCGGGTTCGGACTTGCGCACGTCCGGGGTCTCGAGCCACGGGGCGGCGGCCGCGGCGGCGAACTTGCCGCCGAACTCTCCGAACACGAGGTTCTGGCTGCGGCGCTCGATCAGGCCGAAAGCCGCGGCATCCCAGAACGCCGTCGATCCGCCGTTGCCGGTGATGATCTCGTAGCCCTCGGGGAGGCGGAAGAGCGCCGCGAGCTGCTCGCGGACGCTGCCGACGAGGTTCTTGACCGGGGCCTGTCGGTGCGATGTGCCGAGCAGGGTCGGCCCTGCGGCGAGCAGCGCGTCGAGCTGCTCGGTGCGCACCTTCGAGGGACCGCATCCGAAGCGGCCGTCAGCGGGCAGGAGGTCACGGGGAATCTCGATCGCCATGGATCGATACTACGGCGTGACCCGACGGCCGCCTCACCGCGTGACGCCTGATGTCCCCCGGGAATGTAGGCTTGCCTAAGAAGACCCGGAGGGCCACATGACCGACTTGATCGACACCACGGAGATGTATCTCCGCACCATCCTCGAGCTCGAGGAGGAGAACATCGTGCCGCTGCGCGCACGTATCTCCGAGCGCCTCGGTCACTCGGGCCCCACCGTCTCGCAGACCGTCGGACGCATGGAGCGCGACGGTCTCGTGGTCGTCTCCGAAGACCGCACGCTCGAGCTCACGGACGCCGGTCGCAGCAAGGCGGTCAACGTCATGCGCAAGCACCGTCTGGCCGAGCGCCTGCTCTCCGACGTGATCGGGCTCGACTGGGCCTATGTGCACGAAGAGGCCTGCCGGTGGGAGCACGTCATGAGCGAGCAGGTCGAGCGTCGACTCGTCGAGCTGCTCGGTCACCCGACCGAGTCGCCCTACGGCAACCCGATCCCCGGGCTCGACCAGCTCGGAGACACCCCGGCGCGCACGTTCGACGAGGGAGTCATCGGCCTCGTGCAGAAGCTGAACGCCGCCGGCGCTCCGATCGACGGCACGGTGCGTCGTCTCGCAGAGCCCGCTCAGGTCGATCCCGAGCTCCTCGAGCAGCTCCGCGACGCCGGAGTGGTGCCGGGCGCGAAGGGCGACTACCGCTTCAACGAGGGGTACGTCCTCATCCAGATGGAGGGCAAGGAAGACGGCCTCGAGCTGCCCGTCGAGCTCGCCTCGCACATCTTCCTGGTCGGCGAGCCGGCCTGATCCACGGCTGATCAGCCCTGAGATCCGCGTGATTCCGCCTCTCCGAGGATTGCCAGGTTCGCAGGGTGACAGGATCGTTATCTTCCGGTAACCTCGGACAGGTCGTCGAAGAAGCCCGCTGACGACACCCGAGAGGATTCGCCTTCCAGGCTCGTCGCCCTCCCGGTCAGACCGCACAACGTACCCGAGCTACATTGGTGCCCCGAGAGCAGAGTGCCGACGAGCCAGCGCTACCCGAGCGTGCAGGCGCAGGAGGATCAAGTTTTGGCAAAAGACATCGAATCGCCCGCGAAGACAACTGAAGATCGAGTGGTCGCCCGCCGTTCCGGAACCCGGATCGACGCGAGAAAGGCTGTGAAGCCCCTCCGCTCCATCGCCATCTTCGGGGCGGTCGGTGCTCTGGTCGCCGCCGTCGCGCTGCCCGCCTACGCCGCTTCGAAGCCTGCCGACGCCACCGCGACGGTCCAGCAGCTCGCGGCCGTCGACGCACAGTCGCTCGTCGTCGCCTCGGATGCGACGGCTGCGCCGCTCAGCCGTGGCACGTTCACAGCCACGACTCCTGACGAGATCTCCAAGAAGAAGGCCGAAGAGGCGGCGAAGGCGCGTGCCGCTGCGGCAGCGTCGGCAGCCTCGGCGTCGAACAGCAGCAGCAGCTTCGACATCGGCAACTACGCCCTGGTCTCGCCCGGTTCGGGCGAGGTCCGCTACCCGCTCCCGCAGGGGTCGTACAACGTCAGCCGCACGGTCGGCGGCGCGCACCAGGGTGCAGACATGCTCGCCCCGGCGGGAACCCCGATCTATGCGGCAGCTGCCGGAGTCGTCCGGGCGTCCGCCGAGAGCATCGGCGGCTACGGCGTCTGCGTCATGCTCGACAGCGTCGTCGGAGGTCAGCGCGTGCAGACCACTTACGGCCACATGACGTACGGCTCGCGTCAGGTCCAGGCCGGCGAGACCGTCGCCGCAGGCCAGCTGATCGGCTTCGTCGGCAGCACCGGTCGATCGACCGCGAACCACCTCCACTTCGAGGTCTGGGTCAACGGCGGCCTCATGGAGCCGATCGCCTGGCTCGGCGCCAACGCCGGCTGAGCGCCGGCCGCTGCCGTTCGCTCATTCGGGGACACGCCTTCGCGCGTTCACCCGCAGTTTGACCTTCCCCTGCTTCTGATGGGTTAGCCTGAACCCGTTGTCGCATAGTCGGGAGAAGCTGATGGAGCGAATACCGAACATCCGAACCATGGATGCCCTCGGTCGTCACGTCCTGCTGCATCGTCCGCAGGGACGCCACGGTCTTGCCGTGCGCATGAGGCGCTGTCTGTAGACAGCGCCTTTTTTGCATCCCCGCGAACGCCTCCGCCCTGTGCGGCTTCGTGTGAGTCGAGAGTGCCGGGAAGCCGTCCCGGCGGATCGAGAGGATGACGATGCGCACACTTGTACTGAACGCAGGATACGAACCGCTCGCGATCGTGTCGTTCAAGAGAGCCCTGGTCCTGGTCATGAACGACAAGGCGACCGTGATCGAACGCGTCGAGGACGACCCCGTCTGGGGGAGTCACGGAGTCTACGATCGCCCCGCCGTCATCGTCCTCTCGCGCTACGTCCGCATCCCCATCAGCCGCCGGGTCCCCGTCACCCGACGCGGAGTCCTGCGTCGCGACAACCACCGGTGCGGCTACTGCGGCAAAGCCGCCTCGACCATCGACCACGTGATGCCGCGTTCGCGCGGGGGAGCGGACTCCTGGGAGAACCTCGTGGCCTGCTGCCTGCGCTGCAACAACACCAAGAGCGACCGCACGCCTCAGGAGATGCGCTGGGAGTTGCGGTTCGCTCCGCGTCCGCCCCACGGCAGCGCCTGGACGGTCCGCGGTATCGAGCGCAGCGACCCACGATGGGAGCCGTACCTCGCACTCGCCGCGTGAGCGGGAAGCGAGGGTTCCTCTAGAATGGAACCCTCGCCCCCGTAGCTCAGCAGGATAGAGCAGCCCTCTCCTAAAGGGCAGGTCGCTGGTTCGAATCCAGTCGAGGGCACCCCGTCAGTCGCGACCGCGACGCCACAGCTTCGACGGCCACCAGATCACACGGCCGAGATCGTAGGCGAGCGCCGGCACGAGCAGCGAGCGCACCACGAACGTGTCGAGCAGCACGCCGAACGCGACGATGAACGCGAGCTGCACGAGGAACAGGATCGGGATCACCGAGAGCGCTGCGAACGTCGCCGCGAGCACGAGGCCGGCCGAGGTGATCACCCCTCCCGTGATCGACAGTCCGCGCAGCACGCCTTCGCGAGTGCCGTGCTCGAGCGACTCCTCGCGCACTCTGGTCATCAGGAAGATGTTGTAGTCGATGCCCAGTGCCACCAGGAACACGAATCCGTAGAGCGGAACCGCGGGGTCGGCGCCGGGGAAGTCGAACACTCCGTTGAAGACCAGAGCAGAGACGCCCATCGCCGTGCCGAACGACAGCACGGTCGTGAGGATCAGCAGCACCGGCGCGAGGATCGAGCGCAGCAGCAGCATGAGGATGAGCATGATCACGACGAGGATCACCGGGATGATCAGGTTGCGGTCATGGATCGAGGCGTCGTTCGTATCGATCGCCGTCGCTGTGACGCCACCGACCAGTGCGTCGAGGTCGTCGAGTTGGGTGCGCAGGTCGCGGACGGTCGCCGCCGCCGCGTCGGAGTCGGCGGCATCCGTCAGGGTCCCCTGCAGCAGCACCTCTCCGTCGACCACCGTCGGCTCGGGGGCAGGGGTTCCGGGAGGGCCGACGGCCTCGAGCCCGTCGGCGGTGACCGTCGCCGAACCGCTCGGCGAATCGGATGCCGTGACCGACACCCCGTCGATGCCGTCATCGGCGAGCAGCACGTCAGCGGCATCCTGAAGCCGGTCTTCCGCGACCACGACGTACACCGGGCTGCCGGAGCCGCCCGGGAAGTGCTCGCCCAGCGCGACCTGGCCCTCGCGAGCCTCGGACGCGCCGAGCACGAGATCGGACTGCGGGACGCCGACGGCATTGAGCTGCAGCACACCGGCGGCGCCGGCGAGCAGCACGAGCGTCGTGACGACCCAGATGGCGCGGGGGCGCTTGGTGATCAGGCCCGCGAGGCGAGCCCACAGGCCGGTCTTGCGCATGCCGTGCTCCTCGGCGACGACCTCCGGCTCGAACTTCGGACGTCTCGGCCAGAACACCGCCCGCCCGAACAGCAGCAGGAGCGCCGGCAGCAGGGTGAGCGCTGCGAGCATCGCGAAGACGATGCCGATCGCGGCCACCGGGCCGAGCGTGCTGTTCGACTTGAGGTCGCTCAGCAGCAGGCACAGGAGCCCGGCGATCACCGTTCCGCCGGACGCCACGATGGGCTCGAAGGAGCCCTTCCATGCCGCGAGCACGGCGGTTCCCTTGTCCTGCGCGACGCGGAGCTCCTCTCGGAACCGCGCCACGAACAGCAGGGCGTAGTCGGTCGCGGCGCCGATCACGAGGATGAACAGGATGCCCTGGGTCTGGCCGCTCAGCAGCAGCACCTCGAACTTCGCGAGCCACCACACGACCAGGAGCGCCACACACAGGGCGAACAGGCTCGTGGACAGCACGACGATGGGCAGCAGGAACGATCGGTAGACCAGCACGAGGATGACCAGCACGGCCAGGAGCGCCACTCCGAGCAACAGCCCGTCGATGCCGGCGAACCCGGCGACGAGATCGGCACTGAAGCCCGCAGGGCCCGTGATGTAGACCGTCACTCCGTCGGGAGCCGCATCGCGCAGCTGCGCGGCCAGGGCATCGATCGCATCGGCGAGCTCGGCATCGCCCTCGATCGGGATGAAGGCCTGAACCGCACGGCCGTCATCCGAGACGAGCGCGGGCGAGACATCCTCGCTCACGCCCTCCACCGAGGGGGAGTCCGCGACGGCATCCGAGATGGTCGTGATGTCGGACTCCGAGAGGTCGTCGTCCGAGACGAACACGGCGATCGCCGGGATGGCGTCGCTGTCGTTGAACTCGCCGAGGAGCTTCTGCACCTGCGTCGCATCGGCCGACTCGGGCAGGTAGCTGGTCTGGTCGTTCGAGGACACCTCGTCGACCTTGCCGAACAGGGGGCCGCCGAGGCCGGCGCCCACCAGCCAGACGAGTATCAGCGCCACAGGGATGAGGACGCGGACCCAGGAGTGTCGACGCGTGCGTTCGCGGGTCGGCGGAATGGGCGCGTGCTCAGGGCTGGACATCAGGTTCCTCTCGGGGCGTGCAGATGGGGGGAGTCAAGCGGGGCGATCAGGAGACCCAGGCGAGGATGAGGATCATCGTCGCGAGGAAGCCTGCGAAGTAGTTCAGGGCGATGAAGCGTCGCCAGGCGCGGTTCGTGCCACCGGAGGTCTCATCGGTGACATTCCACCAGGGGGCGGCGTTGACGATGTAGGGCAGAGCGAGTACTGCGCCGAGCGGCCCAGGCCACGTGGTGAAGAGCATCGCGGCGCCGGCGAGAGTCCAGAACGCGATCGACAGCCGCACCGTGGCTCGTGCGCCGATCACCGTGGCGATCGAGCCGATGCCGCCCTCACGGTCGGGGCCGATGTCCTGCACGGCGCCGAACGCGTGCGCGGCCATTCCCCAGAGGAAGAAGGCGACGAGGACGATGACGGCTGTGGGGGTGACGGCGCCGGTGGCGAGGGTGAGGCCGACGATCGCCGGCGTCACGAAGTGAAGGCTCGAGGTCGTCGAGTCCAGGAACGGCCGCTCCTTGAACCGGAGGCCCGGGGCCGAGTACGCGATGACGGCGAACACGCTGATCGCCAGCCAGACCCACGACGCCGGGTTGCCGACGACGACGAGGTAGACGAGGAACGGGATGTTCGTCGCCGCGGCAGCCCACAGGGTGGCTCGGTGGATGCGGGGCGAGAGGAGCGCGCCCTCGATGCCGCCCTTGCGCGGGTTGGCGAGATCGGAGGCGTAGTCGAAGACATCGTTGATGCCGTACATCGCGAGGTTGTAGGGCACGAGGAAGTACAGGGTCCCGATGATCAGCGTGAGGTCGATCTCACGGGTGCTGAGCAGGTAGGCGGCCGCGAAGGGGAACGCCGTGTTGATCCAGCTGATGGGGCGGGACGACAGGACGATCTGTGCGACGTCGCGGCCGACGGATCCCCGGGCGGCGGGCGCGGTCATGAGGCGTCCTCGCCGGTTGCTCGTCGGTCGGCCTTCGCGCGGCGGGCGCGGAGCGCGGCCCACAGGGCGGGCAGGAGGATGGCGCCGGCGATCGGATAGGCGAAGTCCTCGAGCGGGGCGAGACCGATGTGCACGCCGAGCAGGTGCTCGGGGGAGTAGTGGAAGAGGCCTGTCGCGATCATCACGGTGTCGAAGACGGCGGTGAGGATCACGAGCACGACGACGGTGAGCACGATCCCACCCACGTGGGCGCGATGCCGACCTGCGAGGACCGAGAGCAGGATGGCCGCCACGATGGCCGCGCCGACGAACCACGCCGAGAGCTGCAGGTACGTCATGAGGGCTCCTCCACGGCGGCGCTGCTGCGGATGCTCGAGAGGATGCGCACTGCGCCGGTGTAGACGATCATCGTGCAGATCACGAGGAAGAGCAGGAACACCGGCTCTTCGATCGGCAGCTCGGGCGCGAGCACGATCCCGGTCGCGACGGCGGCTTCACCGCGGAAGAAGATCCCTCCGGCGATACCGGCGATATCCCAGATCAGGAAGAACGCGAGTCCCACGGCGGTCACGACGGATGCCGACACCGCGTCGCGCCAGAAGAACAGGCGGAAACGGCGATCGAGCAACAGCATGCAGCCGAGGGCCACGAGGAGGAGCGCCAGATACACGAACCCCATCACGCGGCCCCGCTCGTCGACGCGGCGGTGGTCGTGGCGTCGAGCGGCCCGCTCGAGTGGTCCCCGCGGATGCGCTTGAGCACGATCTCGGCGCTGATGAGACACATCGGCACGCCGACGCCGGGCGCTGTGGTGGCACCCGCGTAGTAGAGGCCCGATACCCGACGAGAGGCGTTCTGGGCGCGGAACATCGCACTCTGCGAGAGGATGTGGGCCGGCCCGAGCATGCCTCCGCGCCACGAGTTGTAGTCGTCGCGGAAGTCCGCGGGGCCCTTCGTCTCACGCACGACGATGCGGTCGCGGAGGTCGGGGATGCCTGCCCATCGCGCGATCTGATCGATCGCCGCATCCGCGGTCTGCTCGATCCGAGCGGAGCCGCTCCCGTCGGAGCCGCCGCCGCCGAGCTCGGTGTCGGCGGGGATCGGAACCAGGACGAAGAGGTTCTCATGCCCGTCCGGCGCGACCGTGTCGTCGGTCGCGCTCGGACGGCAGACATACGTCGATGCGGGCGAGGGGACCGAGGGGTGATCGCCGAAGATGGCGTCGAAGTTGGCATCCCAGTCGTCGGTGAAGAACAGGGAGTGGTGCGGGAGTTCGGGCAGGGAACCTCGGACGCCGAGCATCACGAGCACGGCGCCGGGTCCGCTCGTGCGTCGCTGCCACCAGGACTCGGGATACGTGCGCAGGTGCGGAGGAAGGAGCGCCGTCTCGGTGTGGTGGAGGTCGGCTCCGGAGACGACGACGTCGGCGTCGGCGCGGTGCGTGGTTCCGTCGCCGTCGCGCCATTCGACGCCTGTCACGGCCGTCTCGCCGGAGCGGGTGCCGGTGCTGATCGCGGTGACATCGGCATCGAGCACGATCCGGGCGCCCGCGTTCTCGGCGAGTTCGGCGATGCGCTCGACGACGCGCCAGAACCCGCCCTGCGGATAGCTGACACCCTCGTCGAGGTCGAGCGCGCTCATCAGGTGGTACATCGCGGGGGCCGTGCGCGGGTCGGTGCCGAGGAAGACCGCCGGATATCCGAGCAGCTGGCGGATCACCGGGTCGCGGAAGCGGCGGGCGGCGAAGGACTGCAGGCGTGTGCCCAGGAGCGTGAACAGTCGGGGGAGAGCGCGCAGCACCTCGGGCGTCATCAGCCCGCGCAGCCGCGTGAACGGGTTGTAGAGGAAGTAGCGCTCGGCCATGACACGCG
Source organism: Microbacterium sp. 22215 (assembly GCF_052045655.1). NCBI lineage: Bacteria > Bacillati > Actinomycetota > Actinomycetes > Micrococcales > Microbacteriaceae > Microbacterium > Microbacterium sp. 22215. Next base: position 417,714 of record NZ_JBQEPC010000001.1, read on the forward strand.
CGTCGTGCGCCGAGTCGAGATAGGCATCGAGGGCCTTCGCGGCGCCGGGTTCGCGAGACTCGAACAGGCGCGACACCTCGGCTCTCCCCGACGGGACGGTGATGGCCGGCGAGGGGTGACCGTCGGCGGTGGGCGCCCGGAAGACGCGGTAGCCGGGATCGAGCAGTGTGAGGTCGAGCTGTTCGGCGGTCGAGGTGCCCATCATCGCGAAGAAGTGGTCGAACACCTCCGGCATCAGGTACCACGAGGGTCCCGAGTCGAATCGGAAGCCCTCTCGCTCGATGGTGCCTGCGCGACCGCCGACCCGGCTGTTCTTCTCGTAGACGGTGACGTCGTGTCCCTCGCGTGCGAGCAGACCGGCGACCGCCAGGCCGGCGACACCGGCGCCGACGACGGCGACCCGACTCATCGGTCGCGCTCCACGGAGGTGACGATGACCGCGCGCGCGGCGAGGAGCGCCTTCATGGGATCGGGCACCCGAACCCGCCTTTCGTAGAGTGTCGATGCCGGTGTCTTCGCGACGCGACGTGTCAGCGCCTCGAAGAGGGCGAGGGCGCTGCGCACAGCGGCACGGGCATCCTTCGGGAGGAGGGGGATCGAGCGTCGAGCGTCGGCGAGCTGCGAGGTGATCGTGCGCACCCAGGCGTCTCGATCGGCATCGGTGAGACGGCCGGAGTCGCCGAGATACCCGCGCTGCAGCCGGTCGGTGTCATCGGCGAGGTCGCGGAGGAAGTTGACGTTCTGGAACGCGGCCCCCAGCTGGCGGGCGCCATGGGTCAGGATCTCGCGTTGCGCGGTCGTCGGGTTCTCGTCTCGGAGGAACACGCGGAGGCACATGAGCCCCACCACCTCGGCGGAGCCGTACACATAGCGCTCGTGCGCGTCGGCGTCGAAGGCGGTGAATTCCGTGGCGGTGTCGATGTCGGCTCTCATCGAGTCGAAGAACGGCTGGGTGAGGTCCTCATCGATGCCGCATTCGCGTGCAGTGCGGGCGAAGGCGTGCAGTACCAGGTCGGTGCTGTAGCCGACTCGCATCGATCGATGGGTCTCGGCGACGTACGAGGCGAGGGCCTCGGACTGGGCCGAGGCGTCGAGTCCGGCCTCGGCGGCGACTCCGTCGACGATCTCGTCGGCGATGCGCACCATCGCGTAGATGTTGCGCACGTGCTGGCGGTGACGCTCGCCGAGCAGGCGCGTGGCGAGTCCGAACGAGGTCGAGTAGCTGCGGATGACTTCGGTGGACGCGGTGTCGGCGGCGCGGCTGAACCGCCCCAGACTCTCGCCCGAATCGTCGCGCGACGTCGGGGTCATGCCTGCCGCCCCTCGAGCTGCGAGGCGGAGACGAGGATCGATCGTGCGGCGTCGGAGCTGATCTCGCCGGCAGCCTCCGCGTCGGACAGCAGGGCGTAGACCGCGTCGAGCTGCTCGCCGATCAGACTCACGACGAATCTCTCGGCTCCGCACTCCTGCAGGAGATCGCGGATGGCGGTGGCGTCGTCCAGGCTCAGATCGGGGCATCCGAAACGAGGGGCGATCTGCGCCCAGGCGCTCGTCGAACGGGCGAACGCGATGATCGCGGTCTCCTTGCCCTCGCGCAGATCCGAGAAGGCATCCTTCCCGTGCTTGCGATGGTCTCCGAACACGCAGAGCAGGTCGTCCTGCAGCTGGTAGGCCAGGCCGAGGTGCCGCCCGACCGTTTTCAGCGTCTCCTCCGCCGATTCGGAGGAACCGGCGAGCAGCGCGGCTGCCCGCAGCGGAAGCGAGAACGAGTAGGTCGCCGTCTTGTACACGCTCATGGTGAGCACGGTGGCGACGTCGGAGGCGATGATCCCGTGGCTCAGCGCCACGTCGGTGTGCTCGCCGGCCACGGTCTCGAGGATCGTCTGCTCGACGAGATCGAGCAGGCGCACCCGCACGCTCTGCGGGACATCGGCTCTGGCGAAGCCCATGATCGCCGCCGACAGCAGCAGATCTCCCATCAGGATCGCGCTCGAGCGCGCCCAGTGCAGCGAATCCTCCTCCGTCGCCCCCGGGGTGGTGGCGGCGAGTTCACCGATCAGGTTCGGCCGCTTGCGTCGGGTCAGGTCGCCGTCGATCACATCGTCGTGCAGCAGGAACGCGTAGTGCAGCAGTTCGATGTGGGTGGCGACGTCGACCGCAGCGATGCTGGGCTCAGGGGAGGCATCCGAGACCAGGGCACGGTGGATGTCGAGAAGCAGTCGCGGCCGCACCAGCTTTCCCCCGAGGGCGTGATCGGCCGTCGAGCGCCACAGGGCTGCGAACTCGGAACCGTAGACCTCGGCGTTCTCGCAGTGGAAGGTGAAGCGCTGGCGCAGCAGCTGTTCGACCCTCGTGCTCATGTCTTCTCGGATCGCGGTGGCAGACACGATCAGACCGCCCCGAGCTCGCGCAATCGGGGAAGCTGCTCGACCAGCCAGGGGCTGAACGCGAACGGAGCGGCGGAGACGGCGTCGGCGAACTCCGCCGGATCGACCCACGCCCATTCCGAGACCTCATCGGGGTCGGGGGAGAGAGGGCCGTCGGCGATGGCGACATGCACCGGGCAGATCTCGTTCTCGACGATCCCGCTCGCGTCGACGGCCCGGTACCGGTAGTCGGGGATCGCGAGGGAGAGCTCGGTGATGCGGAGGCCGAGTTCGTCGTGCGCGCGGCGGTGGACGGCATCGAGCATGTCTTCGCCGGGGCGAGGATGCCCGCAGAAGCTGTTGGTCCAGACGCCCGGCCAGGTGAGCTTGGACAGCGCCCGTCGGGTCACCAGCAGGCGCCCGTCGCGATCGAGGACATGGCACGAGAAGGCGAGATGCAGAGGGGTGTCCGTCGTGTGCACCGCGGCTTTCGAGAGCACGCCGATCGCGACTCCATCTGCGGAAAGGAGGGTGACCTCATCCAACGGGGAACCTCCTCGATTTCGCTAGCTTAGCTAATAATCAACATAACATGAATCCAATGGTGTGTAGCATGATGGCATGGACAACGGATCTGACGCCAGTCCCCGGGGGATCGGGGCGTCAGAGGTGATCCCCCTCCGTGGCGAGATGTCGCCCGACGGGCTCGCCCATTCGGCGATCTACGACGTCGAGTCGAGCGACCCTCGGAGCACGCTGGTCGATCGCTCCGGGGTCGACCCGGAAGACCTCCGGCAGATCGCTCTCGTCATGGGCGCTCTGGGGGACCTGAGGGATGCCGAGCAGAAGCTGTCGCTCGCGTCCCGACGCTACATGCGGCTCAATGAGACCGACATGCGTGCGCTCCACTACCTGATCGTGTGCGCGAATCGCGGCGCGACGGCCACTCCCGGCGGCATCGCCACGCATCTGGGGATCTCCACGGCGTCGACGACGAAGCTGCTCGACCGCCTCGAGAAGGGCGGACACATCCGCCGAGCACCGCATCCCACCGACCGGCGAGCTCTCGCGATCACGATCACCCCGGAGACCCGTCAGGCGGCCATGGAGACGGTGGGGCGCCAGCAGGCGAAGCGGTTCTACTCCGCGGCGCGGCTGACGCCCGACGAGCGTGACGTCGTGATCAGGTTCCTGTCGGACATGGCGCAGGAGATCACGCTCCGGGATGAGCCGTGGGCTCAGGCCGGAGTCGCGACCTCCGAGTGAGTCAGTGCGCGGCGTTGTACGCCTCGACGACGGGAGCCGGAATGCGGCCCCGCTCCGAGAGCGTGTAGCCGTTGTCGTTCGCCCATGCCCTGATCGCGGCCACCTCGGGGTTGCGCCCTGGGCGCTTCCTCGGGGCGGCGGAGCGCACGGCGCCGGAGGAGCCCGCGCGTCGTCCGGCCGAGATGTACGGCTCGAAAGCCTTGCGCAATTCCTCCGCGTGCGCGGTGTTCAGGTCGATCTCATAGGAGGCGCCGTTGAGCGAGAAATGCACGGTCTCGCCTTCGCCGACCTCGAGTACGGTTCCGTCGATGTCATCGACCAGCTGGTGCACAATTCTTCTTGCCATGGGAGTGACATTACCCCGGGAATGCGAAATATGACACGTCGAGTCGTGTCTATTCGTGGCCGGGGTCGATCAGCTTCAGGCCGACGATGCAGCCGACGAGTCCGAGCAGCAGAAGAATTCGCGGCCAGGAGATATCGCTGTCGCCGGTGGCCATCGCCCAGATGACGGTGAGAGTGGCGCCGATTCCGACCCACACCGCGTAAGCGGTGCCCGTCGCGATATCGCGCATGGCGAATGCGAGCCCGATCATGGAGAGGATCAGACCGCCCACGAAGATGATGCTCGGCCAGAGTTTGGTGAGTCCCTCCGATTTGCCGAGCGCCGTCGCCCAGACGGCTTCGAGGACTCCGGATACGACCAATACGATCCACGACATGATGGTCCTTTCGGACCAGTCTTTTCGCTCACCGGGTACTGGTCTGCCTCGTCCGGGGCCGGGGTTCACCGACCAGTATCCATGGTAGCGACCGGGTCTGGGCAGGGACTGTGCAGCGCCGGCGTCGACGCATCCGGTGCCGCTGAGCGGTCAGGGAAGCAGCCCGGCGCGCCGCGCCTTCGCCACGGCGGCATGGCGCGTCGACGCGTCCAGCTTCGACATCGCCGTGCCCAGATACGCCTTGACCGTTCCCTCCCGCAGGCCCAACTGCGCTGCGACCTCCGCATTCGTCGCGCCGAGGGCCGCACAGGCGAGCACATCGGTCTCACGTCGGGACAGACGCACGGTCGGAATGGGCCCCGTGGCGGCCGCGGGAGCGGCGTCTTCTGCGAGCGTGACGAGTCGCTGCTCGACCTGGGCGATGCGGGCCCGCAGCTCGACGTCGTCGATGGATGCGGCGATGCTGCGGAGCTCGGCGAAGCTCTCGCGCAGCTCCTCGCGCTGGCGCGGCGCCACAGACTCGGATGTCGGACCCGCAGAGCGCAGGCGCCGCTCGACCTCGTCGCGGATGCGGAGCTCCTCCGCGACGGACTGAGCGACCTGCATCGCGGGAGCAGTGGTCACCCCGCCGACCGGTGTGCGGTCCCAGGCGCCGGCGTAGAGCACGCCCCGTGGGCGGCCGCCGACCACGATCGGTAGAGCGAGCAGGGTCCGCAGCCCCTCGCCGAGCACGAACACGTCGTAGTCGTGGGTGATCTGCTGCGAGGAGCCGTAGTCGTTGGTCATGCGCGGACGCAGTTCCATCATCGCCCGTCCGCCGAGCCCGCGCTCCGGCCGGACCCTGAGGCCGTCGAGGCTGTGCGTGCGGTTGCCGACGATGCTCGTGACGCTGACGACGCCCTCGTCGATCAGGCCGCCGAATGCAACCGGGAAGCGGGTGCGCTGGGCGAGCTCGCGCACCGCTCTGGCGACGAGCTCGGTCTCGGATTCCCACCCGGTCGGTGTGCTCACGACTACCTACTTTCGGGGGTGACGGCCCTGTTCCCCGTTTCGTAGCGTCGACCCTACCATTCGCCCGGCAGACGAGGGCGAGCCGTAGACCATGTGGCAAGGAGGCCCCATGTCCGACCATCCAACGGCCGAACCGGCAGGCGCGATCGACTACGTCGCCGTCGAGGAATCCCCGCGATTCCAAGAGCTGAAGAAGACGCAGCGGTCATTCATCTTCCCGCTCGCGGCATTCTTCCTGATCTGGTATTTCGTCTATGTCCTGCTCGCGGCATTCGCCACCGATTTCATGTCACAGCGGGTGTGGGGTGATATCACCGTCGGGCTCCTGATGGGGCTCGGACAATTCGTGACCACTTTCGCGATCACGATGGGATATGTCGCTTTCGCCAATCGGAAGCTCGATCCAATCGCGACCGAGATCAGGGAAGAACTCGAGAAGGCGCAGGCCGACGCATGAACGTGATCCACTCCGCGGCTGCGGAGCTCGCGGTCGAGAGCAATCCCGTCTTGAACATCTCGATCTTCGTCGCTTTCGTCGCCGTCACCCTCTTCATCGTGATCCGCGCCAGCCGCAACAACAAGACCGCGGCGGACTACTACGCGGCGGGGCGTTCGTTCACCGGACCGCAGAACGGTTTCGCGATCGCGGGGGACTACCTGTCAGCCGCGTCGTTCCTCGGCATCTGCGGTGCGATCGCGATCAACGGCTACGACGGCTTCCTGTACTCGATCGGGTTCCTGGTGGCGTGGCTCGTGGCCCTGCTGCTCGTCGCCGAGCTCATGCGCAACACGGGCAAGTTCACGATGGCCGATGTGCTGTCGTTCCGTCTGAAGCAGCGCCCGGTGCGGATGGCGGCGGCGATCACCACCCTCGCGGTCTGCTTCTTCTATCTGCTCGCGCAGATGGCGGGCGCCGGAGGCCTGGTCTCTCTGCTGCTCGGAATCGACGGCAGGGTCGGGCAGTCGATCGTGATCGCCGTCGTCGGCGTCCTCATGATCGTGTACGTGCTGATCGGCGGCATGAAGGGCACCACCTGGGTGCAGATCGTGAAGGCCTTCCTGCTGATCGGCGGAGCCATCGCCATGACGATCTGGGTGCTCGCGATCAACGGGTTCAACCTCAACACGCTGCTCGAGGCGGCAGTGGCGAACTCCGACAAGGGCGACGCGATCCTCGGACCGGGCCTGCAGTACGGAGCGAACCCCTGGGACTTCCTGTCTCTGGGCATGGCGCTCGTGCTCGGAACCGCCGGACTCCCGCACGTGCTGATGCGCTTCTACACGGTTCCGACGGCCAAGGAGGCGCGCCGCTCGGTGGTCTGGGCCATCTGGCTCATCGGCGGCTTCTACCTGCTGACCCTCGTGCTCGGGTACGGTGCCGGCGCCCTCGTCGGTGCCGACGTCATCGCGGCGGCACCCGGTGGGCCGAACTCCGCAGCGCCGCTGCTCGCGCTGTACCTCGGCGGCCCCGTGCTGCTGGGGTTCATCTCAGCGGTCGCGTTCGCCACGATCCTCGCGGTGGTGGCGGGTCTCACGATCACGGCGGCGGCCTCGTTCGCGCACGACATCTACGCGAACGTGATCCAGAGGGGGAAGAAGGACGCGTCCGGCAACGCCGTGGAGCCCGATCCGAACGGGGAGGTGCGGGTCGCACGGCGCACGGTCGTCGTGATCGGCATCCTGGCCATCGTCGGTGGCATCGGCGCGCAGGGGCAGAACATCGCCTTCCTCGTCGCGCTGGCCTTCGCCGTCGCCGCGTCGGCGAACCTGCCGACCATCCTCTATTCGCTGTTCTGGCGCCCCTTCACCACCCGAGGAGCGGTGTGGAGCATGTACGGCGGGCTCTCGGCGGCGATCATCCTGATCGTGCTGTCCCCGGTGTTCTCGGGATCGCCCACGTCGATGATCCCCGGTATCGACATCGTGCTCTGGCCGATGAACAACCCCGGGATCGTCTCGATTCCGCTGGGGTTCTTCCTCGGCTGGCTCGGAACCATCACCAGCCGCACGAAGGAATCGCCGCATCTCGCTGCCGAGATGGAGGTGCGCTCGCTCACCGGGTTCGGTGCGGAGAAGGCGTCGGATCACTGAACTCCGCCTGATCTCTCATCCCCCGCCGCTTTCAGAGGATGAGCACGTGGACCCCCGACGGCCTACTCGTCGGGGGTCCACGCCGTCTCGGCGCGGTGCGCCCTCACCCGTGCGCTTCTGTTCACCCGTGCGCTTCGAGATCGAGAAGGAACCTCTTCCGCTCGGGGTGGGCTCCGTACTGGCCCGGGGTGCCGTCCCACCGCACCACACGGTGCACCGGGACGACGATCGAGAACGGGGTGAGCCTGCAGGCTGTGCCGACCGCACGTGCGGCGCCCGGTCGCCCCGCCAGCATCGCCACCTCGCCGTAGCTGAGCGTCTGGCCCCACTCGATCGTGCTGATGGCCTGCAGCGCGGTGCGGGCGAATCCCTCCGACAGACGCCAGTCGAGCGTCAGATGCTCGTCGAACCTCACCGGCACTCCGGCGAAGTACTCGTCGAGGAGCTCGGTGAGCTCGTCGGCGGCACCGGGATCGGGGTCGGGAACCGAGCGCAACCGGCCGGAGACCTCTTCCAGAAGCCAGGGGACGGAGGGATCGTCGGATTCCGAGAGATCGAATCGGACGAGCCCGTCGTCGGAGAACACGGCGAGTGCGTCTCCGAAGGGGGTCGGAGCGAAGTCGTAGCGGAAGGTCATGCCACCATCCTGACCGTCGCGGCCGACTGCCGGGGTGCGCGCGTACGCGACCGGGGGAGAGCGCGTCCGATCGCCGCGGAGGTGCAGGAGCGGTCGGACGGGTGCCGAAGGCGCGGAGAAAGGCGGAAATACGGTGAAACCCGCCCGGGATACCGGCGGTACGGCGAGCCGCGCTTAGTGTGTGAGATGTGTGGCGACGTGAAGGCAAGGCTGCGGATGATGCAGCGACCGATGCCTCAGTGACCCTGGGCGGGCTGCAGGAGTCGGCCCCCGGCGTCGAGATCGCTCACGCCGCAGAGGCCGAGCGGACGCGCCTGCGCGCCGAAGCGGCGGATCTGGGCGGTTCTTCGCCGCTGGTCACCTTCCGTGACACCGTCGAATCCGGCATCGACATCTCCAAGGCGCACCCCGGAAGCCTTCCCCAGTTCATCACCGGCAAGTCGACGCTCCTCTCGAACCTGTATCGCGATGAGGTCGGTCTGCGCACGGCACGCCTCGCCGCCGAGCGGATCACGGCGAAGAACACGGAGCTGCGCACAGTCCGCGGCATCGAGGCCGTGCACCTGGCCGTCGGCGTCGCAGGGTGGCGCATCGGCGGCGCGGACTTCGCCGCTCCCGTCCTCCTGCGTCCTCTCGCGATCCGTCGTCATCACTCGGATTTCGAACTCAAGCTGCAGGGCGCCTTCGAGGTCAACCCCGAACTCGTGCGCATCGCGCGTGAGCACTTCGGCATCACGATCGACGCGACGGCGCTCGCCGCGCTCGCCTACGACGGCGGCATCTTCAAGCCTCAGCCGGTGATCGACAGCCTGCGGGCGACCACCCGCTCGATCGACACCTTCACGGTCCTCCCGCGGCTCGTGGTGTCGACCTTCGCCGACGTCGGCGGTGCGATGTCGCGTGACGGCGGAAGCCTCGACCACATCGTGCTCAACGCGCTCGCCGGACACGTCGGCGACCGCGAGCAGGTCTCCGCACGACGACCGGCGCCGCATCACACCGGCCCGGATGACAGGGCACCGGCATCCGACAACCTGCTCCTGGATGCGGATGCCGAGCAGGAGGCGGTCCTGGCAAGGATCGCCGCCGGTCACTCGCTGACGGTCGCCACGCTGCCGGGCACCGGCGGTACCCAGACCGTGATCAACGCGCTCGGCGAGCTGGTGCGCGCAGGCAAGCGGGTGCTCGTGGTCTCGGCGCGCCGCTCGACCCTCGACGGCGTGCGGCATCGTCTCGCCGGCATCGGTCTCGACAGCCTCGCGGTCTCGCCCGCGAGCGTCCGCCGGGATCTGGTGCGCGCGATCGGCCGCAACGAGAAGGCGACCGCGCCGAAGGTGAGCGACGTCGACGACGCGCTCGTGCGTCTGCGCACCGTGCTGCGGGACTACCGGCAGGCGCTCACGGCCCCGGTCGCGGGGACGAACGCCTCGGTGCTCGACGCCACCCGTCACCTCACGCGGCTCGCGTCACTGCCGACCCCGCCGTCGACCACCGCCCGACTGAGCCCCGAGACTCTCCGACGCCTCTCCGACGACCGCTCCGCCGCGGCTGCCGCTCTGGCCCAGGCCGCGCGTCTCGGCGAGTTCCGGTTCGGTCCGAACGACTCACCCTGGTACGGCGTGAGCTTCTCGAGCACGGAGGCCGCGAGGGCGGCGCACCAGCTGGCAGGGCGTCTGCACGGTGACAGCGTGCCGGCACTGCTCGAGCGGGGGTATGCCCTGATCGCGCAGACCCACATGCGACCGTTCTCGACCATCGACGAACTGGGTGAGTACCTGCGCCTGTTGCAGGGCATCCGCGACTCCCTCGACCGTTTCAGTCCGACCGTGTTCGAGCGTCCGCTCGGCGAGCTCATCAAGGCCCACGGCTCGCGTCGTGACGCGCCGAACCTGTCGGGTGCCGACCGCCGTCGCCTGCGCCGTCTGGCCAAGGAGTATGTGCGTCCCGGCGTCCATGTCACCGAGATGCATGAGGCGCTGCTGCGCATCCAGACGCAGCGCACGCAGTGGCAGCGGTACGTCGACGCGGGCGTCGCCCCCGAGATCCCTCTCGGCCTCGCGGACGTCTACGTCGCCTGGCAGCGGGTCACCGCCGAGCTCGCCGAACTCGACGTCGCGCTCGGCCGTCGGGAGCCGTTGTCCACTCTACCCGTCGCGCGACTCGTGCGCACCCTCGCGGGGCTCGCGGCCAAGTCCGACGTGTTCGACAACCTGGTCGAGCGCGCGCAGCTGCGTGATCGACTCGCCGAACTCGGTCTCGAGCCGCTCCTCGCCGAGCTCTCGGTACGGCACGTCTCCGAAGCACGCGTGGGCGACGAGCTGGAATTCGCCTGGTGGCAGACGCTTCTCGAGCGCGCGCTGCAGGACGACCGGGCTCTCCTCGGTGCCAACACGGCCGTCGTCGACCGACTCGAGCGCGACTTCCGCCTCGTCGATGAGGCGCATGCGGCCATGGCGGGGCCTCTGCTCGCCTGGCAGCTCGCCAACCAGTGGAAGATCGCGATCGTCGACGAGCCGCAGGAGTCGCAGAACCTGCGTCGGGCGCTGAAGCAGCCCACCACCACGACGGCGGAGATCGTGAGCGCCGCTCCCGCGCTGGTCGACGTGCTCGCCCCCGTGTGGATCTCGTCGCCGTACCTCGTGCCGCACATTCCCGACTCGGTGGAGTTCGACGCGGTGCTCCTCGTCGACGCGGCCGCGATCAACCTCGCCGAGGCCGCGCCGGCCATCCGCCGTGCGCGGCAGATCGTGGCGTTCGGCGATCCTGTGACCCAGCTTCCGACGCCGTTCCATGTCGCCGTCGATCCCGGGGTCGACTGGGAGCACGAGGTGCCGTTCGACTCCGTGTCGGTGTTCGAGCGCCTGTCGGAGCTGCTCCCCGTGATGACGCTCACGCGCAGCTACCGCGCGGGCGGCGAGGACCTCGCCGAACTGATCAACGACGCGTTCTACGGCGGCGAGATCGTCTCGCTGCCCTGGGCGGGCTCGTACCTCGGGCGCGGCAGCCTGACCGTCGATTACGTCGAGGGCGGCACCGGCGCCCCCGACCCCGTCTCGGGAGCCGTGGAGAGCCCGGAGGCAGAAGTCGCCAGGGTCGTCACTCTCGTCGTCGAGCATGCCGTGCATCGCCCGGACGAGTCCCTCATGGTCGTCACCGCCAGCAAACGTCACGCAGAGCGCGTGCGTGCGGCGGTCACCTCGGCGTTCGCGGGCCGATCCGACGTCGCCGACTTCGTGGGGCGGGACACGGCAGAGCCCTTCGCGGTGCTCACTCTCGAGGAGTCCGTCGCCGAGAGTCGCGACCGGGTCATCTTCTCTCTGGGCTTCGGTCTCACCAAGCACGGTCGCGTGCTCAGCGACTTCGGCGACCTGTCGACTCCCGACGGCGAGCGGCTGCTGACCGTCGGCATGACGAGGGCCCGTCGCTCGATGGTCATCGTCTCGTCGATCCGGCCCTCCTCGTTCGACGACGGAAGACTCGAATACGGTGCGGCCATGCTGATGTCGATCCTGGGCGGCCTGGCCGCACGCGGTCGTGACGCGCGCCTCGAGGATCTCGCCGACCCGTTGACGCTCGCTCTCGCGCGGGAGCTGCGCCGCCTCGGCGCCTCTGTCGATGTCGACTACCGCGGTCTGCTTCCGCTCGTCGCGCAGCACGGCGGCAAGGCGGTCGTGATCGAGTCCGACCCGGAGTCGCGAGGCGAGTCCCTGCGCGAGACGCTGCGTCTCAGGCCGCACGTGCTCCGCCGACTCGGGTGGCACTACGTCCGCGTGCACGCCTTCGACCTGTACAGCGACCCCGTCACCGCGGCGTCACGCATCGCGGGGGTGCTGGGGATCTCGGCATCCGCCGCCCGCGCCGACAACGACACACAGCCGATCGATCTCGACGATCCGAAGAATGGCTGAGCAGTCCGACCCGAGTGCTCCGCGGCAGAAGGTCGTGCGGGTCGCGGGGTCTCGGCGTGCGCGGCTGACCCCGGTGCCCGGCACCGATACGGACCCCGAGACGGCGGCATCGCCGACGACGCGGCCGGCGGCGCCTGCATCCACGGGCCCGAAAGGTCCGAAGGGTCCCAACGACGACCGCCTGATGCAGGACGTGCCTCCGCACTACTGACCGCGCCGCACCACGCGCCCGGTATGACGAAAGCGCACGGCCCGAGAGGACCGTGCGCTTTCGTGCGTCGAGGCGATGCGTGTCAGCTGCGGGCGTTCCGGGCGAGCAGGTCGCGGATCTCCACGAGCAGCTCGGCCTCGGTCGCGGCGGCCGGCTCTTCCGCCGGCTCTTCTGCGGCGGTGCCCTTGCGGGCCTCGACGTGCGCCTTGAAGGTGTTCATCGGCAGCACGAAGACGAAGTAGACCACCAGGGCGACCGAGAGGAAGCTGATGATCGCCGAGATCAGATCGCCGATCGGGAAGGTGACCTGGTCGCCGTAGAGGCTGGTCAGCTGCGGTCCGAAGTTGCCGGCCGCGTCGGCCTTGAAGAACAGGGACACGAGCGGGGTGATGATGCTGTTCACCACGGCGGTGACGATCGCGGTGAACGCGGTGCCGATGACGACCGCGACAGCCAGGTCGATGACGTTGCCGCGGAGGATGAAGTCCTTGAAACCTTTGAGCATGGGAACCTCCGGAGGTCCGTTGTGTGTCAGGAAGAGGTGGTGCTCGACGCGGGCGCCGGGGTGGCGCTCTTCGTCGGCTCCGACTTCGATGATGCCGGGGCGGATGCGGAAGAGCCGGACCCCGACCGCGAGTCGGTGCGATAGAAGCCCGAGCCATTGAACGTCACGCCGATGGACCCGTACTGCTTGCGCAGCTCGCCGCCGCACTCGGGGCAGACGGTGAGGGCGTCGTCGGAGAAGCTCTGCACGGCGTCGAAGGCGTGGCCGCAGGAACGGCAGGCATAGGCATAGGTGGGCATTGCGGTCCTCGCGGGGGTCAGCGTCGCGATTGCGACAGGAGAAGGGTCTGCGTGGGGGTCACGACGCCGGTGACCGGCTGGTCGTGAACCTCTCTCGGCAGGAAGTCGAGTACCTCGGAATCATAGATGACCGCGTAGACGGGCGGGCACTTCTCCATCGATCCGATGGTCTTGTCGAAGTAGCCGCGGCCCCACCCCATGCGCATCCCGGTGCGGTCTACGGCCGCGGCGGGGATCACCATGAGGTCGACGTCGTTCACCGCGATGGGGCCGAGCACCTCGCCCGTCGGCTCGGGCAGCCCGAACAGGCCCTCGGCGACGTCGTCGTCGTCGGTCGCGACCGCCCAGTCGAGAAGTCCGTCCGCCCGGGTGACCGGAAGGAGCACACGGATCCCGCGGCGCACGGCACCGGTCACGAACTCCCTCGTCCCCGGTTCGGTGGTGGTGGAGAGGAAGCACGAGATCGACCGCGCGCCGAGCGACTCGACGAGTTCGTCCAGTCTCTGCGTGAGGGCGGATGCCGCGCTCTCGCGCTGGGCATCGCTCAGCAGCTGGCGGCGCTCACGGAGCTCGGCCCGCAGCGCGCGCTTCTCGTGCTCGACGTCGTTCGACATGGCTCCGAGTCTACGGCGGGCATCCCCACTAGGCTGTGAAGATGGGTTCTCAGAAGATCAAGGCCGTCATTCCCGCCGCAGGACTGGGGACACGATTCCTGCCGGCGACGAAGGCGATGCCGAAGGAGATGCTGCCGGTCGTCGACAAGCCGGCCATCCAGTACGTGGTCGAAGAGGCCGCGACCGCCGGCATCGAGGACATCCTCGTGATCATCGGACGCAACAAGAACGCCATCTCGAACCACTTCGACTCGGTGCCCGAGCTCGAGGTCAAGCTCATGGAGAAGGGCGACACCGGCCGCCTCGCGCGGGTGGTGCAGTCGAGCGATCTCGCTGACATCCACTTCGTCCGTCAGGGTGAGCCGAAGGGTCTCGGACACGCGGTGCTGCGTGCTCGCACCCACGTGGGTGACAGCTCGTTCGCCGTGCTCCTCGGAGACGACCTCATCGACGAGCGCGACCCGCTGCTCACCGAGATGATCGCCGAGCACGAGCGCAGCGGTGCCGCGGTCATCGCTCTCATGGAGGTCGATCCGGCCAACATCCACATGTACGGCGCCGCCGCCGTCGAGGAGATCGACGGTTCGGACGCCGTGCGCGTGACGGGTCTCGTCGAGAAGCCGGCGCAGGAGGACGCTCCCTCGAACCTCGCGATCATCGGTCGCTACGTGCTGCCCGCCTCGATCTTCGAGGTGCTCGAGCGCACCGAGCCCGGCAAGGGCGGAGAGATCCAGCTCACCGACGCGCTGCAGGAGCTCGCCACCAGGCCCGAGGGCCCTGGCGTCGTCGGCGTCATCTTCCGTGGACGCCGTTACGACACCGGCGACCGCGTCGACTACATCAAGGCGATCGTGCAGCTCGCCTCAGACCGCGACGACCTCGGCCCCGAGCTGCGGCCGTGGCTGAAGGAGTTCGCGGAACGCCTCTAGGCGTCCTTGCGGCTTCGGAGCGCTCGGATGGATCAGGCGACGGGGATGCGGCACGGTCCGATCGAGTTGCGCCTCGTGCGCTCCCGTGACGCCAGGCCGCTGCAGCACGAGCTGCTGAGCAACCGTGCGTGGCTGCAGCCCTGGGAGGCGACGGTGCCGTACGGCTCCGTGTCGTTCGACATGCGGCTCAGCATCCGGCGTCTGCTGCAGCAGTATCGCGACGGGCAGGGCTACCCGTTCGTCATGGAGTACGACGGCGAGGTCGCCGGTCAGCTGAACGTCTGGGGTGTGGCCAGGGGGTCGCTGTGCTCGGCGACGATCGGCTACTGGGTGAGCGAGCGCTTCGCGGGCAAGGGCATCACCCCGACGGCGGTCGCGCTCGCGACCGACGCGTGCTTCACCGAGTACGCGCTGCACCGCATGGAGATCTGCATCCGCCCCGAGAACGCGGCGAGCCTGCGCGTGGTGCAGAAGCTCGGCTTCCGCTACGAGGGCCTCCGCCGCCGCTACATCCACATCGACGGCGACTGGCGCGACCACTACGCATTCGCGCTCACCCGGGAGGACGTGCCCCAGGGTGTGCTGGCGCGGTGGCTCAACGGTCAGGTGCCGCCCGACGCGGCGACCATCCCGCCGTCCGACCGACTGGCGATCTGAGGGCGCGACACGCCGAACTGGTCGCGACACACGCCCGGACTGAGGGTCGTTGCCGCCGATGTTCCCGTACCGTTGTCGACATGGACGGGCCGGTGCTGAGCGGAGGAGTGATCGTGCTCGTCGCCGTGCTCCTGTGGATGCTGTATCTGCTGCCCTCGTGGCGCGGTCGCTTCCAGTACGACGCCGCCGAGCGCAACGCCGTACGGCTGAATCAGGCGCTCCGGGTGCTGGCCGAGACCAGCGAGACACCCGGTGAGGTGCGGCTCGAACTGAACGCCCGCACCGCGCTCGCACAGCAGAAGCTCGCGAAGCGTCTGCAGTCCGAGAGGGAGGCGGCCGAGCTCACCGCTCTCCGTCAGGAGCTCGCTGCCGCTCGAGCCGATCCCGTCGTGCGCCAGGCGCGAGCGCGTCGGCGTGTGCGCATGGCCGCGACCTCCGTTCTTCTGCTCGGTCTCGTCGTGGCGGGTCTCGGGGTGTGGCAGCTGCTCGCCACGCAGGCCCAGACGCTTCTCTGGCTCGGGGGAGCGGTGGTGATCGCTGCGGGCTTCGCTCTTCAGCGGATGTCGTCGGTCGCGAGCCGCGCCGCGCGTCGCTCGGTGCGGATCGCCGAGGAGCCGGTCGTGCGGGCCGAGCCGACGTTGCATGATCAGGGTCGTGCCACGTGGACGCCACGCCCGCTTCCCGAGCCGCTGGTCTCGGTGGCGGGCTCTCGTGCGCAGATTGCCCGCGCCGAGATGGATGCTCAGGAGGAGCGTCGCACAGCCGCGCGCCTCGCCGAACTGCGCGAGCGCGCCGAGCGGATGGCGCCGGCGACTCCGGTGCAGATCCCGGTCGCCACGTCGCCGTTCGCGAAGATGGGCTACGTGGACGACGCCGAGATCGAGGCGCACGTCCGCGACCTCCTGGCCAAGCGGGCCGCAGGCTGATCGATGGGCGTGAGTGCCCCGTCGATCGTGATAGCGTAGAAGACGTCAGGGCCTATGGCGCAGTTGGTAGCGCGCCTCGTTCGCATCGAGGAGGTCAGGGGTTCGAATCCCCTTAGGTCCACAGACAGGGAAAGACCCCCGAGCATCAGCTCGGGGGTCTTTCTCGTCGTGTGGTCCTGGCTACGCCCTGTTGGCCCGGTAGTACGCGAGCAGGGCCTTGGTCGAGGCATCCTGCGCGTCGATCGCCGACTCGTCGCCGCCGATCGCGGGGGCGATCTGCATGGCGAGCTGCTTGCCGAGCTCGACTCCCCACTGGTCGAACGAGTTGATGCCCCAGATCGTGCCCTGGGTGAACGTGATGTGCTCGTACAGGGCGATGAGCTGCCCGAGCACCTGCGGCGTCAGGGCGGGGGCGAAGATCGACGTCGTCGGGCGGTTGCCGGCGAAGGTGCGGGCCGCGACGAGAGCACCCGTGGTGCCTTCGGCCTCGACCTCTTCGGCGGTCTTCCCGAACGCCAGCGCCTTGGTCTGGGCGAGGAAGTTCGCGAGGAACAGCTCGTGCACGTCCTGGCCGCCGTCGGTGAGCGGGTAGGCCGGGTTCACGAAGGCGATGAAGTCGGCGGGGATGAGTCGCGTGCCCTGGTGGATGAGCTGATAGAACGCGTGCTGGCCGTTGGTGCCGGGCTCGCCCCAGAAGACCTCGCCCGTGTCGGTGGTGACGGGTGTGCCGTCCCAGCGCACGGACTTGCCGTTGGACTCCATCGTCAGCTGCTGCAGGTAGGCGGGGAACCGGCTCAGCTGCTGCGCGTAGGGCAGCACGGCGTGCGACTGCGCACCGTGGAAGTTGACGTACCAGACGTTGAGCAGGCCCATCAGGACCGGCACATTGCGCTCGAGCGGGGTGGTGCGCACATGCTCGTCGACGGCGTGGAAGCCGGAGAGGAGGTCGCGGAACGCGTCGGGACCGAGCACGATCGCGAGCGACAGGCCGATCGCGGAGTCGACCGAGTAGCGCCCGCCCACCCAGTCCCAGAACCCGAACGCGTTGGCGGGGTCGATGCCGAAGGCGGCGACCTTGTCGAGCGCGGTCGACACGGCGACGAAGTGGTGCGCGACGGCGTCGGTGCGGGCGTCGTCATCGGCGGTGATGGCTCCGGATGCCTCGAGGCCCGCCCACAGCCAGTCGCGCGCGAGGCGCGCGTTGGTGAGCGTCTCGAGGGTGGTGAAGGTCTTCGACGCGACGATGAAGAGCGTGGTCTCGGGGTCGAGGTCGGCGGTCTTCTGCGCGAGGTCGGTGGGGTCGATGTTCGACACGAACCGCGCCTCGATGCCGGCATCCGCGTAGGGCTTCAACGCCTCGTAGACCATGACGGGACCGAGGTCGGAACCGCCGATGCCGATGTTGACGACGTGGGTGACCTTCTTGCCCGTGACGCCCAGCCACTCGCCCGCTCGCACTCGCGTCGCGAACGCGCTGAGCGCGTCGAGCACCGCCTGCACGTCGGCATCCACGTCCTGCCCGTCGACGACGAGTGCGGGGGAGATGCCGGCGGGGCGTCGCAGGGCCGTGTGCAGCACTGCGCGATCCTCGGAGGTGTTGAGGTGGCTGCCCTCGAGCATCGCCGCGTAGCGATCGGCGACGCCGGTCTGCTCCGCGAGGCGCACCAGGGCTGCGAGAACCTCGTCGGTGACGAGGTTCTTCGAGAGGTCGACGTGGAGGTCGGCGAGCGGGAACGAGAAGCGCTCGGCGCGATCCGCATCGGCGGCGAACCACCCGCGCAGATCGGGGCTGATCGACTCGCGCAGTGCGGCGAGCTCGGACCAGGCGGGGGTGTGTGTCGGATCAACAGGAGCGGTCATGGATCCACGGTACTGCGGCAGGAGGGGCGATGAGCCCGTGATGACGCGCGAGCTCGCTCTAGGATTGCTGCGATGACCGACACGGCCCCCGAGAACACCGCTGACAGGCGGATCAGGGACACCGTCACCCGCAGGTTCGTGCGGGATCCGCTCATCGTCGGCCTCGTGCTGCTCGCCGCCGCGATCGCCTGGACGCTCGCGGGCGATGACCTGAGCTTCTTCCCGTTCCTCCTGATGCTGCTCGGAGGCTTCGGCCTCGCGTTCTCGTTCGTGAACGCGACCATGGAGATGCGCCTCGCCCGCACGGGCGTGGTTCTGCAGATCGGCGTCGCCGTGGTGCTGACCGCCCTGATGACCTTCGTCATCGAGTTCGGCGGAGCAGACCTGCTCGCAGACCTTCCCGAGCCCGCACGAGCGGTGATCCTGGTGCTGCAGATCGCGGCGGGCCCGGCGGTGGGATGGATCTGGCTCGGCCTGCTCTCGCGGATCACCGACCTGTTCCGGCGTCGGGACACGGCGACGCGGCCGGCGCCCACGCCCCCCGACTGGCAGCGGGAGGAGCACGGCGACGGATCGCGTGTCGAGTTCCGGGCCCTCGACCTGCGGATGCGCGCGCTCACGCTCGTGGTCGTCGGAGTGGTCCTGGTCCTGGGTCTGGCGGGAACCGCACTGCTGATCGCGCTCGACGACGCCGTGATGAGGATGGGGCCGCGGGTCGCGATCATCGTGATGGGCGCCGTCGTCGGGCTTCCGGCGTACCTGCTGCTCAGGTCGGCTCTGCGTCGTCGGACGCTGTCATGCGCGGTGGCCTTCGGCAACGACGAGCTGCGCATCCGCACAGACTCGTCGACCCATCGCATCCCTTTCACGGAACTCGAGACGCTCGTCTGGCGGATGCGCAGCGACTACGCACGGGTGGAGGTCCGCGGAGCCGACACCGACCTCTCCCTCATCGTCGGCCTCGCGAAGCCGTCGGAAGGCCGCACGGCGGAGCTCCCCGCGTTGCCCCGACGCGTCGTCCGCCGCCTCGAGCTCGCGGGCGTGACGCTCGAGCCTTCTCGTCGTGCCGAGACGGTGCGCTTCCGCCGAGCCGCGTGATCCCTCGCGCGTGCACGCGCGAGCGCGCGCACGAGGTACGGTTTCTTTCATGGGAAGACTGCGGTATGACGGCACATCGGAGCCGATCCTCATCGACGACGCGACGCTCGCGCATCTGAAGGTCATCGTCGGAACGAAGCTGCGCCGGCAGGAGAGCTTCATGATGACGTGGCACCCCCGCGAGGGCGGCGACACCGGGCGTCTGACGGTGTGGATCCATCCCGCGATCCCGCTGCAGTTCCTCTTCACCTCGGCCGAGTCCCTCCCGGTCGAGAAGCACCGCATCGAGGAGATGATGCGCGGTCTCAACGCGACCGGTGAGCTCGTGATCGACGACTACGTCGAGCCGAGCGCAGCGAGCGACAGCAAGGCGCGAGCCTGAGCTATTCCGCGGGGTATCCGTCGCTCTTGAGTCGCCGCGCGAGGTGCGCCGCGTTGCGCGCCGCGGTCGCCGTCGCCTGAGCGACCTTCTCGGGCGTCTCGGCGAGATCCTTGTAGTCGACGGTCTGCATCGCCTCGCCGTTCCAGTACACCGATCCCTGCGCAGGGACGGAGTAGCCGATGTCGTTCAGTGACTGGAACAGGATCGCGGCGATGTGGTGCGCGCCGTCCTCGTTGCCGACGATCCCGGCGATCGCGACCTTGTCGAACAGGATCGGCCTTCCTGCGTCATCCGTCTCGCTCAGCTCCGCATCGAGTCTCTCGAGCACGCGCTGAGCGACGCTCGAGTGCTGCCCCATCCAGGTCGGGGTGAGGAACACGAGGATGTCGGCGGCGTGCACCTTCTCACGCAGTGTCGGCCACTGGTCGTCGCCGCCCATGTCGGCTTCGACACCGGGGCTGATCACGTGATCGACGGCTCGGACACTCTCGCCGGTGACCCCGTGCTCGCCGAGCGCGGCGAGGATCTGCGATCCGAGGAGGTCGGTGCTCGAGTCTGCAGGGGAGGGCTTCAGGGTGCAGGAGATGGCCAGGGCTGTCAGTTGTGCGGTCATGACTGCACGAAACCATCATCGGCGCGGATGCCCCAGGGGGTTCCGTCGCCGGGGCGTCTGCGCTAGACGGTATCCTGGATGACGGCCGTTACGACAGGAGACCCCGTGATCCTCAGCTTCATCTTCTTCATGATCCTCTTCCTCGGAGGTATCTGGCTCATGGGGTTCGCTCAGTCGCTGGAGGACTTCCAGGCGATCGTCTTCGTCGCCGGTCTCCTGATCACCAGCCTGTCGCTGGCTTTCATGATGCGTCAGCGCGGGTCGGCCACCCGCCGCAAGGACAACTGGTCGGGCAACCCCACCGAGTAGTCGGCGCCGCTCGCCCGGGCGATCACCCCCGTTTGGCGAGCCTCATCTCGAGGTTCGCCTTCACCGCGGGCCACTCCGGCTCGATGATCGAGAACTCGACGCTGTCGCGCAACGCGCCGTTGCGGTAGCGGCTCATGGCGCGCATCACGCCGTCCTGCTTCGCGCCGAGCCGCTCGATCGCCGCACGCGACTGGAAGTTCACCCACTGGGTGGTCAGGCCGACGCGGAACACTCCGAGCACGTCGAACGCGTGCCGGAGCAGCAGCAGCTTGGACTCGGCGTTCGTTCCGGTCCCGTGCGCCGAGGGACGATTCCAGGTGTACCCGATGTGCAGGCGCGGAGCGTCGTCGTCGAGGTCGTAGTACGACGTGAGGCCGAGGATGCGACCTGACGCGTCGAACGCGGTAAACGGGATCATCCCGCCGGTCTCGACCAGGCCGATGCGGCGGTCGATCTCGGCCGCGAGACCGTCCGGTGACGGCACCGATGTGTACCAGGCGTTCTTCCACAGATCGCCCTCGAGCAGCGCGTCGAGGAGTCCGTCGTGGTGCGACGCCTCGAGCGGTCGCAGCTCGACGAGGCGTCCGGTGAGGGTGACCGGAGCGGGGGTGGTGCGGAACGTCATGCAGCCATTCAACCAGCCGTGAGGCCGGTGCGGCGGAGCAGCCGCTGGTAGGCGGTCACGATCTCGATCGTCACACCCAGCTCGAAGGCGAGGCTGGCAGGATGGGACCCCCGCGTCTGCTCTGCGGCGGCATAGGCGGCGGGGGTGATCAGCAGGCGCGCGGCCCACTCGTCGGCGCGGGTCTCCTGTCGGGCCCGCGTCGCGGCATCCGTGGCGGGGGTGTGGCCGAGCATCGCATGGCCCAGCTCATGGGCGAGCACGCTGCAGGTCGCTCTGCGGCTCAGGCCGGGAGCCACCCTGATCGTCGCCGTGCGCGGTTCGTACCCTCCACGCGAGCGCCCGGGCCGCTCGACCAGGTGCAGGCCGTTCTCTTCGAGCAGGCGAAGGAGGAGCTCCAAGAGGCCTCCTCATCGCGGGGTCGTCAATCGTAGAGATCGTCGGTGTCGTCGTCGTGTGCGAGAGGCGACTCGAATGCCACCTCGGACTCATCTTGGCGTCGACCGGGGACATCGGTGCGCGGATGCAGTGGCGTGACCGTCGCGATGTGGCGTCCGCCCTCGGCGCGGAGTCGTTCCTCCGCGCGGCTCAGCACGACGTGGGGCTCGACGTCCAGCGCCGTGCTCACGGCATAGAGGACGGGCACGGGGATCGCACGCTTGCCCGTGACGTAGTTGTCGAGTGCACTGCGGGCGATGCCGATCTCGCGAGCCATCGCGGCGATGCTGCTGCCTGCAGCGGCGATCTCGGCCCGAAGCTGGCGCCCGACGGCCGCATTGAACTGCTCGCCCGGTGTCTTCACGTGAGTCACGATAGCACCGGCACGAAGCCAGGATGCCGTCATACTGGTGCTGATCGCTCTTGTGGCGCCCCGCATGGGGCGATACTGTCTCTGGGTGACGACAGATGTGCGACGAGTGGTGGCATTGACTGTGGCGTACGAGATCGTTCGTGCGGGTCGGACCACCGAATGGCTCTCCGAGCGGATCGGGATGCCCGCCCACCAGTTGCGCAAGAAGCTCGCCATGCAGCTCGACTTCACCGTGGCGGATCTCGGCGAGATCGCCGATGCCCTCGACGTCACGCCCTCGCAGCTGATGCCGTGCGTGCACGACGGCTGATGGTGCTCGCTTCTCGGCGCCGGGTCGCAGTAGCGTGGGTCGTATGAAGACTGTCCCGTTCGGATCCTCCACCGCCCCCGCCGTCGTCGCCGGGATGATGCGCATCGACGACAAGGACGACGCCCAGATCCGCGCGCTGTACGACACCGCCCGGAGCGCAGGAGTGGACTTCTTCGATCACGCCGACATCTACGGCGGAAGCATGCACTTCTGCGAGGGCCGCTTCGCCGACGCGCTCGGTCTGAGTGCTGCCGAGCGTGACGAGATCGTGCTGCAGACGAAGTGCGGGATCAACCCCGCGGAGGGTTCGTTCGACTTCTCGTACGAGCACATCGTCCGCCAGGTCGAAGGATCGCTGAAGGCGCTGCGCACCGACCACATCGACGTCCTGCTGCTGCACCGACCGGACGCGCTCGTCGAGCCCGACGAGGTCGCCAGGGCATTCGACGAGGTCGAGGCGGCGGGCAAGGTCAGGGCTTTCGGCGTCTCGAACCACACGCCACGGCAGATCGACCTGCTTCGCACGGCCGTGACGCAGCCGCTGATCGCCAACCAGCTGCAGCTGTCGATCACGCACGCGCCGATCATCGCGCAGCCCGTGGCGGCGAACATGGTGGGCGAGGACCAGAGCATCGTCCGCGACGGCGGCGGCATCGTCGAGTACTGCCGCATCAACGGGATCACGGTCCAGGCGTGGTCGCCGTTCCAGGGCGGCTTCTTCACCGGCGTCTTCCTCGGCAACCCCGAGTACGCCGAGCTCAACGCGGTGATCGACCGCCTCGCGGCGTCGTACGGCGTCGCGCCGATCGCGATCGCGACGGCCTGGATCACTCGGCACCCCGCGAAGATGCAGGTGGTGCTCGGGACCACGACACCGGAACGGGTGCGGGATGCCGCCGCCGGCGCTGACATCGCGCTCACGCGTGCCGAGTGGTACGAGCTCTTCCGTGCCGCGGGGCATCTGCTCCCGTAGTCGGGCATGACGGCCGGTCGTCGTCTACCCTGAACTCATGCCGTTCCTGTTCTCGATCCTCGTCATCACGCTGATGGTCGGCGCCCTGGTCGACATCATCAAGCGCGACGATTCCCAGGTGAGGTTCCTGCCCAAGATGGCGTGGATCATCATCGTCATCCTCCTGCCGCTGATCGGCAGCCTGCTGTGGTTCGCGATCGGCAGGGAGTACTCCGAGGCGGGGCTGCGCATCCCGAGGATGCGTCCGGCTGCCCGACCGACGACACGGCGGCCGGAACCGCGGCCCGCTGCGGCGCCGGTCGACACTCGCAGCACCGAGCAGCAGATCGCCGATCTCGACCGTGAGATCGAGGAGTGGCGGCTGCGCCAGGAGATCGAGAAGCGTCGCCGTGAGAACGGCGACTCGTCCACGGGGTCGGAGTCCGCGGCAGGCTAGGCGGCCTGCTCGACGTCGAACGACTCCCTGATGGCATCCTCGAGCGTCGGGTAGGCGAACTCGAAGCCGGCGACGGTGAGCTTCTCGGGGATCACCCAACGGCTCTTCAGGATCAGCTCGGTCTCGGTACGGATGCCGATGGCGCCGAGCTCGAGCATCCAGCGCGGCATCGGCGGACCGAAGCCGACGCCGAGCACGCGGCGCACGGTGGCCATGAACTCGGCGTTGTCGGAGGGATTCGGGGAGGCCGCGTTGACCGGACCCTCGAGAGACGGAGTCACCTCGAGGAAGTCGATGATGCGTGCGACGTCTTCGACGTGCACCCAGCTGAAGCGCTGCTCACCTCGGCGTGCGCCGGGGCGGTGGCCGGTGCCGGCGGCCCGACGCGCGCGACTGATCGGCCAGGGGCCGTCGTGCTGCGCGCCGCCGAGGCCGAGCCTTGCCAGGTTCTTGAGCGGGCCGAGCACGCCGCCATGGCCGAGCACGATCGCGCTGCGCAGCGCCACTCGGCGGGTGGCCGGCAGGTCGTCGGCGAACAGTGCGCGCTCCCAGGCCTTGGCGACCTCGACGGAGAACCCCGTGCCGATGTCTCCGGACGATTCGGTCATCGGACGGTCTTCCGCGTGACGGTAGATCGTCGCGGTCGACGAGTTCACCCAGAGCGGCGGCGGGCTCGACGCCTTCGCGATCGCCGAGCTGAGCGACGCCGTGGTGTCGAGTCGTGAGCGGAAGATGGCCGCGCGGTTCTCCGGGGTGTACCGGCAGTTCACGCTCTTGCCGGCGAGGCCGATGACCAAGGACGATCCGTCGACGGCGCGGTCGATCGCGTCCTGATCGTCCCACGCGATGTCGGCGCCTGACCGCGAGATCGTGACGACCTCGCGCCCGGCCGCGCGCAGGCGCGGGATCAGGTACTGGCCCATGAACCCCGTGGAGCCGCCGATCACCACGGGGCCTGCGGGCAGAGGAGCGGTGTTCGTCACGGGGTCTCGCTCTCGATCGCGTATTCGAAGAAGCCGGTGTACTCGTAGACGCGACCGAGCAGCGGAGCATCGATCGTCATGTTCACGTGGTGTCGCTCGCGGTCTTCGTCCCAGCGCTCGACGAGGCCGATGCGCGGACTCAGGAAGCGGGGGGCGGTGATGCGGAGACGCCCGAACCGCATCCCGACCCGTCGGATCGTGAGCACGACAGCTCCGTCGCGGACGTCGATGTCGAAGGTGGTGACCACCGTGCGGTGGGGGCCGATCTCATTGCGCAAGATGCGATTCGCGCCGAGGGTCACGGTGTCGGGCATGACCCAGGTGCGCCCCGGCAGCTCGAAGTGGCGGACGGCCACGGCCGTGCCGCCGATCGTGCGGTTCTCGATGCGGAACGGCACATCCTGCTCCCAGCCGGCGAAAGCGACGCCGAGTGCCTCTGCGACTCGGAACACGGGCCAGAGCCATCGGTGCCGTGAGCCCGCGGTCGTGAAGACGCCCGTTCCGACGCCCACCTGGCCGTCGGGGATGGTGCGGAAGTACCAGGCCGTCTTCGGGTGGAGTTCTGCGATGCGCTCACCGAGCGCCCGCTCGTAGGGCGACCGCGAGGCGGTCTCGGCAGCTGTCACCCCCTCACCCTACCGAGCGTCAGGGGCGGAGCAGCCTGTCGAGCAGCGCCAATGCCTCGTGCTGCGGCGCAGACTCGTCGAGCAGCCACTGGGTCTGCAGGCCGTCCGAGGCCGCGACGACGAGGGCGGCGACGGCGTCGGCATCCACGTCCTCGCGCATGCGTCCGCTCTTCTGCTGGTCGCGGACGATCGTGGCCATGTCGGTGCGAAGCCGGGAGAAGCGGGTCGTCGCGAACTCGCGTGCCGCGGGGTGGCCCTCTTCGAGAGCGGCCGCGACGAGCGTCGAGTAGAGCTGCACGAGACCGGGGATCTCACGGTTGGTGCGGGCGGACTCGATCATCCGCTCGACGGGGGTGGCGTCTGGGGGGAGCAGATTCGGTCGTTGCCTCTCGGGAACCGTGCTTTCCTGATAGACCGCCACGAGCAGCTCCTCGAGGGAGCCGAAGTAGTGGGTCAACGCCGAGTGGGTCACGCCGACGGCGCTCGCGATCGAGCGCAGACTCGTGCGGTCGGCGCCTCGCTCCGCGAAGACCTCGATCGCCCTGTCGAGGATCTCCTGGCGGCGGGCGATCCCCTTCGCATAGGCGCCGCGGGGGCGAGGGCGGCCCTCGTCGTCGGTCGGGGAGAGGTCGTCGGTCATGGGGAGAGTGTAGCGAAATGAAAACTTCCGCACGGAGGTATTTGGTGGTAACGTGCTCGGACAGACGGGTCGATGAACCCGCACGTCGCCGATGACTGAAGGAGAGACCAGTGACGATCCAGACTTCCATCCAGCTGTTCACGATCAAGGACCAGCTGGAGGCCGACCTCGAAGGCTCCCTGAAAGAGGTGGCTGCTCGTGGCTTCACCGCCGTCGAGCCCTACGACTTCGTGCGCCGCGCGCAGCCGATGGCCGATGCGCTGCAGAGCGCCGGTCTCACGGCGCCGTCGGGCCACGCGTTCCTCGCTTCGCAGTCGTTCGTGAACCCCGACGGCAGCGGCACCACCCTCCCGGTGCCGTCGCCCGCCGAGGTCTTCGCCGCGGCCAAGGTGCTCGGCATGGGCACCGTCATCGACCCGTACACCGAGCCCGCCCGCTGGGAGTCGGTCGAGCAGATCCAAGAGACCGCTCGTCTGCTGAATGAGGCGGCCGCTGTCGGCGCGAGCGTCGGCGTGCGCGTCGGCTATCACAACCACGCGCATGAGCTCGAGGCCGTGTTCGACGGCGTCACCGGTCTCGAGGTGCTCGCGGGCCTGCTCGACGAGCGGGTCGTGCTCGAGGTCGACCTGTACTGGGTCGCGCGCGGCGGTGTCGACCCGGTCGCGCTGCTCCAGCGTCTCGGTGATCGTGTGATCGCGGTGCACGCCAAGGACGGCACGCTCGACCCGGCGCTGGGAAACGTGTACCCGCCGGCCGACCAGGTGCCTGCGGGCGACGGCGCGGTTCCTCTCGTTGAGGCGATCGCCGCCGCACCCGCGCTCGAGCTCGCGATCGTCGAGTTCGATCACTACGAGAGCGACCTGTGGGCCGCCGTCGAGCGCAGCCGCATCTACCTCGACGAGAAGGTGGCCGGCTGATGGCGATCGGCAACGGACCCGTCGGCGTCGGCATCATCGGCGCGGGGAACATCAGCGACCAGTACCTCTCGAACCTCACGACCTTCCCGGATGTGCGCGTCATCGCCGTCGGCGATGTGCTGGAGGACCGCGCGAAGGCGCAGGCCGAGAAGTACGGTGTGCCCCGGGCCGGAGGCGTGGAGGTCGTCCTGAACGACCCCGAGATCGACATCGTCGTGAACCTGACCATCCCGGCGGTCCACGTCGAGGTGTCCGAGGCGATCATCGCCGCGGGCAAGCACGTCTGGACCGAGAAGCCGATCGGTGTGAGCCGCGACGAGTCGCTGCGGCTGCTGCAGAAAGCGGATGCCGCCGGGCTCCGCGTCGGCGTCGCACCCGACACCGTGCTCGGACCGGGAGTGCAGACGGCCAAGCGCGCGATCGCTCGCGGTGACATCGGTCGTCCGCTGTTCGCCCAGACCACCTTCCAGTGGCAGGGGCCGGAGATCTTCCATCCCAACCCCGCCTTCCTGTACGCCAAGGGCGCGGGCCCGCTGCTCGACATGGGGCCGTACTACGTGTCGGCGCTCGTGCATGTGTTCGGTCCGGTCGCTGCTGTGGCCGCCCTCGGGCTGCAGGGCACGCCGACGCGCAAAGTGCAGGTCGGCGAGCTCGCGGGTCAGGAGTTCCCGGTCGAGATCCCGTCGACGCTGAGCGTGCTCATGGACTTCGAGCAGGGCGGACAGGCGCAGAGCCTGTACAGCACCGACTCGCCGCTGCTGCGTCAGGGCATCGTCGAGATCACCGGCACCGAGGGCACGATCGTGATCCCCGACCCGAACACATTCGGCGGGTCGATCACCATCACGCGTCCGCTGGAGCGGGTCTTCGTTCCGCCGGAGCCGACCGTGCAGGAGGTCGTCGACGTCGAGCAGGAGGGCGTGCTCTCGGGCCGTGGCGTCGGACTGCTCGACATGGCGCGTTCGATCGCGGCGGGCCGCCCGCACGTCGCCACCGGCGAGTTCGGGTACCACGTGCTCGACACCCTGCTCTCGATCGAGGAGGCCGCGGAGTCGCGCAGCTTCGTGAAGGTCGAGAGCACGCTCGAGTCCGTCGGCTCCCTCGGTGCCGACTTCGACCCGTTCGAGTCGACTCTCTGAGATCGGAGACCCGCTCCATGGCCATTCAGCACACCGTCGTCTTCCGCCTCGTCCACGAGGCGGGTTCGACCGAGGAGCGGGACTTCCTCGACACCGGGCGTTCGACGCTCTCATCGATCCCCGGTGTCGAGGGCTTCACGGCCCGCAGGCAGGTGAGTCCGAAGAGCGACCTCGAGCATCAGTTCTCGATGGTGTTCCAGGACGCCGATGCCTACCGGGCGTACAACGAGCACCCCGCGCACACCGCGTTCGTGTCGGAGCGGTGGGTGCCTGAGGTCGCGGCGTTCCAGGAGTACGACTTCACGGAGTGAACCGCGGGGCCGTGGCCTCGCTCAGGAGGCCGAGTCGCGCAGCTTCACCAGGCGCTCGTGCCCGGTCTCCTCGAGCTCGGCGATGTTGTCGCGCGACTTGAGGAAGTCCGAGAACGACCGGTAGCCGAGAGCCTTCTCGCTGAACGACGGATCCATGCGTCGCATGTGCGTCTTCACGGCCGAGCTGTGCAGCCATTCGTCTGCGTCGGCCTTGTCGTGGCCCAAGCGCAGCGCACGCTGCAGCAGTTCGGTCGCCTCGCCCTGTTCGGTGCCCTCGCCCTGCTCGTCGACCTTCGCCGGCGCCTGGGCTGCGGCCTTCGCCTTGGCGGTCTTGGCCGGCTGCCTGGCCTTGGTCTTCACTGCGGGCTCGGGCTCGGCGACGGGCTCGGGGACCTCCGCGGCCACCGGGGCGGGGGCCGCGGCCTTGGTCGGTCGCACGACGCCCGGGAGTGAGTCGTAGGCCTCGAACTCGTCGCACGCGGCGGCCAGCGACTTGGCGGTGGAACCGGCGACGCCGACGCCGATGACGTAGCGGCCCAGGCGCTTGCAGCGCTGCGCGAGCGGCACGTAGTCGCTGTCGCCGGCGACGATCACGACATGCGTGAGGTCGGGCAGACGGAACATGTCTTCGACGGCATCCACGGCCAGGCGGATGTCGGCGCCGTTCTTGGCATAGGCCGCGGCGGGGAACAGCTGCACGAGGTCGACCGCACGCGCGACGAGCTGCGAGCGATACACCGCGTTCACCGGAGACGACCAGTCGGCGTACGCGCGGGTGAGCACCAGAGTGCCGAAGGAGGCGGCGTAATCGATGATCGCGCCGACCTCGATCATCGCGCGGGCGAGCCGCTCGGTGACCTCGGGGTCGGAGGGGTTCTCGGTGATGCGCTGACGGTCTTTGCCGTAGGCGTTGCGTCCGTGCACCCGGTCGTACCAGGAGATGACGATGTTGTCGAAGTCGAGATAGACGGCAACGCGTGCGTCGTGTGCCTCAGCCATTGTGTGCTCCTTCGCCCGGGTACCGCACGCCGATCTGGGCGCGGATCTCGTCGAGAGTGCCCATGATGGCGACGCTCTCGGCGATCGGCAGGATGTCGCCCTCGAGCAGGCCCTCGCGTACGAGGCGCTCGGCGGCATGCGCCTGGTACTCCATGCCCCGACCCGCGACGTCGGAGGCGTACTCCTCGGCGATCGTGCCGTCGGGCAGCACGACGCGGAACGTGGTGGGCGTGTACCACACGCGGTCGATGTCGATGCGGGCCTTCGTGCCGACGATGCTCGCGGCGTTCGGGCCGGCCGCTCTCGACGAAGACAGCGTGGTCGAGAGCGCGCCGCCCTCGTGCGTCATGATCGTCGCGACCTCGGCGTCCGCACCGGTCTCGATGAGACGGCCCGCCGCCTGGATGCTGACCGGTGCGCCGAGGATGTCCCAGACGAACGAGATCGGGTAGATCCCGAGGTCGAGCAGCGCGCCCCCACCGAGTTCGAGGGCGTTCAGGCGATGCGCGGGATCGGACGGGAGGAGCTGCGTGTGGTCGGCGCTCACCGCGCGGATCTCACCGAGTGTGCCGGCGGCGATGATCTCGCGGATGCGGACCATGTGCGGCAGATAGCGCGTCCACATCGCCTCCATCACGAGCAGTCCCCGCTCGGCGGCCAGGCGCTGCAGGTCTTCGGCTTCGCCCCGGTTGAGGGTGAACGCCTTCTCGACCAGGACGTGCTTGCCCGCCTCGAGCGCCAGTCTGGCACCCTCGTGGTGCATCGGGTGCGGCGTGGAGACGTAGATGATGTCGACGTCGGGATCGGCGACGAGAGCCTCGTACGACGGGTGCGCGTGCGCGATGTCGAAGCGGGCGGCGAACGCGTCGGCCGACTCCTGCGAGCGGGAGCCGACGGCGACGAGATCGAGCCCGGCGGTGCGCAGATCGGATGCGAACGCGCCGGCGATGCCGCCGGTCGCGAGGATTCCCCAACGAAGACCAGTCATGGTCTCAGCGTAGAGGGTGCGACCGACAGCCGGGACGATCAGGTCAGAGCCGCGAGCGTGCGCTGCGGCACGAGGGGGAAGACCTGTTCGGCGATCCTCTCCAGCTCCTCGTCGAGCGGTGACGCCTGGATCAGCAGCAGGGTGATACCGGCATCCGCGTAGTCGTGGATGCGTTCGGCGACCTGCTCGGCCGTGCCGACGAGGTTCGGGCGAAGGCCCCTGGTTCCGACCGAGTACTCACGACGAGTGAGCTCGAGCGAGAGCTTCGAGTTGCGCTGGAACTCCTCGAACGACGCGTATCCGGGGGAGTCGGGGTCGACGGTCGTGATGCGGTCGAGCTCGCGCTGCGCCTCGGCTTCGGTGTCGCGGACGATCACGTATGCCGGCATCCCGAACTCGGCGATCGGGCGGCCGTGCAGTCGCTCGGAGCGGGCATTCATGTCGGTGACGTTGGCGCGCACCTCCTCGAGCGTGCCGCCGTGCATCACGTACGCGTCGGCGAAGCCGGCGATCGACTCACGCCCCGCCTCGCTCTCTCCGCCGGCGAAGATCACGGGGTGGGTCGACGGCTTCGGCTCGACGATCGTGCCGTCGAGCGAGTAGTGCGAACCCTCGAACGAGTACGGCGTGTGCTCCCACAGGCCGTTCAGCACCGTCACGAACTCCTCGGCCTGCACGTAGCGCTCGTCATGGGTCGTGAACCGCCCGCCGAACTGTCGGGCCTCCTCGGCCCACCACGCGGCGACGACGTTGAGGGAGACGCGCCCAGGGGCGATCTGATCCAGCGTCCCCACGGTCTTCGCGAGCACCGCCGGCAGGTGGAAACCGGGGCGGACGGCGGTCATGACGCGCAGCCGCTCGGTCACGGCGAGGATGGACGCCGACAGCGACCACGCCTCCAGGCTCGGCGCATCGACGCCCTTGCGGTCGTTGAGGTACAGCTCCGGCACCAGGGTGGTGTGGAATCCGAGACGGTCGGCCTTCACCGACACCTCGCGGATGTACTCCCAGGTCGCGGCCATGCGACCCTCATCGGTGACGTTGCGGAGGAACCCGCCGTACACGGGGGTCCAGTAGCCGAGGTCGATTGCCATGATGGTCCTTGCGTCAGACCAGCGCGAGAGCGCGGTCGAGGTCGGCGATGAGGTCGACGGGATCTTCGAGACCCGCCGACAGACGGATCGTGGTGAGCGAGATGCCTGCGGCGGCCCGCTGCTCGGCGGTGAGGTGCGAATGGGTCATCGACGCCGGATGATTCACCATGCTGCGCGCGTCGCCGATGTTCGCGACCAGGCGGATCACCTGCAGCGAGTCGACCACGCGCGCGACGCTGCCCTGCGTCTCGGCATCCAGGGGGACGGCGAGGTCGAACGAGAAGACCGAGGGCCCTCCCCGCGGCAGGTAGCGCTGGGCGAGCGGATGCCAGCGGTTGCCCTCGAGACCGGGGTGGTGCACGGTCGCGACCGCCGGATGCGCCTGCAGGTGCCGCGCGATCGCGAGCGCTGTGGCCGTCTGCCGCGCCACCCGCAGGTCGAGGGTCTCGACGCCCTGCAGGATCTGCCACGCGTTGAACGGCGAGAGCGAGGGCCCGAGGTCGTGCACGTACTTCGACTTCACCAGCGCCGCGAACGCCTGGCCGCTGCCGAAGCGGTCCCACAGGGTGAAGTCGCCGACGCGTGCGTAGGGCTCGGTGAAGTGCGGCCAGCGCGCGGGCTCGCGGCCGAAGTCGAAGGTGCCCTGGTCGACGACCACACCGCCGAGAGACGTGCCGTGGCCGCTGAGGAACTTGGTCGCGGAGTGCACCACGAAGTCGGCGCCGTGCTCGCCGGGGCGCACGAGATACGGGGTGCCGACGGTGTTGTCGATCACGAGCGGGACGCCTGCGTCGTGCGCGATGTCGGCGACGGCGCGGATGTCGAGGACCTGGGCGATCGGGTTCGCGATCGACTCGGCGAACAGCACGCGCGTCTCGGGACGGATCGCCGCGCGCCAGGCGTCGGGGTCGTCCTGATCGACGAAGGTCACCGGGATGCCGAAATCGTCGAAGGTCTCCTGCAGCAGGTCGACCGTGCCCCCGTACAGCTGGGTGGCGGCGACGATGTGCCCACCGCGCCCCACGAGCGCGAGCAGGGTCACGGCGACCGCCGCCTGTCCCGATGCGACGGCAACCGCCGACGCCCCTCCCTCGAGTGCGGCGATGCGCTCCTCGAGGATCTGCTGGGTCGGGCTGGCGTTGCGGCTGTAGAGGTTTCCGGCGGCGCGCAGCGCGAAGAGGTCTGCGGCGTCGGCGAGCGACGCGAACTCGTACGCGGCGGTCTGGTAGATCGGCGGGACGGCGGTGTTCTGCGGGGTGCCCGGTACGTAGCCGGCCTGGATCTGACGGGTGGAGAACTCGGTCATGCGGTCGCCACCGCCGCCGTCTCGTGCGTGCGGATGATCGCGGCATGCACGTCGCCGACGCGCAGACGCTCGAGCCACTGCACGAGCGCGGCCGCGACGCTGCGGTGCGACTGGTCGTTGAGCGCGTCGTGGAGTCCGTCGACGGTCTCGACGATCTCGAGGTCGGGAACGGCGCGCAGTGCATCGATCAGCTGCGGCAGCGGAGAGACCGCATCGGCGCCGCCGTGGATCGCGAGCACGGGCACATCGATCGCCGCGAGGTCGGCGGGTGCCGGGAGCGGCTCCGCTCGCGCCACATCGACCGCGGTGGCCTCGGCGGCCAGCACACCCAGGTGCAGCGGGCAGGCCGTGCGCTCCTCAGCCGATGGCAGATCGAGTTCGGCATCCACCAGGGTGCCGGCGACGACCGCCGCCTCCACGGAGGCGCCCTGCGCGATGAGGCGCAGCACGGCGGATGCTCCGGCATCCGAGCCGACGAGCACCCGCGGGGTGTCGGCGGTCTCCGACAGCCAGTCGCTCGCGGCATCGGCGTCCTCGTCGAAGACGGCGACGATGTAGCCGTCCGCGCTCAGACGGCGGCCGAATCGCTCGTACACGCCTGCGCGCTCGCCGCGTCCGGTGACGAGGGCCAGCGTGCCGCGAACGCGGGAGGGAGGCGTCCAGAGTGCGGGGGAGGAGGTCGTGGTCATGCCCCCATCCTGTTGTCGGCGGCCCCTGGCCTCAGCCGATATTTCGCAGTGTTGCGATACGTGACCCTCCGCTTCGCGGGCGTTGTGGGCCCCCACGCACCACTCCTACGTTCGCTGTCATGACCCCCCGATCTCGCTTTCCTCTGCTCGCCGCCGCAACGGCCGCGACCCTTGCCCTGGCCGGCTGCGCCGGCGCATCCGCCGCTCCTTCCGACTCGTCCGAGACGACGTCGCTGACCTGGGGCTGGGCACTGCCCACGAGCTGGGATCCGGTGACCTCGACCGCCGGATGGGACACGCATGCGCTCGCGCTGGTCTACGACGGGCTCACTCAGCTCGACACCGAGGGGGAGGTCGTGCCCGGTCTGGCCGAGAGCTGGGAGTACAACGCCGACGGCACGGCGATCACGTTCCACCTGAGAGAAGGGGCGGAGTTCACGGACGGCACGCCCGTGACCGCCGACGCGGTGAAGCAGAGCATCGAACGCGGACGCGATCAGGAGAACTCCACGCTCGCGGGCCAGCTGCGGATCGTCGTCGGCATCGATGTCGACGACGAGCGAACGGTCACCGTCCATCTCGACCAGGCCGACTACCAGGTGCCGTATCTGTTCGCGGGCAAGACGGGCTTCATCGTGAACCCCGCGGCGTTCGACGACGTCACGACACTCGCGACCCAGCCCGAGGGCTCGGGCCCGTTCGCTCTCACCGAGTACGTGCCCAACGCCCATGCCGACCTCGAGAAGAACGAGGACTACTGGAACGCGGAGCACATCTTCATCGACGACTTCTCGATCGTCCCCGTCACGGATCCTGCGACGGTCGTGGCCGGTGTGAACTCGGGGCAGTGGGATGTCGCGCAGGTCCCACCGGCCCAGGTCGCCGGCGCGGAGGCGGCGAACCTGGAGGTCGAGACGATCAGGGCTCTGACAGTGAGGGCACTCGACGTCGACAGCACCGTCGCACCGTTCGATGACCAGCGCGTGCTCCAGGCCATCAGTCATGCCACGGACAGGCAGGCGCTCGTGGATGCCGCGTACTTCGGGCAGGGCACGCCGAACTGGCAGCCGTTCCCCGAGGGCTACGTCGCACACAGCCCGGAACTCGACGACCTGTACCCCCACGATGTGGAGGCCGCCAGACAGCTTCTCGCCGAAGCCGGTCACCCTGACGGGCTGACGATCACCCTGTCGCTGACCGAAGACGACACGGCGCTCGCCGAGGTGCTGCAGGCGCAGTGGGCGGAGGCCGGAATCGATGTCACCCTGAACGTCCTTCCTGCGGCAGCCGTCGCCCAGAACTACGTGCAGCGCACCCTGCCGTTCGTGCTCGACAGCTACTCGGGCCGCCAGTCGCCGCTCCAGGGACTCGAGGTGCTCTACGGCACCGAGGGCCTGATGAACCTGGGCCGCCAGACACCACCCGAGCTCACCGAGGCGATCGATGCGGCGAGAGCCACGCCCACGGATGCCGACGATTACGCCGAGAAGATCCAGGATGCCGTCGAGATCGGTGTGGAGCTGCAGCCGAACACGTTCCTCTTCAGCTGGCCGCGGATCCTCGTGCACCCCGAGACGGTGACCGGCATCCGGCACTGGCTCGACGTGCAGCGCTGGGAAGACGTCAAGGTCGAGGGCTGAGCAGACCATGTCGACAGTGACCGCCGAGAAGCTCGCAGCGCCCGAGCGTGACGACGGGGCCGCACGCCCCAGCGCGTGGCCCGCACTGAGGGTGATCCTCGCAACCCTCGTCACGGCGGTCACCGTCTTCCTCCTCGCGACCTTCGCGACCTTCGCCCTCGGGGCCGCGAGCGGTTCGAATCCCGCGGCTGTCGCTCTGGGAGAGGTCGCCACGCAGGCCGACGTCGACCGGTTGAATCACCAGTTCGGTCTCGACCGACCCTTCCTCGTGCGATATGTCGACTGGATCTCGGGGGCTGTCACGGGCGATCTCGGCACCTCGTGGTTCACGAGCATCCCGGTCGCAGACAGCATCGCCCAGGCCTTCCCCGTCAGTCTGTCGATCGCGGCGGGGGCGACGCTGTTCGCGCTCGTCTTCGGATTCACCGGCGGCGTGCTCGCCGCCGTCACCCGCGGAGGAGCGATCGATCGGGTGGTGACCGCGTTCAGCACGATCGCCGCCACGGTGCCCGCGTTCGTCGCCGCGATCGCACTGATCCTGCTCTTCTCCCACGCGATCCCGATCTTCCCTGTCGCCGGATACACGCCACCGGAGAAGGACCTGGGAGCGTGGCTGGTCTGCCTCGTCCTGCCGTCGATCGCTCTGAGTCTGGACGCGGGAGCCGACGTCGCCAGGCAGCTGCGGACTTCGCT
The DNA here is from genome assembly GCF_052045655.1 of Microbacterium sp. 22215. Classification (NCBI taxonomy): domain Bacteria; kingdom Bacillati; phylum Actinomycetota; class Actinomycetes; order Micrococcales; family Microbacteriaceae; genus Microbacterium; species Microbacterium sp. 22215. The sequence continues at coordinate 453,295 of NZ_JBQEPC010000001.1, forward strand.
CGTCGGCACTCTGGGGGAGAACTTCATCATCGGGGCACGGGTCCACGGGCTCGGCCCCGCGCGCATCGTGTTCCGACACGCGCTGCCCATCGCCTCGGGCCCCGCACTCTCCGCTCTCGGCGTGCACGCACCGCGCCTGGTCGGCGGAGCGGTCATCACCGAGGTGATCTTCGGAATGCCGGGACTCGGGCAGCTCGCCAACCGTGCCGCCCTGCAAGGGGACGTGCCCGTCGTGCAGGGCGTGCTCCTGGTGACGATCGCGATGATCGTGATCGTGGGGGCTGTGCTCAACATCGTGATCTCCCGCACCGGCGGTACCGAAAGGAGCGCCGCATGAGCGTCATCGCATCGTCGGCCGCTGTGAGACTGTGGCGCGGCGGATGGAGCGTCAGGATCGCACTACTCGTGCTGGTCGGCGTGGCCCTGCTCGCCGTCGCCGGCCCGGCCCTCGCACCACAGGATCCGCTCGCGCAGAACGCGTCGGCCGCGCTGCAGGAGCCGAGCCTCGCCCACCTCCTCGGTACTGACTATCTCGGCAGGGACGTGCTCTCGCGGCTGTTCGCCGGGGCACCGGCATCACTCATCAGCGCCGTCGCCGCCGCGCTCATCGGTCTCGTGCTCGGAGCGGTGCCAGGAGCCCTCAGCGCTTTCGTGCCGAGGTTCGCCGAGTGGTTCTCGCTGCGCATCGTCGACGCGCTCCTCGCGCTGCCGTTCATCCTGTTCGCGATCGTCTTCGCTGCGCTGCTGGGCAACGGCCTCGTGCAGGCGACGCTCGCGATCGGCATCCTGGTCGCCCCCGGATTCTTCCGCATCGCGCGCGCTGCCACTCTGCGGGTACGCGACTCCCCGTACATCGACGCGGCGGGCTATCTGGGCGCCTCCGCCTGGTGGATCCTGCGGCGGCATGTCTGGCGGCAGGTCGCGCCCAATCTGGTTGTCGCATCCGTCTCGGCACTCGGCGGCGCACTCCTCGCCGTCGCGTCGCTCACCTTCCTCGGCATCGGGGTGCAGCCGCCGGCGCCGACCTGGGGAGGGATGCTGTCGAGCGACCTCGGGTACCTCGGCCAGCGGCCGTGGGGTCCGCTGGCTCCGGCGCTCGCGATCATCGTCACCGTCGGCGCTCTCAACGTGGTCGCCGACGCGGCGCGAGACGTGCTCGGAGCGGCGGCGGTCGCGCCCACGAAGCGGAAGGCGGTCGCGCATGTCTGACACCGGGTCGATGATCATCGCTACGCGCGGCACCGAAGTCCGCACAGCCGTCGTGCACGGATCGCCACTCCACCCCTCCTTCGACGAGGCCTCGCTCGCTCGCCCGACCACGGCTGCGGTCGCGGATCTCGTGATCACCGCCTCTGACGGCACGGAACTCGTGCACGGCGTCACGGCGTCGGTCCGTCCGGGCGAGGCGCTGGGCATCGTCGGCGAGTCGGGAAGCGGCAAGACCCTCACCTGCCGCGCTCTGCTCGGCATCCTGCCCGCGGGCCTCGAGGTGACCGGCGGAACCGTGCAGGTCGCCGGGATCGATCTCACCGAGGCGGACGAACGCGCGTGGCGTCGGGTGCGCGGCACCCACATCGGTGCGGTGTTCCAGGACCCGGCCTCGTATCTGAACCCGGCGATCCCCGTCGGCGCGCAGCTCGAGGAGACACTGAGGGTCGCCGCCTCCCTGGGGCGTCGTCAGGCCAGAGAACGCGCGCGCGAGCTGCTCGACGACCTCGGCATACGCCGGGTCGACCTGGTGCTGCGTCAGCGTGTCGCCCAGCTGTCGGGCGGGATGCTCCAGCGCGTCCTCATCGCGATGGCGCTCGCGGCCGACCCCGCGGTGCTGATCGCGGACGAGGCGACGACCGCGCTCGATGTCACCGTGCAGGCGGAACTGCTCGAGCTCCTCAGCCGTCTGCGCAGGGAACGCGACCTCGCGCTCATCCTGGTCTCGCACGATCTCGCCGTCGTCGCTCAGGTCTGCGAGCGCGTGCAGGTCTTCAGAGACGGACGCGTCGTCGAGGCGGGCGCCACGTCGCGGGTTCTGCGAGCACCTGCGCATGCCTACACGCGGGAGCTGCTCAGTGCGCATGCCGCCTACGGACTCGAGAGGTTCCTCGCATGACGGTTCCGATTCTCGAACTCGAAGACCTCACGGTCGACTACGGCCGCGTGCGGGTGCTCGATCGCATCTCGCTCACCGTGCGCCCCGGTGAGGTCGTCGGCGTGGTCGGCGAATCGGGCTCCGGCAAGACGACGCTCGCCAAGGCCGTGCTGCGTGCGGTCGACCCCTCTGCCGGATCGCGCCTCGTCGTGGACGGTCGCGACGTCACGCGGCTTCGCGGCGGCGCTCTGCGAGCCTGGCGGCGCGGCGGTGCGGTGCAGTACGTGTTCCAGGATCCGCTCCGATCTCTGGATCCGGGGGTCCGCGTCGCAGACTCGATCGTCGAGGGACTCCGCATCGCGGGTGTTCCCGCTGCCGATGCCGCACGTCGTCGCGCGGCGGCCCTCACCGCGGTCGGTCTCGACGAGGAGCTGATCGCGCGCCTGCCTGCCGGCCTCTCCGGCGGTCAGCGTCAGCGTGCGGCGATCGCCCGCGCCTTGGTCGTCGAGCCCCGGCTGCTGCTGCTCGACGAGCCGGTCAGCGCTCTCGATGCGGCGAGCCGCGACCGGGTCGTGCAGGCGCTCATCGCATTGCGCGACGCGCGCGGACCAGAGCTCGCCATGCTGGTGATCTCGCACGACATCGGATCGCTCGCCGCGATGAGCGACCGGCTGATCGTGCTCGACCATGGACGCATCGTCGAAGACGGACCCACCCGCCGTGTGATCTCACGCCCCGAACATCCGTACACCCGGCTGCTGATCGACTCCGTTCCCCTCATCCATACGCCTCGGGCGAACCGCCCGTCGCCCGCCCCCGTCAGGAGCTGACACATGCCCATCGAACTGCTCGGAATGATCGCCACGACCGCCGGATCGGAGTCGAAGGCCGTGGAAGGGCCGGCCGTCGATGCGGCCTATGTGCGCGAGTTCTCCCGCGCCCACGAGGAGGCGGGTTTCGACCGCGTCCTGATCGGCTACAGCGCGAGCTCGCCGGACGGCTTCGCGGTCGCGGCGGCGGCGCTGCACTCGACTGAACGGCTGAAGGTGCTCATCGCCCATCGGCCGGGATTCGTCGCACCGACCGTCGTGGCCCGCAAACTCGCGACTCTGGATCATCTCACCGGCGGCGGCCGGGTCGCGATCCACCACATCAGCGGTGGCAGCGAGGCCGATCAGCGCAGGGACGGCGACTTCAGCGACAAGTCCGACCGCTACCGGCGCACGGGCGAGTTCATCGAGGTGCTCCGCCGCACGCTCGCATCCGACGAGCCGTTCGACTATCACGGCGACTTCTATCGGGTCGAGGGCGCGTTCTCCGCCGTGAAGCCCGCGACGGATGCGGGAATCCCGGTGTTCTTCGGGGGGCTGTCCGAGGGCGCGGTCGAGGTGGGAGCCAAGGGCGCCGACGTCTACATGCTCTTCGGCGAGCCGCTCGCAGACGTTGCGGAACACATCCGCACCATTCGCGCGGCGGCAGCGCGCGAGGGCCGAACCGTCGAGTTCAGTCTGTCGACCAGGCCGATCATCGGGGCCACCGAAGACGAGGCCTGGAAGAAGGCCGAGCGCATCTACGCAGAGACCGAGGCCGTGATCGCGAGCCGGGCTTCGGGCAGCACCCTCACGTTCGCCCGTCCGGCGCAGCAGGAGCCCGTTCCGGTGTCCGCCGACCGCCTGCAGCAGGCCGCACGGCGGGGAGACGTGCACGACGAGCGGCTATGGCTCGGCATCACGAGGCTCACGGGCCCGGCCGGCAACTCGACGGCACCCGTCGGCACGCCCGAGCAGGTGGCCGAAGCGCTGCTCAAGTACTACGACCTGGGCGTGACGCGCTTCCTCATCCGCGGGTTCGACCCGCTCGGCGACGTGCGCGAGTGGGGTGCTGAACTCGTTCCCGCGCTGCGAGAGGGAGCGCGGCTCCGTGACGAGGCACAGGCCGCGCAGCGCGAGGAGCGGGTCGCCTGACGGCCGATCCAGCTACGGAATCAGCACGATCTTGCCCGAGGCGGCGCCGGACTCCACGAGCTCGTGGGCCTGCGCCGCTTCGGCGAGGGGAAGCTCGGGACCGAGCTCGATCGTGAAGTCACCCGCCGCGAGCAGGTCGACGGTCGCCGCGAGGGCCTCGGCGCGCCAGGCGAGCTCCTGGTCGGTGAGCGGCACGGGGGAGCCGCCCGAGAAGGCGCGGATGCCGAAGGATGCGGCGTCGGGTCCGCGCACGATCGTCGCGATGCGGTCGCGGTCGGAGACGAGCTCGAGTGACGTCTCGATGGCCTCGTCGGTGCCCGCACAGTCGAGCGCGACGGTCACGCCGCCCGGAGCCGCCTCGCGGACGCGTTCGAGCAGCCCCTCGCCGTACGCGACCGGAATCGCGCCGAGCTCGCGCAGCTGATCATGGCGCGCGGGGCGGGCGGTGGCGATCACGGTGGCGCCCCAGGCGACGGCGAACTGCACGGCCGCCTGACCGACGGAGCCCGAGCCGCCGTGCACGAGCAGCACGTCGCCTCCTGTGACGCCGAGCGAGCGGAGTGCCTGGTACGCGGTGCCGGCGGGGATGCCGACGCCGGCACCCTCCGATGCCGTCACCGAATCGGGGAGGGCGACGAGCTTCTCGACCGGCACGGCGAGCAGGCTCGAGTAGGTGCCGACGGTGTCGCGGATCGCCACGCGGTCGCCGACCGCGAACGCGTCGACGTCGTCGCCGAGGGATTCGATCACGCCTGCGCCGTCGAAGCCCACTCCACGCGGTTCGGTGATGGGCGGCGACGGGCGCTTGGCCCCGCGGAGCTTGGCATCGATCGGGTTCACGCCTGCGGCCTCGATCCGCACGACGGCCTCGCCGCTGAGGGCGATCGGATCGGGCACCTCGATCAGGTGCAGCACGTCAGGGGAACCGAACTCTGTGTAGACGATCGCGCGAGCCATGCCCTCAGGCTACCCCCGTGTGGACAGCACCTTCATGATGCGCTGCGGCGAGACGGGCTGAGCCGTGCCGAGTCGCTGCGCGAACACGCTCACGCGATACTCCTCGAGCAGCCAGCGCGTCTCGAAGAGCGCAGGCGAGGCATTCGGAGCAAGAGGGATCGTGCCCCCGGCATCCTCGAACACCGTCGCCATGCGCTCGAACTCGCTCATCCGGGTGCGATCCTTGCCGGGTTCGCTCGCCAGGGTCTTCAGCCGATCGAGCATCCCGTCGAGGTAGCGGGGGAAGTGCGCGAGGCGCTCGACGCCCGCCGCCGAGACGAACCCCGGGTGCAGCAGGCCCGAGAGCTGGGTGCGGATGTCGTTCAGCGGCCCGAGCAGCGCGAGCGAGTTCTGCGACTTGATGCCGCGTTCGACGTCACGCGTCGTGGTGAGGATGCGGGCGACGAGCGACACGCAGGCGAACAGCTCGTCGACGAGGGACGCGGACACGGCGTCGCGCACGCGCACGAACTCGGCTTCGGTGCGGATGATGCCGCCCGGATGCGCCCTGTCGATCAGGTTCTGCACCACGGCGGCGCGGCAGTCCTCGATAAGTGCCGCGGCAGACTGGTAGGGCGACGCGGCGAGCGCGAGCTTCTCCTGACTCGTGAGGTGCTGCTGCACGTACGACGACGGCGACGGCACGCCGAGCAGCACGAGTCGCCGGACGCCTGCGCGGGTGGCCGCGGCCGCCGCATCCGCGGTGGACTCCACGCGCACCGAGACGGACTTGCCCTGATCGACGATCGCCGGATAGCCGCGGACGACGCCGCCGGCGACGCGTGTGTCGAGCACCTCGGGCAGGTCGCCGAAGGTCCAGGTGGTGAGACCGTCCCTCTCGATCGAGGCGGCGACGGCGGCGGGTTGCGGTCCCTTCGAGGGGCCGGGGCGGCGGGGAGGCGCCGCGATCGATCGGGCCACACTGCTGCGTGCCCGGTCGGCGAGCTCGGCCTGCAGCGCGCTGAGGTCGCGGTTCGACCCCGCGACGCGCCCGCGCTCGTCGACGGCACGGAAGTTCATGCGCAGGTGGGCAGGTACCCGGTCGTCCTCGAAGTCCGCCGCGGAGACGAGCTGGTTCGCGAGCGGCTGGATCAGGCGCGCGAGTGCCTCCTTGAGCGTGCGGGCGGGCAGTCCTCCGTGAGACTCGGGGCCTTCTCCGGTGAGCTCGGCGCCGAACCTGTCTGCCCAGTCCGCGGCGGGGACCACGTGCCGGCGGATCGCCTTCGGCAACGCGCGGAGGAGGCCGGTGACGAGTTCTGCGCGCAGACCGGGGACCTGCCAGTCGAAACCGCGATCCTCGATCTGCGCGAGCAGGGGGAGCGGGATCACGACGCTCACGCCGTCGTCGGCTGCGCCCGGTTCGAACCGGTACGCGAGTCCGAGCACCTGATCTCCCTGGGTCCACCGGGTGGGGAACTCGTTCTGATCGGCACGGCTGTCGTCGTCGAGCAGATCGGCCTCGCGCATCACGAGCAGCTTGGGGGTCGTGCCGAGCTGCTCGCGCCACCATTTCTCGAACGAGCGCACGTCGAAGACGCCGGCGGGGATGCGCTCGTCGTAGAAGCGGAAGACGGCCTCGTCGCCGGCGAGGATGTCGCGGCGGCGTTCGCGCTCCTCGAGCTTCTCGAGGCGCTTGCGCAGCTCGGCGTTGCTGCGCCAGAACGCGCTCACGCGCTTGTCGATGCGCGTCGGATCCCACTCGCCCTCGACGAGCGCGTGGCGCACGAACATCTCGCGCGAGGCGGCCCGGTCGATGCGCGCGAACTGCACGCGGCGACGGGGGATGATCTCCACCCCGAACAGCGTCACCTTCTCGTAGGCGACGGCGGCCCCTGCGTCCTTCGACCAGTGCGGCTCGGTGACCTGACGTTTCGCGAGGTCACCGGCGAGCGCCTCGGCCCACGCGGGGTCGATCGCGGCGACCGTGCGCGCGTAGGTGCGCGAGGTCTCGACGATCTCTGCTGCCATGACCGCCTGCGGGGCCTTCTTGCGCAGGGCCGATCCGGGGAAGATCGAGAAGCGGATGCCGCGGGCGCCGCGGTACTCGGCCTGACGGCGCTTCGCATCCTTCGGCGGGGTCTTGCTCTGGCCGCGGGCGGGGGTGTTGCGCTCGTCGAGGATGCCGATCTGCGAGAGCAATCCGGCCAGCAGGGCGCGGTGGATCGCATCCGGATCCGCGGTGCCGGCACCGCGGGCGTTCTTGTCCTTCACCAGCGATCGCAGCTGGCGGTGCACGTCGAACCACTCGCGCACCCGCACGTAGTTGAGGTGCTCGGAGCGGCAGAGTCGGCGGAAGGCGCTCGAGCCGAGCTCGCGCTGCTGCTCCCTGAGGTGGTTCCAGAGGTTCAGGATCGAGAGGAAATCGCTCGTCGGGTCGGCGAAGCGTGCGTGCATCCGATCCGCCTCGTCGCGCACGCTCTGAGGGGCATCCTGCGACGGCCGCTCACGGACGTCCTGGATCGACATCCCCGCGACGATCGCGAGGACGTCGCGGGTGACGTCGGCTCCGCCCGGGCGGCCCGCCTCGATGAGCATGCGGGCGAACCGCGGATCGATCGGGATGCGCGAGATGTCGCGGCCGATGCGGGTGAGACGGGGCGAATCGCCGCTGCCGGTCACCGCGCCGAGCTCGGTGAGCAGGTCGACGGCGGCCTTCACGCCGCGCGAATCGGGAGGGGTGAGGAACGGGAACGCCGTGATGTCGCCGAAGCCGAGCGACAGCATCTGCAGGATGACCGACGCGAGTGACGTGCGCAGGATCTCGGGCTCGGTGAACTCCGCGCGCTTGTCGAAGTCCTCTTCGCTGTAGAGGCGGATCGCGATGCCGTCGCTCGTGCGACCGGCGCGACCGGAGCGCTGGTTCGCCGAGGCCTGTGAGATCGCCTCGATCGGCAGCCGCTGCACCTTCGACCGATTGCTGTAGCGCGAGATGCGCGCGGTGCCGGTGTCGATGACATAGCGGATGCCGGGCACGGTGAGGCTGGTCTCGGCGACGTTCGTGGCGAGCACCACGCGGCGGCGCACGCCGGCGACCCGGCTCTTCTCGAACACCCGGTGCTGCTCCGCCGCCGAGAGCCGTCCGTAGAGCGGCAGCACCTCGGTGGGGGAGCGGTCCTTTGAGTACGCGCCGCGCACGGCATCCGCCGCATCCCTGATCTCGGCCTCGCCGGGGAGGAACACGAGCACGTCGCCCGGCTCTTCCCTGTCGAGCTCACGCAGTGCCGCGACGATCGCGGTCACCTCGTCGGACTCCTCGGTCTCCTCCGTCTGCGCGCGGTAGCGGATCTCGACCGGGAAGGTGCGCCCCGACACCTCGATGACCGGTGCGGGCTCGCCCTCCGGCGCGGCGAAGTGCCGGGCGAAGCTCTCGGGGTCGATCGTGGCCGACGTGATGATGACCTTGAGGTCGGGGCGCTCCGGAAGGATGCGCACCAGATACCCGAGCAGGAAGTCGACGTTGAGGGAGCGCTCGTGCGCCTCGTCGATGATGATCGTGTCGTACCGGCGCAGCAGTCGATCGCGGTGGATCTCGTTCAACAGGATGCCGTCGGTCATCAGCGCGATGCGCGTCTCATCCGAGACCTTGTCGGTGAAGCGCACCTTGTATCCGACGAGCGTGCCGAGCTCCACCTGCAGTTCCTCGGCCACGCGCTCCGCGATCGTGCGGGCGGCCAGGCGGCGGGGCTGGGTGTGCGCGATGCGCTCGCGTCCGAGGTCGAGGCAGATCTTCGGCAGCTGCGTCGTCTTGCCCGACCCCGTCGCGCCGGCGACGATGACGACCTGGTTGTCGCGGATGGCGTCGGCGATCTCGTCCCGGGCGGCGCTGACGGGCAGCTCGGGAGGATAGATGATCACGGGGGAGGGCATAGACCTCCCATCGTACGATTCATCCGTGAGCACTGTGTCGACGACCCTCCCCGCAACGCGGTGGTTCCACGAGTTCGGGCGGGCTCCCCGCATCCTCGGCCTCGATGTCGCGAGAGGTCTCGCGATCCTCGGCATGGCCGGGGCGCACAACGGTGAGACCGAGGCGTTCGATCCGTTCGACTTGTCGACGTGGACCGACCTCGTGCACGGGCGCTCATCGATCCTGTTCGCCGTGCTCGCGGGCATATCGATCGCGCTGATGACGGGGCGCAGCACTCTGCCCGCCCCCGAGCGCATGCCGACGATCCGTCTGCAGCTCGTCGGGCGCGGTGCGGTGATCTTCGTGATCGGACTCGCGCTCGAGATGCTGAACACCCCGATCGCGGTGATCCTCACCCTGTACGGGCTGCTGTACGTCGCCGTCATCCCGTTCCTGCGGTGGCAGCCGTGGAAGCTGCTGCTCGCCGCAGGCATCCTCGCGCTCGCGGCGCCGACCGTGCTGGCACTGCTCGCCGCCCTGACCCTCAACCCGTACGGCGCCGGCATCAGTCTGGTGCTGTACGGCTCGTACCCGATCACGGCCTGGCTCGCGTTCGTGCTCGCCGGCATGGCCCTCGGGCGTCTGCACGTCGAGAAGCTCGAGACCGCCGCGATCGCGCTCGGTGCGGGCGTCGGCCTCATGGTCGTCGGCTACGGGCTCGGCCTCGTCGGAGCGGTCGCGGGCCTCACCGGCTCGATGTCCGAGGGCAGCTGGACCTCGGCGTCCGGATGGAGCACGTACCCCGATGCGCTCGCCTCGGCGGATCCGGGAGGCGCGGTGCTCCGAGCGATCTTCGGAGTCGATCCGCATTCCGGTGGCACGGCGGAGATCCTGGGGTCCGGAGGCTTCGCCCTGTGCGTCGTCGCGCTGTGCGTGCTGCTCAGCGGGCCCCTGCGCTGGGTGCTGCTGCCCCTGGGGGCTCTCGGATCCATGCCGTTGACGGCATACAGTGCTCACGTGCTCTCGGTCGCGCTGATCGGCGGCCCGGGCGGCTTCTTCACGAGCAACGGCTTCTGGGCGGTGACGGCGCTGTGCCTGCTCCTCGCGACGACGCTGTGGTCGATCCTGTTCGGTCGAGGCCCGCTCGAACGACTGGTGGGGTGGGCGGCGGCGCGGATGGCTTCGGCGCCGGCCGGCCCGCCTGTCATCACAGGGTCGTAGGGTGGAATCATGACGATTCCTGCACTCGAACTGAACGACGGCCACTCCATCCCACAGCTCGGCTACGGGGTGTTCAAGGTTCCGGCCGATGAGACAGAGCGGGCCGTGAGCGAGGCGCTCGAGATCGGGTACCGCCACATCGACACCGCTGCCATCTACGGCAACGAAGAGGGCGTCGGCGCGGCCATCGCCTCCTCCGGCATCGCCCGCGACGAGCTCTTCATCACCACCAAGCTCTGGAACGACCGCCACCACGACGACGAGCCGAACGCGGCGATCGCCGAGAGCCTCGAGAAGCTCGGGCTCGACGTCGTCGACCTGTACCTCGTGCACTGGCCGACCCCCGCGAAGGACGACTACGTGCACGCCTTCGCGAAGCTCATCGAGCTGCGCGAGGCCGGTCTCACCCGCAGCATCGGCGTCTCGAACTTCCTCGTGCCGCACCTCGAGCGCGTGGTCGCCGAGACGGGCGTGACCCCCGCGGTCAACCAGATCGAGCTGCACCCGGCCTACCAGCAGCGCGACGTCGTCTCCTGGGCGACCGAGCACGGCATCCGCATCGAGTCGTGGGGTCCGCTCGGACAGGGCAAGTACGACCTCTTCGGCACCCCGGCGATCGCCGAGGCCGCTGCCGCCCACGGCGTGACCCCCGCGCAGGCGGTGCTGCGCTGGCACCTGCAGAAGGGCTTCATCGTCTTCCCGAAGTCCGTGCGCGCCGAGCGCCTGCGCGAGAACCTCGACGTGTTCGGGTTCGAGCTGACGGATGCCGAGATCGCCTCGATCGACGCTCTCGACCCGCTCGACGGGTCGGGCCGTGTCGGCTCGCACCCGGACGACGTCAACTGAGACGCTCCGCTTCGGCAGATGACGCCCCGTGTCGCTCCTCGCGACACGGGGCGTCGTCGTGAGTAGCGTCAACGGCATGACAGCTCCCTATCGCGTCGTCGCCGTGTCCGGCTCTCTGCACGAGCCCAGCAAGACCACGGCACTCGTCCGTGCGATCGCCGCGGCCGTCGCCGAGCGTGCCGAGGTCGAGCTCGAGGTCATCGAGCTCACCGACATCGGCCCCTCGCTCGCGGGAGCGCTGCGCCGCGACCAGCTTCCGGCGGGCATCGAGGAGAAGCTGCTGGCCATCGAGGCGGCAGACCTGCTCATCGTCGGCAGCCCCGTCTACCGGGCCTCGTTCACGGGCCTGTTCAAGCACCTGTTCGACTTCGTCGGCCAGTACGAGCTCGTCGGCAAGCCTGTGCTGCTCGCGGCGACCGGCGGCGGCGAGCGTCACGCGCTCATCATCGAGCACCAGCTGCGCCCGCTGTTCGCGTTCTTCCAGGCGCTGACCCTGCCCTTGGGTGTCTACGCCAGCGACACGGACTTCGACGGCTACGTGATCGCGTCCGACGTGCTTCACGCACGCATCGCGCTCGCGGCGGAACGGGCCCTGCCGCTCGTCGGTTACGCGGCCTCGCGGCCCGCGGAGCAGCTCCTCGTCTCCTGATCTCCGGGGCTCGGGATCGGCGTAGCGTGGGGCCATGACCAACGGGCTCGCCGACACGCTCAGCCCCTACCTGCGGGCGCACGCCGACAACCCCGTCGACTGGTACCCGTGGGGGCCCGAAGCCTTCGCCGAGGCGCAGCGCCGAGACGTGCCGTTGCTGATCTCCATCGGCTACTCGACCTGTCACTGGTGCCACGTGATGGCGAGGGAGTCGTTCGCCGACCCGGTCACCGCCGCGCTGATCAACCGCGACTTCGTGGCGGTGAAGGTCGACCGTGAGGAGCACCCAGACGTCGACGGCGCCTACATGGCCGCGGCATCCGCGTTCACGCAGAATCTCGGCTGGCCGCTGACGGTGTTCACGACGCCGCGAGGGCGCACCTTCTACGCCGGCACGTACTGGCCTCCCGAGGCACGGCAGCCGATGCCGGCGTTCCGCGACGTGCTCGCGGCGGTGAACGAGGCATGGACCGTGCGCCGCGCGCAGGCCGAGGAATCGGCGGATGCCGTGACCGATGCTCTCTCGAGAGCGGCGGCTTCGACGCCCTCCGATCTGCCGGATGCGGCGGCCCTCGCCGCGGCCGCCGACACCATCGCCCAGCGCGAGGACACGCTGTTCGGCGGGTTCGGCGGCGCACCCAAGTTCCCCGTCGCGACGACGCTGTGCCTGCTGCAGACATCGCTGGTGCGGCGAGAGGCTCCGGATGCCGGCGCGGCGGCCGGTCGGGCGCTCGCCGCGATGGCGGCATCCGATCTGCGCGACGCCGACGGCGGGTTCTTCCGCTACGCGACGCAGCGCGACTGGACGATTCCGCACTACGAACGGATGCTGACCGACAACGCCCAGCTGCTGGTGGTCGCGCTCGATGCGGGTGAGGAGGCGACCGCTCGGGGTGTCGCGGACTTCCTCCTGAACACTCTGCGCCGTGAGGGCGGCGGCTTCGGCGCCGCGCAGGACTCGGAATCGTGGATCGACGGGCAGCGCAGCGAGGGCGGGTACTACCTGCGGCCGGTGCCGGAGCGGGCGGGGCTCGAGCCGCCGGCCGTCGACGGCAAGGTCATCACGGGCTGGAACGGTCTGGCCGTCGCCGCGCTCGCTCGTGCGGGTGCCGCGCTCGGAGAGAGCTCGTGGGTGCAGGCCGCGGTCGACGCCGCCGCGTTCGTGCTGCGGGTCAACCGGGATTCCACGGGAGCGCTCGTGCGCACGTCTCTCGACGGCATCGCGTCGGGGGCGGTCGCGACGGCCGCCGATGTCGCGCTGCTCGCCGACGGTCTGTTCGCGCTGGCCGTGGCCACGGGCGAGGCGGCGTGGGCCGTCGAGGCACGTGCGCTGCTCGACACGGCGATCGAGGGACTCGACGGCGACCCCCTGCTCGCCGCGCACGGCATCGCCGCATCGCCCGACCAGACCGACGGAGATCTGCCGTCGGACGCGGCGGCCGTGGCTGCCGCCTCCCTCACGGCGTGGCGGCTCGGCGCGGGGGACCGCTATCGGGAGGCGGCCGCCGAACGCGTGCGCCAGCACGCCGCGCAGGCCGTGTCGCAGCCGTTCGCGCACGGCAGTCTGCTGCGGGTGGCAGCGGGTCTCGTCGATGCACCGAGGCAGCTCGTCGTCGTCACGCAGACGCCCGACGGTGCACTCGCGTCCGCTGCACGTGCGGCCGACGCGGACGTGATCGCGATCGTCACCCCCGCACAGGCGGGGGCGTTCGCGGAGGCCGGCTTCGAGCTGTTCGAGGGCAAGAGCGACGCGGGGGAGCTGGCGTTCGACTGCCGATCGTTCGTGTGTCGGCTGCCGGCGAGCGACCCCGCCGAGCTTCCCCTCTCGCGCTGACTCGTCAGCGAGCGTTGCGCGGGTGCTGCCGTGCGGTGCGCTCGGTCCCACGGCGGTAATCGCCGGTCAGCCGTGCCATCAGCAGCTGCGCATCGCCCCGCTCGACCTGAGCGAGGAACTCGGCCGCCTTGGCACCCCGCAGCACGGTCGCCGTGACCCCGTGGTGGCGGATCACGACGTCGTCGCCGCGCACCGCGAACTCGAAACCTGACGGGCTGCCCATGCTGCGATCGTAGACCGCCCGCGGAGCCGCGTAGGCTGTGCAGTCTGCTCATCGGTTCTGTGATTCCACCCCGCCGGTTGCGCGCGTTGCGCACCGGATGCTGCACCGATTGCCCACCTTCCGATATCCGGTCTAGTGTTGCGCGACAGCAGGCGCCGCCACCAGGGGCGCCGCTGGATCACAGCAAGGATGCTCTGAGAATGCCCCTCCCCACCCGTGCCGGCCTCGACGCCGTGCCCGCCTACCGCCAGGGGCGCTCCGCCCCGGCCGGCGCCTCGAAGCTCTCGTCCAACGAGTCGCCGCACCCGCCCCTCCCGTCCGTCGTCGAGGCGGTGCAGCAGCGGCTCGGCTCGATCCACCGCTATCCCGACATGAGCGCCGCGGTACTCCGTGAGCGCCTGGCCGAGCGCTACGACGTCGACCCCGCCGTCGTCACCGTCGGCGCGGGCTCGGTCGAGCTCGCGTCCCAGCTCATCCATGCGGTCGCCGGTGAGGGCGACGAGGTGATGTTCGCCTGGCGCTCGTTCGAGGCGTACCCGTCGCTGGTGCGCATCGCCGGGGCGACTCCCGTCGCGGTGCCGCTGAACTCCGACCACGCGCACGACCTCGACGCGATGCTCGCCGCGATCACCCCTCGCACGCGCCTGATCTTCGTGTGCAACCCCAACAATCCGACCGGGACGGTCGTCGGGGCCGCAGAGCTCGAGGCTTTCGTGGCCGCAGTGCCGCGCGATGTGCTCGTCGTCATCGACGAGGCCTACGTGCACTTCGATCGCACCGAGTCGTACGGCGCGGGTGTCGAGCTGTTCCACCGGCATCCGCACGTCGCCGTGCTGCACACGTTCTCGAAGGCCTACGGACTCGCGGGCCTGCGCATCGGCTACGCGCTCGCCCCCGTCGAGATCGCCGAGAACCAGCGCAAGGTCGCGGTGCCGTTCGGCGTGACCGACCTCGCGCAGACGGCCGCCCTCGCCTCGCTCGACGCCGAGGGCGAGCTCGCCGTGCGCATCGATGAGGTCGTCGTGCAGCGCGATCGACTCCACTCGCTGCTCGTCGCGGCGGGGTGGCCCGCCGTCGCGTCCCAGGCGAACTTCGTATGGGTGCCGGCCGGTGATCGCCCCGACGAACTCGAGCTCCTGCTGCGTGAGGGCGGCGTGATCACGCGGGCCTTCCCCGGTGAGGGCGTGCGCATCTCCGCAGGATCCGCCGAAGACATCGACCGCGTGCAGGCCGCGCTCTCCACCCAGACCGCTCCGCAGGAGGCACGCGCATGACCGAGGTCCCCACCACCACGACGACGACCAAGGGGCTGCATCCGGGGCTGACCCGTCGCCGGATCTCGATGATGGGGCTCGGCGGCGCGATCGGCGCGGGTCTCTTCGTGGGCTCGGGACAGGCGATCAGCATCGCCGGTCCCGCCGTGCTCATCTCGTACCTCGTCGCCGGCGGCATCGTGGTGCTGGTCATGGCGATGCTCGCCGAGATGGTCGCCGCCCGACCGAGCTCGGGGGCGTTCAGTTCGTACGCGCAGAAGGCGATGGGACGCAGCGCCGGCAGTGCGGTCGGCTGGCTCTACTGGATCCAGCTGGTCGTCGTGATCGCGGCGGAGGCCACGGGAGCCGGTGGCATCGTCTCGGCCTGGATCCCCGGGATCCCCGCGTGGGTGTGGGTGCTCGTCTTCGTCGTGGCGCTGACGGCCGTGAACCTGTTCGGTGTGCGCAACTACGGCACGTTCGAGTTCTGGTTCGCCGCGATCAAGGTCGCCGCGATCATCGTGTTCCTCGTCGTCGGGGTGTGCGCCATCGTCGGCTTCATCCCCGGGGTGCCCGCCACCGGCATCGGCAACCTCGTCGACAACGGAGGCTTCGCCCCGAACGGCATGACCGGTATCGCGGCCGCCCTTCTGATCGTGGTCTTCGCGTTCGGAGGCACCGAGGTCGTGGCGATCGCGGCCGCCGAGTCCGACGACCCCGCTCGCAACATCCGCCGCATCGTGCGCGAGGTTCTCGTGCGCATCCTGATCTTCTACGTCGGCTCGATCTTCGTGATCGTGTCGGTGCTGCCGTGGAACGACCCGGCCGTCAAGGACGGTCCCTTCTCCGCGGTGCTCGACACGCTGCAGCTGCCCGGCGTCGGCCTCGTGATGGACGTCATCGTCGTGATCGCACTGCTGTCGGCCATGAACGCGAACATCTACGGGGCGTCGCGCATGGCCTACTCGCTCGGCGAACGCGGTCTGGCGCCTCTCGCGGCGACCCGCACCACCCGCAACGGCGTGCCCGTCGTGGCCGTCCTCGCCTCGGTCGCGTTCGGGTTCATCACGGTGGGACTCAACTGGGCGTTCCCCGACGTGGTGCTCCCGGCGCTCCTCAACGTCGTCGGGTCGACGCTGCTGGTCATCTGGACCGCAACGGCTGTGTCGCAGATCATCCTCCGCCGCCGCGCCGATCGCACGGGCGAGCGGATGCCGATGCGCATGTGGGGCTTCCCCTGGCTGTCGTGGCTGTGCCTGGCGCTGCTCGCCGGCGTGATCGCACTCACGATGATCGACGACGCCGCGCGCGTGCAGCTGCTGCTCACCATCGGGCTCACCGTCGTCCTGCTGGTCGTCGCCCGCCTCACGCGCGACGTCTCGCGACCCGGCGTCGCCAGGGAGCGCGGGGGAGCGGTCGAGGACTGATCATGCGTATCGATCGCCTCGACGCCGAGCTCATCCGGATGCTCACGGAGTCGCCGCAGCTGCCGATCCTGGAGTGCGCGCGCCGACTCGGCATCGCCCGCGGCACGGCGACCAGCCGTCTCGCCCGTCTGCACGAGGGCGGGGTGATCGAGGCGATCGTGCCGCGGGTCGACCCTGCGGGCTTCGGGTACGGCGTGGTGGCGTTCTGTCTCGTCGAGATCGACCAGAAGGTCGGTCATGACGATGTCGCCTCCGCGCTCGCCGACGCGGTGCCCGAGATCGTCGACATGCACACCGTGACCGGGGCGAGCGACATGCAGCTGCGGCTGGTCGCCCGCGACGCGACGCAGCTGCAGGAGGTGCTCGACCGCGTCGCGCTCGTGCCGGGCGTCTCGCGCACGGCGTCGTCGATCGCGATGCGCACTCACCTGTCGGGTCGGGTGCTGCCGCTGGTCGAGCACGTCGCGGGAGACGTCGACTGAGGCCTCGGCTGCGGTGTCGACGGACGCCTCAGATCCAGCCCGGCATCCAGTTGTGCAGCAGCCAGAAGTCGTAGGGAACGCTCATCCCGGTCCACACGGGATAGAAGAACGCGGAGATCAGCACCACCACGGCGAGGAAGATGAACACCGTGCGTTCGCCGGACTGCCGTCGATGCAGGGGATCCTCCCGCCGCCCGGCGATCTGACGCAGCACGACGGCGAGTCCGATCACGAGGAACGGCGCCATCGCCACCGTGTAGAACTGGAAGATCGTGCGCTCGGGGAACAGCAGCCAGGGCACGTAGGTCGCCGCGAGCCCGACCAGCGGGAACGTGAGCGCCGGTCCGACCGGCGTCCGGTCGAACCAGCCCCGCACGAGCCGGTAGATGAGGTAGACGGCTGCCGCGACTCCGGCGTACCAGATGATCGGGTTCGGGATCGTCGAGATCACGGCGATGCAGTGATCGACGCCGCAGGGCCCTGGGTCGGATCCCACCCACACCGCCGTGGGGCGCAGCAGGAACGGCCACTCCCAGGCGGGGCTCGCATACGGGTGGCCCTTGATGAGCCCGACGTGGAAGTTCAGGATCGCCTCGTGATAGTTCCACAGCGCGATCAGCGGATTCGGGTCGCTCTGGCGCGCATAGCCGCCCGAGGTCACCAGCCATCCCGTCCAGCTGGCGAGATACACCCCGAGCGCGGGGAACACGAGCAGCACGAACGACACCGGGCCCTGGCGGAACGCGGCGGCGGTCGGCCACAGCACCACTCCGGCGCGGCGTCTCGCGAGAGCATCCGTGACCACGACGTAGAGCCCGAAGGCGGCGAGGGCGTAGAGGCCGGACCACTTCACGGCGCAGGCGGCGCCGAGAGCGAGGCCTGCGGCGATCAGCCACGGGCGGCGCCACAGCACCGGCCCCCACAGGGGGTCGGGAGAGTCGGGGTCCGCCCGCTCGAGCACGGGGATCACCCGGTCGCGGTCGTACAGGATGAACAGTGCTCCGAGCATCAGGAAGAACGTCAGCGGACCGTCGAGCAGGGCGGTGCGGCTCATCACGATGCTGAGGCCGTCGATCGCCAGCAGGGTTCCGGCGACGGTGGCGACGACGATCGATCCGGTCAGGCGGCGGGCGACCAGGTAGACGAGCAGCACGGTCGCGGTGCCGAGCAGCGCGACGGCGATCCGCCACCCGACGGTGTTGTCGGGGCCGCCGACGGCCATGCCGAGAGCGATCAGCCATTTGCCGAGGGGCGGATGCACGATGAACGAGCCCACATCCGACAGCGGCAGCTCCTGCAGGGTGATGAACGCCTCATTGGCGTCCTTGCCCCAGGTGCCCTCGTACCCCAGGGTCCACAGCGACCACGCGTCCTTGACGTAGTAGGTCTCGTCGAACGCGAGCTGGTGCGGATGTCCGAGGTTGACCAGGCGCAGCACCGCGGCCAGAGCGGTCACGACGAGGGGCGCGAACCAGCGCAGCATCCGTCCCCAGTCGGGGTTGTGCAGGATGCGGTCTCGCAGCTGCCCGTAGCGCGTCAGTCGCTCCTCGGGAGGAGGCAGCAGGGGCACGGGCGCGGTCACCGCTCCAGCCTAGACAACCCGCCCCTGAGGTCCCGCCTAAGCTGGGCGGGTGATCATCCTCGCCGCAACACCGATCGGAAACCTCGGGGATGTCTCGCGTCGCCTCGTCGAAGTGCTGGAGAACGCCGAGGTCGTCGTCGCGGAGGACACACGCACCACCGGACGGCTGCTGCAGGCGCTGCAGATCACCAATCGGCCGCGGCTGATCGCACTGCACGACCACAACGAGAAGCAGAAGGCCGCCGAGCTCGCGGCGCTCGCCGTCGAGACCGATGTCGTCGTGGTCAGCGATGCCGGGATGCCGGCGATCAGCGACCCCGGCTACGGACTCGTCGCCGAGGCCGTCGCGCAGGGCGTGACGGTGACGGCGATCCCGGGGCCCAGTGCCGTGCTGATGGCGCTGTCGATCTCGGGACTGCCGACGGACCGCTTCACCTTCGAGGGGTTCCTTCCGCGAAAGCCCGGCGAGCGGTGCTCGACCCTGCGCGCGCTCGCCGCAGAACCCCGCACGATGGTCTTCTTCGAGTCGCCCGCGCGCCTCGCCTCGTCGCTCGCCGACATGGGGGCGGCCTTCGGTGACGACCGCCGCATCGCGGTGTGCCGCGAGCTCACCAAGTTCTACGAGGAGGTGCGCCGCGGCACGTCGGCCGAGCTCGTCGAGTGGGCGACAGCGGGGGTCAAGGGTGAGATCGTCGTCGTGGTCGAGGGCGCGCCCCATCGCGAGGCGTCGGCGGACGACGCGCTCGCGCAGGTGCATAAGCTCGTGGCATCCGGAGTGCGTCTGAAGGAGGCGTGCGCCGAGGTCGCCGCGGCCACAGGCCTGTCGTCCCGCGACCTCTACCAGGCAGCACTCGCGGCCCGCAGCTCGTGACGGCTCACAGCTGATGACGGTCGAGGCCGATGCCGACATCGCGGCGGCGTACGACGCGCGGGCGATGGAGTACGTCGCGGTGGCCGGCACGATCGAGCAGATGGATGCTCGGGATGCGGTCGTCATCGCCGCCTGGCGTGACGGCACACCAGGCCTGTTGTTGGATGCGGGATGCGGCCCCGGGCATTGGACGGAGTTCCTGTCGCGCGATGGGCGCGCAGTGCAGGGGATCGACCTCTCGGCGGAGTTCGTCGCGACCGCGCGCGCCGACCATCCCGGCATCCGGTTCGACCTCGGTTCGTTCCGCGACCTGCCGGTCGAGGCAGGGTCGGTCGGCGGCATCCTCGCCTGGTACTCGCTGATCCACACCCCGCCCCACGACGTGTCCGGGGTTCTCGACGAGTTCACCCGTGTGCTCGCCCCCGGCGGCAGCATCCTCATCGGGTTCTTCGACGGAGAGCCGCGCGAGGCGTTCGCGCACGCCGTCGCCCCTGCGTACTTCTGGTCCGTCGACGCGCTCGCCGATGTCCTCGCCGACGCGGGGCTCGAGGTCGTGTCGAGCGAGACCCGCGGCAGGGAGCCCGGCGAGATCAGCGCCCGCCCCCACGGCTCGCTCATCGCCCGCGCGGCGGCGGGTACCCTGGTGCACACGCAACCGGAGGAGGACCGAGCGTGAGCAAGAAGGCGACCGTCTACGACGTCGCAGAGCGCGCCGGAGTGTCGATCGCCACGGTCTCACGCGTGCTGAGGCAGCCGGATGCCGTGCGCCCCGCCACCCGCGAACGGGTGCTCGACTCCGTCTCGGAGCTCGGGTACGTGCCCAGCGGCAGCGCTCGCGGCCTGGCCGAACGCCGCACCGGAGTGCTGGGCCTCTACTTCCCGGGGTTCGACGCGTCGGAGGACGCCCCGGTGCTCGACGTCCTCGCCGAGGGGCAAGCCGACGCGCCGCCGTTCACGGTCGAGCGGGCATCGGACGACGTGGATGCGCCGCATCCGACCATGCTGTTCCTCGACGAGGTGCTGCGCGGTGCCGAGCTCGAGGCCTGGAAGCAGGGCTTCGTGCTCATGATCGGCGTCGGCCGAGGTGATCCCGCACGGGAGACCGTGCGCGACATCGCCGGTCGCGTCGACGGGCTGATGGTGCTCGCGCAGAGCGTGCCGGACGACGTGCTCGCCCGACTCGCTCAGCGGATCCCCGTGGTCGTGCTCTCGGGGCCGGCGCGCGGCGACAGCTACGATCACGTGACGGTCAACAACGCCGAGGCGATGACCGAGCTGACCCGTCTCGTGCTCGCGCAGGCCGACCGCGGGGGGATCGCCTTCCTCGGCGGCCCCGAAGACTCTCCCGACGGCGCACAGCGGTGGGAGGGGTTCGCTGCCGCCGTCGCCGAGGCGGGGCTCTCGATCGACGACGTGACCGTGCTCCGCGGCGACTTCACCCGCGCATCGGGCCAGGCCGCCGCCGAACAGCTCATCTCCCGCGGGGCGCCGTCGGTGCTGGTCGCGGCGAACGACCAGATGGCTCTCGGGGCGATCGACGCGTTCCGCTCGGCGGGCATCCGCGTGCCCGACGACGTGAGGGTCACCGGCTTCGACGGCCTCGAGGCGGCCGCGCTGTCACGGCCTGCTCTGACGACCGTTCGCCAGCCGATGATCGACCTCGGTCGTGCCGCGGTGCAGCTGCTCGCACGGCGCCTCGAGCAGCCGGATGCCGATCCGATGACAGTGCGTCTGCCGTT
Organism: Microbacterium sp. 22215; assembly: GCF_052045655.1. Classification (NCBI taxonomy): domain Bacteria; kingdom Bacillati; phylum Actinomycetota; class Actinomycetes; order Micrococcales; family Microbacteriaceae; genus Microbacterium; species Microbacterium sp. 22215. Next base: position 474,315 of record NZ_JBQEPC010000001.1, read on the forward strand.
GCAGATCCTCGTCCGCGAGAGCTCGCAGCGCCCCGGGTAGTCGAGAGTTCGGCACCGCCCGTTCAGGCCCGGTCGTGCAGCGTGATGCGGTAGCCGTCAGGGTCGGCGAACGTGAAGGTGCGACCGAACGGGCCGTCGACCGGATCCGCCACGATCGTGTGTCCATCGGCGGCGAGTGAGTCGTGGATCTCCTGCACATCGGTCGCGTGCAGCCAGATCGCGGCGCCGATCCCCGGCTGATCGACTCCGTCGAGGTCGGTACCCGGCGCGAGATCCCGCAGCGCGAACGCGATCGGCGTCGTCTCGAAGACGACGGCGTGCGGGGGACCGGCCTGCGAGCGGACGAGGCCGAGGTACTTCTCGTAGAAGGCCTGGGAGGCGCTGAGGTCGCGGGTCTGGAGGGAGACGAAGTCGGGGCCGGTGACGGGCATGATGAGACTCTTTCGCTAGTTTGTGTCAGTTATCTGACATGCATCAACCTATGTCAGACTACTGACATGAGTCAAGACGGAGCGGGCATCGACCTGGACACATCGCTCGGGTATCTGCTCAAGGAGGCCGCGAGCGCGCTTCGCGCGGCGATGGAAGAGGTGCTGCGCCCGCTCGGGATGACCATCACGCACTACTCCTGCCTCGAACTGCTCGCTCAGCGCCCCGGCCTGTCGAACTCGGAACTCGCCCGTGGCGCGTTCGTCACGAGGCAGTCGATGAACGTTCTGCTGCAGGGGCTCGAGCGCGATGGTTTTGTCACGAGGCCCGCCGAGCCTCCCGCAGGCAAGGCCCTCCCGACGACGCTCACCCCGCAGGGCAGGCAGAGCCTGGCGGCGGCGACGGCTGCGGTGCGATCCGTCGAGGTCAGGATGCTGTCGGGCATGACGGATGCCGAGCAGGCGGCGGCATTCCGGGCGCTCCGGAGCATGACGCACTCACTGCGCGGCGGCACCGAGTAGCACCGGGTCTGGCACCGCTCCCAGCGTGCAACGCCTTGCATCTCCCGAATGTATGCGCTTACAATCAATCATGCGGCTCCGGCCGCGGGGCGCCCCCGACTCGCGGGACCCCCTTCATGACACAGACGACATGAGGTGGCAGTGTGGCGAAGACGCACATGCTCCGACGCTGGCGGAGAGCCGCGATCGTGGGACTGGCGGCAGCAGCCGTCGTGCTCAGCGGATGCAGCATCCAGATCAGTTCGCAGCCCGATCCATCGATCGGCGACGACACGATGCTCATCAATGCGGACAAGGGAAACCCGTTCTTCACGCGGAACTTCAACCCGTATCTGACCAACACGCGCACCGCGTCGCGGTGGATCTACGAGCCGCTGATCCTGGTGAACCCGCTCGACGGAACCCAGAACCCGTGGCTGGCGAGCGACTGGTCGCAGCCCGACGCCCGCACGATCGTGATGACGATCCGCGATGACGTCGAGTGGAGTGACGGCGAGAAGCTGACGCCCGATGACGTGGCGTTCACGTTCCAGCTGCTCAAGGACAACCCCTCGCTCGACATCAAGGGTGCCTGGCAGCACCTCGAGTCCGTCGAGACCGACGGGAACGACGTCATCATGCACCTGCAGACCGATGACGCTCCGTCGCTGCCGATCCTCGGCCAGACCATGATCGTCCCCGAGCACCTCTGGGCCGACGTCAAGGACCCCGGGACCTACCGCAACGAGAACCCGGTCGGCACCGGCCCGTTCGTGCTCGGCAACTACAACGACCAGCAGTACTCGGTCGACAAGAACCCCGACTACTGGCAGGCCGACAAGATCGAGATCGAGCACATCATCCTGCCGTCCACGAACTCCCAGCTCGACACCGTCACGCGCGGCTACGACTGGGCCTACTCGTTCATCTCCGATGTCGAGGGCACGTGGGGTGCAGCCAGCGAGCACAACGCCTGGTGGTTCCCGCCCGGTGGCGTGATCGCGCTGATGCCGAACCTCGAGGTCGCGCCGTTCGACGACGTGAACGTGCGCCGAGGCATCGCCCTCTCGCTCGACCGCGAGGAGATCGCCGAGACCGCCTCGGAGGGCTACATGCAGCCCGCTGGCCAGACCGGACTCATCCTCCCCAACCAGGAGGAGTACCTGGATCCGAGCATCCCCGATGGGGGCATGATCACCCAGGACACGGATGCCGCACTCGACGCGTTCGCCGAAGCGGGTTACACGCTCGACGGCGACCGACTCGTCGGAGCAGACGGAAAGCAGCTCGAATTCGCGCTGACCACGGCCAACGGATTCTCCGACTGGACCCGCGCGGCGCAGACCGTGCAGAGCCAGCTGGCGAAGGTCGGCGTCAAGGTGACGCTCAAGCTCCCGCAGCCGGCCGGCTACCAGAGCGCCATCAGCAACGGCGACTTCGAGATGGCCATCGGCGGCATGGGCAACGGCGACGTCTACCAGGCCTACAACAACCTGCTCTCGAGCGAGTTCTACGTGCCCTCCGGCGAAGCCACCGCGAACAACTTCGAGCGGTACCGCTCGGACGAGGCGGACGCGCTGCTCAAGGAGTACCGCGAGACGGTCGACACCGCACGTCAGGCAGAGATCGTGAAGGAGCTGCAGGGAATCGTCTACGACGAGATGCCCGTCATCGGTCTCTACTACGGCGGCATCTGGGGCCTGTTCAACGACTCCAAGTTCACCGGATGGCCCTCAGAGGACGACCCGTACATGATCCCGCAGAACTACGACTCGGCACCGCTGGGCATCTTCACCCGGCTCGAGCGCGTGAAGGAGGATGACCGATGAAGTACGTCCTCCAGAAGGTCGGGCTGTTCGTCCTCACGCTGTGGGCGGCCGTCACGCTGAACTTCTTCCTTCCGCGTCTCATGCCCGGTTCCCCGGCCGACGCCGCGATCGCGAAGCTCTCGCAGAACGGACCCGTGTCCGATGCGACGCGCGCCGCGATCGAGGCCCAGCTCGGTGTTCCCACCGGGTCGATCTGGGACCAGTACGTGGCCTACCTCGGTCAGGTCGCCCGACTCGACTTCGGCGTCTCGTACACGTTCTACCCGCAGACCGTGTCGAGCATGGTCTCGACCGCGCTGCCCTACACGATCGGCCTGGTCGGCATCGTCACGATCCTCGCGTTCGTGATCGGCACGCTGATCGGCACCGCCGCGGCCTGGCGCCGCGGTACGTGGTTGGACTCGCTGCCGACGCTGACCGGCTCGTTCCTCAGCACCTTCCCGTACTTCTGGACAGCGCTGCTGCTGCTGTTCTTCTTCGGCTACGTGCTGCACTGGTTCCCGACGACGGGTGCCTACTCGGCGACCACCACGCCGGGCTTCACCTGGGACTTCTTGATCGACCTCGTGCAGCATGCGATCCTCCCGGCGGTGACGATCCTGTTGACGTCACTCGGCGGATGGATCATCGGCATGCGCAACGCGATGATCAACACGCTGGGTGACGACTACGTGACCTTCGCCGAGGCGAACGGTCTGCACGGTCGCACGATCGCCCTCCGCTACGCCGCACGAAACGCGATCCTGCCGAACCTCACCGGCTTCGGGCTCACGCTCGGCGGAGTGGTCGGCGGATCGATCCTCGTGGAGCAGGTGTTCGGGTATCCCGGCATCGGATATCTGCTCTTCAACGCCGTGATCGGGCAGGACTACCCGCTCATGCAGGCGCTCTTCCTGATGATCACCGTGAGCGTGCTCGTCGCCAACTTCCTCGTCGACATCCTGTACGGCGTGCTGGATCCAAGGACCCGCCGATGACCTCCACCATGAATGTCAAGGTTCCCTCCGACCGGATCGCGGCTCCCAGCCCGTGGCGTTCGTTCGCCCGGATGGTGGGCACGCTCTGGTCCAACGGCAAGGCCCGCCTGGGCCTCGTCATCCTCGGTCTGTTCGTGCTCGTCGCGGTGTTCGCTCCGCTGATCGCGCCCTACGGCCCGAAGGACAACTCGTTCGAGCGCAACGCCGACGCGTCGGCCGCGCACTGGCTCGGGACCACGGCCGCGGGCGAAGACGTCCTGAGTCAGCTGATCTACGGTTCGCAGATCAGCCTGCTGGTCGGCATGGCCGCCGGTCTCCTCTCGACGATCGTCGCGGTGCTGATCGGACTCAGCTGGGGCTACATGCGCGGCTTCGCGGGAGAGGTGGTCGGCTTCATCGTCAACCTCTTCCTCGTGATCCCGGGCCTTCCCCTGATGATCGTGATCGCCGCCTACCTGCAGAACGGCGGCATCCTGATGATCATCGCGGTGATCGTCGTCACCGGCTGGGCGTGGGGCGCGCGTGTGCTGCGCAGCCAGACCCAGTCGCTCCGGGGCAACGACTTCGTCACCTCGGCGCAGTTCTCGGGCGACAGCCGGGCGCGCATCGTGTTCCGCGAGATCCTGCCGAACATGACGTCGATCATCGCGGGCACGCTCTTCGGGGCGGCGACCGCGGCGATCCTCGCCGAGGCGGGCCTCGAGTTCCTCGGTCTCGGAGACTCGAGCATCGTCAGCTGGGGCACCATGCTCTACTGGGCGCAGAACTCCAACTCGCTGCTCACCGGGCAGTGGCTGCTGCTGTTCGCCCCCGGTCTCTGCATCGCCCTGCTCGCTCTGAGCCTGACACTGATCAACTTCGGCGTGGACGGAATCTCCAATCCGCGCCTGCGAGAGGGGAAGGGACGATGAGCGCCATGGAAGCGAACACTCCCACGGACGACGTGCTGCTGGATGTCCAGGGGCTGTCCGTCGAGTACGCATCGCCCGGCACGAAGCCTGTCACCGCGGTCGAGAACGTCTCGTTCACACTGCGTCGCGGCGAGTTCGTCGGACTCGTGGGCGAATCGGGCTCGGGCAAGTCGACGCTCGGCTTCGCGCTGACACGACTGCAGAAGCCGCCGGCCCGGATCAGCGGAGGACGGATCCTCTTCGACGGTCACGACATCCGCGAGCTGAACGCCGAGGAGCTGCGCCGCCAGCGTCAGGGTGGATTCGCGATGGTGCTGCAGTCGGGCATGAACGCGCTGAACCCTGTCCGCACGATCGGCAACCACTTCCAGGACATCTTCGCGGCTCACGGGCACGTCGCCCGCGAGAGTCGGGGTGCCAGGGCGCGCGAGCTGGTCGGCAAGGTCAGGCTCGACCCGGTGGTGCTCTCCCGGTACCCGGGTGAGCTCTCGGGCGGTATGCGCCAGCGCGCCTCGATCGCGCTCGCTCTGTCGCTCGAGCCGCAGCTGATGGTGTTCGACGAGCCGACGACCGCTCTCGACGTGCTCGTGCAGCACGCCGTGATGGACACGATCAAGGATCTGCAGCGCTCCGAGCACTTCACCGCGATCCTCATCAGCCACGACCTGGGCATCGTGCTCGAGGCGACCGACCGCGTGATGGTGATGCACGAGGGGCGGATCGTCGAAGACGCGCCGAGCCTCGACATCCTGCACCGTCCGCAGGACGAGTACACCCGGATGCTGTTGAGCCACTACGCCGATCCCCGGGCCGAGTCGATCTCGATCCCCGGGTTCGTCGACCTCGGCACCCGACGCCGCGAGGGACACTCGCGCACCGACCTCACCGAGACCCTGCCCACGGTGTCGCAGCGAGACACCCGACGGGCCGATGCCGCGATCGTGGTCGAGGGGGTGTCGAAGCGCTACCCGGCCCCCCGTCGCGGGGAGAAGCCGGTGACCGCCGTCGACGATGTGTCCTTCCGGCTCGAACCCGGTGAGGCACTGGCTCTCGTCGGGGCCTCCGGATCGGGAAAGTCGACGATCGCGAAGCTCATCACCGGAGTCGAGAAGCCGACCGAGGGCGCCGTGCGCTTCGGAGACGTCGACGTCGCGACCCTGAGGCGCAAGGGTCTGCGCGACCTGCGCAAGGACGTGCAGATGGTGTTCCAGGACCCGTATGCGGCGCTGAACCCGCTGCACACGGTGGAGTACGCGCTGAGCCGGCCGATCCGCAACTACACGCCGCTCCGAGGCGAGGAGGCGAGGGCCCGCGTGCTCGATCTCCTCGAGACGGTGGGCCTGACGCCCGTGGAGCAGTTCGCAGCCAAGCTGCCGCACCAGCTGTCGGGTGGACAGCGTCAGCGCGTGGTCATCGCCCGGGCGCTCGCGAGCGATCCGCAGGTGCTGATCGCCGACGAGCCCGTGTCGATGCTCGACGTGTCGCTGCGTGCGGGTGTGCTCGCCCTGCTCGAGGATCTGCGCGAGAGGTGGGGCATCAGCATGCTCTACATCACCCACGATCTGCTCAGCGCGCGCCTCGTCACCGAGAACATCCTCGTGCTCAACAGCGGTCGCGTCGTCGAACGCGGCGAGACCTCTCAGGTGCTTCAGCATCCGGAGGACGAGTACACCGTGCAGCTGCTCGACGCCGTGCCCAACCCGGCACGTGCCGAGCGCTGACCGAAGACCCATCGCAAGACGAAAGGAGCACTCGTGCTCACATTCCCTGACGGCTTTCTCTGGGGAGCTGCGACCGCAGCCCATCAGGTGGAGGGGAACAACACGACCAGCAACTGGTGGGCGATGGAGCATGCTCCGGGCTCGCCGATGGTCGAGCCCTCGGGCGACGCCGCCGACCACTTCCACCGGTACCCGGAGGACATGCGTCTGCTGGCTGACGCCGGTCTGAACTCGTACCGCTTCTCGATGGAGTGGGCCCGCATCGAGCCGGAGCGCGGCTTCGTGTCTCGCGCGATGCTGGACCACTACCGCCGCATGATCGACACGGCGCGCGAGAACGGGCTCGACCCCACGGTCACGCTGATGCACTTCACGGTGCCGCAGTGGTTCCAGAAGGACGGCTTCTGGCGTGCGGATGACGCGGTCGACCTGTTCTCGCGCTATGTCGAGACGGTGCTCCCGATCCTCGAGGGTGTGACGTACGTCTGCACGATCAACGAGCCGAACATCGCGGCGATGCTCGCCGGGGGAGAGGATGCGGCCAACCTCGTCGCGTTCGGGCTGCCGAACCCCGACCTCGCCGTCGCGGACACGCTGCTCGATGCGCACCACCGCGCCTCCGAGATCCTGCACTCCGTCTCGGGTGTGCGGGCCGGATGGACGATCGCGACGCAGGCCTTCCACTCCACGGGCGAGCCCGGGGCCGACGAGATGCTCGCCGAGTACGGCGACCCTCGCGATCACTGGTATCTCGACCAGTCGGCCGGCGACGACTTCGTCGGCGTGCAGGCGTACACGCGCACCTTCATCGGGCCGGAGGGCCCGCGGCCGGTCGCCGATGACGTCGAGACCACCCTCACCGGGTGGGAGTTCTTCCCCGAGGCGCTCGAGATGGGCGTGCGCAGCGCCTGGGAGCGCAGCGGCGGCGTGCCCGTGCTCGTGACCGAGAACGGCATCGCGACCGGCGACGACACGCGCCGCATCGCCTACACGCAGGGCGCCCTCGAGGGACTCCACCGCGCGATCTCCGACGGCATCGAGGTGAAGGCGTACCAGCACTGGAGCGCGCTCGACAACTACGAGTGGGCCAGCGGATTCCGTCCGACGTTCGGTCTGATCGGCTTCGACCACGAGACGTTCGAGCGCTCCCCGAAGCCCTCGCTCGCCTGGCTCGGCGAGGTCGCGCGTCGTAACGGGCTCTGAGCCGGACGACCCCGGGGCTCTGCCCCGGGGTTACCCTCGGATCATGAGCCATGCAACCCGTACGGCGCGCGGTGACAGGCTCCGATCGGCGGCCGCCGGGCTGAGCGCGGCGGTCGTCGCGGTCGGCCTGGCGGAGCTGGTCGCCGCGGTCGTCGAACCGAGCGCGAGTCCGTTCGCGGTGATCGGCAGCGGTCTGATCGATCTCGCCCCGAGCTGGGCGAAGGATGCGGCCATCGCTCTCTTCGGCACCGGTGACAAGGTCGCGCTCATCACCGGCATCGCGATCGTGCTCGTGGGCGTCGCGGCGCTCGCCGGCATCCTCGAGTCCCGCCGGGCGGGTGTGGGCTCCGCCATCCTCGGCGCGCTCGGCGTGCTCGCTCTGGTGGCCGCGATGATCCGCCCCGGCGCGGGGCCCTTCGCCTGGCTGCCCGGTCTCGTCGCCGGCGTCGCCGCGGTGGTCGCGCTGAGGCTCCTCATGCGCACGGTGCATCCGGTTCCGTATCTTCGCGCCGAGCACGAGGAGCGCAGACGGTTCCTGCTGTGGACGGTCGGCGTCGCCGCCACGGGACTCGCGGCACTCGCGATCGGCAACGTCGCTCGCGGCGCGACCAGGTCGATCGAGGCGGTGCGCACGATGCTTCGCCTGCCCGCTCCGACCACCGCCGCCCCGGCGGTACCGGCCGCGGCCGAGCTCGACATCCCCGGACTCGCCTCCGTCGTCACCCCGAACACCGAGTTCTACCGCATCGACACCGCGCTCATAGTGCCGCGGATCGACCCGGCCGACTGGTCGCTGCGCATTCACGGGATGGTCGAGCGCGAGGTCGTGATCACGTGGGACGAGCTGTTGACCCTGCCGATGACGGAGACGCACGTGACACTCGCGTGCGTCTCGAACGAGGTCGGCGGCGATCTGATCGGCAACGCCCGCTGGCTCGGACACCCGATCCGCGAGCTCCTCGCCCGCGCGGGGGTCGATTCGGATGCCGACATGGTGCTCTCCCGGTCGTCCGACGGATTCACCGCCTCGACGCCGATCGAGGCGCTCACCGACGATCGCGACGCCCTGCTCGCCGTGGGGATGAACGGTGACCCGCTGCCGATCGAGCACGGATTCCCGGTGCGCATGGTGGTCCCGGGGCTCTACGGGTACGTGTCGGCGACGAAGTGGGTGACAGAACTGCGGGTCACCCGGTTCGATCAGGCATCCGCGTACTGGACCGACCGTGGATGGTCGGAACGCGGACCCGTCAAGCTGCAGTCGCGCATCGACGTGCCGCGCCCGGGTCAGCGCATCGACGCCGGCGACGCCGTGATCGCCGGAATGGCGTGGCAGCAGCATGTGGGAGTCGACGGGGTCGAGGTTCGCGTCGACGAGGGGCCGTGGCGTCGCGCGGAGCTCGCGACCGCGATCTCGGCCGACACGTGGGTGCAGTGGCGTCTGCCCTGGACGGCGGAGAGCGGCGCGCACACGATCGAGTGTCGGGCGATCAGCGCCGACGGAGAGACCCAGACGTCCGATCCGGCGGACGTCGTGCCCGACGGCGCCCAGGGCTGGCACCGCATCCAGGTCTCGGTCGCCTGAGCGTAACCACCCCCGTCTTCCCACCTAGAATTGACCCCATGCCCGCAGGCGAATCGTTCTACATCACCACGCCCATCTACTACCCCTCCGATGTGCCTCACATCGGCCACGGGTACACCTCGGTGGCGGTCGACGCGCTCGCGCGTTGGCACCGTCAGGGCGGCGATGACACGTGGATGCTCACGGGCACCGATGAGCACGGCCAGAAGATGCTCCGCGCTGCCGCGGCGAACAACGTCACCCCGCAGGAGTGGGTCGACAAGCTCGTCACCGAGGCGTGGTTCCCGCTGCTGAAGACCCTCGACGTGGCGAACGACGACTTCATCCGCACCACGCAGGAGCGCCACGAGACGAACGTGCAGACGTTCTTCCAGCGGCTCTACGACCGCGGCTACATCTACGCGGGCGAGTACGAGGCGCTGTACTGCGTGGGCTGCGAGGAGTTCAAGCCCGAGTCCGAGATCGTCGACGGCACCGGTCCGTTCGAGGGGCTCAAGGTCTGCGCGATCCACTCGAAGCCGCTCGAGCTGCTGCAGGAGAAGAACTACTTCTTCAAGCTCAGCGAGTTCCAGGACCGCCTGCTCGACCTCTACAAGACGCAGCCCGATTTCGTGCGCCCCGACTCGGCGCGCAACGAGGTCGTCTCGTTCGTGAGCCAGGGCCTCAAGGATCTCTCGATCTCGCGCTCGACGTTCGACTGGGGCATCCCGCTCCCGTGGGATGAGTCCCACGTCATCTACGTGTGGGTCGATGCGCTGCTCAACTACGCCACGGCCGTCGGCTACGGCTCCGACGAGGAGACGTTCGACCGCCGCTGGCCCGCGTACCACGTGGTCGGAAAAGACATCCTGCGCTTCCACGCCGTCATCTGGCCCGCACTGCTGATGGCCGCAGGCCTCGACGTGCCGAAGGGCGTGTTCGCGCACGGCTGGCTGCTGGTCGGCGGCGAGAAGATGTCGAAATCGAAGCTCACCGGCATCGCGCCGACCGAGATCACCGACGTCTTCGGCTCCGACGCGTACCGCTTCTACTTCCTGTCGGCGATCGCGTTCGGCCAGGACGGGTCGTTCTCGTGGGAGGACCTCTCGGCCCGCTACCAGGCCGAGCTCGCGAACGGCTTCGGCAACCTGGCCTCGCGCACCACGGCGATGATCGAGAAGTACTTCGAGGGCGTCGTGCCGGCAGCCGCCGAGTACACGGAGCGCGACCTCGAGATCCAGAAGATCGTGGCGGATGCGGCATCGAATGCGGATGCCGCCGTCGAGCAGTTCCGCATCGACGAGGCCATCTCGTCGATCTGGACGATCGTCGACGCACTGAACGGATACATCACCGAGAACGAGCCCTGGGCGCTGGCCCGCGACGAGGCTCAGCGCGGTCGCCTCGGCACCGTGCTGTACACGTGCGCCGAGGGCCTGCGCGCCCTCGCCGTTCTGCTCTCGCCGGTGATGCCGCAGTCGACCGAGAAGCTGTGGGTCGCGCTCGGCGCCGCCGAGAGCCTCGGCCGCCTGCAGGACCAGCCGATCCGCGAGGCGGGCGCCTGGGGCGTGCTGCGCCCGGGCACGAGCGTCAACGGTCTCGCGCCGCTGTTCCCGCGCGTGGAGTCCACCGCCTGAGCATGACGTACGTGCAGCAGCGAGACGGCGGCGGCCGCAAGGACCTCCGATATCCGGCGGCGCCCGAGCCGCTCGCCGTGCCTGTCTACGACAACCACGCGCACCTCGAGATCCTCGACGGCGATGAGCCGCTGTCGCTGACCGAGCAGCTCGACCGCGCGGCGGCCGTCGGCATCGCGGGCGTGGTGCAGGCCTCGGGCGACATCGAGTCGTCCCGCTGGGCGGTCGAGGCCGCGGCATCCGACTCCCGTGTGCTCGCGGCCGTCGCGATCCACCCGAACGACGCGCCCGCGTATGCCGAGCAGGGGCGTCTCGGCGGGGTCGGTCTCAGCGAGGCGATCGCCGTGATCGATGAGCTCGCCGCCCACCCGCGCACCCGCGCGATCGGTGAGACCGGGCTCGACTTCTTCCGCACCGAACCCGAGCGTCGCGCCCCGCAGTTCGAATCGTTCGAGGCGCACATCGCGCTGGCCAAGAAGCACGGCATCGCCATGCAGATCCACGATCGCGACGCGCACGATGCGGTGCTCGAGACGCTGACCCGGGTGGGAGCGCCGGAGAAGACGGTCTTCCACTGCTTCTCGGGCGACGACGCGATGGCCAGTATCTGTGCGGATGCCGGCTACCACCTGTCGTTCGCGGGCAACGTCACGTTCAAGAACGCGCAGAATCTGCGGGATGCCCTGAAGGTCACGCCGCTCGATCGCATCCTCGTCGAGACCGACGCGCCGTTCCTCACACCGACGCCGCTGCGCGGCCGGCCGAACGCCCCCTATCTCGTGCCGATCACGGTGCGATTCATGGCGGCGGAGCTCGGCCTCGAGGTCGATGAGCTGTCGGCGCAGCTCGCCGCCAACACCCTGCGGGTCTACGGCTCGTTCGACTGAGTCTCGATCGCCTGCGTGTCGGACACCGGCTTCGCCGAGACGATCTGCGAGATCGGCTTCCAGACCAGCAGCAGCGTGAGCGCGGCGCCGACGAACGCGAACCACCAGGGGGCGGTGAGTCCCCAGATCTCGGCGATCACACCGCCGAGCGCCTGGCCAATCACCATGCCGCCGAAGACCCCGACCATGTTGACCGATGCGACCCTGCCCTGCAGCTCGGCCGGCACCAGGCGCTGTCGCACCGTGGTCGAGATCGTGCCCCAGACGAACGCGTAGGCGCCGAACACGAACATGATCACGAGCGCGACCCACCCGGCGGTCGTGAGGGCGAAGGCCAGGTGCATCAGCACCTCGAGCGACAGCACCACGCGCATGAGCGTCGCGAACGACACGTGGCGTTCGAGCCACCCGAAGCACAGCGTGGCGAGCAGACCGCCCGCGGCGGATGCCGTCGTCAACGCGCCGTAGCCGACGGCGCCCATGTTCAGGTGCTCGGTGGCGTACAGCACGAGCACGCCCCAGGGGGCCGCCCACGTCACGTTGAAGACCAGGATGATGAGCACGAGCATCCGCACCGGCGGGTTCTGCCACAGCCAGCGGAGCCCCTCGCCGATGTCGGTGTGTACGTGCGACCTCTCGCCCGCGCCCGCCGACCGCGGAGGCACGGGGGTGCGCGCCATGCGCGAGATCAGCACGACCGCGAGCAGCACGCAGAGGATCTCGAGCAGGAACGGCCACGCGGTTCCCGCGGCGAAGAGGAAGGCGCCGAGCGGAGGACCGGCGAACTGGTTCGCGACGAGGTAGCCGGCCTGCAGACGCGCGTTGCCGATTCCCAGATCCGCCGGCTTCACGAGCATCGGCAGCAGGGTGCTGCCCGCCGTGTCGACGAACACCTCGGCGGTGCCGTAGAGGAAGGCGGTGGCGAGCACGATCCAGATGTTCGCGGTGCCGGTGAGGAGGAACGCGCAGAGACCCGCGAGCACGACCGCACGCGCCGCGTTGGCGACCATGACGAGTCGGCGACGGTCGAACCGATCGGCGATCGCCCCCGCATGCAGGCCGAAGAGCAGCCAGGGGAGGAACTGCAGGATGGCGCCGGCCGCGACGAGGATCGGCGATGACGTCATCGACGCGATGAGCAGGGGAGCGGCCGCGAGCGCGACACCGTCTCCGACGTTGCTCGTCCACGATGACGCGAGCAGCCAGCGGAAATCCCTGCCCATGCGCCGAGGTGCGATCAGTTCACCGAGGGAGGGCATCACAGAAGACTACTGGCCGGTTCGGACACTGATGGAGGTGGGGGACAATGGAGCAATGACAGTCACCCTGCTCGGCGCCACCGAGATCCGCCGGCTCGCCGCCGAGCTCGATGTCACACCCACCAAGAAGCTCGGACAGAACTTCGTCGTCGACGCGAACACCGTGCGCAAGATCGTGCACGCGGCGCGGGTGCAGCCGGGGGAGCGGGTCGTCGAGGTCGGACCGGGGCTCGGCTCGCTGACCCTCGCGATCCTCGAGGCCGGAGCATCCGTCACCGCCGTCGAGATCGATCACCGGCTCGCCGCCCGTCTGCCGCAGACCGCGGTCGAGCACGGGGTGCCGGCCGAGATGCTCACCGTCGTCGATGCCGACGCGCTGCGCATCACCGAGCTGCCGGGCGAACCCACCGTCCTCGTGGCGAACCTGCCCTACAACGTCTCGGTCCCCGTGCTGCTGCACTTCCTCGAGAACTTCTCGTACCTGAAGCGCGGAGTCGTGATGGTGCAGGCCGAGGTCGCCGAGCGCCTCGCGGCGAAGCCCGGCTCCAAGATCTACGGCTCTCCGAGTGTCAAGGCCGCTTGGTACGGCGAGTGGAGGCTATCCGGCACGGTGTCGCGCCAGGTCTTCTGGCCTGTGCCGAACGTCGACAGCCTGCTCGTCGGCTTCGACCGGTCGGAGGGAGAGCGCGGCTCGGAGGAGGAGCGTCGACGCACGTTCCAGATCGTGGATGCCGCCTTCAACCAGCGGCGCAAGATGCTGCGTCAGGCGCTGTCGGGCATGTTCGGCAGCTCTGCCGCGGCATCCGAGGTGCTGCTCGCTGCCGGGGTCGCTCCGACGGCCCGTGGCGAGGACCTCACGGTCGAGGACTACCAGCGTGTTGCGCAGGAGGTCGCTCGGATCGAAGACGCGGTCGTCACCGACTAACCTGGCACCGTGACCGACTCTCCTCGCTTCCGTCCGAACATCCCCGAGCTGCACCGCCCGTATGCGGCCGACGAGAGCCGCTACCAGCAGTTCGAGTATCGCCAGGTGGGCACCTCAGGGCTCTTCCTGCCGCCGATCTCGCTCGGGCTGTGGTGGAACTTCGGCGACAACATCCCGCTCGACAACCAGCGCGAGCTGCTGCGTCACGCGTTCGACCGCGGCATCACGCACTTCGACCTGGCGAACAACTACGGCCCGCCGTACGGCTCGGCCGAGAAGAACTTCGGGCGGATCTTCGCCGAGGACTTCCGCCCCTACCGCGACGAGCTGATCATCTCGTCGAAGGCCGGCTGGGACATGTGGCCCGGTCCCTACGGAGACTTCGCGAGCCGCAAGTACATCCTCGCGAGCGCCGAGCAGTCGCTGACCCGCATGGGTCTCGACTACGTCGACATCTTCTATTCGCACCGCGCCGACCCCGTGACCCCGGTCGCCGAGACGGTCGCCGCGCTCGACACGCTCGTGCGCCAGGGCAAGGCGCTCTATGTCGGCATCTCGTCGTACAGCGCCGAGCGCACGGCCGAGGCCGTCGCTGTGGCCACCGAGCTCGGCACGCCGCTGGTGATCCACCAGCCCGCGTACTCGATCCTCAACCGCTGGGTCGAAGACGGGCTCACCGAGACGCTCGATCAGGCGGGGGTGGGCGCGATCGCGTTCACGCCGCTCGCGCAGGGCCTGCTCACCGACAAGTACCTCGGAGACGGCACCGCATCGCGCGCACAGAAGCGCGGTTCGCTGCCGGAGGCTCCGCTGTCGGATGCCGCGGTCGAGACCCTCCGGTCACTGAACGAGATCGCGAAGGAGCGCGGACAGTCGCTCGCGCAGCTGGCGATCCAGTGGACGCTGCGAAACCCCGTGGTCGCCTCTGCGCTGGTCGGCGCCTCGCGCCCCGCGCAACTCGACGAGAACATCGCCGCGGTCAACGGCCCGGCCTTCACGGCCGACCAGCTCACCCGCATCGACGAGGCCGCAGGCTCCATCGACGTCGACCTGTGGGCGTCGTCCACGGAGCTGTGACGGGAAGACCCAGATGAGCTTCGCCGCCCCCGCCGACTCCGTGCACGTCCGCGCACCCGGGAAGATCAACGTCTATCTCGGCGTGGGCGGCCGTCACGAAGACGGGTATCACGCGCTCGCGACCGTCTTCCAGGCGGTGTCTCTCTACGAGGACGTGATCGCGCGGCATGCCGACGACTTCTCGATCACGGTGTCGGGCGTCGACGATCTCGACTCCGTGCCGCTGGACGACCGGAACCTCGCCATGCGGGCAGCGAAGCTGCTCGCCTCGGCTGCCGGCTACGAGGGCGGGGTCGCGCTCGAGATCCGCAAGAGCGTGCCGGTCGCCGGGGGCATGGGCGGAGGCTCGGCGGATGCCGCAGCGGCCCTCGTCGCGTGCGATGCGCTGTGGGGTACCGGTTTCTCGACCGCACGGCTGCACGAGCTCGGTGCGCGTCTCGGCGCTGACGTGCCGTTCGCGCTGCACGGCGGCACGGCGGTGGGGACCGGCAGGGGAGACCAGCTGAACCCGGCGCTCGCTCGCGGCCGCTTCGACTGGGTGCTCGTCCCTAGCGATGAGGGGCTCTCGACGCCGGTGGTCTATGCCCGGCTCGACGCCCTGCGCGACGACGAGGGCGCTCTCGCCGATGATCCGCCCCTCTCCCTGGAAGTGCCGGCGCCTGTCCTCCAGGCGCTGCGTTCGGGAGACCCGGATCTGCTGGCCGAGAGCATCTACAACGATCTGCAGGAGGCCGCTCTGTACGAGCGCCCGGAACTGGAGACGACCATCCTGCGCGGCATCCACGCCGGAGCGCTCCAGGGCATCGTGTCGGGCTCCGGTCCCACGGTCGCTCTGCTGTGCGCGAGTCCCGAGGGTGCGCAGGAGGTGCAGTCGCTGCTGCGCGAGCACGGCCTCGAGTCGCTTCACGTGCACGGCCCGGTGCAGGGCGCGCGCATCATCTCCTGAGCGGTCGCTGCACCGGCTCGACGTGCGCTCGGTGCGCCTGGCGTACATAATGTAGAGACGATGTGACCGTGCACATACGAGGAGGTCTGTGATGTCGACCGCCTCTGAGCGCGCGCGGATGCCGAGCATCCGCGACGTCGCCCGTCTCGCAGGCGTCTCGCATCAGACGGTCTCGCGCGTGCTGAACGACCACCCCAGCATCCGCCCCGAGACCAAGGCCAAGGTCCTCGACGCGATCGCAGTGCTCGACTATCGGCCCAACCTCGCGGCCAGAGCGCTGGTGACGAGCAAGTCGAACATGCTCGGCATCCTGGCGGCGACCGTGGGTGAGTTCGGTCCCACATCGTCGATCGTCGGCATCGAGGACGCCGCCCGCGAGGAGGGGTATTCGGTCTCGACGCTGAATCTCTCGGCGACGACTCCGGAGGCCATCGGCAATGCTCTGCGTCAGCTGGCCCGCGAGCAGGTCGACGGCATCGTCGTGCTGGCCCCGCAGGTGCGGGCGTTCCACGTGCTGCGCGGGATGGCGGTCGAGATCCCGTTCGTCTCGCTGCAGACGGCATCCGGCTCCGACGGAGTGAGCCTGTCCGCCGACCAGGTCGCCGGTGCGCGCACGGCCACCGAACATCTGATCGGTCTCGGGCACAGCGACATCATCCACATCGCCGGTCCGCAGGACTGGATCGAGGCGGAGTCTCGCATGCGCGGGTACCTGGATGCTCTGCGCGAGGCCGACCTGCCGACCTTCCCGCCCATCCGAGGTGACTGGACGGCGGACTTCGGCTACTTCGCGGGGCAGGAACTGTCGCGCCGCCGCGACTTCACCGCCGTGTTCGTCGCGAACGACCAGATGGCGATCGGACTGCTGCACGGGTTCCGCGACGCCGGCATCCGCGTGCCGGAGGATGTGAGCGTCGTCGGGTTCGACGACATCCCGGTCGCCGCCCATGTCGCGCCGACCCTGAGCACGGTGCATCAGGACTTCCCCGAGCTCGGGCGCAGGGCCGTGCGCCTGCTCCTCGCGCAGATCAGAGGAGAGCGGGTGCCCGAGTTCGGGCCGCTGCAGACCACCCTGCGCACCAGGGAATCGTCCGCACCTCGATAGAGCCACAATTTGGCTCGTGGTCTTGACACCGACTCAGCGAGCGTAGACTATGTAATCCAATGTGAACGGTCACATAGAAGGTGACCGCCCGTCGCGAGGAAGATCTTGTGAGCACCACAGCAACGTTGCCGGTCGTGTCAGGCCCCATCCTGGAGATGCGCAGCATCACCAAGGAGTTCCCGGGTGTCAAAGCGCTGTCCGACGTGTCCATCACTGTCCGCGCAGGAGAGATCCACGCCATCTGCGGGGAGAACGGCGCGGGGAAGTCGACCCTGATGAAGGTCCTCTCCGGCGTCTACCCCTACGGCACCTACGAGGGGCAGATCCTGCTCTACGGCGAGGAACAGCGCTACCGCGACATCGCGGCCAGCGAGCAGGCCGGGATCGCGATCATCCACCAGGAGCTCGCGCTGATCCCCGAGCTCTCGATCACCGAGAACATCTTCCTCGGCAACGAGATCCGACACTTCGGGCGCATCGACTGGCGCGCGCAGCGTCAGCGCACCGTCGAGCTGCTGGCCCGCGTCGGTCTGCGCGAAGACCCCGATGTGGCGATCAAGACCCTCGGTGTCGGCAAGCAGCAGCTGATCGAGATCGCCAAGGCCCTGAACAAGGACGTCAAGCTGCTGATCCTCGACGAGCCGACTGCCGCGCTGAACGAGAACGACTCGCAGCACCTGCTCGACCTGATCCTCGGCCTCAAGGCCAAGGGCATCGCGTCGATCATGATCAGCCACAAGCTCAACGAGATCGAGCAGATCGCCGACGAGATCACGATCATCCGCGACGGCCGCACGGTCGAGACGCTCGACATCTCTCGTGGCGAGATCAACGAGGACCGCATCATCCGCGGCATGGTCGGCCGCTCGCTCGAGAGCCGCTACCCGGACCGCACCCCCGAGATCGGCGAAGTGTTCTTCGAGGTCAAGGACTGGTGGGTGCAGCACCCCACGGTCTCCGAGCGCATGGTCGTCAAGGGCTCGAACCTCAACGTGCGCCGCGGCGAGGTCGTCGGCATCGCCGGACTCATGGGCGCCGGTCGCACCGAGTTCATGATGAGCCTCTTCGGCCGTTCCTACGGCACCTTCCTGGGCGGACAGGTCTTCAAGGACGGACAGGAGATCTCGATGCCCGACGTCTCCTCCGCGATCAAGCACGGACTCGCGTACGTCAGCGAGGACCGCAAGGTGCTCGGGCTCAACCTGCTCGACACGATCAAGCGCTCGGTCGTGGCGGCGAAGCTCTCGAAGATCTCGCGCCGAGGCGTCGTCGACGAGCGGCAGGAGTTCGTGATCGCGGAGCAGTACCGCAAGGCGCTGCGCATCAAGACGCCGAGCGTCGAAGAGGGAGTCGGCAAGCTCTCGGGCGGAAACCAGCAGAAGGTCGTGCTGGCGCGGTGGATGTTCACCGATCCCGATCTGCTGATCCTCGACGAACCCACCCGTGGCATCGACGTCGGAGCGAAGTACGAGATCTACGCGATCATCAACGAGCTCGCCTCCCAGGGCAAGGGCGTCATCGTGATCTCCAGCGAGCTGCCCGAGCTCCTCGGCATCTCCGACCGCATCTACACCGTCTTCGAAGGTCGGGTCACCGACTGCATCCCGGCCGACCAGGCGACACCCGAGGCCCTCATGCGCAGCATGACCTCCGCGAACCAGAAAGCATCAGCATGACCACCGACCTCACGACAACGAAGCGTGGCTTCCACTTCGGCGACATCCGCAAGATGTTCGGAAGCAACGGCACCTCGTCGCTGCGCCAGTTCGGCATCCTGGGCAGCCTCATCGTCATCATCGTCCTCTTCGAGATCCTGACGCTGCTGCGCAACGGTCCGAACGGGGCCACGCTGACGTCGGGCAACCTGATCAACGTCATCAACCAGTACTCGTTCATCCTGATCCTCGCGATCGGCATGGTGATGGTGATCATCATGGGTCACATCGACCTGTCCGTCGGTTCGGTTGCCGCGTTCACCGGCATCATCGTGGCGAAGTCGATGACCGACTGGAACCTCCCCTGGCCGCTCGCGATCCTGCTGGGTCTCGGTGTCGGCGCCCTGGTGGGTGCATGGCAGGGGTTCTGGGTCGCCTACGTCGGGGTCCCCGCGTTCATCGTGACGCTCGCCGGCATGCTCTTCTTCCGCGGGGCTCAGCAGTGGATCGGTGACGCGCAGACGATCCCGGTGCCCAAGGGATTCCAGATCATCGGCACGGGCTACCTGCCGGAGGTGGGGCTTCCCCTCCCGTTCAACGTCCCGACGATGATCCTCGCGCTCGTCGCCGTGGCATGGCTGATCTTCTGGGAGATCCGCACCCGTCGCGTGCAGCACAAGATGGGCTCCGACAGCGCACCCGTGTGGGTCAGTGTCGTCAAGGTCGTGCTGCTCTCCGTGGTCGTCCTCGTGGCCGCATGGATGTTCGCGACCGGACGCCCCGGCACGAGCTTCCCGGTTCCGGGTCTGATCCTGCTCGCGCTCGTCATCATCTACTCGTTCCTCACGCGCAACACCGTGTTCGGTCGTCACATCTACGCCGTCGGTGGCAACCGTCAGGCCGCTCGCCTGTCGGGTGTCAAGGACCGCTGGGTCGACTTCTTCGTCATGATGAACATGTCGATGATGGCCGCTCTCGCGGGCATGATCTTCGTGGCCCGCTCGCAGGCGTCCGGACCGAACGACGGCACCGGCTGGGAGCTGGATGCCATCGCCTCGGTGTTCATCGGTGGCGCCGCGGTCGCCGGTGGCATCGGTACCGTGATCGGATCGATCATCGGTGGTCTCGTCATGGCCTTCCTCAACAACGGCCTCGCACTGCTCGGACAGGGCGCCGACGTCGTCTCGATGATCAAGGGCCTCGTGCTCCTGCTCGCGGTCGGCATCGACGTCTGGAACAAGCAGCAGGGTCGTCCGTCGCTCATCGGATTCATGACCCGTCGCTCGGGTCGCAAGAGCGACCCGGAGGCCACCGCGACCTTCGAACCCAACAGGACTTACCAAGCCCCACCCGTCGACAAGACGCGGGCCGAGTAAGCGGGCTCTGCGCGCAGTGCTCGCACGCAGGATCCGTCACATCACACAGAAAGAGATCACATGAAGAAGATCATCGTCACAGCGACAGCGCTCGTCGCGACGGCTGCCTTCGCGCTCACCGGCTGCTCGGCCGAGCGTGGCGGCGGAACCGACACGGGATCCGGCGACGAGGCCGCAGCGGGCTTCGCAGCCGACTCCTCGATCGGCGTCGCTCTTCCCGACAAGACCAGTGAGAACTGGGTCCTTGCCGGACAGCTGTTCACCGACGGACTGGAGAAGGCCGGATTCAAGGCTGACGTCCAGTACGCTCCCGCGAGCAACACCGTCGCCGAGCAGCAGAACCAGATCCAGGCCATGGTCCAGAACGGTGCCAAGGTCATCATCATCGGCGCGAAGGACGGCAAGCAGCTGGCCACGCAGGTGCAGGCGGCCAAGGACGCCGGCGCATACGTGATCGCGTACGACCGCCTCATCGAGAACACCGAGGCCGTCGACTACTACGTCGCGTTCGACAACTTCAAGGTCGGTCAGCTGCAGGGCCAGGCTCTGCTCGACGGCCTCGCCGAGCGTGCGGGTCACGAGGCTCCGTACAACATCGAGCTCTTCTCGGGCTCGCCCGATGACGCCAACTCGAAGGTCTTCTTCGACGGCGCCATGGACGTGCTGAAGCCGAAGATCGACGACGGCACCCTGAAGGTCGTCTCCGGTCAGACCGAGATCGCGCAGACCGCGACCGAGGGCTGGCTTCCCGAGAACGCGCAGAACCGCATGGACACGATCCTCACCTCGTCGTACAGCGGTGACACCGTGATCGACGGCGTTCTGTCCCCGAACGACACCCTTGCTCGCGCCATCATCACCTCGGTGCAGCAGGCCGGCAAGCCGGTTCCGGTCGTCACGGGTCAGGACTCCGAGGTCGAGTCGGTGAAGTCGATCATGGAGGGCATCCAGTACTCCACGATCAACAAGGACACCGCGCTGCTCGTCGAGCAGTCGATCAAGATGGTCGGCCAGCTCCAGAAGGGCGACGAGGTCGACGTCAACGACACCGAGTCCTACGACAACGGTGCCAAGGTCGTTCCGGCATACCTGCTCGACCCGATCATCGTCACCAAGGAGAACGCGGCCGAAGCTTACGCCAACGTGCCGAGCCTCCTCGAGATCGTGAAGTCGTACCAGTAAGCGCTTCCGCTCGAACAGCGACGAGCCGTCCGGACCTTCGGGTCCGGGCGGCTCTTCGCTGAGTCGGGTCGACTGCCACACCGCGCGCGGGTGAGCCGCTGGCGGGAAGCGAACGTGCTGTCGGAAGCTTTCCGCACGCCGTGCGCTACCCCCAGATCGGGTCGTCGGGGTCGGGAGAGTCTGTGCCGTCGGCGTCGGTCATGATGCGCGCTTCAGCGATCCACGACGTCAGAGGGGCGTCGTGGAGGAGATGTGGTCGCGGTGTGTCGAGGAGTACGGAGGCCCTCACGTGGTCCAGCGGCTCATCGCTCGCGAAAATGACGACGTTGCCGAGCGGCCCTTCCGTATCGTCCGGCTCTGCGTCGAGCACGACAGCGACGTGATCGAACACGGTGCTCAGGGTGGCGGCCTGTCGTCGTGAGTATTCGAACGGATGCCCGTCGAGCAGGTTCACGGCGACCACGCCCGCTGCTGCAGAGCGCGCGGCGACCCGGCGGTAGAATTCCTGGCTGGCCACACGATGCCGGATGACAGCGGCATCCCAGAGATCGACGACGGTGAAGAACGCATCCACCCAATCGGTGTCGGCTGCGGTGGGACCACTCGCTGCGTCGTCGAGTCCGGGGGACGGAGATGACTGCACCGGCGATGGCTTCTCATTCGGGAGCGCCGCGTCTGCGACCGTCCGAGCGTCGCCGAAGATGACTCGTATGTCGGAGCCGGGAGGCAATGGCAGCGCGTCGATGACGGCGGCGTAGAGCGCGGGTTCGAACTCCACCACCAACTGAGGTGATCCGGCGCGCGTCGCCTGTACGTAGCGTGCCAGCGTGAGTGCTCCGGCCCCCAGATGCACGGTGAACAGCGGCGCACCAGGCTCGGCGGCGGCATCCATTGCGCGGGCGATGTGTTGGGTGTAGCTGTACTCGAGGGCGGTGGGTTCGGTGATCGAGACGACGGACTGCGCAACTCCATCCACACTGAGCTCGAAGCGACCGGGTCGCCTTCTCGACTGCACCAGCTTTGCCCTGCGGTCGGCTAGTGAGAGCGTGAACACCCGGCGACTCCATGGCACCTGTCTAGTTTAAGCCGGAGGGGGTCGGTCGGCGGCTGCCTCTCGAGGAGCTCCTTCTTGTTGGCGTGCTGCTGTGATGCGTTCTTCAGCAGCCGACGCCGGTGGGTTTCTCGAGACAGGTATGTGCGACGAGCGCGGTGTGCGCTTCGAGGATCCGGATCTCCTGGTCGGGTCCGTCGGTCGTGAGCTGCCCGTCGACAGGCAGCCAGCCGTCGCCGAGATCGATCTCGGCGGCGTAGCGGACATCGACTTCGGCCAAGTACACACCTGTCTCCTCGTAGACGTGGCTCGTGGGAGTCGGGGTGAACTGGGCCTGGTCCAGTGCCGCCCACGTCTGCCCGGGACGGGTCACCGTCGCTGAGTCGCCATCGCCGTAGGTGTAGTCGTAGCCGGCGGGGGTGAAACGGACCCGCAGCGGGATGCCGAAGAGTGCGCCGCTCTGTATCTGGGTCGTCGCGCTGGCGACGAAGTTCGTCGGCATCCCGGCGACCCCGACATTGCCCGGTTCGGATTCCGCGCGAACGGGCGCGGGGGCGAACTTCGCCAGGTCGCTGATCGTGATCGTCGGCGTGCCCGGTGTCGGGGGAGTGGTCGCCTCGGGAACGGGTCGACCCGGTTGTGGTGCGCACCGGGTCGTTCCCGCGTCGTCCATACAGGCCGCGAGTTCCAGCGCTCGCTTGCTCGGTCCGGCGGGTGTCGTCGACGTGTCGGGGCCGCCGTCGCCTCGTGGTGCGTTCGTCTTGGGTTTGGCGCCGGGCTGTTGTCGCGTGCCGGAGACGGTCAGGGTCGAGCCGTTGGTCGATCCGCAAAGGCCCCCTGCAGCCCACTGAGAATCACAGGATGACGTCGCGGCACCCGAGATCGCGGGCACGAGCATCATCCCGAATGTGACTAGCGTGGCGACTAGCATTCTTCTCCTTCGATCAAGACCGAGTCGGCGATCAGCAAGGTGTCCTTCGAGCCCACAAACGTCACTTCTAGCGGCAGCCGCGCGGGCCGATCGGCCGGGGTAACGTCATCGCCCTTGTCGTCGACCACACGGGTGTTCTTGACGTTGATGCAGACACGTGCAACGACCTCGATGGGGCTGTCGCTCAAGTTGGCGGACTCGCCTCGAAATCCATCAATCATTGCTTCTCCGAGAATGTGGAGGTGGTGTTCTTCGAAGTAGCGTTCCGCGTCCAAGTCGCTTTCGAGGGCCACCCCAGTCAGGTAGCGCTGCGGATCCGCATCCCTCGACTCAGCCCGCCGCGCGTTGCCAGCATCGTTGTAAGCCCGGTACACCTCCTCCGCGGCGGCGAACGCCTCGTCCTCGCTGGCGAATGCAGGCGTCGGCGAGGGGGCCGGCGCCGGTTCGGGCGCGCATCCGACGAGCTGCGCCGTTCCGAGCACCATCAGCGTGGACACTACGTACGCACCGACTGCGAGGTTCTTTCTACCGCGCACGCTCAGCACCCGCAGCTCGTGAGGTCGGGGCAGGAGGCGCAACTTGCGGCCTGCTCTCGCTTGGCGCGGTCAGCGGCCGGATCTGCAGGAACCCCTGGCGACGGGGCGATCAGTGTGTGCTTCGGTTCTGAGCTACGGCATCGCGAGGCGGGTTCCAGCATCTGACTGTCGAGGAGTAGCTCGCCATGGACCGATATGAACCCCAGATACGCGACAAGGAAGTCCGGCGAGTCCTCTGGGAACTCCGATTCACCGTAGCGATCGACCATCGTGAGGTCGGACACGTCGAGGCAGGCTATGGCCTCGACGCTCGGATCGGAACTCGGTGTCACGACCTCGAAGTACTTAACCACGACGTTCCCGTCGACGACCTGCTTCTGGTCATGCCGGAATCTCCACGACTCCGACAGGCTTGCGTACAGCCCCTCACTTGTGAACTCTGCCGCAGGGGTGAACGTCGCGGGGTCCGCGAAGTCGATTGCATTCGAGGCGTCGATGTAAGACCGGTATACCTCTTCGGCTGTGCCGGATTCCCGCTCTTCAACGGGGCGAGCGCTGCGTGCCGGAGCATCAGTCGTGGCCGGCGCGCAGCCGACGAAAACGCTGGTCATGAGGAAGATGCCGAGCACAGAAGCGAGCCGCGAGCGCGTAGAAGGGAGAGGAGGTTGAGGAGGAGTCACCGCGCCACCGTAATGAAACCACTGCGTGCCGCGTCGGCGTTATCCACAGTTCCACACGTCCACGCGCGCAGCTGCGCCTCGATCGTCTTACAGCCGCACCCCGACCGTCAGAACGGCGCGCGCACGGCATCCGACTCGGTGAAGGTGACCGTGTTCGGTGCAGGGGGAGTGTCTCTGTAGGTGCGGCCGGTCGGGCTCGTCCATTCGATGACTCCACCGGGCTTCTGTTCGACGTGCCAGGGGGAGTTGTGCTTCAGAACGTGGTGCCGCCGACAGAATGAGGCGAGGTTCGTCTCGCAGGTCGCTCCGTCCGCGGAGGCCGCGTGATTGTGGTCGAGGTCGCACTTGCGCGCCGCGATCCCGCAGCCGGGGAATCGACATCGCTGATCTCTCGCTCGTAGATGTCGTCGCAGGTGTTTGCTCGGGCGGTATCGGTCGACCGCGAGAACCCGACCGCTGATCGGATGCGTCAACACCCGATCCCACCCCGTCGCGATACCAGCCAGCTTTCGGGCGGTATCTGTGTCGATGGGGATCACGCCGTCGAGTTCAGCGGGCGGACTCATGTGGGCTTCGTCGGTTGACGGCGGGTCGCCCGGCGCATCGCCCGCATAGCCTGCGTCGGACCCACCGTCGGCGCCATCCGCGCGGTCAGAGTCGTCATCCTCCATCAGGGTCGTCACCGGCACAGTGACCTCGATACGCGCCGTGATCTCGGAGAACAGCCCGTCTTCGGTGTCGTGACCGCTCGGTGCACCGCTGAGCACCAGGTCGGTGAGCAGATCGACGCGGATCTCGTCGACCGTGCGATCGTCGGCGTCGAACTCCCGCCCGTCTCGCTTCGCCTCCCGCTTCGCGCGAAGAGTCTCTTCGCGCAGCGCGTGCGCCATCTGCGAGAGGCGGTCGAACATGCCGTGGATCAGGGCCGCGGGGGCGTGCGCGTGCAGCGCGGCCATCCCGTCTTCGCCGTCGGTCACCCAGACGCGCCGCTGAGCGCGCGCCTTGCGGTGCCGCTCCGTCACGGTCGTGGCAGCGAATCTCTCGGCGACCCGACGCGCCAGCGCGCGCAGCCGGTTGGGTGACTCCGCCTCGGCCAGGGGCAGCATGATCGCCGCGTACGCCTCACGGGCAGCGGGCGATTCGATGTGCGAGCCCGCATCGACGATGACTCGGGAGTGCGCGGCGCCTATGCGACCCTGCCCCTGTGCCTCCCAGACGGTCGGGAAGAGGTCGACCAGCATCCCCGCCGCTGCCATCCGTCGCTCGATGGTGCGATCGCTGACGTGCTGCACCGTGGCGATCTCGGCTGCGATGGTGCGGATCGAGTGGTCGCCGCGGTCGGGATGGTCGCCCTGTTTCGCGATGTCGATCGCCAGTCGTGCCGCGATCGCGAGAAGACCGTCGCGAGCAGCCATCATGCTGCTCAGCGTCGCCTCCGCGATCTGCAGCGACGTCACCAGATCGGCGAGTGTCGCCATCTGGGAGTCCGTCGCGTCGAGCAGTGCTGTCATGCAATAAGTAGATCAGCAACCACCGACATTCGAACTAAGCTTCGAGTTATTCCGATGCGGACATGGTCACGAATCGATAACGGCTCGTGCCACACTGACGGGATGCTCCTCCATGCGATCGATGCACCGGCCGACGCCGTCACGGATGCAGGCGCGACCACCGTGGTCCTGCTCCACGGAATGATTGGATCATCCGAGAGCTGGTGGCGTGTGATCCCGCGTCTCACAGCTCGGGGATACCGTGTGCTCGCACTCGACCTGCCTGGTCACGGCCTGTCGCCGCGAGACCCCGACCTCACCATCGAGCAGGCCGCGGCCTCCGTCGTCGAGACCGTGCAGAAACTCTCTAGCGGGCATCCGGTCGCAGCCATCGGACACTCCTACGGCGCGAGCGTCCTCGCAGCGGCAGCCAGCGAGCTCCGCCCGGAGGTCGCCGTCTACGTCGACGCGTCGCTCAGGCTGATCGGTGGTCACGACCGCGCGCGCCTCGCCGCGCAGTACGCCGACGACCGACATGCCCGATCGTCGGCGGAGAGCCTGCGCGCCTCCCGGTCCTACTACTCCGACACGGACGCGGCGGTCGAGGCACGCGCCGCGTCGCGGTTCGACCCGGCGACGATGGCATCCGTCTCGTGCGGAGCCGATCATGTGTGGCTTCCGGATGCGGTCTCGATCGTCGTCCGTGCAGACCCGAGCACGTGGGTGAGCGACGCCGATGCAGAACGGTTCGCGCGGCACGGCATCGACGTGCGGAGCATCTCCGGCGCCGCGCACACGGTCTGGTACAGCCATTTCGACGAGTTCCTCGCGTCGGTCCCCGAACTCTTCGGCTGACGCGACGACTCGTCGGATGACGCGACCGGTGTTCGGCTGACGTGACAGATGCGGTGCAGCCTCCGCCTGACCGAGCCGTACAGCATGCCCGACTACCCTGGGATGCAACATGGCACATCTTCTCGGGGCAGAAGCCCTTCACCTCGAATATCCGACGAGGGTCGTCTTCGACTCCGTGACCCTCGGCATCGAAGAAGGTGACCGCATCGGCATCGTCGGCCGCAACGGCGACGGAAAGTCGAGTCTGCTGGGCATGCTGGCCGGCATCAAGGAGCCGAACTCCGGTCGGGTGACCGTGCGCGGCGGCACGACCATCGGCGTCCTCGACCAGGCGGACACGCTCAGCGACGACCTCACCATCAGCGCAGCGGTCGTCGGCGACACCCCTGAATACGAGTGGGCCGGCGATCCCCGCATCCGCGACGTGATCGAGGGTCTGCTGAAAGACCTCCCGTGGGATGCCGAGATCGGCTCGCTCAGCGGTGGCCAGCGTCGTCGTGTCTCGCTCGCCAAGCTGCTCACCGGCGACTGGGACGTCATCGCCCTCGACGAGCCCACCAACCACCTCGACGTCGAGGCCATCACCTGGCTCGCCGGTCACCTCAAGAAGCGGTGGAGCGCGAACTCCGGAGCACTCATGGTCGTGACGCACGACCGGTGGTTCCTCGACGAGATCTGCACCGAGACCTGGGAGGTGCACGACCGGATCGTCGAGCCCTTCGAGGGTGGCTACGCGGCCTACATCCTGCAGCGCGTCGAGCGCGACCGGATGGCGGCCGCCACCGAGGCCAAGCGTCAGAACCTCGCCAAGAAGGAGCTCGCCTGGCTCCGACGAGGCGCCCCGGCCCGAACCGCGAAGCCGAAGTTCCGCATCGACGCGGCCAACGAGCTCATCGCCGACGTGCCGGAGATCCGCGACAAGATCTCGCTGCAGTCTCTCGCCGTCTCGCGCCTCGGTAAGGACGTCGTCGACCTGCTCGACGTCGGAGTGACGTACCCCACCGCCGACGGCGGCACGCGAGAGGTGCTCCGTGACGTCGAGTGGCGCATCGCGCCGGGCGAGCGCACCGGAATCCTCGGCGTCAACGGTGCCGGCAAGTCGACGCTGCTCGGGCTCATCTCGGGCACGGTCGAGCCCACCGTCGGCCGCGTGAAGCGCGGCACGACCGTGAAGGTCAAGACCCTCACCCAGCGCCTCGACGAACTCGAGGACGTGCGGCGCGAGCCGGTGCGCGTCGTGATCTCGCGTCTGCGCACGTCCTACACGATGGGTGCAGGATCCAAGGCGCAGGAGCTCACCCCCGGGCAGCTGCTCGAGCGCCTGGGCTTCGACTCCGCGCAGCTCTCCACGCCGGTGAAGGACCTCTCCGGTGGGCAGCAGCGTCGACTCCAGCTGCTGCTCGTGCTCCTCGACCAGCCGAACGTGCTGATCCTCGACGAGCCGACCAACGATCTCGACACCGACATGCTCGCGGCGATCGAGGACCTGCTCGACTCGTGGTCGGGAACCCTGCTGGTCGTCAGCCACGACCGGTACTTCCTCGAGCGCGTGACGGATCAGCAGTTCGCGATCCTCGACGGTCACCTGCGACACCTCCCCGGAGGGGTCGACGAGTATCTGCGTCTGCGCCAGCTGCAGACCTCGGCGCCGGGCAAGTCGCAGACCGCCGTCAACACCGAGAAGAAGGCCCCCAGCCTCGACGGCGCCGCCCTGCGCGCCGCGCAGAAGGAGGTCGCGTCGCTGGAGCGTCGCATCCAGAAGCTCACGCAGCAGGTCGACAAGGCGAAGACCGCTCTCGCGGATCACGACCAGTCGGACTTCGCCGGCCTCGGCGACAAGATGAAGGCGATCAGTGACCAGCAGGCCGAGATCGAGGAGCTCGAACTCCGCTGGTTCGAGCTGACCGAGGAACTCGACTGACCTGACCCTCGCCATCTAGCCTTCGTGGGAATACGGTGGCAGTGCGATGCGCTGTGCTCTGGGCGGGGTTCGATGCCATCCGGGATCGCACAGCTTGATCCTGCGGTACCCGGGAGGTTCAGATGGAAGGACTCGAGGTCACCGTCCTGATCGGACTCACGATCCTCGTGGGCACGGTGATCGCGCCGCGCGTCCGGTTGGCGCTGCCGCTCGTGCTCGTGATCTTCGGCCTGCTGCTCGGCTTCGTGCCGCAGCTGCGCGAGATCCAGCTGCCCCCGGAGACGGTGCTGCTGCTGTTCCTCCCCGTGATGCTGTTCTGGGAGAGCCTGACGACATCACTGCGCTCGATCCGACGTGACTTCCGCTACATCCTGCCGATGAGCACGGTGCTCGTCGTGGCATCCGCGTTCGCCGTCGCAGGCGTGGGGCTGCTGTTCGGGATGCCGTGGGAGACCGCGCTGATCCTGGGTGCCGCGGTCGCTCCGCCGGATGCGACGGCCGTCGCCGCGCTCGGCCGGCTGCTGCCGAGGCGCATGTTCATGAAGCTCAAGGCCGAGAGCCTGACGAACGACGGCACCGCTCTGGTGCTGTACGCGATCGCCGTGTCGCTGGCACTCGGCGGCAACATCACGCCGCTCTCGGTGACGATGTCTGTGCTCACCTCGTACATCGGAGGCATCGCGGCCGGTGTCGTCGTCGCGGCGCTCGGCTACCTGCTGCTGCGTCGCACGTCGTCGACGATCGTCATCAACGTGACGCTGCTGCTCATCCCGTTCTCGGCGTTCCTGCTCGCCGAGATCGTGCACGCGTCCGGCGTCCTCGCCGTGGTGGTCGCGGGTCTCATCGTCGCGTACGTGTCGCCGCGCGTGACCACGGCATCGTCCCGGAGACAAGCCGACGCGGCCTGGCCGTTCGGTGTCTTCCTGCTCAACGGAGCCCTGTTCGTGCTGATCGGGTTGGAGGTGCAGTTCGTCGCGCACGAGATCTCGGCCGCCGCGATCGGACGCCTTGTGCTCATCACCCTCGGCGTCTGGGTGACGCTGCTGGTCGTGCGCTACCTGTTCCAGCTCATGAACATGCCGTTCCAGCGCAGGACGGGCGCGCGACCGTCTCCTGGAGCGCGGGCGCGCTCGATGGCGGTGTCGACCGTCGCAGGAATGAGGGGAGCGGTGTCGCTCGCGATCGCCCTGTCGGTTCCCGCCGCGAGCGCGACCGAGGGCGAGATCGCCGGCCGAGACGAGATCGTCTTCGTCACCGCGGGCGTGATCATGCTGAGCCTGCTCGTGCAGGGTCCGCTGCTGCCCGCGATCGTGCGATGGGCGCGATTCCCGGTCGACCACGTCGAAGACGAGGAGTACGAGCTCGCCGAGCGCACGATCTCGGGTGCGGCACTCGCCGCTCTCGACGACCTCGCGGCAGAGCACGGCGTCGGACAGGAGATCCGCGACAAGGTGCGCGCCGAGGGCTACCAGATGCTCGAGTTCTCGAACGCCCGCGCTCTGGCCCGAGAGCAGGCCATCGTCGACGCTGAGGCTCAGGCACTGGACGTGCTGCTCGACGAGCCGGATCCGCTCGGCAGCGGGAACACGATGTCGGAGGCGGCAGGCGACGGCGGATCGGATGGCGGTGGATCGGATGCTGCGCAGACGATGCTGCGACTGCCGGACGCGACCCGCATCGGTGCCGACGGCGAGGGCGCGGACGGCGAGGTCAGGACCCTGCAGATGCTCGCCACGTCGGCCGACGTCGACGTCATGCAGCGCTCGCCGCTGCTGCGGCACGAGGAGCACACCCGGCTGAAGCTCGCGCTCATCGATCGCAAGCGCGAAGTGCTGCTGGGGCTGCGTCGGGAAGGCACGGTCGACGATCTCGTCGTGCGGCGCATCTCGGCGCGGCTCGATCTCGAGCAGGTGCGGCTGCAGGGCATCGAAGACTACGACTGAGAGCTGTGACGCTCTGTGACACTCGATTGTCACGAGCGGCATCGGGCTGCCTAACGTATTCGAGTCCCCCAAGAGAGGAACCCGAACACTCATGTCCATCACAGCATCCCGTCGGACCACATCCGTCATCGCCGCGCTCGCCGCGGTCCCGCTCTTCGTCGCGCTCGCAGGCTGCGCGACGGCATCCTCCGAGGCAGGCTCCGGCGGCGGTGACTCCGAGAACGAGACCGTCAAGGTCGGAGTCGTCAGCAAGGGTGACGCCCAGTGGGCTCCCTTCGTGGAGGCGGCCGCTGACGAGGGCATCACGGTCGAACTCGTCGACTTCGGCTCCTACGAGCAGCCGAACCCCGCTCTGACCGAAGGTGAGATCGACCTCAACCAGTTCCAGCACATCGTCTACCTCGCCGAGTACAACAACGCCTCGGGCTCTGACCTGACGCCGATCGGCTCCACCGCGATCTACCCGCTGGGTTTGTACTCGCAGAAGTACGACGATGTCGAAGACATCCCCAAGGGCGAGACCGTCGCCGTTCCGGACGACGCGTCCAATCAGGCGCGCGCGCTCAACGTGCTGCAGCAGGCCGGTCTGGTGGAGCTGAAGGATGGCGGCACGCCTTACTCCGACCTGGCGCAGGTCGACACCGAGAAGTCCAAGGTCAAGATCACCGCGCTCGAGGCCGCGTTGATCCCGACTTCGCTGCCCGACGTGGCCGCGGCGATCATCAACAACGACTTCGTCGAGGACGCAGGCCTGTCGTTCGATGACGCGATCGCACAGGATGACCCTGAGGATGCCAGTGCGCTGCCGTACGTGAACATCTTCGCCGCCCGCGCCGAGGATGCCGACAACGAGACGTACCTCAAGCTGGTCGAGATCTTCCAGACGAACGAGGACGTGCAGGCGGGCCTTCAGGAGTCGTCCGGCGATGTCGCGGTTCCCCTCCAGGTTCCGGTGGCGGATCTGGTCGAGTCGCTCGCGAAGGTTCAGAAGGACGCCGCAGACAAGAAATAGGTCTGTCGGGAGGATCACTGCCGACTGATGCGAGAAT
This sequence comes from Microbacterium sp. 22215, assembly GCF_052045655.1. Lineage (NCBI taxonomy): Bacteria > Bacillati > Actinomycetota > Actinomycetes > Micrococcales > Microbacteriaceae > Microbacterium > Microbacterium sp. 22215. The sequence goes on from NZ_JBQEPC010000001.1 coordinate 505,954, forward strand.
CGGGTGGCGCATCGCGCGTCACCCGATTCGTCGTCTCCCGACACCCACCGGAGCAGCACAATGCCCATCGTGAGCCTGACCAACGTGTCCAAGGCATACCCCTCCCGCACGCGTGATGACGCAGAGGTCGTGGCCGTCGACGACGTCACCCTCTCGATCGAGAAGGGCGATGTCTTCGGCATCATCGGATACTCCGGTGCGGGCAAGTCGACCCTCGTGCGCCTGATCAACGCCCTCGAGCCGGCGACGAGCGGCACCATCACGGTCGACGACGTCGACATCACGGCGCTCAAGGAGAGCGAGCTGCGCAAGGTGCGCGGCGGGATCGGCATGATCTTCCAGCAGTTCAACCTGTTCGCCTCACGCAGTGTCAAGGCGAACATCGCCTATCCGCTCAAACTCGCCGGCTGGTCGAAGGCCGATATCGAGGCTCGCGTCACCGAGCTGCTCAGCTTCGTCGGCCTGGCGGACAAGGCCAAGGCGTACCCCGAGCAGCTTTCGGGTGGACAGAAGCAGCGCGTCGGCATCGCCCGTGCTCTCGCCACCGGCCCCGCGATCCTGCTCGCCGACGAGGCCACCAGTGCGCTCGACCCGCAGACCACGCACGAGGTGCTCGACCTCCTCAAACGTGTCAACCGGGAGCAGGGTGTCACGATCGTGGTCATCACGCACGAGATGGACGTCATCCAGACTATCGCCACCAAGGTCGCAGTCATGGAGAACGGTCGGGTGATCGAGCAGGGTGACGTGTTCGACGTCTTCTCGGCCCCGCAGAACCCCGCGTCGCAGCGCTTCGTCGGCACGGTCGTGAAGGGCATCCCGTCGCCGTCCGAGCTGTCCGTGCTGCGCGAGCGCCACCGGGGGCGCCTCGTCACCTTCTCGTTCCGCGACGGCGACTCGTCGCAGGCGCAGGTCTTCCTCGACCTCGCCGCCGCGGGGCTCGACTTCGAGCTCGTGTACGGCGGCATCAATGACATCCGCGGGCGGGCCTTCGGGCACCTCACGCTCGCGATCCGCGGCGAGGATGCGGTCGTCGACCGCACGCTCGCAGGAATCGGCGAACGTGTCGAAGTGACCGAGATCGCCGGAGAGGAGGCGCGCTGATGGACCGTCTGAACGAACTGTGGCCCGAGCTGTGGAAGGCCGCGCTCGAGACCCTGTACATGACGTCGTTCGCGCTCGTGCTCGGCGGCATCCTCGGCCTCGCGATCGGTGTGATCCTCTACGTCACCCGGCCGGGAGGACTCGCGCAGAACCGGGCGGTCGCGGTCATCGCGAACCTCGGAGTCAACTTCTTCCGGCCGATCCCGTTCGTGCTGTTCGTGGCGGTCGCCCAGCCTCTTGCTCGTGTCGTGGTCGGAACGGGCATCGGCACGACCGCCGGGGCATTCATGATCGCTCTGGCGGCCGCTTTCGCGATCGGACGCATCGTCGAGCAGCACCTCGTGTCGGTCTCGCCGGGCGTGATCGAGGCCGCTCGTGCCATGGGTGCCGGCCCGTGGCGCATCCTCTTTACCGTCGCGATCCCCGAGTCGCTCGGGCCGCTCATCCTGGGCTACACCTTCATCGTGGTGGCGCTCATCGACATGACGGCGATGGCCGGTCTCATCGGCGGCGGCGGGCTCGGCGCGTTCGCCCAGATCTACGGCTTCCGGCAGTTCGAGCCTGTCGTCATGTGGACGGCCATCGTGCTGATCGTGGTGTTCGTGCACCTCGTGCAGATCCTCGGAACGAGGCTCGCACGCAAGATCATGCGCCGCTGACGGGCGCTTCCTGCAGCGTGCGCGTCGTGGAGAACATCCGCGGCGCGCCGCTCAGCGGATCCACGAAGTGCAGTTCTCGGGCGAGCAGCTGCATCGGGTGGGCGAAGTCGTCCGGTCGCTCGCCACGGAGTTCGGGGTAGAACGGGTCGTTCAGGATGCCGAGGCCGAGTGCGGCGAGGTGCACCCGCAGCTGATGCATCTTGCCGCTGTGCGGGCGCAGCAGGGTGTGCACGACGCGCTCGTCGGCGTCGATCACCTCGATCGCCGTCTCGGCGTTCGGCTCCCGCTCGTCGTCGACCTGCACCTTCAGCTCGTTGCGGAGCTTCACGATGTGGTTGCGGTACACGAGGGGGAATCGCGACGCGTCCCAGTCGTCCGGTCGGGCGGAGACGGCCTCGTAGACCTTCCGCACCTGCCTGGTCTCGAACAGCAGCTGGTAGGGCGCCCTGGTCTGCGGGCGCGCCGAGAACATGAGCACCCCGGCGGTCGCCCGGTCGAGGCGGTGGATCGGCGCGAGCTCGTCGTTGCCCAGCAGGTTGCGGAGGCGGATCAGCGCGGAGTTCTGCAGGAACTTCCCACCGGGGATGGTCGGCAGGAAGTGCGGCTTGTCGATGACGACCAGGTCGTCGTCCTGATGGATGACCTCGATCTCGACGGGGAGCCGGGTCTCGACAGGGGGGTCGCGGTAGTACCAGATGAACTCCTCGACGCCCAGGGGCGTGTCACGAGCCAGGGGAGTGCCGTCGCGAGCCACGATCTCTCCTCGATCGAAGCGGCTGAGCAGCCCCTCCGGATCGAGGTGGAAGAAGCGCTCGATCATGTACGCCCCGACGGTCGGCCATTCGCCGCTCATCGGGACGTGCAGGCGCGTCGCGCCGACGCCGTCGCGCACCGGAAGAGGGGAGAGCATCGCCATGTCGTCAGAACCTCACGCGTCGAAGCTCAGGCTCAGCTTGCGCAGCAGCGCGGCGAGACGGTCCCGATCGCCGCGGGAGAGAGCCCGCAGCAGGTCGTCCTCGACGTCGACGAGCCGCGTGATCGCGGCATCCACTCGGATGCGTCCGTCGTCCGTGAGCGTGACGAGGACGCTGCGTCCGTCGGCCGGATCGTCCTCGCGCCTCACGAAACGTCGTCCGACCAGCCGGTCGATGCGATTGGTCATGGTGCCGCTGGAGACCAGCGTCTGCTGGAGCAGCTGTTTGGGGGAGAGCTGGAAGGGCGCGCCCGCCCGGCGCAGCGCCGACAGCACGTCCCACTCCCAGGCCTCCAGATCGCTGCGGCGGAACACGTCGCGACGGGCGCGATCGAGCAGCCGGGTCAGCCGGTCCATCCGCGACAGCACCTCGAGGGGTGAGAAGTCGAGGTCGGGGCGCTGGGTGTTCCAGGCGCCGACGATCCGATCAACCTCATCCGCCTCAGTCATCCGTCCATTATCGCCGGTAGCACGCAGGCGGACGTGGCAGACTTGACCCGCGGCTCTCTCGGGGGCCGCGGTCCGCCGTGGTGTAATGGCAGCACGACAGCCTTTGGAGCTGTTAGGTCTAGGTTCGAGTCCTGGCGGCGGAGCATGACTGGGAACAATCTCGCCATCATCATCCTCGCCGCAGGCCAGGGAACCCGCATGCGCTCGCGCCTGCCCAAGGTGCTGCATCCGATCGCGGGGCGACCACTCGTGGGGCACGTTCTGACGACCGCCGGTCGCCTCGGCGCCGAGCACGTCGAGGTCGTCGTGCGACACGAACGAGACCAGGTCGTCGCGGCGCTCACCGCCGACTACCCGGACGCGATCTTCATCGACCAGGACGAGGTCCCCGGCACCGGACGCGCCGTCCAGGTCGCGGTCGACGCACTGCCCGCCGAGTTCGACGGCGACGTCCTCGTGCTCTCGGGCGACTGCCCCCTCGCGGATGCCGACACGCTGCGGTCGTTCCTCGATGCCCACCGCGACGCCGACGCGGAAGCCACGCTGATGACCGCCGTCGTCGACGACCCGACCGGCTACGGCCGCGTCATCCGCGATGCGGACGGCGGCGTCGACCGCATCGTCGAGCAGAAGGACGCGAGCGCCGACGAGGCGAGCGTCCGTGAGATCAATGCGGGCATGTACGTGTTCCGGATCGGCACGCTGCGCAGGTACCTTCCCTCGGTCGGTGTCGACAACGCGCAGGGCGAGATGTACCTGACCGATGTGCCGGGGCTCCTCCGCCGTGACGGCAGCCGGGTGGCCGCGTCCGTCGTCTCCGACGTCACCGTCACCTTCGGCGTCAACGACCGCGCCCAGCTCGCCGAGGTCGGTCGTCTGCTCAACCGGCGCATCGTGCGCCGCTGGCAGCTCGAGGGGGTCACGGTCATCGACCCGACGACCACCTGGATCGACGACGACGCGACGCTCGCGCCCGACGTCACGGTCCTCCCGAACACGCACATCCTGCGTGCCACGACGATCGCAGAGGGCGCGATCATCGGCCCGGACACGACGCTCGTCGACTGCGAGGTGGGTGCGGACGCGATCGTCCGCCGTACCGACGCCACACTCGCCGTCATCGGCGCCGAGGCCACGGTCGGCCCCTTCTCGTTCCTCCGCCCCGGCACCGTGCTCGGCGCCAGGGGCAAGATCGGCGCGTACGTCGAGACGAAGAACGCCGAGATCGGCGAGGGCAGCAAGGTCCCGCACCTGTCGTACGTGGGCGATGCGACGATCGGCCGCGGCGTCAACCTCGGTGCGAGCACCATCACGGCGAACTACGACGACGTGAACAAGCACCGCACCGTGGTCGAGGACGAGGTGCACACCGGCTCGCACACGACCCTCGTCGCGCCCGTTAGGCTGGGAGCAGGCGCCAAGACAGGTGCCGGCGCCGTGGTCCGCAAGGACGTCCCCGCCGGTTCCCTTGCCATGAGCGTCGCCCCTCAGCGCAACATCGAGGGTTGGGTCGAGAAGAACAGGGCAGGCACGGGTGCGGCAGACGCCGCAGCCCGATCCCGAGTGGCGGAATAGGCGAAAACGATGGCGCGCAAGAAGAAGACTGTCGATCTGGACCGGGACAACGGCATCGCCCCCGGACTCGTCGCCAAGACCAAGAAGCGGCTCGTCGTCGCAGGCGGCCGTTCGCACCCCGAGCTGACCGCTGCGGTGGCTGCATCCCTCGGCACCGAGGTGGTGCCGACCGAGCACAGGACGTTCGCATCCGGGGAGATCTACGCCCGATTCGAGGTGTCGATCCGAGGCTGCGACCTCTTCCTCATCCAGACCTTCGGTGAGCCGGTCAACGAGTGGCTCATGGAGACGCTGATCATGATCGACGCCGCGAAGCGCGCATCGGCCAAGCGCATCACGGTCGTCGCCCCGTACTATCCGTATTCGCGTCAGGACAAGAAGGGCCGTGGCCGCGAGCCGATCAGCGCCCGACTGGTCGCCGACCTGCTCAAGACCGCGGGCGCAGACCGCGTGATGAGCGTCGACCTGCACGCCGCGCAGATCCAGGGCTTCTTCGACGGTCCCGTCGATCACCTGTTCGCGAAGCCCGTGCTGCTGGATTACTTCCAGCGCACGCTGAGCGCCGAGGACCGCAAGATCCTCACCGTCGTCTCGCCCGACATGGGTCGCGTCCGCGTCGCCGACACGTGGTCCGACAGCCTCGGAGCGCCGCTGGCCATCATCCACAAGCGCCGCGACCCGAAGGTCGCCAACCAGGTCTCCGTGCACGAGATCGTGGGTGCCGTCGAAGGACGCACCTGCCTTCTCGTCGACGACATGATCGACACCGGCGGCACCATCGTGAAGGCCGCGCAGGCGCTCAAGGCGAACGGCGCGCACCGCGTGATCGTCGCGGCGACGCACGCGATCTTCAGCGACCCGGCATCCGAGCGTCTGCAGGACGCCTCGATCGACGAGGTCGTCATCACCGACACGATCCCCCTGACCGAGTCGCGTCGCTGGGACAAGCTGACGATCCTGCCGATCGCCCCGCTGCTGGCTCGCGCGATCCACGAGGTCTTCGAGGACGGATCCGTCACGAGCATGTTCGGCGGAGACGCGTAGGCGACCCATATATCGGGCACAGCCCGCACATAGATGCTGTCCCTACGGTCGAATCAACACACCGATCAAGGCCGGGAGGACCATCATGATCCGCACGACTGTACCGACTTCTGTTCGCAAGGGCGCAGCCCTCGCCGGAATCGCAGGACTCTTCGTCCTCGCAGGATGCTCCGGCACGGCCGACGCCGAAGACCAGTCCACCGACACCGGCAGCGGCACGAGCACCGGGTCGACCGATTCGGGAGCATCGACCGGCGACTACACCGACGGCACCTATACGGCCGACGGCTCGTACCAGACGCCTGAGACCGTCGAATCCATCAGCGTGACCCTCACGATCGCCGACGGCGTCGTGACCGAGGTCGAGGTGACGGGCGACCCCAAGGCCCGCGAGACCGAGCAGTACCAGGGACAGTTCATCGACGGCATCTCGGATGAGGTCGTCGGCAAGTCGCTCGACGACCTGAACGTCAGCCGCGTCGCCGGCTCGTCGCTCACGAGCGGCGGGTTCAACGAGGCCGTCGACTCGATCAAGGAGCAGGCCGCCGCCTGAGGCGCCTGACACGGCCATGGCGATCTGGCGCTTCGACGCGATCGGCACGACCTGGGAGATCGAGACATCGGCTGAGCTCGGCGCCGACGAACGACAGCTCGTCGTCGCCGAGATCTCTCGGTTCGATCGGGAGTGGTCCCGGTTCCGGGAGGACTCCGCGGTCACCCGCGTCGGACGCGACGGCGGATCCATCTCGTCGCCGGATGCCGGAGCGATGCTCGATGCCTATCGAGAGCTCTCTCAGGCGACCGCAGGCGCGGTCAATCCGCTCGTCGCCGACAGCCTCTCAGCGCTCGGCTATGACGCGTCGTACTCGCTCATCGCCGGCGATCCGGTCGCAGCGCCGGCCGGCTGGACGCAACGCCTCCGCTGGACGGCGGGGGAGGCCATGGCATCCGATCCGGTGCTCCTCGACGTCGGCGCACTCGGCAAGGGCCGCCTCGTCGACCTCGTGTCCGAGACGCTCGCCCACGTGCCGGGCGACCTCGTCGTCGACGCGGGCGGTGACATGCGGGTGCGGGGAAGCGCGGTGCGCATCGGTCTCGAGCATCCGTATGACGCGACCAAGGCGATCGGCGTCATCGAGCTGCAGGATGCGGCTCTGTGCGCCTCGGCGGTCAACCGCCGCGCATGGGGCGAAGGACTCCACCATGTGCTCGACGCCCGCACCGGAATCCCCGTGCGCACCTGGGCGGCGACCTGGGCCATCGCGCCCGATGCGATGAGAGCGGATGCCGTCGCCACCGCCCTGTTCTTCGACGGCGGGCCTGAGCTCGCCGCATCCTGGGGAGTGGAGTGGGTGCGAATGTCGACCGACGGCCGCGCAGAACGCTCGCCCGGATGCCCCGCACAACTGTTCACCGCACGCCCCTGACCCGTCAGAACTAGGGAAGAGTAGACCCGTGATCACCTCCCTCACCGCCCTCCGGCAGCGCGTGCTCGCACTGCTCGGCGGCATGTCGATGTACCGCCTGGTGCTGTTCTCCCTCGCGGCCCTCGCGCTCATCGCCCTCGTGCTGTCGGCGCTGGGCGTGATCGTCTCGCCGACACCTCTCGAGATCGTCGCGTCGTTCGTCGTGCTCGCGGTGGTGATCTCGCTGGTGGATGCGGTGGCTCAGCGCATCCTGAGTCTGCCCTGGCGCATCGAATCGTCGCTCGTCACTGCGCTCATTCTGCTCTTCGTGCTCAGGCCGGGGCTCGAACCGACAGCACTGCTCGGACTCGCGATCGCCGGCGCCGTCGCGAGCCTGTCGAAGTACCTGATCGCATGGCGCGGACGCCACATCCTCAACCCGGCGGCCTTCGGTGCCGCCGTCGTGTCGATCCTCGGCTCGTTCGGGGCCTTCGAGTGGCTCGGCACGTCTTCGTCGTGGTGGGTGGGCACGCCGTCGCTCTTCATCCCCGTGGCGATCCTCGGACTCGCCGTGCTGTGGCGCACCGAGAAGGTGCGGATCGTCGTGATCTTCCTCGTCGTCGCGATCGCCGTGTCGGTGCTGCGGCAGGCGGTGCAGGCGCAGGAGTTCGCGATCGCGTTCGACCTCGGATCCGCGCTCTCGTTCGCGGTGCTGCAGTCACCGTTCCTGTTCCTGGGCGCGTTCATGCTGTCGGAGCCCCTCACGCTGCCGCCACGGCGCTGGCAGCAGTTCTCGGTCGCCGCCCTCGTCGGCATCCTCGCCGGCTGGCCGATCGAGGTGGCCGGGCTCTTCACGCTCGGCCAGGAGCGCGCCCTGCTCATCGGCAACCTGCTGGCCTTCGCCTTCGCCCTGCGGGGATCCGTGCGCCTCGTGCTCGAGAAGCGGCAGTTCATCACCCCGACCGCGCAGGAGCTGACGTTCCGCGCGAAGGGGAAGGTGCGCTTCCTCCCCGGTCAGTACCTCGAACTCGACGTGCCGCACCACCGACCGGATGCACGAGGCACCCGTCGTGAGTTCAGCATCGTCTCGGCTCCGGCCGACCTGCCGACGCTGCGCATCGCCTACAAGAACGGCGATCAGAAGCATCCATCGAGCTACAAGCGCGCTCTGGCCGCAGCAGAGCCCGGGGCCGCGCTCGCGGTGACCGGCACCTGGGGCGACTTCCTGCTCCCTCGCGCCGAGACGCCGGTGCTGATGGTGGCCGCGGGCATCGGTGTGACGCCCTTCGTGTCACAGCTGCGTCAGCTTCAGGTCACCGCGCAGCAGCGCGACGTGGTGCTCGTCTATGTGGCATCCGACAGCTCCGAGCTCGCCTTCCGCGACGAGCTGGCCGCCACCGGAGCCCGTGTGATCGTCTTCACCCGCGACGAGCCTGCGGATCTTCCCGCCCACTGGACCTGGGCTCAGGGAGCGCGCCTCGACGCGGAGCACCTCGAGCGCTACGTGCCCGATCTGGCCACGCGTCACTCGTTCATCTCAGGCCCACCGCGGCTGATCGCCGACCTCGCCCCTGCCCTGCAGAAGGCCCGCTCCCTCACGACGGACGCCTTCGCCGGCTACTGAGACGGGCGGGAGGTACGCGCGATCAGGCCGTGACGTCAGTCGGTTGCGCCCGCAGCGGGGCTGACCGGGATGCGCACGGTGAAGGTCGTGTCGCCGGGTTCGCTGGCTACGGTGATGTGACCGCCGTGACCCTCGACGATCGCCTTCGCGATGGCGAGGCCGAGGCCGGTTCCTCCGGTCTGACGGGCTCGTGAGCTGTCTCCTCGGGCGAACCGGGCGAAGAGCTCGTCGCGCACTCCGGGGTCGATGCCCGGCCCGTTGTCGTGCACCCGCAGCACGGCCTCGTCGCCTTCGCGGGCGACACTGAGGGTGATCGACGTTCCGGCGGGGGTGTGCGTCCTGGCGTTGGCGAGGAGGTTCGCGACGACCTGGTGCATCCGTCCGGCGTCGCCGACGATGACGATGGGCTCGTCCGGCGCTTCGATGTTCCAGTGGTGGTCCACAGCGGTCGGACGAGCGTCGGAGAGCCCCTCCAGGGCGAGCTGGGTCAGGTCGACCGTGCCGTACACGAGCTCCCGACCCTCGTCGAGACGGGCGAGCAGGAGCAGATCCTCGACGAGGCGGGTCATCCGCAGCGACTGGGCCTGGATGCGCTCGAGCGACGTCGTGGTGCCCTCGATCGCCGCCTCCCCGCCCTGCTGCTTCAGAGCGCGCAGCGACAGCTCGGAGTATCCGCGGATCGACGACAGCGGCGTGCGCAGCTCGTGGCTCGCATCGGCGACGAACCGCCGCATCCGCTCCTCGTTCTTCTGGCGGGCGGCCAGCGAGGTGTTCACATGGTCGAGGAGGGTATTGAGCGACGCCCCCACGAGACCGGTCTCGGTACGAGGGTCGGCTTCGGCTGCCGGCACGCGTTCGGTGATCTGCACTTCGCCTCGGTCCAGCGGCTGGTTCGCGACGCGCGTGGCGGTCGCAGCCACCGCCCTCAGCGGTCTGAGTCCGACGCGGATCGTGATCGCCGTCGTGAGCGCGAGGAGGATCAATCCGCCGATGGTCGCCAGAGCGATCACGGTGAGAAGAGTCGCCAACTGGTTCTGGATCTCGGTGCGGGGCAGGCCCGTCACGACGTTCACTCCGTTGGGGGCCTGCCTCACGACGACGAGATACGAACCGAAGTCGTCCAAGGTCACGGTAGCGCTCGCGCGCCCGCCGAGCGCCGCATCGATGCGGTCGAGGTCGGCGCTCGTCAGCGTCTGAGACACTCCACTCCATTGTCCCTTCGTATCGGGGAAGACGACCCCGCCGGTGCCGCCTTCGGAGCTGGACACGGCGAGCAGAATGCCGGGCACAGGGTTTGTGCCGTCGACGACGTAGTCGATGGTCGCGATCTGGGCCGGCACCCGGCTCACCAGCTTCGCGACGTCGAGGGAATAGCCGTTCAGTCGATCTTCCAGTTGGCGTTCCAGGGTCGCGCCGAGCGTCGCGCTGGTGATCACGGCGACGATCACGAGGATGATCGAGACGAACCCGATCACGGCCGTCATCAGCCGGGTCTGCAGACTCATCGGCCGTCGGGTCATCCCCGTGTTGCTCACTGAGGCGCCTTGATCATGTATCCGACGCCTCGCACCGTGTGCAGCAGGGGTGTGCGTCCGGCGTCGATCTTCTTGCGCAGGTACGAGATGTACAGCTCGACGACCGAGGACTTGCCGCCGAAGTCGTAACTCCAGACGCGGTCGAGGATCTGCGCCTTCGAGAGCACCCGTCGCTCGTTGCGCATGAGGTAGCGGAGCAGTTCGAACTCGGTCGCGGTCAGTTCGATCTCGGTGCCGTCGCGGACGACCTCGTGGCTGTCCTCATTGAGCGTGAGGTCGGCGACGCGGAGGATCGACTGGCCGTCGTCGGCGGTCGCGTGGCCCGTGCGGCGGATGATCGCCCGCAGGCGAGCGATGACCTCCTCGAGGCTGAACGGCTTCGTGACGTAGTCGTCTCCGCCGGCGGTGAGGCCGGCGACCCGGTCGCCCACGGCATCCTTCGCGGTGAGGAAGAGCACGGGCACGAGGCTGCCCGCCTCACGGAGGCGGCGCAGCACGGCCATGCCGTCGAGGTCGGGCATCATGATGTCGAGGACGAGGGCATCCGGCTCGAACTCGCGCGCGACCTGCAGAGCCTCGAGGCCGGAGGACGCGGTGCGCACCTCCCAGCCCTCCATGCGCAGAGCCATCGCGAGCAGATCGGTGAGCATCTGCTCGTCATCGACGGCGAGGATGCGCAGGGGCGAGCCGTCGGGGCGGCGCAGTTCGGGGAGATCGGTGCTCATGAGTACATTCTGCGGAATCACCTATGGGGTTTCTATGGAGCGCGCTATGCGTCTCCTGTGAGGTTCTCGCCGCATAGGTTTCTCATCACTCGTCCCTCGATCTCGCAAAACTCCGCTTCTTAGCGTCATGATCGGCCCGCGAACGGCGCGGCGGAAGGAGACACATGTACGGGACATATCTGCGGCGAGAGTTGGCGGGCCGCAAGAAACAGACGTGGATCGTCGCGATCGGACTGGCGATCGCGATCGCCCTGGTGATCATCGTCAACGCCCTCACGGCGGGTGTGCGCGACGCGCAGGCGCAGGCGCTGGAATCCGTCTACGGCGTCGGCACCGACCTCACCGTCACGGGTGCCGCGGCGGAACCGGGGGAGGGAGGCGGACAGCGCTTCGACTTCGGCTCTGACGACGGCGCCACGGAGGGCGACACGACGACGCTCAGCCAGTCGACACTGATGACGGACTTCATGCGCGGAACGCTCGAGTCGTCCGTGCTCGACACCGTGACCTCGACGGATGGGGTCACTGCGGCATCCGCAGCACTCAGCCTCACCAACTCGACGTTCTCGGGTGAGCTCCCCAGCGGCGGGTTCGGCGCACAGGACGGCGCGACCGAGGGCACCGCACCGACCGAGGGTCAGGCTCCTCCTCAGGGCGGCACGGACGGTGCCGGCGGCGGTTCGTTCGGCGTCGACTCGTTCACGGTCCTCGGCATCGACCCCGCCGTGACCTCCGTCGGGCCCCTCGCCTCTGTCGCGGTCAGCGACGGCCGTGCTCTCGACAGCGATGACTCCGGGGCGCTCGTCGCCCTGGTCGACGCGACCTACGCGACCACGAACGAGATCACCGTCGGCGACACGATCGACGTCGCAGGCTCCGATGTCGAGGTCGTCGGCATCGTGGCATCCACGTCCGATTCCGCCGACACCGCGGCCAACGTGTACCTGCCCCTCGATACGGCCCAGGAGCTCTCGGGCGCGGGTGACGTCATCTCGACCGTGTACGTGCAGGCCGAGTCCGCGGCATCCATCGACGCGGTGCAAGCGGCACTCAGCGACGAGCTCCCGGATGCCACGATCACGTCGCAGTCCGAGCTCGCCTCGACCGTCTCGGGTTCGCTCTCGAGCGCGACGTCGCTGATCACGAACCTCGGAACCTGGCTCTCGATCATCGTCCTCGCGGTGGCGGTGCTGCTCTCGGTGCTGCTCACGCTGTCGGGCGTCTCTCGCCGCACCCGCGAGTTCGGCACGCTCAAGGCGATCGGCTGGTCGAACGGGCGCGTCGTGCGCCAGGTCGCCGGTGAGTCGATGGTGCAGGGCCTGATCGGCGGCGCCGTCGGCCTGGTGCTCGGAATCGCCGGGATCGTCGTCATCAACCTCGTGAAGCCGACGGTCGCCGCTGCAGCCGCAGGCAACGCGGAAGGCGGCCCCGGAGGAATGGGTGGCGGCCCCACGGGAGGCGGCGGCATGTTCCAGACGCAGCAGGCGGCCGACATCGTGCTTCAGGCGCCGTTCACCCCGTGGGTGCTCGTTGCCGCGGTCGGCCTCGCCGTGCTCGGCGGCCTCGTCGCCGGAGCGTTCGGCGGATGGCGGGCGGCGCGATTGAGCCCGGCCGAGGCACTGCGTTCCGTCGCCTGACGGACTCGCGAACACACGTCACAGACAAGGAGACACGGACATGACCATCGCAGATATCGCTCCTGCCGCGAACGGCACGGACGCCACGGCGCCGCTGCACCGCGCGCAGGATGTCACCCGCACCTACACGCAGAAGGGGCGCACGGTGAAGGCGCTCACGGGCGTCGACCTGACGATCGACCCGGGCGAGTTCGTCACGATCCAGGGCCCGACGGGAGGAGGTAAGTCGACCCTGCTGCAGATGCTCGGCGCGCTCGACAAGCCGTCGTCCGGTTCGCTGAAGCTCGGCGACATCGAGCTGGCCTCGGCATCCGCGCGGGAACTGAGTCGGATCCGCGCCGAGGAGATCGGCTTCGTCTTCCAGGGGTTCAACCTGATCCCGACGCTGACGGCCGCCGAGAATGTGAACATGGCGTTGGAGCCCACCGATCTGACCCGCGCCGAGCGGGCTGCGCGCGTCGTCGAGGCGCTCGCCCACGTCGGTCTCGACGACCGCGGAGACCACCTGCCGACCGAGCTCTCCGGCGGTCAGCAGCAGCGCGTGGCGATCGCGAGGGCGATCGTGAAGCGCCCTCGCGTGCTGCTCGCCGACGAGCCGACGGGCAACCTCGATGAGAGCATGCGCGACGAGATCCTCACCCTGCTCGAAGGGCTGTGCGCCGAGGGCATCACGATGATCGTCGTCACGCACGACTCGGCCGTCGCACGCCGGGCGACGCGACGGCTCAGGCTCACGAAGGGCACGGTGCAGGACATCACGAGGTGACGGACGGCACATGAGACGACGAAGGCCCCGGCGATCGCCGGGGTCTTCGTCATGTCTCGGACGCGCTCAGTGCGTGTCTTCGGCTTCGATCTCGGTACGGTCGCCCGACCACTGCGTGTGGAAGGTGCCCGGCTTGTCGATGCGCTTGTAGGTGTGCGCACCGAAGAAGTCACGCTGGCCCTGCACGAGTGCAGCGGGGAGGCGGTCGGCGCGGATGCCGTCGTAGTACGACAGCGACGACGAGAACGCCGGGGCCGGGATGCCGGCCTGCGCAGCCGCGACCACGACGCGACGCCACGGCGCCTGTGCGCGGGTGATGGCCTCGGTGAAGTACGGAGCCGTCAGCAGCACGGGAAGGCCCGGCTCTGCGGCGTACGCGTCGGCGATGCGGTTGAGGAACTGGGCGCGGATGATGCAGCCGCCGCGCCAGATCTTGCTGATCGCGCCGAGGTCGATGTTCCAGCCGTACTCGGCCGCACCCGCACGGATCTCGTCGAAGCCCTGCGAGTAGGCGACGATCTTCGAGGCGTAGAGCGCGAGACGCACGTCTTCGATGAAGGCGGCCTCGTCGGTGACGGTGAACGCGTCGTCGGGACCGGGGAGAGAACCGGCGACCTCGCGCTGCTCGGGGTGCGACGACAGCGAGCGGGCGAACGTGGCCTCGGCGATGCCCGAGACGGGAACACCGAGCGACAGCGCGGTCTGCACGGTCCATGCGCCGGTGCCCTTGGCGCCGGCCTGGTCGAGGATGACGTCGACGAGCGGCTTGCCGGTCTCGGCATCGACCTGGCGTAGCACCTCGGCGGTGATCTCGATCAGGTACGACTCGAGCTCGCCCTTGTTCCACTCGGCGAAGATCTCGGCGATCTCGGCGGGGGACTTGCCCGTACCGCGGCGGATGAGGTCGTAGGCTTCGGCGATCAGCTGCATGTCGGCGTACTCGATGCCGTTGTGCACCATCTTGACGAAGTGGCCGGCGCCGTCGTGGCCGACGTGCGTGACGCACGGCTCGCCCTCGGCGACCGCGGCGATCGACTTCAGGATCGGGCCGAGGGTGATCCAGGACTCGTCCGAGCCGCCGGGCATGATCGAGGGGCCGGTGAGTGCGCCCTCTTCGCCACCGGAGATTCCGGCGCCGACGAAGTTGATGCCGGTCTCGCGGACGGCCTTCTCGCGGCGGATGGTGTCGGGGAAGTAGGCGTTGCCGCCGTCGACGATGATGTCGCCCGGCTCGAAGACCTCGACGAGCGCGTCGATCACGGCATCCGTGGGGCGGCCGGCCTTGACCATGATGATCGCGGTGCGCGGCTTCTGGAGCGAGTCTGCGAACTCCTGGTACGTCGTGGCCGGGATGAAGCCGGCCTCAGGGTGCTCGGAGACGAGGGTCTCGGTCTTCTCGTAGCTGCGGTTGAAGATCGCCACCGTGTTGCCCTCGCGGCTGGCGAGGTTGCGGGCGAGGTTCGACCCCATGACGGCGAGTCCGACGACTCCGATGTTCGCTGATGCTTCGGGCACAGATGGCTCCTAGATCGAGAAGAAAGGGATGCATCCAGATTATCGCGGCCCACGGGGTGCTGCTCCCGTGTGTCGCCGGACGGCGCATCGCTGCCCGACGATGATCCCCGATCCGGACTGATCAGTCCTTGCGGTAGCCCGAGCGGCCGAGCATGAACAGCGCGGCGAAGGTGAATCCGGCGGCGCACACGGTCATCGCACCGATGAGCCAGGCGATCGCGTGGGAGAAGAAGACGCCGTCGAGCATGAGGGAACTCCGTGTTCTGCAGAGAGGGAATCGGTGTCCTCAGCCTACCGGCTCATCCGGTACCATGAGAGGAGTACCTCGGCGAGGGATGCTTCCGCGCGTGCGCTGGCATCCGTTATCGACGCGGCGAAGCAAGCCCGGTGGCTTTCCTCACGTGTCTGCGTTCGAGAACAATTCCAAGACCACCGCGTAGCTGTCGCTGCGTGTCCCGAAGGAGAACCCCATGTCTGAAGACACCAAGGTCAAGGCCGAGCTCCGCGAGAGCTTCGGCAAGGGCTTCGCCCGTCGTCTGCGCGCTGCAGGCAAGATCCCCGCCGTCATCTACGGTCACGGCACCGAGCCCGTGCACGTCGCACTGCCGGGCCACCAGGTCTCGCTCATCATCCGCCGCGCCAACGCGCTGCTCGAGCTCGACATCGAGGGCAAGGCCCAGCTCGCCCTGGTCAAGGACGTCCAGAAGGACCCCGTGCACCAGATCATCGAGCACATCGACCTGCTCGTCGTGAAGAAGGGCGAGAAGGTCGCGATCGACGTTCCCGTCATCGTCACCGGTGAGCCGGCTCCCGGCACGATCGTCAACCAGGACGCGAACACCCTGTCGATCGAGGCAGAGGCCACGCACCTCCCGCAGAACGTCGAGGTCTCGGTCGAGGGTCTCGAAGAGGGCGCGCACATCACGGCCGCCGACGTCACGCTCCCCAAGGGCTCGACGCTGCTGACCGACCCCGAGGTGCTCGTCGTCGCGATCGCGATCCCGGCCGAGGAGTCGCTCGAAGAGGACGAGGCCGGAGCCGACGAGGCTCCTGCCGAAGAGGAGCCCGCCGCGGAGTGATCTCCGCAGGCGCAGCTCACAGCTGACTGCATCACAGAGGGGGCGCGAGCAGATCGCGCCCCCTCTGTCGTATTCTGACCCGGGAACCGCACGGTGCCCGCATCCGAGAGGACGAGGACATGGCATCCACCTGGCTCGTGGTGGGGCTCGGCAACCCCGGCCCGCGATACGAGGCGACGAGGCACAACATCGGTCAGATGGTGATCGACGAGCTCGCATCGCGGCGTGGAGAGAGCTTCCGCGAACACAAGGGCGGGGCTCGCGTCGTCGAGACCTGGCTGCGCCCCGGGGGCGACAAGCTCGTTCTCGCCAAGCCGAACACCTTCATGAACGTCTCCGGTACCCCGGTCGCCGCGCTGGCACGGTTCTACTCGGTGCCGCCCGAGCAGATCATCGTCGTGCACGACGAGCTCGACATCCCTTTCGACACCGTCAAGCTCAAGACGGGCGGCGGCCACGGAGGGCACAACGGGGTCCGCGACATCGCCCGCGCGATCACCACTCCCGACTTCCCCCGAGTGCGCGTCGGCATCGGCCGACCGGTCGGACGCCAGGATCCGGCTGACTGGGTGCTCTCGCCCTTCGGCAAGGACGAGCGCGCGAACCTGCCGATCCTCGTGTCGGATGCGGCGGATGCCGTCGAGCTCCTGGTCGCCGAAGGGCTGCTGGCCGCGCAGCAGAAGCACCACGCTCCGCGCTGATCCACGCCGGAGCGACGGCGTCTGCCGCGAGGTGCTGCAGCTAGGGCAGGAAACCCGCCGCGGTACCCGCCGAGATCGTCACCAGCAACACGACCCAGAAGAAGATCGGACCGAGCACGGCGACCACGAGAGCCGCGATGCCCGCGCCGCGCCCCTGCTTCTTGCGGATGCCGACGATGCCGATCACGATCGCCGCGATGCCGAGGATGGTGCCGGTCCAGAACGCGATCTCGGCCCACAGCACCTGATCGCGTGCGGGGGAGAGGATCGAGAGGAAGTCGGGATCCGTCGTGTCGAGCCCGCCGGGAATCCGGTGGCCGATCTCGAACCCGGCGGCACCGGCGATGATCGGCGTGACCACGGCGGCGATGATCGCGAAGACCAGAGCGAGGATGCCGAGAAGTCCTGAACGTTTCTGCTCGGTCGGCGGCGTCTGGTAGCTGCCTGACGGAGCCGCATACCCGCCCACTGGTACCTGGTAGGCGCCGGGAGGGGCGGCCTGCGGAGCCGGCGCGCCGACCTGGTACGCCGGAGGTGATTGCTGGTACGCCGGGGGAGCCTGCTGGTAGGCGGGCGATGCCGGCTGATAGGTCGGAGGCGCCTGCTGGTATGCCGGGGGAGCCTGCGGGACAGCCGGCGGTGCCTGTTCGGTCGTCGGGGGAGCCTGCGGGTACGCGGGAGGTGTCGGCTCGGACGCGGGCGGAGCCTGCGGGTATGCGGGCGGCGCCGGCGTATACGTCGGCGGTGCCGGCGCGCCTGCGGGCGGTGCGACGGGCGGCTGCGGGGCGGCGGGCTCGGGTGCGGGGGGCACGGGAGGAACGGCACCGGACGGGGGCAGCTGCGGATCAGTCACGCCCCCATCCTAGGGCCGCTGTCAGACGCGACGAAGCAGTCCGACCCGGTCGTACACCGCGGCGAGGGTCGCATCGGCGACGGCATCCGCCCTGGCGGCGTTGGCCGCGAGGATCCGATCGAGTTCGGCCGGGTCATCCAAGAGCTCGAGTGCGCGAGCCCGGACCGGCTCGAACTCGTTCACCACGACCTCGGCGAGCCCCTTCTTGAAGTCACCGTACCCGCGACCCGCGTACTCGTCTTCGATCGAGGCGACCTGGCGCCCGGACAGGGCGGCGTAGATGGTCAGCAGGTTGGAGACGCCCGGCTTGTTCTCGCGGTCGAAGCGCACCGAGCCTTCGTTGTCGGTCACCGCGCGCATGATCTTCTTCGCCGACTTGGCGGGATCGTCGAGCATCCAGAGCACGCCCGCGTCGCTCTCGGCAGACTTCGACATCTTCGAGGTCGGGTTCTGCAGATCGTAGATGCGCGCGGTGTCCTTCTGGATGACCGGGCGCGGCACGACGAACGTCTCACCGAAGCGCGAGTTGAAGCGCTCGGCCAGATCGCGGGTGAGCTCGACGTGCTGCTTCTGGTCGTCACCGACCGGAACGACGTCGGTCTGATAGAGCAGGATGTCGGCAGCCATCAGCACGGGATAGGTGAACAGGCCGACGCTCGTGGCGTCGGCGCCGTATCGCGCCGACTTGTCCTTGAACTGCGTCATCCGTCCGGCCTCGCCGAAACCGGTGATGGTGGAGAGGATCCAGGCGAGCTCGGCGTGGGCGCGCACGTGCGACTGCACGTAGAGCGTCGACAGCGACGGCTCGATGCCTGCGGCGATGTACTGGGCGGCGGTGCGTCGCGTCTTCTCGCGGAGCTCTGCCGGGTCCTGCGCGACGGTGAGCGCGTGCAGGTCGACCACCGAGAAGTAGGCGTCGTAGGAACTCTGCAGGTCCCGCCACTGCAGGAGTGCCCCGATGTAGTTGCCGATCTGCAGAGAGTCGGCGGAGGGCTGCATTCCTGAGTAGAGGCGAGGTTTCGTCACGGTATCAATCCTATGCGGGCGGTGGTGGTCGGTGAGCCCGCCGGGCAGACTCGCCTCATGACGAGTCGCTCTGCGGACCCCATGACACGGGGTGAGGCGATCACCCGGATCATCGGGCTGGTGCTGGCCGTCTTCTTCGGCATCCCCTTCGTGGCTCTCGTCTGGGTGGCTCTGAGCAGCCGGTTCGGGTCGGCATCGGCTGATCCGCACGGGTACGGACTGATCTTCGGCACCGTGCTCGCGCTCGGCACCGGGTTGCTTCTCGCCGTGGCGCTTCCGCTCGTTCTTCCTCGTGCACGCCGGGGATCGGCCTACCTGTGGTGCATGCTCGGATACCTCGCGGTGGCGGCCGTGCTGGTCGTGTCGCTTCTCACCGCCTGACGCCCGCCGGGGCGCTCTCAGTAGGTGTAGTCGACGACGACCGGCGCGTGGTCGCTCCACCGCTGGTCGTAGGCGGCCGCACGAGCCACATGGTAAGCGGTGGCGCGCTCTGCGAGCGACGGCGTGGCGAGGTGATAGTCGATGCGCCAGCCGGAGTCGTTGTCGAACGCCTGTCCGCGCATCGACCACCAGGTGTACGGACCCTCGACCTCGCCGTGGAAGGCTCGTCCGACGTCGACCCAGCCGAGTCCGGTGCCGGTGGAGCCGTCGACGCCTTCGACGGTCTCGCCGGCTGCACCGAGGAACCGGTCGAAGTACCCGCGTTCGCGGGGCAGGAAGCCGGCCTTCTTGCGGTTGCCGCGCCAGTTCTTGATGTCGAGTTCGCGGTGCCCGACGTTCAGGTCGCCGGTGACCAGGGCGAGCGCGTCGTCGTCGTGGCCGAGTTCGGCCAACCGCACACCGAACGCGTCGAGGAACTTCCACTTCTCGTCCTGCTTGGGAGTGTCGGCCTCGCCGCTGTGCACGTAGGCGCTGACCACCGTGAGTGGGCGGTCGCCGATCAGGAAGTCGGCTTCGATCCAGCGGCCCTTCGAATCGAAGTCGGGGTCGCCGAAGTCGGTGCGGGTGGCCAGGGCAGGAGTACGGCTCGCGATCGCCACACCGGCACGGCCCTTGGCCGTGGCCTCGTCGTGTACGAACGTCCAGCCGGGGAGGGCGGCCTCGAGATGCTCGTCCTGACCGCGGACCTCCTGAAGTGTGAGGATGTCGACGTCGGCCGCATCGAGCCAGCCGCTCATGCCGTTGCGAGCCGCCGCTCGGATTCCGTTGACATTGACCGAGGCGATACGCAGATGAGGCATGATCACAAGCCTAACGAGGGCCGCCGACATCCTTCGACGGGCGCTGCAGCTCCGCGAGGAGACGCTGGGCGAGGGGAGAGCTCTCGTCGATGGGCGGGGGAGCGGATGCTTCGATCTCCGCGAGCTCTCGCTCAGCCGCACGCAGAGCTCTCTCCGCCTGCCAGGCCCGATACCACGGGGCGGCCTCGCGGGCGGCGTGCGCGTCGCGCATGCGGATCCGTGCGGCCGACAGCAGAGTCTGATGCTCGGCCAGCCGTCGTTCCGCCTCGGTCTGCGACAGCAGCGGGATCTCCTTGTCCTGAGCGGCGACCGCGATCCACGAGGACGCCACCAGCATCACCACGCCGTTGACGCGGAACCACAGCAGGAGGCCGATGAAGATCGCGAACGTGGCGAGCAGGGGGTTCGTCGGCGTGTAGCTGAGCAGGAATCCCGCACCGAACTGGAGGATCGTCATCGCGCCGCCGCCGAGGAGGGCGCCGGGCCAGATCGTTCCCCAGTGGAGGGACGTGCCGGTGAGGAATCGGACCATCGCCGCGAGTGCGCCCGACAGCAGCGCGAACGACACCAGCACGGTGCCGATGCGGATGCTGGTCAGGCCGTCGAGCGCGGATCCCCATCCGAGCAGGCTGAGGATCCAGCTCAGTGCGACCGCGCTGGCGGAGCTGAGCAGGGAGCCCGCGAGCAGTGAGGCCCCGAAGATCAGCGCGGCCAGCAGGTCCCGCGCCTTCAGGATGACGTAGCTGCGGCGGTCGGGCGGCAGACCGAAGATGTCGCGCGTCGCGCGGCGCGAGAACGTGACCCAGCCGATGGCCGTCCAGATCACGGTTCCGAGCGCGATCAGACCGGTGATGCTCAGGAGCCCGGTGGTGCTGACCGCGATCTCCCGCACCTGCTGCGGGGTGAACACCCCGCCCTCGTCCTGGATCAGGTTCGGGATGTAGCTGTTGATGATGTCGATCATCGCGTCGACCGCTTCGGTGCTGCCGCCGAGCCAGAGGCCCGCGATCGCGAAGGCGAGATAGATCGCCGCGAAGATCGCGAAGAGGGCCTGATAGCTCACACCCGCAGCGAGCAGGAAGCCGTTGTGCTGCAGGAAATGTCGCCAGACCCGCACGGGGAACAGCCCGAGTGTGCGCTGCGTCAGCGCGGTGGCCCGTTCGACGGCCGCGTCGAGGCGGCGGGGCTCGCTCTCGGCACCGGCGGGATCAGACACATCCTCACCCTATCCACATGACGAGAACGGGCGGGCTCCCGTGAAGGAGCCCGCCCGTCGTCGTCAGTGCGCGGAGATCAGGGACGACCGCGGAGAACCGCCTGCTTGACCTCGGCGATGGCCTTGGTGACCTCGATGCCACGCGGGCATGCCTCGGAGCAGTTGAAGGTGGTGCGGCAGCGCCACACACCCTCCTTGTCGTTGAGGATGTCGAGACGCACCGCGGCGTTGTCGTCGCGGGAGTCGAAGATGAAGCGGTGCGCGTTCACGATCGCGGCGGGGCCGAAGTACTGTCCGTCGGTCCAGAAGACCGGGCACGACGACGTGCACGCGGCGCAGAGGATGCACTTGGTCGTGTCGTCGAAGATCTCGCGATCGGCGATCGACTGCACGCGCTCCTTGCCCTTCGCGGGCGCCGAGTTCGCGACCAGGAACGGCTGCACCTCGCGGTACGAGGCGAAGAACGGCTCCATGTCGACGACGAGGTCCTTCTCGAGCGGCAGACCCTTGATCGCCTCGACGTAGATCGGCTTCGAGATGTCGAGGTCCTTGATCAGCGTCTTGCAGGCGAGCCGGTTGCGGCCGTTGATGCGCATGGCGTCGGAACCGCAGATGCCGTGGGCGCAGGACCGGCGGAACGTGAGCGAGCCGTCGACCTCCCACTTGATCTTGTGCAGCGCGTCGAGCACGCGGTCGGTCGAGTACAGCTCCACGTCGTAGTCGACCCAGTGCGGCTCGGCGTCGACCTCGGGGTCGAACCGGCGGATGTTGAACGTGACGATGAAGGACTGGATCGCAGCCTCCTCCGTCGTGTCGGCGGGGGCCTCAGCGATGGCGTTGGACATGCTCAGTACTTCCTCTCCATCGGCGGGTAGTTGAGTTCGCCCTGCTCGTTCTTCGTGAACACGACGGGCTTCCAGTCGAGCTTGATGTGATCGCTCGGGGTGGAGGAGTGCGGGTCGCCGGTCAGGTACGCCATGGTGTGCTTCATGTACTTCTCGTCGTCACGCGTCGGGAAGTCGTCGCGCATGTGACCACCGCGGCTCTCCTCGCGGTTCTGCGCGGCGTAGACGACGACCTCGGCGATGTCGAGCAGGAAGCCCAGCTCGACCGCCTCGAGCAGGTCGGTGTTGAAGCGCTTGCCCTTGTCGTCGACGTGCACGTTCTTGTAGCGCTCGCGCAGCTCGGCGATCACTCCGAGGACGTGCTGGAGGGAGTCGTGCGTGCGGAACACCTGCGCGCCCTTGTCCATCTCGTCCTGCAGCTCCTTGCGGAGAACGGCGATGCGCTCGGTGCCCTGGTTGTTGCGCAGGTCCTCGAGCATCCCCGAGACGAACCCGGCGGGGTTCTCGGGAAGCGGCACGAACTCCGCGGTCTTGACATACTCGACCGCGTTGCGCCCGGAGCGCTTGCCGAACACGTTGATGTCGAGCAGCGAGTTGGTGCCGAGTCGGTTGGCTCCGTGCACCGAGACGCAGGCGCACTCGCCGGCGGCGTAGAGACCGGGGACCACCGTGTCGTTGTCGGCGAGCACCTCGCCGTTGTTGTTGGTGGGGATGCCGCCCATCGCATAGTGGGCGGTCGGCATGACCGGCACGGGCTCGACGACCGGGTCGACGCCCAGGTACGTGCGGGCGAACTCGGTGATGTCCGGGAGCTTGGTCTCGAGCACCTCGGCGCCCAGGTGCGTGCAGTCGAGCAGCACGTAGTCCTTGTGGGGTCCGGCGCCGCGGCCCTCTGCGACCTCCTGGACCATGCAGCGAGCGACGATGTCGCGGGGAGCGAGGTCCTTGATGGTCGGGGCGTAGCGCTCCATGAAGCGCTCACCCGAGGCGTTGCGCAGGATCGCGCCCTCACCGCGAGCGCCCTCTGTGAGGAGGATGCCGAGACCGGCGAGTCCGGTGGGGTGGAACTGGAAGAACTCGAGGTCCTCGAGGGGGAGGCCCTTGCGCCAGACGATGCCGACGCCGTCGCCCGTGAGGGTGTGGGCGTTCGAGGTCGTCTTGAAGATCTTGCCGAAACCGCCGGTCGCGAAGATCACGGCCTTGGCCTGGAAGACGTGCAGCTCGCCGGTCGACAGGTCGTAGGCGACGACGCCCGAGACCTGCGTCTTGCCGTCGGCATCTTTCACCGTCAGCAGATCGAGCACGTAGAACTCGTTGAAGAAGTTGATGCCGAGCTTGACGCAGTTCTGGAACAGCGTCTGCAGGATCATGTGGCCCGTGCGGTCGGCCGCGTAGCACGCACGGCGGACCGGGGTCTTGCCGTGCTCGGCGGTGTGGCCGCCGAATCGACGCTGATCGATCTTGCCCTCGGGGGTGCGGTTGAAGGGCAGACCCATGTTCTCGAGGTCGATGACCGCGTCGATCGCCTCCTTCGCGAGGATCTCCGCAGCATCCTGGTCGACGAGGTAGTCGCCACCCTTGACCGTGTCGAAGGTGTGCCACTCCCAGCTGTCCTCCTCGACGTTGGCGAGCGCAGCCGCCATGCCGCCCTGCGCCGCACCGGTGTGCGAACGCGTCGGGTAGAGCTTGGAGATGACCGCGGTCTTCGCGCCGGGGCCGGCCTCGATGGCCGCCCGCATGCCGGCGCCACCGGCGCCCACGATGACGATGTCGAACTGGTGGTAGTGCACTCCGTCGCGCACGACGGAATCCTGGGTCTCGGTAGTCACTTCTCGTATGCCTTCTCTTCTACTTGCCCAGCGCCTGGCACGTGTCCCACAGCGTGCTCGTCTCTTCCACTCCCAGGCACGGGTCGAACGTGAAGACGACGAGCGTGCCGAGGATGATGAGCAGAGCTGCGGCCAGGCCGAGGGCCCAGGTCAGCGCCTTGCGAGCCGTGGTGTTCGTGACGTAGTCGTTCACGATCGTCCGCATGCCGTTGGCGCCGTGGATCAGTGCCAGCCAGAGCATGATGACGTCCCACCACTGCCAGAACGGCGTGGCGAACTTGCCCGCGATGAACGCGAAGTCGAGCGCGTGGATGCCCTCGCCCACCATGAGGTTGATGAACAGGTGGCCGAAGATCAGCACGACGAGCACGACGCCGGAGCCGCGCATGAAGAGCCAGCCCCACTTCTCGAGGTTGAATCCGCGCTGACGGCGGACGGGGGCTGCGACGGTCTGAGCGGTCATCAGTGTCCTCCTCCGAAGCCGGCGAACGCGAGCATGAGGTGGCGCGGCACGAAGCCGGCCATGATGATGCCCCAGACCAGGAGCACGCCCCAGAACAGCTGGCGCTGGTACTTGGCGCCCTTCGACCAGAAGTCGACCGCGATGATGCGCAGGCCGTTCATCGCATGGAACACGATGCCCGCGACCAGCACGACCTCACCGAGGGCCATGACCGGGTTCTTGTAGGTTCCGATGACGGCGTTGTACGCCTCGGGCGACACCCTGATGAGTGCAGTGTCGAGCACATGCACCAACAGGAAGAAGAAGATGGCGACTCCGGTGATGCGGTGAAGCACCCACGACCACATGCCTTCGCGGCCCCGGTAGAGGGTGCCGCGGGGCGTCTTGGAAGTGGTTTCCGAAATCGACGGTGTCAAGCGAGCGCTTGTGGACACGGTCGTCCTCCCTGGATCGATGTGACTCGGTCGCGTGCGATGCGTCTTCCAAGCGTGAGCCTGCTGTCTCAGGCACGGCCGATCGGACACCATCCTATTCCCGGGAGACGCCGGTGGGCGACGAAGGGGAACCTAAGTATCTCGATGTCGAGACTTTCGGATGACCGCGATCAGCCGATCTGAGCCATCGTGCTCCAGCCGCTCCCGATCGTCTGGCGCGCCAGGAACCCGCCGCGTCCGTTGCCGGGGTAGAGCCACAGGGTTCCGTCGGACGCTCGGCCGACCACGTCGGGAGCGCCGTCGCCGTTGAGGTCTCCGCCGCCGAAGATCGCGGTGAAGGACCGCCACCCGGTGCCGATGCGCACCGCTTTGCCCCAGGTCCCCTTGCCCGTGGTGGGGTAGAGCCACAGAGTCCCGTCCGAGGTCTTGCGAGCGATGATGTCGCCGCGGGAGTCGCCGGAGAAGTCACCCGCGTGCGAGATCGAGTCGAACGCGTTCCAGCCGCTGCCCATCTGCGCTCCGCCTCCGGACAGGAAGCCGCCCTTGCCGTTGCCCTTGTAGAGCTTCAGCGCACCCGTCGTCGTCTTGGCGATGATGTCGGGCAGCCGGTCGCCGTTGAAATCGATCCCGCCGATCAGCTGCGTGAAGGCCGACCACCCCGTGCCGATCTGCGTCGGTGTGCGCAACGCGCCCCGGCCGTCGCCGGCGTAGAGCATCAGCCTGCCGTTCGCCTCGACCCTGGCGAGGTCGGGGATGCCGTCGCCGGTGAAGTCGCCGAGCGTCGTGAAGGTCCGTGCGCCCCACGTCGCCGAGAGAGTGATCGGGCTCGCCAGGCCGCTCTTCCCGGTGCCGGGATACAGGACCAGTGAGCCGCTCGCTGTACGCGCGACGATGTCGGCGTTGCGATCGGAGGTGAGGTCGCCGGCGCCACCGGGGAGCTTCTTGACGGGTGATCCGATCCCGAAGATCTGCACCCAATACGAGCGGTAGCACGATCCGGTCGCGTATCCCACGCCGAGGCCGGTGTAGCGGCTGTCGAGGATGTTGGCCTTGTGCCCTGCGGAGCCCATCCACGCCGTCATCACGGACGACGCATCCGGCTGCCCCGCTGCGATGTTCTCGCCGGTCGCGATCCATCCGGATGCCGCGACGCGGGTGCTGCGCCACTGCGAGGTGCTGTGCTCGAAGGTGCACGTCGACGCGAGATGCCGTGCCCACTCGGCTGCCGCGGCGTCGAGCGCCGGATCAGAGATCAGAGGGCGGAGGCCGGCCTGCGTGCGCTGTGCGTTGGTGAGGGAGAACACCTCGCCTGCGACGCCGCCGGCGGCGGATGCGGAGGTGGGGACGAGGACGGCTGCGGCCAGGACGATGACGACGGCGGCGGTGGCGCGACGAAGCAGAGCGGGGCGCCGTGTGGGGGAGGGGGCCATGGCATGACCATACTGGGGCTCGGCGTGGCCGTCGCAACACCCCGATACGCTGGGCTGCATGAGCCAGCCGATCCAGGACTTCTACGCAGTGATCCCGGCGGGCGGGATCGGCAGTCGGCTGTGGCCGCTCTCACGGGCGGACGCACCGAAGTTCCTGCACGATCTCACCGGCTCGGGCCACTCCCTCCTGCGCGACACCTGGGACCGTCTCGAGCCGCTCGCGGGCCCAGACCGCATCGCCGTCGTCACAGGTCGGGCGCACCGCGCCGCGGTGGAGGCCGAGCTGCCGGGGATCGCTGATCTGAATGTCTTCCTCGAGTCGGAGCCGCGCGAGTCCGCCGCGGCCATCGGGCTCGCCGCGGCGATCCTGCATCGCCGCGACCCCGACGTCATCATCGGCTCGTTCAGCGCCGACCACGTGATCCGCAGCACCCGGGTGTTCGAGTTCGCCGTGCGCGATGCCGTCGAGGTCGCGCGGGAGGGGTACATCTGCACGATCGGCATCTCGCCGACCGAGGCCGCGGTGGGGTTCGGCTACATCAAGAAAGGGCCGGAGCTCGTCGTCGACGGCGCCCGTGAAGCCGCGCTCGTCGAGAGCTTCGTCGAGAAGCCCGACCTCGAGACGGCCAAGGCGTACTTCGCCGACCGCGGCTACCTCTGGAACGCGGGCATGTTCATCGCCAAGGCGAGCGTGCTCCTCGAGGAGCTGGCCGAGAACGAACCCGCTCTGCACGCCGGGCTGATCGAGCTGGCAGAGGCATGGGACGACCGCGAGCTCCGCGGCCCCGCCGTCGATCGGATCTGGCCGGGGCTCAAGAAGATCGCGATCGACTACGCCGTGGCCGAGCCCGCCGCCCGCCGAGGACGCCTCGCCGTCGTGCCCGGCCACTTCGACTGGGACGACGTCGGTGACTTCGCATCGCTGACCAAGCTCATCAACAACGGGCGCAAGAACGACCTGGCCGTTCTCGGGCCGAACGCGCGCGTGCTGTCGGATGCGGCGAGCGGCATCCTCGTCAGCCAGACCTCACGGGTGATCAGCCTCGTCGGCGTCAAGGACATCGTCGTGGTCGACACCCCCGACGCGCTGCTGGTCACCACGGTCGAGCACGCGCAACGGGTCAAGGGCGTCGTCGAGTCGCTCAAGCTCACGGGACAGGGCGACGTGCTCTGATGAGCACGGCCGCCCGCTCATCCGCCGTCTTGGTTTCAGGTTTGTAACCATTCGATTGCCGCTCGCCTGCGGGCATGCACAAAAGTCGAAACACTGGGTAACTTTGATCGATCCGCGAGGGCCGCGGCACCGTTCAGGAGGCATGAGTTGACCATCTCCACCACCAAGAAGCTGCTCGGCGCGACCATCGCCGCCGGCGTCGTCTTCGCACTCGCCGGCTGTGGCCAGGCTCCGACCGAATCGGGCGGCGACGGGGACGCGGCTGTCGATTCCGACTTCCTGCCCTGCCTCGTCTCCGACGCCGGCGGATGGAACGACAAGTCGTTCAACCAGTCCGCCAAGGAGGGCATGGACCGTGCCGCCGACGAGCTGGGCGTCAAGCCGCTCGAGTTCGAGTCGGCCAACGACAACGACTACGCACCGAACCTCGAGACCGCGGTCTCCGAGGGCTGCTCCCTCATCGTCTCGGTCGGCTTCAAGCTGTCCGCCGCGACGGTCGAGTCGGCACTCGCCAACCCGAAGATCAACTACGCGATCATCGACGACTACGCCGACAACGACTTCGACGGCACCACGGATGCTCCGAACATCAAGCCTCTCGTCTTCGACACCGCTCAGGCCGCCTACCTCGGTGGCTACGCCGCGGCCGGATGGTCGGCTCAGGCGGGCGTGAACAAGATCGGCACCTTCGGCGGAATGCAGATCCCGTCGGTCGCCGTGTTCATGGACGGCTTCCAGCTCGGTGCCGAGAAGTACAACGAGGACAAGTCCGCTTCCGTCGAGGTCTTCGGCTGGGACACCGCCACGCAGAAGGGCTCCTTCACCGGCGGCTTCGACGCGAACGACACGGCCAAGCAGACCGCTCAGGGCGTGCTCGACCAGGGCGTCGACGTGATCCTCCCGGTCGGTGGACCGATCTACCAGAGCGCGGCTGCGGCGATCGCCGACAGCGGCAAGGACACGCTGATGGTCGGCGTCGACAGCGACCTCGCCGTCGCTGACGAGTCGGTGGCCGACGTCACGCTCTTCTCGATCATGAAGGCGATCGACGTGGCCGTCGAGGATGCGACGATCGCAGCCTCCAAGGGCGACTTCGACCCGGCTCCGTACATCGGCACGCTCGAGAACGAGGGCGTGAAGCTCTCGGGCTTCGGCTCGTTCGAGGGCGACCTGCCCGACGGCCTGCTCGACGAGATCGCCGCTCTGCAGGAGCAGATCATCGCCGGCGACATCACGGTGGAGTCCCCGAACTCCCCGTAAGTCATACAGTTCCAGCGCGGGGCGAGTGGTGCAATCAGNCCCCGCGCCGTGGACGGACCATGACGACTTTCACGGCGCACCCGGGCGATCCCCGCGCGATGCGCCCGGATTCTTCAGACTCTTCTGGATGACACTTCTGGATAAGGTGCAGATATGAAGCTCGAACTTCGCGGCATCACCAAGCGATTCGGTACCCTCGTCGCCAACGACCACATCGACCTGGTCGTCGAACCGGGGCAGATCCATGCTCTGCTCGGCGAGAACGGCGCAGGCAAGTCCACCCTGATGAACGTCCTGTACGGCCTGTACCAGGCGGACGAGGGCGAGATCCTGCTGGACGACGTCGTCCAGCGGTTCCGCGGCCCCGGCGACGCCATGAACGCCGGCATCGGCATGGTGCACCAGCACTTCATGCTCGTGCCCGTCTTCACCGTCGCTGAGAACGTCATGCTCGGCCACGAGCAGACGAAGGGTGCGGGCACGCTCGACATCGCGAAGGCGCGGGAGCACGTGCGCTCGGTGGCCGCACGCTTCGGCTTCGACATCGATCCCGACGCCGTCGTCGGCGACCTGCCCGTCGGCGTGCAGCAGCGCGTCGAGATCATCAAGGCGCTGTCGCGCGACGCGAAGGTGCTCGTCTTCGACGAGCCCACCGCCGTGCTGACCCCGCAGGAGACCGACGAGCTGATGGGCATCATGCGCCAGCTCCGCGACGAGGGCACCGCGATCGTCTTCATCACCCACAAGCTGCGGGAGGTCCGCGAGGTCGCGGACACCATCACGATCGTGCGCCTCGGGCGCATCGTCGGTGAGGCATCGCCCACCGCGACCAACGCCGAGCTGGCCTCCCTCATGGTCGGCCGTGCGGTCGAGCTCACCGTGCACAAGGAAGCGCCGCGTCTGGGCGACGGCGGCCTCGAGGTGAAGGGGCTGCGGGTTCTGACCGCTGCCGGAGCGATCGTCGTCGACGACGTCGACTTCACGGTTCGCCCCGGCGAGGTCCTCGCCGTCGCCGGCGTGCAGGGCAACGGACAGACCGAGCTGGTCGAGGCCATCGTCGGCCTGGCCGCGCGCGTCGAAGGATCGATCACCCTCGACGGCACCGAACTCGTCGGCAAGAGCGTACGAGCGATCCTGGACGCCGGTGTCGGCTTCGTCCCCGAGGACCGCACGGAAGACGGCCTCGTCGCCGGCTTCTCCGTCGCCGAGAACCTCATCCTCGATCGCTCCGGCGACCCCGAGTTCAGCCGCGGCGGCACACTGCGCCGCGCAGCACTCGAGGAGTTCGCACACGCGCGCATCAAGGAGTACGACATCCGGGCGCAGGGTCCGCACACACCGGCCGGGACTCTCTCCGGCGGAAACCAGCAGAAGGTCGTGATCGCTCGTGAGATGAGCCGCGAACTCCGACTGCTGGTGGCGGCTCAGCCGACCCGCGGAGTCGACGTGGGCTCGATCGAGTTCATCCACAAGCGCATCGTCGAGACGCGCGACGCGGGCATCCCCGTGGTCGTGGTCTCGACCGAGCTCGACGAAGTCGCAGCTCTCGCCGACCGCATCGCGGTCATGTACCGAGGCACGATCGTCGGGATCGTTCCCGGCGACACCCCGCGTGAGACGCTGGGTCTGATGATGGCGGGCGCCGCCGAGGGAGAGGTGGCCGCATGAGCGGTACGACGCCACAGGCCGGCGGCCAGGGCACCGGGGATCCGGGCGACCAGCTCTCGGTGAACACCACCACGACCCTCCGCGATCCCGTCGATGTGCCGCCGCCCCCGCGCGGCAACGTGATCCTCAAGGAGATGCTCCGAGGCAGTGCCGTCACGACGATCCTGGCGATCTTCCTCGCGCTGGTCGTCGGCGGCATCCTCATCGCCCTCACGAATGAGGACGTGCTCGCTGCCTCCGGCTACTTCTTCCAGAGGCCGAGCGACACGATCGCGGCCGTCTGGAACGCCGTCTACAACGGATACGAGGCGCTCTTCCGCGGCGCGATCTTCAACGCGCGGGGTGCCGACTTCGCCGCGCAGATCCGCCCGCTGACGAACACCCTCGGCTTCGCCGCGCCTCTGATCGCGGCAGGTCTCGGCGTGGCGCTCGCGTTCCGCGTCGGCCTGTTCAACATCGGTGCACGCGGCCAGATGCTCATCGGTGTCGCGGTCGCAGGTCTCCTGACGTTCCAGCTCGACCTGCCGTTCTGGCTGCACATCCCCGTGACCCTGATCGCCGGCATCGCCGGTGGCGCGCTCTGGGGAGCGATCGCCGGTCTGATCAAGGCACGGACCGGCGCCCACGAGGTGATCCTCACGATCATGCTCAACTACGTGGCCTACTACCTGCTGCTGTGGATGATCCGCACCCCCGGTCTGCTCCAGAAGCCGGGCACGAACCAGGCTCTCGGCTACGCCACTCCCGAGAGCGCGCAGTTCCCCGAACTGCTCGGCCCGCAGTTCCCGCTGCTCGACCTCGGATTCGTCATCGTCATCATCGCCACGCTGTTCGTCTGGTGGCTCATCGAGCGGTCGTCGCTCGGAATGCGGATGCGCGCCGTCGGCGAGAACCCGCACGCCGCCCGCGCGGCCGGAATCAGCGTGCAGCGTGTCTACGTGTACGCCATGCTCCTCGCCGGTGGGCTCGCGGGCCTCGCGGGTATGAACCAGATCCAGGGTGCGGTCACGACGGGCATCACCGAGACGATCGACGCGGGCATCGGCTTCGACGCCATCACCGTCGCGCTGCTCGGACGCAGTCGCGCCTGGGGCACGTTCGCCGCCGGCATCCTGTTCGGAGCGTTGAAGGCCGGATCGTTCTCGATGCAGGCGCAGGACATCCCGGTCGACATCGTGCTCGTCGTGCAGTCGCTCGTCGTCCTGTTCATCGCCGCGCCGCCGCTGCTGCGCGCCGTGTTCTTCCTGCCCAAGACCGATGCGGAGAAGGCAGCCAAGGCGAGAGCCAAGGCCGCGAAGAAGGCGGTGACCGCATGACCTCCCTCGTCCAGAGTGAAGCCGCCGACGGAACCGTGCAGCTCGCCACCGTGCGCGAGCGGCACCTGAAGGCGCCGATCGTCCTCGCCGCAGCCACCGTGCTGCTGGCGCTCCTGTTCCTGCTCGTGCCCCGCAGCGGCACCAGCGCGTTCCGACTCAACGACCCGTCCTCGCCGTTCGCGCTTCCTGACGTGGCGCTGCCGACGGGCCCGACGAGCTGGGTCGTCATCGCGATTCTGGCGGTGCTGTCGGTTCTCGCGTTCCTGCGGGCGTGGTCGTATCGCAAGCCGTCGATCTGGCTCGTCATCGCCTTCAGCGTGATCGCGGTCTTCGGCTTCCTCGTGTGGGCCGGTGCCGGAGGACTCGTGCCCGTCAGCAGCCTGCTCTTCGGCGCGGTCTCACTGTCGGTGCCGCTCGTGTTCGGCGCCCTCGGCGGTGTGATCGGAGAGCGCGCCGGTGTCGTGAACGTCGCGATCGAGGGTCAGCTGCTGCTCGGTGCGTTCTCGGCCGCGCTGCTCTCGAGCATCACCGGCAGCCCGTTCATCGGTCTGCTGGGCGCGATGCTCGGCGGTGTCCTCGTCGCCGCGGTGCTCGCCGCGTTCGCCATCAAGTACCTCGTAGAGCAGGTGATCGTCGGTGTCGTGCTCAACGTGCTCGTCAGCGGTCTCACCGGGTTCCTCTACGGCGCGCTCCTCGCACCGAATGAGGCCGCGCTCAACACGCCCGTGCGCTTCAGCCGCATCGAGATCCCGCTGCTCAGCGACATCCCGATCATCGGACCCGTGCTGTTCAACCAGACGTTCATCGTCTACCTCATGTTCATCACCGTCGCCGTCGTGGCATGGGGCCTCTACCGCACCAAGTGGGGACTCCGTCTTCGCGCCGTGGGCGAGCACCCGCAGGCCGCAGACACCGTCGGCATCAAGGTGAACGCGACGCGGTTCTGGAACGTCCTGCTCGCCGGCGCGATCGCCGGCATCGGAGGCGCGTACTTCACGCTCGTGTCGGTGCCGCAGTTCGGCAAGGACATGACGGCGGGGCTCGGCTTCATCGCCCTCGCCGCGGTCATCTTCGGACGATGGGATCCCATCCGCGCGACACTCGCCGCTCTGCTCTTCGGCTTCGCGACGAACCTGCAGAACCTGCTGTCGATCCTCAAGACCCCGATCCCGGGCGAGTTCATGCTGATGCTGCCGTATGTCGTCACGCTTCTCGCGGTCGCCGGGTTCGCCGGTCAGATCCGCGGGCCTGCGGCCAGCGGCAAGCCGTACATCAAGTCCTAGGAGAGACATGACCGACATCGACTGGGACGAGCTCCGTCAGGTCGCCACCGACGCCATGACGAAGGCGTACGCGCCGTACTCCCGATACCGGGTCGGCGCGGCCGCCCTCGTGGGGGACGGACGCATCGTCGCCGGCTGCAACGTCGAGAACGCCTCGTACGGAGTCACCCTGTGCGCCGAGTGCGCGCTCGTGGGAGATCTGCACATGTCGGGCGGCGGCCAGCTCGTCGCCTTCGTGTGCGTCAACAACGACGGGCAGACGATCATGCCGTGCGGCCGCTGCCGTCAGCTGCTCTACGAACACGCGATGCCCGGGATGCTGCTGGAGACCGTCTCCGGCATCCGGACGATCGATGAAGTACTGCCGGATGCGTTCGGCCCCCGAGACCTGGAGGACGCCCGATGAGCGTTGAGCCCTTCGACGCCGTCGATGTGATCCGTGCCAAGCGTGACGGAGGCGTGGTGCCCGAGAAGGCGCTGCGCTGGATGGTCGACGCCTACACCCGCGGCTACGTGTCGGATGCGCAGATGGCGTCGTTCGCGATGGCGGTGTTCCAGCGGGGCATGGAGCGTGACGAGATCCGTGTGCTCACCGACGCGATGATCGCGTCGGGGGAGCGGATGAGCTTCGCGACACTCGGCAAGAAGACCGTCGACAAGCACTCCACCGGAGGCGTCGGCGACAAGATCACCCTGCCGCTCGCGCCGCTCGTCGCCGTGTTCGGCGTCGCGGTGCCTCAGCTCTCCGGACGCGGCCTGGGTCACACCGGTGGCACGCTCGACAAGCTCGAGTCGATCCCCGGCTGGCGCGCCGCCCTCAGCAACGAAGAGATGTTCGCGCAGATGCAGGGCGACGTGGGCGCCGTGATCTGCGCGGCGGGCTCGGGTCTCGCCCCCGCCGACAAGAAGCTCTACGCGCTGCGCGACGTCACCGGCACAGTCGAGGCGATCCCGCTGATCGCCTCGAGCATCATGTCGAAGAAGATCGCCGAAGGCACCGACGCACTCGTGCTCGACGTGAAGTTCGGCTCCGGCGCCTTCATGCAGGACATCGATCGCGCCCGCGAGCTCGCGCGCACCATGGTCGCGCTCGGCACCGACTCCGGCGTGGCGACCACGGCCCTGCTCACCGACATGAACGTGCCGCTCGGCTTCGCCATCGGCAACGCGAACGAGGTCCGCGAGTCCGTCGACGTCCTCGCCGGTGGAGGCCCCGCGGACGTCCGCGAGCTGACGATCGCCCTGGCACGCGAGATGCTCTCGCTCGCGGGGCAGCCGGATGCCGATGTCGAGGCCGCTCTCGACGACGGACGAGCGATGGACAGCTGGAAGGCCATGATCCGCGCGCAGGACGGCGACCCCGATGCACCGCTGCCGACGGCTCGGGAGACCCACGTCGTCACGGCCCCGGCCGACGGCGTGGTCTCGCAGATGGATGCGCTGCCGTTCGGCATCGCCGCCTGGCGTCTCGGCGCCGGACGCGCGCGGGCCGAGGACCCGGTGGTCTTCGAGGCGGGCATCGACCTGCACGCGAAGCCCGGCGACCGTGTCGTGGCCGGACAGCCCCTGTTCACGCTCTCCGCGGCAGACGAGGCGCGGTTCCCCCGGGCGCTCGAGGCGCTGGAGGGCTCGTGGGCGGTCGGCGACGTGGCTCCGGAGCGCGGGCCGATCGTGCGGGAGCGCATCACGGCGTGATCCGCTGACCGGTAGCCTGGACTGAGCTACTCCGCGACCGAGAGGAACCCGATGTCGATCGACGCGAACGGTGATGTCACCATCCAGGGAGCATCCCTGCGCAGCCTGCCCAAGGTGTCGTTGCACGACCACCTGGACGGCGCCGTGCGCCCGTCGACGATCATCGAGCTGGCGGATGCGATCGGCCTCGAGGTGCCGGCGTCGAAGCCCTCCGCGCTCGGCACCTGGATCGCGAAGAAGAGCGACTCCGGCTCGCTCGTCGAGTACCTCAAGACGTTCGATCTGACCACGGCCGTGATGCAGACGACGGAGGGGCTCACCCGCATCGCCCGGGAGTTCGTCCAGGACCTCGCCAAGGACGGCGTGATCTACGGCGAGGTGCGCTGGGCTCCCGAGCAGCATCTGACCCGTGGGCTCACGCTCGAGCAGACCGTCGAGGCCGTGCAGCAGGGGATCGAAGAGGGCGAGGATGCCGCGGATCGGGCCGGTCACAGCATCCGCGTCGGCCAGCTGATCACCGCCATGCGCCACACCGACCGGTCACGTGAGATCGCGGAGCTCGCAGTGAGCTTCCGCGGACGCGGAGCCGTCGGCTTCGACATCGCCGGTCCCGAGGACGGCTTCCCCGCGTCGAACCACCGCGCGGCATTCGACCATCTCGCCGACAGCTTCTTCCCGGTCACGGTGCACGCGGGCGAGGCTGCCGGACTCGACTCGATCCGCTCGGCGCTCATCGACGGGCGTGCGCTGCGCCTCGGTCACGGCGTGCGCATCGCAGAGGATCTGCAGGTCATCACCCAGGAGGGCGACGAGGTGCAGGTGCAGTTCGGTGACCTGGCGCGCTGGGTGCGCGACCGCGAGATCCCGCTCGAGCTCTCCCCGTCGTCGAACCTGCAGACCGGGGCGATCGCCGCGTGGGGCAACACGCTCGCCGACCACCCGTTCGATCTGCTGTACCAGCTCGGCTTCGCCGTCACGGTGAACGTCGACAACCGCACGATGAGCGCCACGTCGCTCACGCGCGAGCTCGCGAATCTGGTGGAGACGTTCGAGTACGACCTCGACGATCTCGAGACCTTCCAGTTCAACGCCGCGGCGGGAGCCTTCCTGCCCGTCGAGGAGCGCGAGGAGCTCGTCGAGATGATCGCCGAGGGCTTCGACGTCTGATCTGCGAGAGCCCAGGATCCGTGTGACCGCCTCCGTCTTCATCGCGGGCCCTGCGTCGTGGAACTCGATCGTCGTGCTCGATCGGCTCCCCGAGCCGGTGCCGCACATGCAGTTCGCGGAAGACAGCTGGGAGACCGTCGGAGGAACGAGCGCGGGGAAGGCGCTGAGCCTGACGGCTCTCGGTCGCCCGACGACGCTGTACGCCCTGACCGCCGCTGACGAGCCGGGGCAGAGGGTGCGCGCCGCGCTGGAACAGGCGGGGGTGGACGCTCGGTGGGTCGCGGGAGATGCCACCGAGCGGCATCTGAACCTCATGACGCGACAGGGCGGACGCGTATCGCTCTATGTGGCGGTTCCGTCGGCGACGGATGGCGCCGACGACGCGGCGCTGCAGTCCGCGATGGGGGCGTCCGACGTCATCGTGCTCGATCTCGCCGCCGAACCTCTGCGCATCCTGCCCCTGGCGAGTGGCACAGGGAAGCCGATCTGGGTCGACGTGCACGACTACGACGGCGCGGCCGAGTTCCACCGGCCGTTCCTCGCGGCCGCAGACGCAGTGTTCTGCAACGCGGACCGCCTCTCCGACCCCGTGGCGTTCCTCCGGGCGTGCATCAGCGGGGGAGCCTCGCTGGCTGTCTGCACCCTCGGTGCCGAGGGAGCGCTGGCGGTCGATGCGGAGGGCGTGGAACACCGGGTGGCAGCGGTGCCCGTCGATGTGGTCGACACCAACGGCGCGGGTGATGCGTTCCTCGCGGGTGTCCTCGACGCCCGCCTGGCCGGTCTCGACGTGGCTGCGTCGCTCACCGCGGGCGCGAAGACGGCATCCCGGGTGCTCGGCACCAGGCACCTGCATCCGCTGCTGGACCGCATCCTGGGGTGATCACCTGCTGCGCACGACAGCATGTGCGGTGGCGGATCAGCCCTGGGGGATCCCCGCCAGGAACGGGTCGAGGATCTCGGCCACCTGCGCGTGCATGTCGTCGCTGGTGATCGTCGGCTCACCGTCACCGGCCTGTGGACCGTAGTCTCCGAACGAGGCGTGCGACGCCCCGTCGATCTCGACCATCTCGGCGTCGGCGGGGAGCATGTCGCGGGCCGCAGCGATCTTCTCGGGGGTCGACAGCCCGTCCTCACTGCCCGAGATGCTCAGTACGGCGAGGTCGGTGTCGGAGAGATCGTTCGAGCAGTACGACCCGAAGAGCACCAGAGCTTCGGTGTCGGCCGCGAGCTGGCAGGCGCGCACGCCGCCCAGCGAGTGTCCGCCGATCGCCCAGTCGTCGATGTCGGGCGCAGCGGAGGTGAAGGCGTCGAGCCCGCGCAGGTCGAAGAATGCGAGGTTCAGCCACGGGCGGGTGATCACCACGGTGACGCCCTCCTCGGCGAGGCTCTGCAGGATCGGCGCGTACGCCCAGGGATCGACCTTGGCCCCGGGGATGAAGACGAGGCCGACCTCGGACTCGCCGTCGGCGGGGGTCATCACGATGCCCTGCTCGGCATCTTCGACGTGGATGGCGGAGTTCTCGCGAACGCTCGCCAGAGGCGCCTTCTCGGCGGGCATCACGCCGATCTGGCTCCAGGCGACGATGCCGCCGATTCCGAGGACGAGGACTGCGACGAGCCCCCAGAGGATCACCTTGACGACGCGACGGCCACGCTTCTTCTGCACGTGATCAAGGGTAGGGCCTGTGTATGTGAACAGCCTCGGGGTCGTCGATCACCCGCGACTGCGCGGCGCGGGGTTCTCGAGCGCGTGCCGCTCGCGACGCACGGCACCTCGGTAGGCGTCCTTGTTCACGTAGTAGGCCATCCGATCGAGACCCAGGTACCGGTAACCGCCGGTGAGGTCGGGCCACGGCTGGGTGGTCACCCGCTCGCGGAAGCGTGCCGCGTTCGTCGCGTCGTGCTCCACGGCATCCAGGTAGCCGGCGAGAAGGTCAGCCTGCTCGTAGCGGCCCTGCCATCCGATGCCCGAGGCCTCGATCATGCCCATCACGTACAGGCCGTTGAACGAGGCGGGGAAGACGTTCAGGAACAGTCGGGGAGCGGCACCCTGCCACTGGAGGTGCTTCCGATCGACGAACGGGTAGTCCAGCGTGTAGCCGGTCGCGAGGAGCACGAGGTCGTAGTCGTCGGCCGTGCCGTCGCGGAAACGCACGGTCGGTCCGTCGAAGCGGTCGATGTCGGGCCGGATGCGCAGATCGCCCTGGCCCAGATGGTTGAGCACCATTGTGTTCACGATCGGGTGCGACTCGTAGATGCGATAGTCGGGCTTCGGGAAGCCGAAGCGCACGGGGTCGCCCGTGAAGGCCCGCAACACCCTGCTGTCGACGGCCTGCTTGAGACGGGCGGGCAGCGGGCGGCCCTGATTCAGGGTGTCGCTCGGCCTGCCGAAGAGGTAGCGCGGCACGAAATAATACCCGCGCCGCACGCTCATGTCGACAGAGGCGGCATGGTGCACGGCATCGACCGCGATGTCGCACCCGGAGTTGCCTGCGCCGATCAGGAGAACCCGCTTGCCGGCGAGCTGCGCGGGCGACTTGTAGGCACTGGTGTGCATCGACTCGCCGCTGAAGGAGCCGGTGAAGGTCGGGATGTTCGGCCGGGCGAGGGTGCCGTTCGCGAGCACGACCCCCGCGTACCACTGCGTGTGCTCGCCGTCTGGACTCACGCTGGTGAGATCCCAGCCGCCGTCGCGCGGTTCGAGTCGGGTGACCGTCGTCTCGAACCGGAACGAACCGGTCAGGCCGAAGTGCTCGGCGTAGTCCTCGAAGTACTGCCGCAGTGCCCGGTGACCGGGGTAGTCGACCGTCGTCCGCATGGGGAACTCGGCGAACTCGGTCGTGGTGCGTGACGAGATCAGATGCGCGGACTCGTACATCGTGCTGCGGGGGTTGTCGATGTCCCACAGCCCGCCGACGCCGCGCGAGGCCTCGTAGCCGTCGATGCCGATACCGCGTCTGGTGAGAGCCCGCGCGGCGGCGAGCCCAGACGGTCCTGCGCCGATGATCGCGTACCTGCTCATGCTGCCTCGCACCTCTCCGTGCTTGCTCCTGCGCCCCCTGCCGATCGTATCGGCAGGGGGCGCAGGAGAGAGCGAGCGGCGGTCGGCCGCCGGCCGTTCGTCAGGAGGCGTGCAGTGCCGTCTGGCGCGAGACCACCGCGTCGCGGATCGCGGGGAACAGCGGATGCTCGGGGTCGAGGCCCGTCGCGCGCGAGGTGAACGCGAGAGCGTCCTCGGTGCGTAGGAGCTCCTGCAGCTCGACGGCCTGCTCGTCGTCGGGCTCTTCGAACTCGAGTGCTGCGGTGACGGCGCCGACGAGGGCGATGGTCGAGAGCCCCCGCTCGGCGGCCATCGCGGCGGGTCCGATGAACCGCTCGTGTCGAGAGATCTTGCGCAACGGCTGGCGACCGACCCGCTGGACGGTGTCGACGAGGAACGGATTGCGGAACCGGTCGAGGATCGTCGCGCGGTACTCGGCGAGGTCGGCGGGGTCGAGCCCGTGCTCGGCCACCAGGACCGCGGAGGTCTCCTCGAGGGCCGCCGATACGCGAGCCGCGATGTCGGGGTCGGCGAGGGCATCCGAGATGCGCTCGATGCCGGCGCGGGCACCGAAGTACGCCGTGGCCGCGTGTCCCGTGTTCACGGTGAAGAGCTTGCGCTCGATGTACGGAGCGAGGTCGTCGACGAAGTGCGCACCGGGGATGCTCGGCAGCGTGCCGCCGAAGCCGCCGGACTCGATCGCCCATTCGAAGTAGGGCTCGACCGTGACGTCGACGCCGCCGTCCGCGGGCTGGCCGGGGACGATGCGGTCGACGGCCGTGTTCGCGAACACGGCGCGCGAGAGCAGCTCGGCGGCATCCGCTCCGGCCGCCTTCTCGATCTCGCCGCGAAGGGTGTCGGTCGCGCCGATCGCGTTCTCGCACGCCATGACCTGCAGAGGGGCGGCATCGGGGGAGCGTCGGCGAAGGCCCTCGACGATCGTCGGAGCCACGAAACGGAGCACGGTCGGCCCGACGGCGGTGGTGGCGACGTCGGCGGTCGCGACCTCGTCGGCGACGGCATCCGGGTCCGTCCTGCTGTTGACCGCGCGGAACCCGGTCACGACGTGATCGGTGCCGCCGGGACCGGCCTCGTGCACGGTGTACGAGTCGACCGCATTGATCGCGTCGACCAGGGCGTCGGCGACGTCCGAGAAGACGACCTCGTAGCCGCCCTCGTGCAGCAGCAGGCCGACGAAACCGCGGCCGATGTTGCCCGCTCCGAAGTGGACGGCCTTCATCAGTCGTTCACCGCCGAGAGGAGTGCGTACAGCTCGTCCGGGGTCTGCGCGGCGTTCAGCTTGGCGACGTCATCCTCATCGGAGAAGAGGATCGCGATCTGCGAGAGGATCTCGAGGTGCTCGTCGCCGCGACCGGCGATGCCCACCACGAACGTCGCGGGCTCACCCGCCCAGTCGACGCCTCCGTCGTAGCGCACGACCGAAAGGGCGGATCCGAGGATCGCATCCTTCGTGTCGTTCGTGCCGTGCGGAATCGCCAGGCCGTTGCCCATGTAGGTCGACACGGTCGCCTCGCGCTGACGCATCGCGTCGACGTAGGCGGGAGTGACGGCACCGGCAGACACGAGGATGTCGGTCGCCTCCTGGAGTGCTGCCTCCTGGGTGGCGGAGCCTGCGTGGATGCGGACCTGGCCGAGGGTGAGAACGCTCATGGTGATTCCTTCTTTCTGAGAATGTGGGGGCGGGGCGGATGCCGTGGCACCCGCCCCGCCCGGTCTGTCACGCGTCGGAGTCGCGCTGCTCGCGCACCATCTCGACGACCTCTTCGTACTTCGGAGAGTTCATGAAGTTGTCGACCGACACGTGGATCGAGTTCGGCGACTGCGCCTTCGCGCGGTCGGTCAGCTGCTGCTGCGTGATCACGAGATCGGCGCTGCCGTCGAGATTCGCGATCGCCTGGTTGGTGACCGTGACGCCGTCGATCTCGGCCTTCTTGAACTTGTTGCGCAGGACGCTCGCGCCCATCGCCGACGAGCCCATGCCGGCGTCGCAGGCGAACACGATGTTCGCGATACGGCGGTCGGTGGCCACGCCTGCGCCGGTGGCTGCCGCGCCCGCGGCGAGTCCGCTCAGCGCGTCCGAGGACTTGCCCTTGTTGGCCTCGGTCTGTGCCACTGCTGCGGCGAACGCGTCTTCCTTGGCCAGATCCTTCTTGCGGCTCGCGCGGAGGATCAGCATCGAGATGATGAAGGTGACGGCCGCAGACAGCACGACCGACAGGATCACTCCCAGATAGTCCGTTCGGAAGGTCTGCCCGAGCACCGCGATGATGCTTCCCGGCGCGGCTGGAGCGATCAGACCTGTTCCGAACAGCATGTTCGTGGTGACGCCGGTCATGCCACCCGCGATGAGCGCGAGGATCAGGACGGGCTTCATCAGCGCGAAGGGGAAGTAGACCTCGTGGATGCCTCCGAAGAACTGGATGACCGCGGCGCCCGGAGCGGAGGCGCGCGCAGCGCCGATGCCGAACAGCGTGAACGCGAGCAGCAGACCCACGCCGGGGCCGGGGTTGGCCTCGAGCAGGAACAGGATCGACTTGCCGTCCTCCGCCGCCTGCTGCGTGCCCAGCGGCGTGAGCACACCGTGGTTGATCGCGTTGTTCAGGAAGAACACCTTGGCCGGCTCGATGAGGATGCTGGTGAGCGGAAGCAGGTTCGTCTCTACGAGCCAGTTCACGGCGGTGGAGAGGACGTTCATGAGCCCGTTCACGAGCCATGCGACGGGGTAGAAGCCGATGACGACCATGACGAAGCCCCAGATGCCGGCCGAGAACATGTTCACGAGCATCTCGAAGCCCGACTTGATCTTGCCGTCCCACAGCGAGTCGAGCCACTTCATCGTGTACGCAGCCAGTGGAGCCATGATCATCGCGCCGATGAACATGTGGATCTGGCCGAGCTGGTTGTCGTCCGGGAGGGTCGCGTTCACCTGGGCGATCAGGTAGTCCGATCCCGCAATGGCACCCATGACGGCGATCGCCGCGACGACGCCACCTCGGGTCTTGTAGACGATCGTTCCACCGGTGTAGGCGATGATGATCGGCAGCAGGTAGTGGATGATCGGTCCGACCAACGTCGCGAGCTGGTCGTTCGGCGTCCAGCCCACAGGGATGAAGAACGCCGTGATGATGCCCCACGCGATCAGCGCAGGGATGTTGGGCATGATCATTCCGGACAGGAACGTGCCGAAGCGCTGCACGCCCGTTCGGAGGCCGCCTGCCTTCGTGGCGGCCGGTGACGTCGTCGTCATGATGTCGTCTCTTTCTGGTGAGGGGGGAGGGTTGCTGTGGCATCGGCCACGGCGAGGCGGGCTCCGGCGGCGTCGTCTGCAGCCAGTGCCAGTTCGGCGAGGTTGCGGGCCTCGTCGAGGGTTCGGGTGGAGAGCGTGTGCCGCACGTCCGCGAGCGCGGACGGGGCCATCGAGAGGCTCGTCGCGCCGAGGCCGACGAGCACGACCGCGAGCATCGGGTCGGCGGCGGCCTCACCGCAGATGCCCACGGGCTTGCCGAGGCGCTGGCCGGCGGCACCGACCTCGCGCACGAGTCGGAGTACAGCCGGGTGCCAGGGGTCCTGGAATCCGGCGACGGAACCCAGCATGCGATCGGCGGCCATCGTGTATTGCGTCAGGTCGTTCGTGCCGATCGATGCGAAGTCCGCATGCGCGAGGATCCGGTCGGCGAGCAGCGCGCTGGACGGGATCTCGACCATGACGCCGGCGGTCTTGAGGCCGTACTCGCGGGCGAGCGCGGTGAAGTACTCGGTCTCTTCGACGGTCGCGACCATGGGCGCCATGACCCACAGGTCGGCCTCGGTCGCGGCATCCGCCTCGGCGAGAGCGGTCAGCTGCTCGCGCAGGATGTCCTCGCTCGCGCGGAGGGCGCGCAGGCCGCGGAGCCCGAGCGCCGGGTTCTCCTCGTGCGCGTCGTTGAGGAAGGCCAGAGGCTTGTCTGCCCCGGCATCCAGCATCCGCACGACGACCTTCTTGCCCGGGAAGGCCGCGAGAAGCTCGCGGTACGACTCGCGCTGCTGCTCGACGGTCGGCGCCTGGGCCGACGAGAGGAACAGGAACTCGGTGCGGAACAGCCCGACGCCCTCAGCCCCGCGTTCGACGGCATCGGATGCGTCTGCAGGTTTCCCCAGATTCGCCAGCAGCGGGATCAGCGTGCCGTCGGCGAGGGCGCCGGGAGTCAGTGGAGCGTCGTCCGCGGAGCGTCGGGCGGCGGCGCGCTGTTCGGCGCGCTCCTTCTCGTCAGAGGTCGGATCCAGCGTCACGATGCCGGCGGCCGCGTCGACGATCACGGACTGGCCGGTGGTGAGAGCGGATGCCGAGGCGGCGCCGACGATCGCGACGATGCCCTTCTCGCGGGCGAGGATCGCCGTGTGCGAGGTGG
Source organism: Microbacterium sp. 22215 (assembly GCF_052045655.1). Lineage (NCBI taxonomy): Bacteria > Bacillati > Actinomycetota > Actinomycetes > Micrococcales > Microbacteriaceae > Microbacterium > Microbacterium sp. 22215. Next base: position 549,096 of record NZ_JBQEPC010000001.1, read on the forward strand.
GCCCGCCGTCGAAGGTGATGAGGGCGAGCACCTGGTCGAGGTTCAGCAGAGCCGTGTCGGCCGGAGCGAGGTCGCGGGCGACGAGGACGAACGGATGCCCGGGGTCGGGCACGCCCGGCGCGTCGACGCCGCGGAGACGGGCGAGCACCCTCTGGGCGATGTCGTCGAGGTCGGCCGCGCGCTCGCCGAGGTAGCCGCCGACCGCCTCGAGCGTCGCGCGGAAGCCGGCGAACGCATCGTGCACGGCCCACTCGGCGGTGGCGCCGTCATCGATCCTGGCGTCGACCTCGTCCTGCAGTGTGGGGTCCTCGGCGATCATCGCCTGAGCCTCCAGCACCTCCTGCGCCGAGCCACCGGCCGTCTCGCCTCGGGCGGTCAGCTCCTGAGCCACCGCGGCGACCGCCTCACGCACCCTGGCGCGCTCGGCATCCACGCCCTGCGTGCTGGGTGTGTTGTCCGGAGCGGGCAGCGCCTCGGTCATCCGCACGACGACGCCCTGGGCGACGCCGAGACCGATGCCGACTCCTCGCAGCTCGCTCACGCGCCGGCGTCCTGATCATGGTCGGTCGTCAGCAGCTCGGTGAGCGTGTCGAGCACGTTCTCGGCGCTGTCGCCGTCTGCGGTGAGGGTGACGTAGTCGCCGTGCTCGATCGCGAGGGCGATCACGCCGAGGATGCTGGCCGCGTTGACAGCCTTGCCCGAGTCCTTCGCGATGGTCACCGGGATGCCGGAGTCCTTGGCCGCCTGTGCGAACAGCTTCGCGGGGCGGGCGTGGAGTCCGTGGGATGAGCCGATGCGTACGGTGCGGGAGACGGTCATGATGTTCCTTTCGGGGTGGTCCTGGCGTCGGCGAGGATCGAGCGGGCGAGCGCGAGAGTGCGGGTGCCGTCGCGGTCGGCGAAGACGTCCTCCGGGAGGACGGCCACAGGCACGAGGGTCGCGTCACGGATCGCGTCGAGACGGTCGGCGAGGTGAGGGCCGACGAGGATGAGATCGTGATCGCCGCCGGTGACCGAGTACTCCATGCCGGCCGCCGCGTCCCACTCGAGACCGGCGTCGGAGGCTGCTCTGCGCAGTCGCTGTGCGACGAATGTGCTCGACGCGCCGGCGCCGCACACCACGAGGATCTTCATCGATGCCCACTACCTTTCCTGAGAACAGTCTGGGAACTGGCGCTCGCTCTCGCCAACAGGTTCCTTTCCGCCCCTGCGGAACATCGGTTTCGGAGCGGGGCCACGCGCTTACTGACATCATGGAAGTCACGTCAGGACAGTGCAGTCGGCACGGAGGAGGGGGAGGATCATGTCGCGTCAGCGCCAGGACCAGCTCCTCTCGACCCTCCTCCGACAGGGCGATTGGGCGACGGCCGCGAGCCTCGCCGATCAGCTCGGGGTCACCCCGCGCAGCATCCGCTCGTATGTCGTGGCGCTGAACGCCCGCACGGGAGGTGCGGATGCCGTCGAGTCGGGACCGGCCGGTTATCGCGCGGGGTCAGCGGCGCGTGATGCGCTGCGCACCCGCCAGGGAGGCGAGTCGGCGCCGCGGGATCGGCTGCACGGCATCGTCCGCACTCTGCTCGATGTGCCGCAGGGCGTCGACGTCTTCGAGATGGCCGGTGAGCTGCACGTCAGCGAGGCGACGCTCGAGTCCGACCTCGCCCGGGTCCGCGGCCTGCTCGACGGCACCGAGCTGACCCTCGAGCGCGATCGCGAGATCGTGCGCCTGCGAGGCAACGAGACGGCGCAGCGTCGACTCCTCAGCCGGCTGGCGCACGACGAGATGGATGCCGCGTCGTTCCACCCCGAGACCTTCCGCCGAGCACTCTCCGGCAGCGCCGTCGCCGCGCGCTCGGTCGGACCCTTCAAGTCCGAGCTGGTGCGCGAACTCGGACAACTCGGCTACTACGTCAACGAGCTCGCGATCTCGGACGTGCTGCTCCACATCGCGATCGCCGCCGAGCGGGTCGCCGCGGGGCATGCTCTCGAGGCCGGGCCCACCGGCGCGAGGGAGGAGATCCCGAGGGTCGGTGCGGTCATCGCCCGCCTCGCCCAGGAGCACTTCTCCGTCGCGCTCGGCGACGGAGACAGCGGCCACCTCGCGTCTCTCGTGCTCACCCGCATCGTCGCGCCGGGAGAGGACGCCGCGGGTGACGTCGCTCGCAGCGGTGTCGACCCGGACGTCGAGGCAGCCGTCCGCGCCGAGATCACGAGAGCGGCCGACGACTTCCAGGTCGACCTGGTCGATGAGACCTTCGTGCTGCGCCTTGCCCTGCACGTGCAGAACCTGCTGCGCCGCGCCGAGGAGAGCGCCCTCACCCGGAATCCGCTCACGCGCTCTCTCAAGACGTCGTATCCGATGATCTTCGAGGTGGCCGTGTCGATCGCGAGCGGCCTGCACGACCGTCTCGGAACGCCGATCCACGACGACGAGATCGCCTACATCGCGATGCACGTCGGCGGACGGCTCGAGCGCAGTCGCAAAGCCGAGTCGATCCTCACGGCGACGATCGTGTGCCCCGGCTACTACGAGCTGCATGAGCTGCTGCGCTCCAGCGTCGACCGTTCGCTGGGATCGGCGATCGAGGTCACCAGCGTCGTCACGAACGTCGACCCGGACTGGGCCTCCTTCGAGACCGACCTCGTACTCAGCACGATCGAGCCGGGCGCGACCGGCGATCGGTTCGTGCGCATCCAGCCGTTCCTCACGGATGCCGATGTCGATCGCATCCAGCAGGCGGCGGCGCGGGTCAGGCGGGGCCGACGGCTGACCCGTCTGCGCGCCGAACTCGCCCGCTACTTCGATGCCGACGCGTTCGTCTACCCGCTCCCCGACGAAGGTGAGGAGGCGATCATCCGTCGCCTCGGCGGACTCCTCGTGGAGGCCGGCCTCATCGGCGAGGACTACGTCGAGAACACGATCGTCCGGGAGCGGATGTCGTCCACCGCGTTCACGGATGCCCTCGCGGTGCCTCACGCCCTGCAGATGACGGCGACGCGCACGGCGATCGCGATCGGCGTCGCCGACGGATCGGCGGCATGGGGGGAGGGGCGCGTGCAGGTGGTCGCCCTCGCCGCGTTCAGCGAGAGCGACCGTGCCGCATTCCAGACCGTCTTCGAGCAGCTCGTCGAGGTGTTCAGCGAGCGCGACAGCGTGCAGCGCATCCTGCGCCGTGGCACGAGCTTCGAGGCGTTCCTCGACGAGCTCGTCGCGGTGATCGACGGCTGACCCGGTCGCTCAGATCCGCGGGTCGAGCACTCCGGCCAGCGTGTCGAGCACGGCATCCGCATCCTGCGACTCCCTGGTCTCGAGCACCACGGCGTCGCCGGGCGCGAGTGCGAGGTCCATCAGCGCGAGAACGCTGCTGAGGTCCACGACCGCGCCCGACGACGTGCGCAGGGTCACCGCATGCGGGTGCGCTTGCACGACGCGCACCAGCTCGGCGACGGGGCGCGCGTGCACCCCGTTGTGCGCGCTGATGACGACGTGTCTTCTCGGCATGCGATCTACGAGCGTTCTTCCAGGAGGGTCCGCACGGCGGCCTCGAGCTCGTGCACGATCTGGGCGGCGCGTGCAGCCGATTCGGCCTTCGCGTCGATGTAGACCTTGAGCTTGGGCTCGGTACCGCTGGGGCGGACGATGATCCGGGATCCGTCGGTGAGGCGGTAGCGCAGCACATCCCCGGACGGCTGTCCCGCCTCGGCATGCAGCAGGTCCTCCGCCGACGCGATGGCGTGTCCGCCGAACTGCGACGGCGGCAGCGTGCGCAGAGACAGCATCACGGCGCCGATCACCGAGAGATCGTCGACGCGCACCGACACCTGACCGCTGGCGAAATGCCCGTACGTGTCACCGAGCTCGCTCAGAAGATCCGCGAGAGACTTGCCCCGCTCATGGGCGTCGGCCGCGAGCCCGAGGATCGCGACCGCGGCCGAGATGCCGTCCTTGTCGCGCACGGTCTCGGGGTTCACGAGGTAGCCGAGGGCCTCCTCGAATCCGAACACGATGCCCGGAGCCCGCGAGATCCACTTGAAGCCGGTGAGCGTCTCGTGGAAGTCCAGGCCGTGGTGCGCGGCGACCGCGCCCAGACCGGGGGAGGAGACCATCGAGCACGCCAGTGAGGCGCCGGGCGTGCCCTCGGCCGCGCGCGCGGCGCGGGCGCCGAGCAGGAGCCCGACCTCGTTGCCCGTGAGCCGGCGCCAGCCGTTCTCCGACGAAGCGTCGGGGATCGCGACGGCGAGGCGGTCGGCATCAGGGTCGTTCGCGAGGATGAAGTCCGCCTGGACGCGGCGGGCGCGGGTGAACGAGAGGTCCATCGCCCCCGGCTCCTCGGGGTTCGGGAACGACACGGTGCGGAACGTCGCGTCGGGCTTCAGCTGCTCCCCGACGACCATCGGCTGCGGATAGCCCGCGGCCTTCACGATCTTGGAGAGCGTCTCCCAGCCGACCCCGTGCATCGCCGTGTACACCCATCGGATGTCCGCGGCGGATGCGGGGGCGGCGGCGACGGCGGCGGTCGCCGCGACGTACGCGTCGACGACGTCTTCTCCGGCCGTCGCGTAGTCGGTGGACCGGGGCAGCACGGTGATGTCACCCGCGTCCGCGATCCGCTGGATGTGGGCCGCGATCGCGGCATCCGCGGGTGCGACGATCTGCGAACCCTGGTCCGCGCCACCGAGGTACACCTTGTAGCCGTTGTCGTTCGGCGGGTTGTGCGAGGCGGTGACCATGACGCCGGCATCCGCACCGAGGTGCCGCACCGCGAAGGCGAGCACCGGTGTGGGCAGAAGGCGGGGGAGCAGGATCGCCCGGAGGCCGGCGCCGGCGAACAGCTCGGCCGAGTCGGTGGCGAACACCCGCGAGTTGCGGCGCCCGTCGTACCCGATGATCACGGTCGGCGTGCCGCCCTGTGCCCGCTCGCGCAGGTACGACGCGAAGCCGGCCGCGGCCTGGGCGACGAGAACGCGGTTCATGCGGTTGCTGCCGGCCCCCAGCGCGCCGCGGAGCCCGGCGGTCCCGAAGGCCAGCCGGGTGCTGAAGCGGTCGTCGAGATCGGCGATCGCCGCCTGGTCGCCGTCCGCCGCGCGGGTGATGACCGCGGCGAGCTCGTCGCGGGTCTCGTGGTCGGGGTCCTGCCTCATCCAGGCGCGGGCCTGTGCGAGGCGCTCGTCGCTCACAGCGCCTCGACCACGCGGGCGAGCAGAGCCGAGATCACCGGCTCCGCCTCGCGGCCGGCCTCGATGACCTCGGCGTGGCTGAGCGGCGTCTTCTGGATGCCAGCGGCGAGGTTCGTGATGAGCGAGAAGCCCAGGATCTCCATGCCGGCCTCGCGGGCGGCGATCGCCTCGAGCGCGGTCGACATGCCCACGATGTGGCCGCCGATGTGCTTGGCCATCTGCACCTCGGCCGGGGTCTCGTAGTGCGGGCCGCGGAATTGCGTGTAGACGCCCTCGTCGAGGGTGGGGTCGACGCTGCGCGCGATGTCGCGCAGGCGCTTCGCGTAGAGGTCCGTCAGGTCGATGAAGGTCGCGCCCTCGAGCGGGGAGTCGGCCGTGAGGTTGATGTGGTCGCTGATGAGCACGGGCTGACCGGGAGTCCACGTCTCGCGGACGCCGCCGGCGCCGTTGGTGAGGACCATGATCTTCGCCCCCGTGGCCGCGGCGGTGCGGACCGAGTGCACGACACGGCGGACGCCGTGGCCCTCGTAGTAGTGGGTGCGGGCACCGATGACCAGGACGTTCTTGCCGTCGGGGGTGCGGATGCTGCGGAGGGTCCCGACATGGCCCTCGAGAGCGGGCTTCGAGAATCCGGTGACCTCGGTGGCGGGGATGGTCGCTGTGGTCTCGCCGATGATGTCGGCTGCCTTGCCCCAGCCGCTGCCGAGGGTGAGGGCGATGTCGTGCTTCTCGACTCCGGTCAGGCGCGCGATGTCGGCGGCTGCGTCGGCTGCGACCTCGAACGGGTTCGCATTCGGGTCGTCGAGGGGGTTGCTGTGTGTTTCGGACATGGATCCACTCTAGGAAGGTGCAGGCTCGGGGGCCAGGATTGCGGAAGAATGGAGATCATGTCTTCCACCCCTTTTGAGCGCACTCAGCGCGTCGCCGTGCTCGGCGGCGGTCCCGGCGGCTACGAGGCGGCACTCGCCGCCGCCCAGCTCGGAGCCGAGGTGACCCTGGTCGAGCGCGTGGGCGTCGGCGGCGCGGCGGTCCTCACCGACGTCGTCCCCTCGAAGAGCCTGATCGCCACGGCCGATGCGGCCATCGCGATCTCGGAGGCATCCGACCTGGGTGTGCAGTTCTACGCGAAGGGCGAGCACGGCAAGCCGCTGAAGCCCGAGATCGCCATCAACCTCGCCGCCGTCAACAAGCGACTCATCGCCCTCGCCGGACAGCAGTCCGAGGACATGCGCTCTGCGCTGCTCGAAGCCGGCGTGCGCATCCTGTCCGGACACGGACGCCTCGAGGGGCCGAACGCGATCATCGTCTCGACCGGTCACGGTGGTACGGATTTCGACCGCATCGAGGCCGACACGATCATCGTCGCCGTCGGCGCGTCGCCGCGTGAGTTGGACTCCGCGAAGCCCGACGGCAAGCGCATCCTGACATGGACGCAGCTGTACGACATGAAGGCGCTCCCCGAGCACCTCATCGTCGTCGGGTCCGGCGTGACCGGTGCCGAGTTCGCCTCCGCCTACATGAACCTCGGCGCCAAGGTCACTCTGGTGTCCAGCCGTGACCAGGTGCTTCCCGGCGAGGACCAGGATGCCGCGCGCGTGCTCGAGAAGGTCTTCAAGCGCGGCGGCATGACGGTGCTCTCCAAGGCCCGAGCCGAGAAGGTCGAGGTCACGAAGGACGGCGTGACGGCGACCCTGTCCGACGGGCGCACCGTCGACGGCAGCCACTGCCTCATGGCCGTCGGATCGATCCCCAACACCGCGGGCATCGGCCTCGAGGATGCGGGAGTCGAACTCGACGAGAGCGGTCACGTCCGCGTGAACCGCGTGGCGCGCACGTCGGTGCCGAACGTCTACGCGGTCGGCGACTGCACGAACTTCTTCCCGCTGGCCTCCGTCGCGTCCATGCAGGGCCGCACGGCCGTGTTCCACGCGCTGGGCGACATCGTGATCCCGCTCGAGCTGATCAAGATCACCTCGAACATCTTCACCGCTCCCGAGATCGCCACGGTCGGCTACTCCGAGAAGGACGTCGAGGACGGCGTCGCCGACGGGCTCGTCTACAAGCTGCCGCTCGCGGCGAACCCGCGCGCGAAGATGATGGGCATCAAGGACGGATTCGTGAAGCTGATCGCCCGCAAGGGCTCGGGCACCGTGATCGGCGGTGTGATCGTCGGACCGAAGGCATCCGAGCTGATCTACCCGATCGCCGTCGCGGTCGAGCGACGCCTCACCGTCGATCAGGTGTCGCGTGTGTTCGCGGCGTACCCGTCGCTGTCGAGCAGCATCACGGATGCCAGCCGCGCGATGCACCTCGTCAACGCGAAGATCTCCTGATCCACCGGCTGCACGAGAAGAGGCGCCCCGCGTGNGGCGCCTCTTCTCGTCTGAGGACAGGTGTCAGCTGATCGTGAGCAGCGGGTGCCCGGCCGAGACGGTCGCCCCGGTCTCGGCGCTGATGTTGCCCACGACGCCGTCCTTGTGCGCCTGCAGCGGCTGCTCCATCTTCATCGCTTCGAGGACGACGACGAGGTCGCCCTTGACGACCTGCTGCCCCTCTTCGACGGCGACCTTGACGACGGTCGCCTGCATGGGCGACTTCACCGCGTCGCCGGACGCACCGGCGCTGACGGACGTCGCGTGGCTGCGACGGGACGGCGGCACGGCGGCCGGTCGTCCCGCGGTTCCTGCGGCGACGGCGACGCGGTCGGGGAGGCTGACCTCGAGGCGCTTGCCTGCCACCTCGACGACCACGGTGTGGCGGTTCTCGGCCGCGGCGGGCGACTCGAGCTCGCCGTCCCACGCGGGGATGTCGTTCACGAACTCGGTCTCGATCCAGCGCGTGAAGACGCCGAACTCGCCGTTCTCGGCGGTGAAGGCCGGGTCGTTCACGACCTTGCGGTGGAACGGGATCACTGTGGGGAGACCTGCGACCTCGAACTCGTCGAGAGCGCGGCGTGAGCGCTCGAGCGCCTCGGCGCGGTCCTTGCCCGTGACGATGATCTTCGCGAGCAGCGAGTCGAATGCACCCGACACGGAGTCGCCGGCGGTGACACCGGAGTCGAGACGGATGCCGGGGCCGCCGAACGTCTTGAAGACGTGGATGGGTCCGGGCTGGGGGAGGAACCCGCGACCCGGGTCCTCACCGTTGATGCGGAACTCGATCGAGTGGCCGGTCGGCTTCGGGTCGTCGTAGTCGATGGTGCCGCCGGCCGCGATGCGGAACTGCTCGCGCACCAGGTCGATGCCGGTGACCTCTTCGGAGACGGGGTGCTCGACCTGCAGGCGGGTGTTGACCTCGAGGAACGACACGGTGCCGTCGGCGCCGATCAGGAACTCGCAGGTGCCCGCACCGACGTAGCCGACCTCCTTGAGGATGGCCTTGGATGCCGAGTACAGCAGGTCGTTCTGCTCGTCCGTGAGGAACGGCGCCGGTGCCTCCTCGACGAGCTTCTGGTGGCGACGCTGCAGCGAGCAGTCGCGCGTCGAGATGACGACGACGTTGCCCGCGGCATCCGCCAGGCACTGGGTCTCGACGTGGCGCGGCTTGTCGAGGTACTTCTCGACGAAGCACTCGCCGCGGCCGAAGGCGGCGACGGCCTCGCGGGTCGCGGACTCGAACAGCTCGGCGACCTCGTCGAGCTCGCGCGCGACCTTCAGGCCGCGTCCGCCGCCGCCGTATGCGGCCTTGATGGCGATCGGCAGACCGAACTCCTCCGCGAAGGCGACGACCTCGTCTGCTCCGGCGACGGGGCCGGGGGTGCCGGGGGCGAGCGGGGCGCCCACCTTCTCGGCGACGTGACGGGCAGTGACCTTGTCGCCGAGCGCCTCGATGGCGTCGGGCGAGGGGCCGATCCAGGTCATGCCCGCGCCGATGACGGCACGCGCGAACTCGGCGTTCTCAGCGAGGAAGCCGTACCCGGGGTGCACGGCGTCTGCGCCGGCGCGTCGGGCGATCGAGAGGATCTTCTCGATCTGCAGGTAGGTCTCGGCGCTCGTGGCTCCGCCGAGGGCGAAGGCCTCGTCGGCGAGTCGGGTGTGCAGAGCGTCGCGATCCTGGTCGGCGTACACGGCGACCGAGGCGATCCCCGAGTCACGAGTGGCACGGATGATGCGTACGGCGATCTCGCCGCGGTTGGCGATGAGCACCTTGGCGATATCAGGCATGCTTGCCAGCCTAGCGAGAAGGCTGTCGATCCCTTTGACGACTCTCCACAAGAAAGAGGGAGAAACGTCGACGAGACCCTACGACCAGAGGTCGGTCCACGCGACGCCGAGACCCGTTGTCAGACGACGGACGGTCGACAGCGACATGCCCACGACGGTCGACGGGTCGCCGTCGACACGGGTGATGAAGGCTCCGCCCAGGCTGTCGACCGTGAAAGCGCCCGCGACATGCAGGGGCTCGCCTGATGCGACGTAGGCGGCGATCTCGGCATCCGTGATGTCTGCGGCGAAGGCCACCGATGCTTCGGCGGTCGCGGTGGCCTCCACGGGGGCGGCACCCGGCGACACCCGGAACACGGAGTGGCCGGAGTGCAGGATGCCGGTGGCGCCGCGCATCTCGTGCCAGCGGCGTGTCGCCTCCTCCGGCGTGTACGGCTTTCCGTAGACCCGGCCGCCGATCTCGAACATGGAGTCTCCGCCGATGACGATCCCGTCGAACTCGCCGGCCGCCGCGAGGTCGTGTGCGACGGCCGCCGCCTTCGCCCTGGCCAGCAGAAGCACCAGCTCGGCGGGAGCGAGCTCGGCCCCGCGTTCTGCCGCGGCGGCGGCGGCCACGGCATCCTCATCCACATCCGGTGACTGTGTGAGCGGTTCGATTCCCGCCTGTCGCAGCAGCATCAGACGGGCGGGCGAGGTGGAGGCGAGGCAGACGCGCATGTGCACCACCGTATCCTCGAAGGATGACTTCCTCCCCAGCCCTGCTCGATCTGGACATCACCGGCATCGCGCACGGCGGTACGTTCATCGCCCGCCACGAAGGACGAGTGGTGTTCGTCTCCGATGCGATCCCGGGCGAGCGCGTGCGTGCGCGGCTGACCGAGGACTCGACCGATGACTCGAAGAGCTTCTGGCGTGCGGAGACCGTCGAGGTCCTCGACGCGTCGCCGCACCGCCGGGCGCACATCTGGTCGGAGGCCGACGTCGCGCGTGCACCGGAAGATCGCCCCGGAGGCGCGGACCTCGGGCACATCGACCTCGCCCACCAGCGGGTGCTGAAGCGTCAGGTCCTGACCGAGGCGCTCGACCGGTTCGCCGGGCCAGGAATCGAGGCCCCCGAGATCGAGGCGGTCGACTCCACAGACGGCACCGGATGGCGCACCAGGGTCACCCTGCATGTCGACGACCAGGGCCGGGTCGGCCCGTATGCCGCGCGCAGTCACCGAGTCATCCCGGTCGAGTCGCATCCTCTGGCGCGTCCGTCGATCGCCCGGGCCGCGCTCGCGCTCGCCGGCGGCGAGCCGGGCAGTGTGGATCTGGTCGAACCCGGCGACGGCTCGGTGCGGGTCATCCGACGCGAGCGGCTCGACGAGCGCCCCGCACGGGGGCAGGGTCGACGCCCCGCGCCCGAGGTCGTCTACGAGCAGGTGGGCGATCGACGCTTCCAGGTCGACGCCGGTGGATTCTGGCAGGTGCATCCGCGAGCCGCATCCGTGCTCGACGGGGCCGTCTACGGCATCCTCGACGGTCACGTCGACCCCGAGAAGAAGCACTTCGATCTGTACGGAGGCGTCGGGCTCTTCGCCGCCTCGCTCGCAGACCTCGGCGGCACCGACATCGTCACGGTCGAGTCCAGCAGGCGCGCGACGGCTCATGCCCGGCAGAACCTCGCTCCGCTCGACGTCGGCGCGGTCACCGCGCGCGTCGACCGCTACCTCGCAGGAATCCCCGCGGGCACGAGCGCCGGCGCAGTCGTCCTGGATCCGCCGAGGGCCGGTGCCGGGCGCGCCGTCGTCGACGCGCTCCACGCTCTCGCGCCCGAGGCGATCGCGTACGTCGCGTGCGACCCGGTGGCACTCGCTCGCGACCTCGGCACCTTCCGCCAGCACGGGTGGAATGTGGGCACCCTCCGCGGGTTCGATCTGTTCCCGCACTCCCATCATTTCGAGGTCGTGGCGCTGCTCACGCGTTGACGGGCGATCTCCGACCCGGGGGAATCACTAGGCTGGACGGATGAGCAGGGTCGCACTCATCGACGATCACGAATCCGTCCGTCTCGGTCTCGAGGCCGCGTGCGCTCGCGACGGCGCGCAGACCGTCGTGTTCTCGGGCAGCACCGTCGTCTCCTATCTCGAATGGCGGTCTGCGACGTCCGCGCCGCCGGCCGACGTCGTGGTGCTCGATCTCACGCTCGGTGACGGCACGACCGTCACCGAGAACGTCGGTTCGCTCGTCGCCGACGGGGCGAGCGTCGTGATCCACAGCGTCGCAGACCGACCGGCTGCCGTGCGCGAAGCTCTGGCCGCCGGAGCCGCGGGGGTCGTCAGCAAGTCCTCGGCGCTCGACGACGTGCTCGACGCGATCCGCACGGTCGCCGACGGCGAGGCGCTCAACAACGTGGAGTGGGCGAGTGCCGTCGACGGTGATCGCGACTTCGCCGACGCCCAGCTGTCGTCGCGTGAGCGCGATGTGCTGCGCCTCTACGCGGCGGGCCTGCCGCTGAAGGCCGTGGCGGAGCGACTCGGGGTCGCCTATTCGACCGCCAAGGAGAACATCACCCGGATCAGGGTGAAGTACGTCGAGGTGGGGCGCCCCGCGCCGACCAAGGTCGACCTGCTTCGCCGTGCGATGGAGGACGGCATCGTCGAAGCCGACGGTGCCCCGAGTGCCCGCTGACCCGCTCAGCATCCGTGAAGCCTGGAGCAGGATTCCCTCTCCGGGCGGCGTGGAGACCGAGTACGAGCGCTTCACCGGCAAGCGGATGGAGCGGATCCTCGCGACCGTCGTCGCGATCGGATCGGGGATCCTCGGCGCGCAGGCGCTGATCGCCGGCATCACGACGATGTCGTGGTCGGATGCCGCGCGGATCGCGATGCTGCTCGCGGTCTTCATCCCGCTCGCGCTGATGCTGATCGCGTGCATCGTCGGGCGAGGGGTGCGCATCGCCTCCGGCGCCTTCGCCATCATCTACGTCGTGGCGCTCGCCGCGTGGCCGAGCTTCGTCGACCCCGTGGGCAACGCCGCGAACCAGCCCTGGATCTTCTTCCTCGTCAACGTCGGTGTCGTCGCGGCGATGCTCGCGTTCCCCCTGTGGCTCCAGTTCGCCTGGGCCGTGGGGCTCCCCTTCGTGTACGGCTACGTCCGACTCGTCGAGGGCGCCTTCTCGCGCGACTTCTGGGTGACCACGGCATTCGACGTGTCGTTCACCCTGATCCTCGGCATCGTGATCATCTCGCTGGGCTGGATGTTCCGCTCGGTCGCCTCCGGCGTCGACGAGGCGCGCGCGCGGGCTGTCGCCTCCTACGCGTCGGCGGCCGCGGCGGCCGCGGCGGAGGAGGAACGCGCGGCGATGTCGGCGCTCATGCACGACAGCGTGCTCGCCGCGCTGATCGCCGCGGAGCGAGCGGAGGGCGAACGGGCGCAGGACCTCGCCGTGGGGATGGCGCGTGAGGCGCTGACCCGCCTCGCGAACACCGAGGCCGCTGTGGCCGAGGAGGGCAGTGATGAGCCGGTCGGTGCCGCGCAGATCGTGATCGAGCTCCGCCGGGCGCTGTCCGAGATCGGGGCGGATGCGATCGTCGAGGAACGGGGCGGCATCGGTCTGATCCCCGGACGCGCGGCCCGCGCGCTCGTGCTCGCGGCGCGCCAGGCCCTCGGGAACTCCGTGACGCACGCGAACGGGCGGGGACTGCACATCATCGCCGAGGGCAGAGGCGACGAGGGCATCACCGTCACGATCTCCGACGCCGGCCCCGGATTCGACATCGAGGCGATCGGGGCCGATCGCCTCGGTATCAAGGCATCGATCTTCGCGCGCATGGCGGGTGTCGCGGGCACGGCGGAGATCGATTCGAGCGAGTGTGGCACGACGGTGACGCTGGGGTGGGAGCGCCCGTGAACCGCACCGTACGCAGTGTCGCGACCTCGCTCGCCGTGGGGTTCGCGATGTACTTCGCCGCCAGAGGCGTCTGGTGGATCGAGCAGCCCACCGGCCCCCTGCTGATGGTCGCGGCGATCGCGCTCTACCTCGTCGTCGTGAACGCGGCGATCCTGTGGGAGTCGGCATCGTCGGTGCGGATGCCTCTGTGGGTCGCCCTCGCCGCACTCGTGTCGAGCGTGCTGATCCCGGTGCTCGTCACGCTCTCGCTCGAATCGGTGACGCTGACAGCACCCTTCGCGACCTGGTACATCGGCGCGCTCGGGCTGCTGGGCGTGGTGTGCGTGGTGCGCCGGCGATTCGTGATCGGCTGGCTGATCGTGCTCGTCCTGGTCGTCGCGTCCGCGGCTTTCCTCGGGCTGGTGGTGGCGCTGTCGCTCGGCCTCGTCGGCTCGCTGATGTGGGTCGCCGTCGCCCACCTCCTGGTGATGTTCTGGGATCGTGCCGTGCGCGACACGGAGCGGCTCGCGGGCATCCAGCAGGCAGTGTCCGCCTGGCATGCGACGCAGCAGGTGCGGCAGAGGGAACGGCGTCTTCGCACGCAGTTCGCTCTCGCCGTCGCGGGGCCGGTGCTGAGTCGAGTCGTCGCATCGCGCGGTGGGCTCGATGATGAGGAGAGGCTTCACGCACGCCTCGCAGAGGGGCGCCTCCGTGACGAACTGCGGGGTGCGGACCTGCTGAACGACTCGGTGCGGGATGCGATCGAGGATGCGCGGCGACGGGGAGCAGCGGTCACGGTGTTCGACGAGGGCGGGCTCGCAGACGTGGATGAGGCCCGCCGGGCGGTGATCCGAGACGAGCTCGCACGCGTGCTCCGCGACGGCGTCGCCGAGCGCTGGATCATCCGTGCGGCGCGTGATCCGGTCACGGCGGTGACGGTGGTCGGGCGTGGAGGTTCCGGCGGACCGAGCGACGACGACGCGGTCGACGTCTGGCACGAGATCCCCCGGGAGCCCGCAGAGGGATGAAGCCCCTGCCCTCGGCTCTGGCCGGGGGAGGAGGTCAGAGTCGAGGTCAGACAGAGTGGGCGAGGGGCGGCGAATCCGCCTGCCCCTCGCCATGCGGAACAGTTACCCGAAAACCGTCCGCTGGTGGCCGGTCTGCGTCTGTCTACCCTGGGACAGAGAGACCAGCCGAACGCGAAGCGTCTTACTCAGTCTCATGGTTATTCAAGTCGTTGTCTGTAGGTATTTTGGGGGACACGGAGGACCGACGTATGCGAGAAGATGAGGCATGGGAATGCGCCGAGGAACCAACCTCCCCCGAATGGGTGACTTCAACCAGTCGGTGATCCTCGAGGCCATCCGCCGCTCGGACGCCGGGCTCAGCCGGATCGAACTGGTCGAGGCGACCGGCCTCTCGGCCCAGACGATCACGAACATCACTCGACGCCTGCTGGACGAGGGCTTCATCGCCGAGGGTGGGCGCACGATCAACGGGCCGGGCAAGCCGCGGGTCACGCTTCGGCTGGTGGCGGAGAGCCGCTTCTCGGTGGGCGTGCACCTCGACCCCGCCGTCATCACGTTCGTGCTGCTCGACATGTCGGGCACGGTCGTGCATCGACGCGTGGTCAGGACGCCGGACAAGGACCCTCGACGCATCGTCGAGACGGTCGCGCACACGATCGACCTCCTGATCGACGAGGCCGGCGTGGAGCGGGGGCTCGTCTCGGGGATCGGGGTCGCGGCTCCCGGTCCGCTCGACGCCGAGAAGGGCACCGTGATCGACCCGCCGAAGCTGCACGGGTGGCATCGGGTGCCGCTGCGCTCGGTGCTCGCGGAGGCCACGGGCTTCGAGGTCACGCTCGAGAAGGACACGACGGCCGCGGCCGTCGGGGAGCTGTGGACGAGCAAGACGATGACGGAGGGGTCGTTCCTGTTCATCTATCTCGGAACAGGGCTCGGCGCGTCGGTGGTCCGCGAGGGTGGCGTCATCGCGGGAAGCTCGCACAACTTCGGCGAGATCGGACACATCATCGTGGACCCGGACGGCCCCCGATGCCTCTGCGGGATGCGGGGATGCGTCGAGGTGGTGTGCACCCCTCAGGCCATCGTCGAGCAGGCTGAGGCGGCCGGCGTCTTCGAGGATGATCGTGAGGCCAGCGACGAGCGCGCCGTCGATGCCCGATTCACCCAGCTGTGCGAGCGTGCCGCGGCGGGGGAGGCCCCCGCGCTCGGAGTGCTGCGCCGCG
Organism: Microbacterium sp. 22215; assembly: GCF_052045655.1. NCBI lineage: Bacteria > Bacillati > Actinomycetota > Actinomycetes > Micrococcales > Microbacteriaceae > Microbacterium > Microbacterium sp. 22215. The sequence continues at coordinate 564,558 of NZ_JBQEPC010000001.1, forward strand.
CAGCAGGACACATCACGGTCCTCATCGCGGCGCTGACGAACGTCCTCGACGTCGATCGTGTCGTTCTCGGCGGGCCGTTCTGGGGCCGCCTGGCCGAGGTGTACCTCGAGGAGATTCCGGCACCCCTCCACCGGCTCAGCGCGACGCGAGCGGTGCGGGCACTGCCGGTCGAGGGGACGGTGGTCGGAGACGACGTCGGTGCGGTGGGAGCCGCGTGCGTCGTGCTCGATGCGGTGTTGACGCCTCGAGCATCGGATCTCTACCTCGAGGACTGAACGCCCCGTCAATCTGAATACCGGTATATCGGTTAGGGGTCGACGGCAATATCTCCACTCGATGTACTATCGAGGGGATGCGCCGACTGGGGTGATCCGATGATCGGGACCACCGTCCCGCATCGACCGGGGGGAGACCGTCTGCGTGGCCCGGGAGCTGGGGGGCTCCGGGCCTCGCAGGCCCGTCATCCGACTGGGCTCAGCCCGAGAACCGTCCCCACGGGATGTCTCTCCGCAGCTGTCTCCGGAGGGGACGCTGCGTTCGCGTCCACGCAGAGACGCGGGGCTCGTCGGCCACGGCATCCGCAGTCTCCTGCGCGTATGCGTCGCCGACCACCGCGATGAGCGCGGCGAGCTCCTCCTCTGTGGCGGAGCCGCGCGTGATCTCGATCGTCGGGGGTCGCTCTGCGTCCGCCGACGTCGTGGGTGCGTCCTGCGCGCTCACAGGGGGATGTTCCCGTGCTTCTTCGGCGGCAGTTCGGCGCGCTTGCCGCGCAACGCGCGGAGGGCCTTGGCGATCGAGACGCGGGTGTTCGCGGGCTCGATGATGCCGTCGATCTCGCCGCGCTCCGCGGCGAGGAACGGCGAGGTCACGCTGTACGTGTACTCGTTCGCGAGGCGCGTGCGCACGGCGGCGACGTCTTCACCGGCCTCTTCGGCGCGCTTGATCTCGCCGCGGTACAGGATGTTGACGGCACCCTGGCCGCCCATGACCGCGATCTCGGCGGTGGGCCAGGCGAGGTTCACGTCGGCGCCGAGCTGCTTCGAGCCCATGACGATGTAGGCGCCGCCGTAGGCCTTGCGCAGGATGACCGTGACGAGCGGCACCGTCGCCTCGGCGTACGCGTAGATGAGCTTGGCGCCGCGGCGGATCACGCCGGTCCACTCCTGGTCGGTGCCGGGGAGGTACCCGGGCACGTCGACCAGGGTGACGATCGGGATCGAGAACGCGTCGCAGAAGCGCACGAACCGGCTCGCCTTCTCGCCCGCCTCGATGTTCAGGGTGCCGGCCATCTGCGACGGCTGGTTGGCGATGATCCCGACGGACCGGCCCTCGACGCGACCGAAGCCGATCACGATGTTCGGGGCGAAGAGCGGCTGCACCTCGATGAAGTCCCCGGCGTCGACGACGTGCTCGATCACCGTGTGGATGTCGTACGGCTGGTTGGGGGAGTCGGGGATGATCGTGTTCAGCGAGCGATCGGCATCCGTGGTCTCCCACTCGAAGCCGCTCTCGTAGCCGGGGATCTCGGCCATGTTGTTGTCGGGGAGGAAGCCGAGCAGCGTGCGCGCGTAATCGATCGCGTCATCCTCGTCCTGGGCGAGGTAGTGCGCGACGCCCGAGCGGGTGTTGTGCGTGAGGGCACCACCGAGCTCCTCCATGCCGACGTCCTCACCCGTGACCGTCTTGATGACGTCGGGGCCGGTGACGAACATCTGGCTGGTCTTGTCGACCATGATGACGAAGTCGGTCAGAGCCGGTCCGTAGACGGCGCCGCCGGCGGCAGGACCCATGATGATCGAGATCTGCGGGATGACACCCGACGAGCGGGTGTTCAGTCGGAAGATCTCGCCGTACTTGCTGAGGGCGAGCACGCCCTCCTGGATGCGGGCGCCGCCCGAGTCGAGGATGCCGATGATCGGCATGCCGCCGGAGAGGGCGAACTCCATGATCTTGATGATCTTGTCGCCGGAGACCTCGCCGAGCGAGCCCCCGAAGGTGGTGAAGTCCTGCGAGTAGACGGCGACGGTTCGACCGTGGATCGTGCCGACGCCCGTCACGACCGAGTCGCCGTACGGGCGGTTCCGATCCATCCCGAAAGCGGTGCTGCGATGGCGCACGTATTCGTCGAACTCGACGAAGCTTCCGGGATCGACGAGCAGTTCGATGCGCTCGCGGGCGGTCATCTTGCCCTTGGCGTGCTGCTTGTCGTGCGCGATCTTCTCAGCGTCGACAACGGCTTCGTTGTAGCGAGCGCGGAGGTCTGCGATTCTGCCGGCGGTGGTCGAGAGTTCGGGCTTGTCCGTCACGGATTCCACCCTATCGTCGGCTCGGCCCGCTCCGTTGGATGCTCGCCACAACGGGTCGCACGATCCTTTGGTGGCTGTCCGCAGACTGCGCGCTCTGCGGAGGTCGTCGCGCACTCAGTCGCGGCGCGAACCCGACGGATCCGAGCCCAGGTCTCCCGGCAGGTCATGCGTTCCCTGCGCCTCGATCGCGGCCGCGTCCTTGCGGCCGCGTCCGACCGAGGCGATCCTCCGACCTGCCCAGCCGACGCCGCGGGCGGCCGAGCCGGCGGCGCCGGCCACAGCCCCACCGACGAACTGCGCGCCGTGCAGCATCCGGAGTTCGAGCTTCTCCGCGCCGTCGACCGGCTCGAGGTCGAGGGGCAGGTCCATCGGAGCCGCACCGAACGCGCGGTGCGAGGTCGTGAGCACGCGGCGTCCGAGGATGTGGTTGCCCGCCCCGCCCACGGCGGCGCCGACACCGAACGGCAGCGCCTTGCCGATGAAGGAGGCTCCGCCCTTGGCGGCGAACTGCTTCACGAACATGCTCTTGAGTCGATCGACCAGCGGCCCGACCGCTGCGCGGGGGAGCGACTTCGTGACCATCTCGCCCCAGTACGACGAACGCGTCCCGCCCTTGCCTGTCGCCTCGCCGGCGAGCTGGCCGACGAGGGCCACGCCCTCTTTGCCGAGCATCAGCGTCATGACCAGCGCTCGGGCCCTGTCGGGGTTCGAGACCGCGATGCCGTGCACTTCGGCGACGGACTGCGCGAACAGTGCTGTGGACTCGACGAACCCGACGGTCTCCACACCGGACAGCGCGAGGGTGATTCCGGTGCCTATCCCCGGGACGACCGCCGTCGCTCCGACGGCGGCGCCGCCGGTCGTCACGGCAGCGAGGTAGCGGCGCTCGAGGATGCGGATGATCTGCTCGGGGGACGCGTGGGGGTTGCGCAGTCGGATGCTCCGGATGTGCGCGAGGACGAGCGGGCGCTGGATCGAGAGGACGCGATCGAGGCCCCGCACCATGAACGGATGCTCCGTGGACCCCACAGGCGGCACACCTCTGTCCCACGGAGAGTCGTCGGGAAGGGAATGGATCTTGTGCACCTTGGGGCCCATGGATCGATCCTAGGAACCCAGACCGCGAAAATGCCGAAAGCCCGGCTCCCTTGACGGGGCCGGGCTTTCGTGCGAGACGATCAGACGAACAGGTTCGCCCGCTCGAGGTCCTCGGCGAAGTCGACCTCGACCGCGTAGAGGTCCGACACGTCCATCGGCTCGAGCAGAAGGCCGTCCTCGGCGATCGCGAGCTCGAGGCCACGCTCGAAGTAGTCCTGGTCCTCGACGCGCTGCAGCTGGCGCATGAACGCCTTCTTGTTCGCGGAGGAGATGTAGTTGATGCCGACCGCCTCGCCGAGACCGCCCTTGACGGTCTTGGAGAGCTCGTTGATGAAGCCCTCGGCCGTGACCGTGTACTTCACCTCTTCGTCGCTCACCTTGGATGTGTTCACGGTGACGAACGACTGGTCGCGCTCGATGTAGGCGGCTGCGCGGCCCAGGATCATCGGGTCGAAGACGACGTCGCCGTTCATCCACAGCACGCCGGACTTGCCGGTGGCGCCGAGTGCACGCAGCAGGCTCTTCGACGTGTTGGTCTCGTCGTAGCGCTCGTTGTGCACGTAGTTGACGTTCGGGAAGGCCTCGATGATCGTCTCGGCGCGGTAGCCGACGACGGCGGTGATGCGGGCATCCGACCCGAAGGCCGCGCGGATGTTGTCGTGCTGCTGACGCATGATCGTGCGGCCGTCGCTGAGCTCGGTGAGCGGCTTCGGCAGCGCGCGGCCCAGGCGTGAGCCCATGCCTGCGGCGAGGATGACGGTCTGAAGAGTCACGAGTGCTCCTAAAGGAAGTATGTGTTCACGGTCGGTTCACCGACCAGACACTTCGTCGTGCCGAGAGTCATGCTAGCGATCGAGGCTGGGAACCCCCGGGGGTTGCGGCCTCCGTTGCCGATTCGTGATCCAGTACACACCCAACACTCAGATTCGTCCAGATCTGCGCGATGATCGGCCCTATCCGTGTTTCGAGCGGCCAATTGTTGCGGTGACCCGAAGAAAAGGGGCGCCCGTTGATACCGTAGGACGGTGACTGCTTCCCCCGACGACCGCACCGATCAGGTGGCTGATGCCGCGCCCCCGACCGTGAAGAAGACGCCGGCTCGGAAGACGCCTGTCAAGAAGGCGGCGAGCACACGCGCGCCGGCGAAGGCGGCGGCCGACAAAGCCGCCGCGACGATCGAGGTGGTGGCTGAGCCTGCTCTGAAGATCGATCGCTCAGCCGACGGTTCTGCCCCGCGGTCCACCGCGACCAAGAAGACCACCTCTGCCACCGCGCGCACGGCAGCCGCCAAGAACTCGGCCCGCCCGGCGAGCACGCGCACCACCGGCGCGAAGACGGCCGCCGCACGCTCCACGGCGGCGAAGACGACGGTCGCCAAGACCACGGCTGCCAGGCCTGCCGCTGCGAAGACGACGGGCGCCAAGACCACGGCGGCCAGGCCTGCCGCTGCGAAGACCACCGCGGCGAAGTCCACGGTCGCGAAGACGGTGGCGGCGAAGGCCGCCGCAGAGAAGAGCGCGGCAGCGAAGTCCAACGCCCGCACGGCTTCTGCCAAGACGGCTTCTGCCAAGACGGCGGCCGCGAAGACTGCCGCGGCGAAGACCGCCGCAGCCAAGGCGGCCGCGGCCAAGGCCGCTGCGGCCGAGGCGGAAGCGGCAAAGGTCGCGGAGGCGGAGGCCAAGACCGCCCAGGCGGAAGCCACGGTCGCCGCTGCGGCACCCGGGGCTCCCTCCGTCGAGGAGGCGACGTCGCCGGCGACAGCGGATGCTCCGGAGGAGACGGTCGCCGGGCCCGCTGTCGAGAGCGAGGAGGTTTCGTCCTCGACAGAACCCCAGATCCTCGAGGGTGCCGCCGAGTCGACGGGCGTCCCGCTCGATGAGGACTCTGCGGTCGACGACGCGACGGCAGAGGTGGTGAAGACCGACGACACCAGCGCGGATGACGCGCCGGCCACGGCGAGCCCGGCAGGCGACGCAGACGGCGCCGTCTCGGACGCCGATGCGACGGAAGAGGCGGTCAGCGGTGTCGACGCGGCATCCGCGGCCGAGGCGATCCGCATCCGTGGTCTCGTGAAGAACTTCGGTGATCACACCGCGGTGAACGGCATCGACCTCACTGTGCCCGCCGGCTCGTTCTACGGAATCGTCGGCCCCAACGGGGCGGGCAAGACGACGACCCTGTCGATCGTCGCCGGGCTCCTGCGCGCCGACGAGGGCGACGTCGTGATCTGCGGCATCGACCAGAAGGCGAAGCCGCTTGCGGCGAAGCGGATGATGGGCGTGCTGCCCGACCGGCTCCGCACCTTCGACCGTCTCACCGGTCGCCAGCTCCTCTACTACTACGGATTGCTCCGAGGCCTCGCCTCGGACGTCATCGAGAAGCGCGTGGGCGACCTCGCACGGGCCTTCGACCTCGGAGAGGCGCTCAACCGCGTCGTCTCCGACTACTCGGCCGGCATGACCAAGAAGATCATGCTTGCGGGTGCGATGATCCACTCGCCGCGGGTCCTGGTGCTCGACGAGCCCTTCGAGGCGGTCGACCCTGTGTCTTCGGCCGTGATCCTCGACATCCTGCGTGCATACGTCGCGCACGGTGGAACGGTCATTCTCTCCAGCCACGGCATGGATCTCGTCGAGCGCGTCTGCTCGCGCGTCGCGATCATCGTCGGCGGAGACGTGCTGGCCGAGGGCACGATCGACGAGGTGCGTGCAGGGCAGACGCTCGAGGCGCGATTCGTCGAGCTCTCCGGCGGTATCGGCGAGGTGGAGGGGCTCGAGTGGCTGCACACGTTCTCCGACTGAGGGCGGCGCTCCTGATCGGATCGCTCCGCGGCGAACGTCGGGTGCGGACGCTGGTCATGCTCGCCGTCATCGTCGTCCTCACTGCTGTCGTCTGCGCCGCAGTCCTGAGCCTCGACGACGCCCCCGTCGCCGTCGCGCGCACGGTCATCGTGCTCGGCAGCGCAGCGCTCCTCCTGGGCTTCCTCGTCGGCCCCATCCTCGTGGGCGCCGTCGACCAGCTCGATCCGCGACGGTTCGCGGTGTTCGGGGTCGACGAACGGCAGATGCCGTGGATCCTCGCCCTCGCGTCGTTCATCAGCGTCCCGAGCCTGGCGCTGCTCGCCGTCAACATCAGTGTCTGCATCGTCGCGATCCGATTGGGCGCGCCCTGGCCTCTCGCGGTCCTGATGAGCGTGGTGAGTCTCGTGTCGACGATCCTCTCGGCACGGATCGGGATGGCCGTGAACGCGCTCGTGCTGCCCGAACGTCGCTCGCGTGAACTCACCGCGCTCTTCGCCCTGGCAGTGGTCGTGATCGCCTTCCCCGTCGCGGTCTTCCTGGCGTCCCTCAAGTGGGACGGGCATGTCCCCGCCGCGGTCGCCACTCTCACGGCGGCCGTCGGATTCACCCCCTTCGCGGCATCGTCGCGGTTCCTCTTCTCGTTCGCGACGGATGATTCCTCGGGTGCCTGGATCAGCGGCATCGTGGCGTTCGCGACCGCAGCGGCTCTCTGGGTGCTGTGGACGTGGCTCGTGCGTCGTCTGCTCACCACCACCGAGCGTCCTGTCGCATCGCGGGAACGATCCGGACTCGGCTGGTTCGGTCTGCTGCCCTCGAACGCGTTCGGGGCGATCGCGGCGCGCAGCCTCGTGTACTGGCTGCGCGACCGTCGCTACATCATGAACCTCATCGTGGTCCCGGTCGCCGGAGTGCTCACGGTGCTCCCGCTCCTCGTCGCGGGTGTGCCGCTCGAGATCGCAGCGCTCGTGCCGGTCCCCGTCATGGCGCTGTTCTTCGGATGGCTCCCGCACAACGACGTCGCCTACGACTCGACCGCGTTGTGGACCCACGTGGCCAGCGGTGTGCGCGGCATCCCCGATCGTCTGGGGCGACTGGTGCCGGTGATCCTCGTGGCGCTGCCGGTGCTCGCGATCGCGGTGCCGCTCACTCTGCTCTGGATCGACGACTGGCGTCTGCTGCTTCCGCTCACCGGTGTCGGCGCCAGCCTGCTGCTGTCGGCTCTCGGATTCTCGAGCATCGTCTCGGTGATCGCCCCCTATGCCGTCTCCCGGCCGGGCGACAGCCCGTTCCAGCAGCCTCAGCGACCGACCTCGCGTGGTGCATACGGCCCGGCCGCGGCGTTCCTCGGTGCCATCGTCGTGAGCATCCCGGCGATCTGGCTGCTCGTGCTCACGATGCTCGAGGGGTCGCGGTTCGCCCCGGCGACCTTCTGGGCGGGGCTCGCGACCGGTGTGGTCATGCTCGCCGTCGGAGTCACCGTCGGAGGGCGGATCTTCGAGCGCGAAGGTGAGCGCCTGATGGAGTTCGTCGAGACCGCGTGACACCCGCCCACCCCGGGCCGGGCACGGCTAGACTCTCGGCATGAGTACTCCGCTGGACAGCCCCGATCAGGGCGGCGTGGCAACGCTTGATCGCGAACTGGAAGAGCTCCTCCGGGAGGAGAACCTCGAACCGGGCGACCACGAGCGCTTCTCGCACTACGTCAAGAAAGACAAGATCCTCGAGTCCGCGATCACCGGCAAGCCGGTGCGTGCGCTGTGCGGCAAGAAGTGGACTCCGGGTCGCGACCCGGAGAAGTTCCCGATCTGCCCCACCTGCAAGGAGATCTACGAGTCGATGATCAGCTGAGCCGCACAGGCTCAGCCGTGGATCAGTCCGCGTCGATGAACACCGTCGGTATCGCCGGATCCGACTTGCTCAGTGCGAGTGCTCGGACGGGAAGCTCCTCTCGCACGCGCAGGTGATGCGCCCGTGCCGACGCCGTGCCTTCCGGTCCTTCGTAGGCGGTGTCGATCTCTCCGGCCTCGACGAAGGTCGTCTGCAGGGCGCGTCCGTCCGGATGCTCTGCCGGGGTGTCGAGGTGTTCGAACCCGTCGGAGACGACCACGGTCTCGGTGGTCGCCACACCGTCGACGAGGGTGCGGAAGGCCGCCTTGCGTCCGCCGTGAGATGCCTTGTCGGTCGATGCCTTCGCCACGCCGATCCATGCCCCGGTCGGATCCTGACGGGCGACGAGCTTGTAGACCATGCTCGCCGTGGGATAACCGGATCCCGTGACGACAGAGGTGCCGACGCCGTATGCGTCGACGGGCGACGCCGCCAGTGCGGCGATCGCGTACTCGTCGAGGTCGCTCGTGACCGTGATCCGCGTGTCCGTCGCGCCGAGCTCGTCGAGCTGAGCACGCACCTCGGCAGCGACGATCGGCAGGTCGCCGGAGTCGATGCGCACGCCGCCGAGGCCGGTGCCGGCGACGCGGATGGCCGTCTCGACTCCCGCGCGGATGTCGTAGGTGTCGACGAGCAGGGTCGTGTCCGTCCCGAGGCTGTCGATCTGTGAGCGGAAGGCCTCCTCCTCGGTCTCGTGCAGAAGCGTCCACGAGTGCGCGGCCGTGCCCATGGTCGGGATGCCCCATCGGCGGCCCGCTTCGAGGTTGCTGGTCGCACGGAAGCCGGCGATGTAGGCGGCGCGGGCTGCGGCGACGGCGGACTGCTCGGCGGCGCGACGGGATCCCATCTCGGCGAGCGGTCGCTCGCCGGCCGCGATGCTCATACGGGATGCCGCCGTGGCGACCGCCGAATCGTGGTTGAGGACGCTGAGTGCGAGCGTCTCGAGCACGACGGCGTCGGCGAACGAGCCCTCGACGGTCAGGATGGGGGAGCCGGGGAAGTACAGCTCGCCCTCGCGGTAGCCGCGGATGGAGCCCGTGAACCGGTAGTTCTCGAGGTACGTGAGTGAATCGGCATCGACGACATCGTTGTCGCGCAGGAAGCGCAGCTCGTCGTCTTCGAAGCGGAATTCGCGGAGCAGAGTGAGCAGGCGTCCGGTGCCGGCCACCACGCCGAAGCGGCGCCCTCCGGAGAGTCGACGGGAGAAGAGCTCGAACACGCTCGGGCGGGACGCGGTCCCGTCACGCAACGCGGCGGCGAGCATGGTGAGTTCGTAACGGTCGGTCAGAAGCGCCGTGGACGTCGTCATGCGCTCAGCTTAGTGACGACATCCACTCGGGTTGCTGAGCATGACGCGGTGTGCGCGCGGGTAGGCTGGTGAGTCATGAACGACGCCCCGATCGGAATCTTCGACTCCGGTGTCGGCGGACTCACGGTGGCCAGAGCCATCCGAGCCCAGCTGCCCCGGGAATCGTTCGTCTACATCGGCGACACGGCCCATTCGCCGTACGGACCGAAACCCATCGCCGATGTGCGGCGCTACAGCCTCGAGGTGCTCGACACGCTGGTGGATCAGGGCGTGAAGATGCTCGTGATCGCCTGCAACACGGCATCCGCAGCCATGCTGCGCGACGCGCGGGAGCGCTACGACGTCCCGGTCGTCGAAGTGATCGGCCCCGCCGTGAGGCGCGCGGTCTCGACCACGCGCAACGGACGCGTGGGCGTGATCGGCACAGTCGGAACGATCGGCTCGCGCGCGTATCAGGACATGCTCGAGGTGAACGAGCGCCTCGAGGTCTTCACCGCCGCGTGTCCCCGCTTCGTCGAGTTCGTCGAGGGCGGCATCACCGGCACGCCCGAGGTCCTCGCGACAGCCGAGGAGTACCTCGCGCCGCTGCGTGACGCCGAGGTCGACACCCTGGTGCTCGGATGCACGCACTACCCGTTCCTCCGCGGCGCGATCAGCTACGTGATGGGGGAGGGGGTCACGCTGGTCTCCAGCGACGACGAGACCGCGGGCGACGTCTACCGGCAACTGGTCCGCGGCGACCTCCTCGCGTCGCCCGATGCCACTGCGTCGTATGTCTATGAGGCGACGGGCGACTCGACCACCGAGTTCACCGCGCTCGCCAACCGTCTGATGGGCCGGGAGGTGCGCGACGTGCAGCTCGTGCAGACCGGCGTCATCACTCTTCCGGAGTCAGCCGCAGGGCTCTGACTCCTCCGCAGCATCCACCCGCTTCTCCCACCGCACCGAAGGAATCCCATGACCAGCATCGTTCGCGCCGACGGCCGCTCCACCGACCAGCTCCGTGAGATCACGATCGAGCGCGGCTGGAGCAGCCACGCCGAAGGGTCGGCCCTGATCAGCTTCGGCGGCACCAAGGTGCTGTGCACCGCATCGTTCACGAACGGCGTGCCCCGCTGGCTCACCGGCAAGGGCAAGGGCTGGGTGACCGCCGAATACTCGATGCTTCCGCGTGCGACGAACAGCCGCAACGACCGCGAGAGCGTGAAGGGCCGCATCGGCGGACGCACTCATGAGATCTCGCGCCTGATCGGCCGCGCGCTGCGTGCCGTCGTCGACACCAAGGCACTCGGTGAGAACACCATCGTGATCGACTGCGACGTGCTGCAGGCCGACGGCGGAACGCGCACCGCCGCGATCACCGGCGCCTACGTGGCTCTGGCCGATGCGATCGAGTGGGGTCGCGAGAAGAAGTTCATCGGCAAGAACTCGACGCCGCTGCTCGACTCCGTCGCCGCCGTATCCGTGGGCATCATCGACGGCGAACCCATGCTGGATCTCGCATATGTCGAGGACGTCCGCGCGGAGACCGACATGAACATCGTCGTCACCGGCCGTGGCCTCTTCGTCGAGGTGCAGGGCACCGCCGAGGGCGCGCCGTTCGACAAGCGCGAGCTCGATGCGCTGCTCGAGCTGGGCGTCGCCGGCTGCGCCGACCTGAAGGACCAGCAGCTGAAGGCGCTCGCGGGCTGATGAAGGTCGTCCTCGCCACGCACAATCCGCACAAAGTCGCGGAGTTCCAGCAGATCGTCGCGTCCACGCGTCCCGATCTCGAGGTCATCGGCTACGACGGACCGGAGCCGGTCGAGGACGGGGTGACGTTCGCGGAGAACGCGCTCATCAAGGCGCGCGCTGCATCGGCGCACACGGGACTCGCGGCCCTCGCCGACGACTCCGGCATCTGCGTCGATGTGCTCGGCGGGTCGCCCGGGGTGTTCTCGGCCTACTGGGCGGGGCAGAAGAAGGATGCTGCGGCCAACCTCGAGCTGCTCCTCGACCAGCTCCGCGACATCGCCGACCCGCACCGCACCGCCCACTTCAACTCGACCATCGCGCTGGTGACCCCGGAGGGTGCCGAGCACGTGGTCGTCGGGAACTGGCCGGGGCGGCTCGCGAGTGAGGCATCCGGCGGGGGTGGGTTCGGCTACGACCCGATCTTCGTGCCGGACGGTCAGCCTGAGGGCGCCGAGCGCACCGTGGGGGATTTCACCGCCGACGAGAAGCAGGCACAGTCGCACCGAGCTCGTGCGTTCGCAGAACTGGTTCCGCTGCTCGCCGATCTCTGAGTCGTGATCCCAGTAACCACTACGCTTGACGTACTTCAAGCGTAGTGGTTAGTGTGGTCGGCATGCGAGAACTCACCTACTACATCGGCGTGACCCTCGACGGATTCATCGCTGGACCTGCCGACGAGGTCGACTTCTACCCGGTGACTCCGGCTTTCGCCGAGACTCTGGGCACGGAGCTGGCCGACATCCAACCCGCGCATGTCCGCGCCGGGCGGGGAGGAGCGGAGCAACCGCTCACTCGATTCGACACCGTCGTGATGGGCCGCCGCACGTACGAGCCGGCGCTGCAGGCCGGCATCACCGATCCGTATTCGCAGTTGCGCACCGTCGTGTTCAGTCGCTCGCTGCCCGATCCGGGTGAACCGACCGTCGAGATCGTGCGCACGGATCCCGTCGAGCGGGTGCGCGAGCTCAAGAACGAGGAGGGGCTCGGCATCTATCTCGCCGGCGGAGCGGTGCTCGCAGGCGTGCTGCTCGACGAGATCGACCGCCTGATCGTCAAGAAGTATCCGGTGATCGTCGGCGCCGGCATCCCGATGGCGCGGCATGAGTTCTCGCCGACGCACTTCGCCCTCGACCAGGTGCGCTCGTTCGACAACGGCTGTGTCGTGCTCGAGTACTCGCGGCTGCGCTGAGAACGCGGCTACTGAGAATCATCACCATTCCCGACTGCGCGCAGACCCGCCGAACGGCACGATCGCCGGTCTAGCCTGGAGGCATGCACGATCACGCGCCCGCCGCCGGCGGCATCCGCTCTGCGAGCCATCGCCGCCTTCTGGCGATCTCGCTGAGCCTGACCGCGACCATCATGGTCGTGCAGGTCGTGGGCGCGATCCTCACCGGGTCGCTCGCGCTGCTGGCGGATGCGGCCCACATGTTCACCGACGCGTCGGCCCTCGTGATCGCTCTGATCGCCGCGGCCGTCGCCGCGCGGCCCGCCGACGACCGTCGCACGTTCGGATACCAGCGGGCCGAGGTGTTCGGCGCCCTGATCAACGCGATCATCCTGATCCTGCTCGCCGGGTGGGTCGGGATCGAGGCGGTCGGTCGACTGCTGAACCCGGGCGAGACCGAGGTCGCCGGAGGGCTGATGCTCGTCGTCGCGGTCGTCGGACTCGTGGCCAATGCGATCTCGATGTGGCTCCTGAGCCGTGCCCAGCGCACCAGCATCAACGTCCGCGGCGCATACCTCGAGGTGATGGGCGACCTCATCGGCTCGGCGATGGTGATCATCGCCGCGATCGTGATCGTCACGACCGGATGGATGCCGGCAGACGCGCTCGCATCGATCATGATCGCCGTGCTGATCATCCCTCGTGCCATCGCGCTGCTCCGCGAGGTGTTCTCCGTGCTCTCCGAGTCGGCGCCGAAGGGCACTGCGGTCAGCGACATCCGTCAGCACCTGCTCGACTATGACGGGGTCGTCGGTGTGCACGACGTGCACGTGTGGCAGCTGACGCGCGGCGCTCCGGTGTTCAGTGCGCACGTCAGCGTCGAACCCGCGCTCCTTGCCGACGGCCGATCGGCGAAGCTGCTCAGCGACCTCCAGTCGTGCCTCGCGCATCACTTCGACGTGGAGCATTCGACGTTCCAGATCGAGCCTGCCGAGCAGTCGGACTGCGAACCGCATCACGCGTGACGGGTCAGCTCTCGACGACGACCTCGTCGGGGGACTTGTCGGTGCGCAGCCCGCGCCAGCGGGAATGTCGGAGCACCCTGTCGGGGGTCCAGTTGGCGAACTCCACCTCGCCGACCAGCTCCGGCTCGACCCAGAGTGCGTCGGAGGCATCGACAGCGGGCACTCCGTCGAGCGGTGCCGAGTCGACGCGCAGGGGTGCGAGGCGTGCGAGCAGATCGCGCAGCATCCGGTCGGTGAAACCGGTGCCGACGCGTCCGACGTACCGGAGCCGCCCGGAGTCCGGCACCGCGAGCAGCAGGGAACCGAATGTACCCTCGCGGTCACCCTTGCCGGGGCGGATGCCGACGATCACGACCTCCTGCATCCGGGTGTGCTTGAGCTTGAGCCAGGCGGGGGAGCGCTGGCCTGCGCGATAGCGCGAGGCCGGGTCTTTGACGACCACGCCCTCGAGGCCGAACTCGTCGCTCGCGGCCAGCGCGGCATCCACGTCGTCGAAAACCGGTGGCACCTGCATCGGGGCGTCCAGATCCGAGACGACCTCCTCGAGCAGCGTGCGCCGCTGCGACAGGGGCATCGAGCTCAGGTCGTGTCCGTCGAGGCGCAGCAGATCGAAGACCATGTAGACGATCGGTGTGCGCACGACCTCTCGTTCGATCTCGCGGGGCCGCGTGAGGTGCATCCGATTCTGCAGCAGCGAGAAGCTCGGCCTGCCCTGCCTGTCCAAGGCGACGATCTCCCCGTCGACGATCGCGTCGCCGACCGGCAGGAACGGAGAGCCGTCTGCCGTGAGTTCGGGGTAGCGGCCCGTGATGTCGGTGCCGCTACGGGCGTGCAGCATCATCCGTCCGTCACTCCAGGTGCCGATCGCCCGGATGCCGTCCCACTTGACCTCGACCCACGAGGGGGAGCTCAGGCCGCGGGCGATCGCGGGCGTCCCGTTCTCGGCGAGCATGGGCGAGACGGACGCGGGGGCGGCGGATGCCGGTGTGCTCGCTGCTCCGGCGATCCGCGGTCGGCGCCTCGGTGCGTCACCGCCCCGTGCGGGTGACTCGTCGTCGGAGGCCGGCGGAGGTGCCGACTGCACCCGTCGCGCATGCTCGGTGCGCAGCGGGGCGATGGGGTCGAGACCCGATTCCGCGCGCTCCAGCACGGTCGCGAAGTCGAGCTGGGCGAGATCGGGGTCGTCGAGTTCGTCCCACGTGCGGGGTGCGGCGACCCACGGCTGCGCCCGCCCCCGCATCGAGTACGGCGAGATCGTGGTCTTCTTGCCGTTGTTCTGGCTCCAGTCGAGAAAGACCTTGCCGCCGCGGGCCGCCTTGGCCATGGTGCTGGTGGCGAGGTCGGGATGCTCGGTCTCGATGAGCCGCGCGATCTCCTTCACCACGGCGGAGATCTCGTCACTGGTCTGCTGACCGGGAAGAGCGGCGTAGAGATGGATGCCTTTGCTGCCGCTCGTGACGGGAACGGGGTCGAGGCCGATGTCGGTGAGCAGACCGCGGGCGATGCGGGCGACCTCCGCGCACTGGGCGAGGCCGACGCCGGGGCCGGGGTCGAGGTCCAGCACGAGGCGGTCGGGCCTGCCGGGCAGACCGTCCGGCGCGAAGCGCCACTGCGGCACGTGCAGCTCGATCGCGGCGACCTGTGCGAGCCACACGAGAGTCGGCACGTCCTCGACGAGCGGATACTCCTTCGGTCCATCGGAGTGGCGGATCTCGTGCCGGGCGATCCAGCTCGGGGCTCCGGGCTCGAGCTGCTTCGTGAAGAAGGAATCGGCGGGATGCTCGGTTGTTCCGACCCCCTCGACCCAGCGCTTGCGGGTGACCGGGCGGCCGTCAAGGAGGGGGAGGATGTGGGGCGCGATCGCCGTGTAGTAGGCGATGATCTCGCCCTTGGTCGTGCCGGTCTCGGGATAGACGACCTTGTCGAGGTTGGTGATGCGCAGGCGGCGGCCGTCGATCTGCACGTTCTGCGCCTCCAGAGCCATAGCGCCAGCGTAGTCAAGGTACTGGCCGCGACCGGGGCGCCTGGTGTTCACTGGGGGCATGAGAACGATCTGGAAGGGCGCGCTGACCTTCGGCCTCGTGAACGTGCCGGTCAAGGTGTACTCCGCGACGGAGGATCACGATGTGCCGCTGCATCAGGTGCACGAGAAGGACGGCGGTCGCATCCGGTATCAGCGCACCTGTGAGGTGTGCGGAGAGACCGTGGCGTATGCCGACATCGACCGTGCGTACGTCGAGGAGGGGCAGACGGTCGTACTCACGAAGGACGACCTGGCGGCGCTGCCCGCCGAGAAGAGCCGCGAGATCGACGTCGTCGAGTTCGTGCCGTCGGACCAGGTCGATCTGCTCACCCTCGACAAGCCGTACTACCTCGAGCCCGACTCGAAGTCGCCCAAGGCCTACGTGCTGCTGCGCAAGACGCTCGAGCAGACCGACCGCACGGCGATCGTGCGATTCACGCTGCGTCAGAAGACCCGACTCGCGGCGCTCCGCGTGCGCGGCAAGGTGCTGGTCCTGCAGACGCTGCTGTGGGCCGACGAGGTGCGTGAGGCGGAGTTCCCGGCGCTGGATGAGGACGTGCGGATCTCGAAGAAGGAACTCGAGCTCTCGGCATCCCTCGTCGACAGCTACTCGGCCGACTTCGACCCCGAATCGTTCGTCGACGAGTACCAGAAGGAGCTGCGGACTCTGATCGACGCCAAGATCGAGGCGGGGGACACGTTCGACGTGTCGGAGACGTTCGGCGAGTCCGAAGGCGACGCCAAGAGCGGCGAGGTCATCGACCTCATGGAGGCGCTGCGTGCCAGCGTCGCCCGCACCAAGGCCGCGCGTTCGGAATCCGCCGACACCAAGACGAGCACCAAGAAGAGCCCGAGCAAGAAGACGGCGGGCTGAGAGTCTCAGCCCGCCGTCCTTCGATCGTTCGAGGTCAGTGCTTGCCGTCTCCGTCGAAGTCGGGTGCGCGGTCGAACACCTCGGGGTCGAGCGTGAGCTCTTCGGCCTCGGCGGCGTCGGTCTCACCCTCACCGGCGAGGGCTTCCTTCTTCGCCTTGTGACGCTCGGACAGGTAGTGCCAGAGCGTGACGAGCGCGGTACCGCCGACGGCGGCGAGCAGGATCAGGTCGATGTAGCTCTCGACGAAGTGCGCGACCGGAGGGATGAATCCGATCGCGTAGCCGAACATCGTGAGACCGAAGCCCCAGAGGATCGCGCCGATCAGGTTGTAGAGCGTGTAACGGCGCCACGGCATGTGGCCGACGCCGGCAGCGACCGGCGCGAACGTGCGGACGATCGGCACGAAGCGGGCGAGGATGACGGTGATGCCGCCGAAGCGCTCGAAGAACGCGTTGGTGCGCTCGACGTTCTTCTTGCTGAAGAGGCCCGATTCCTTGCGTTCGAAGACCGCGGGGCCTCCCTTGTGACCGATCAGGTATCCGACCTCGCCGCCGACGAATGCCGACAACCCGATGAGCAGGGCGACGATCCAGACGTTGATGCCGAAGACGCCGTGCTCCGAGCCGGCGAGCGGATGCGACAGCAGACCCGAGATCACGAGCAGCGTGTCGCCCGGCAGCAGGAAGCCGACAAGCAGGCCGGTCTCGGCGAAGACGATGAAGCACACGACGAGCAGCGCCCAGGGGCCGGCCGAGCCGATGATGGTGGCGGGGTCGAGCCAGGGGATGAGAGCGGCGTGATGCATGGATTTCCCGTCGTAGTGAGCTGTGCGGCGGTCAAGTCGTCGGCCGCACGGCATGCGACTGATCGGTGCGGAAGGTGGGACTTGAACCCACACGCCCTAGGGCACAGGAACCTAAATCCTGCGTGTCTGCCAATTTCACCACTCCCGCGCGGTGAAATCAGTCTACTGATCGGGGGATCGTGCGTTCCTGGGGATCCGCCCGCAGCCTCCGGCCGGCACTGTGGATAACTCCGGCGGCATATTCACGTTCCTTGCGAGGATGCTCGGGTGATCCACCCCTCCGTCCTCGTCGTCGAGCGTGTCCGCCAGAGACTCCGCGCCGAGGCGACGGATCCGTCGCTCGATCCGGCGGTGGCCCGCTCCGTCGCGCTCGCCGAGGTCCGTCGCTTCAATGACCTCGCACTCTCGCGTGGCGAGATCATGATCGACGACGAGGCCGCTTTCGTGCGAGACGTGCTCGCGTCGGTGACCGGCTTCGGAGCGCTGCAGCCACTGCTCGACGACCCCGAGATCGAGGAGATCTGGCTCAACGGTCCCGAGAGCATCCATGTCGCGCG
This sequence comes from Microbacterium sp. 22215, assembly GCF_052045655.1. NCBI lineage: Bacteria > Bacillati > Actinomycetota > Actinomycetes > Micrococcales > Microbacteriaceae > Microbacterium > Microbacterium sp. 22215. Next base: position 582,145 of record NZ_JBQEPC010000001.1, read on the forward strand.
CGGAGGAGTGTCGGAGCGCCTCGCCCTGCGGTTGAGTGACTCGCAGCTGCGCGACGTCGTCGAGAGGATGCTGCAGTCGACAGGGCGCAGGGTCGACATCAGCCAACCGTTCGTCGACGCATCGCTGCCGGACGGGTCACGACTGCACGTCGCCATCGCGGACGTGGTCCGAGGCGGGTGGTCGGTGAACATCCGCAAGTTCCTGCCACGGTACCGATCGCTCGACGCGCTGGTCGCACACGGTGCCCTCCCCGCCGAGCTGGCCGCGATCCTGCACCAAGCGATGCTCGACGGGCAGAGCATCGTCGTCTCGGGTGCGACCCACGCCGGAAAGACCACGTTCCTCGGTGCGCTCCTCGCCTCGTGCGCCGACCGGCAGCGCATCGTCACGGTCGAGGAGACGTTCGAGCTCGCCGTCGACGGCCCGGACATCGTGTCCTTGCAGGGTCGTCAGGCGAGCCTCGAGGGCACTGGAGAGATCACGCTTCGTCGTCTCGTGAAGGAGGCGCTCAGGATGCGTCCCGACCGCCTCGTCGTCGGTGAGGTCAGGGATGCGGAGGCGCTCGATCTCGTCCTCGCTCTCAACACCGGAGTCCCCGGCGCCGCGACGGTGCACGCCAGCTCGGCCGAGGAGGCCCTCGACAAGCTGACCCTCCTCCCGCTGCTGGCAGGACGGAACATCGACCGGGCCTTCGTCGCCCCGGCTCTCGCGAGAGCGGTCGACCTCGTGGTGCACTGCGTGCGCGATGACGACGGTACGAGGCGCGTGCACGAGGTGATCGCACCAAATGGCGAGGTCGCCGACGGGCGAATCGTCTGCCGAACCCTGTATGCGCATGGCGGCGATGCGAAGGTGTCTCGACGCGGAGACCTCCGGCGGATCGGGGACGCGCGGTGACGGTGCTGTTGGGAGCCGCGCTCGCCGCAGGGCTGCTGCTGTGCGTGTCGCCATGGCTGTGGCCGCCTCGCACTGAGGCGCAGCCCGCGACGCGACGAGGCCGGCTCGTCCGCGTGCTTGAAGAGGCAGGGTTCGGCGCGGTCCGTCCGCGGGTGCTCACGGTCGTCATGGGGATGCTCGCGCTCGCCGCGGCATCCGTCGTCTGGCTTGTCACAGCGATCCCCGCCCTCTCCGTTCTCGCCGGCGCGACCGCCGCCGTCTCGCCTGTCGTATTCCTGCGGTCGAGGCGCCAGCGACTTCGCAAGCGCCGTCGGCAGCTCTGGCCCGACGTCTGCGACCTCCTGATCGCGTCCATCCGCGTGGGCCTTTCATTGCCGGACGCCGTTGCGAGTCTTGCCGAGTCGTCGCCCGCGATGATGCGACCGGCATTCGTGGTGTTCGCCCGCGACCTGCGTGCGACGGGCCGATTCGAGACGAGCCTCGATCGGCTGAAGCTCGCGCTCGCCGACCCGATCGCCGATCGGGTCATCGAGACCCTGCGAATGGCGAGACAGGTCGGCGGCACCGAGCTCGGTGGCGTCCTGCGTGCGCTGTCCTCCTCCGTCAGACAGGATGCCGCGCTGAGAGGCGAGGTGGAGGCTCGCCAGTCGTGGATCCGGGGTGCGGCGGTTCTCGGCTCTGTGGCGCCATGGGTGATCCTCGGTCTGCTCGTGCTGCGGCCCGAAGGGGCTGCCGCATACGGGACGGCCGAGGGCATGATCGTCATCTGCCTCGGAGCGGCGGTCTCGGTGATCGCGTATCGCGTGATGATCCGCATCGGACGACTTCCGGAGCCCGGGCGGTGGTTCGGGTGAACCCGTTCACGACCGTGGCGATCGCCGTGCTCTGGGGCGGGGTGCTCTCGTCGGGGGTACTGTGCCTGCTCACGGCGCTCCCTCGGTGGTCGGCGATACCGCTCATGCTCAGGATCGCCCCCTACGTGCGCGACATCGTCGCTGACGAGGATCTGCCGCACGTCGCGCTTCCGCGGGCCGGCGTGCTCCCGGTCGGGGAGCGCACGCTGTGGCGCCGGTTGCTGGTGATGTTCGAGAGGCTTCTCGGTGCTGATGATGTGCTGCGCCGAAGACTCAGCCAGGCGGGACTCGGCCTGGACACCACAACGTTCCGAGCCCGTCAGCTCGGCTGGGTGATCGTCGGCGTCATGACCGGTGCGCTCACCGTCATCGTGCTCGCCGTCGTGGGTCGCATGAGCCCGCCGCTCGCGCTGCTCCCGACGCTCGCCGGTGCGGCCGCCGGAGTCGGCTACGAGGCTCGACTGGCCGTGCGTGTGGCAACGCGTCGCGGGCGGCTCACCGATGAGCTGCCCACGACGCTCGAGTTCCTCGCGCTCTGCCTGTCGGCCGGAGAAGGATTCCTCGATTCCGTCCGTCGTGTCGCGGCGGTCGGATCCGGCGAGCTCACCGTCGAGTTCCGACTCCTCGTCCTCGCGGTGGGAACAGGCGAGCCCCTCGCCGATGCGCTCGGGGAGATGACTCGGCGGCTGCAACTTCCCGGGTTGACGCGTGCTGTCGACCAGGTGGTCGCCGCCCTCGAGCACGGCGCTCCGCTGTCGGCGGTGCTGCACGCGCAGGCGGGCGATGCCCGGGAAGACGCCAAGCGCGTCCTGATCGAACAGGCGGGCCGCAAGGAGATCCTGATGCTCCTGCCACTCGTGTTCCTGATCCTTCCCCTGTCGGTTCTCTTCGCCATCTATCCCGGCCTCTTCATCCTGCGACTCGGCATCGGCTGAGCGCCCCACGAAAGGACGACATGAACACTCTTCGACAGCGACAGGCGCGTGAGATGCGCTCGGTGACCGGAAGCCTCGACGACGAGCGGGGAGATGTACCCGGCTGGGCTGTGGTCCCGTTCCACATAGGTCAGCACCAAGATCGCCTCTTTGAGGGTGCGAGCGTCTCTGCTACCGTGCAATCGAGCCCGCCCAAGGCGCATCTACCCGGTAAGGGTGCGCCCAACCCGCAGTCTGTCGAGGGTGGTCGCCCGTTCGAGTCGGGCCGGGTCCGGGAAGCGCACGGTACTGCGGGTACTGTCGGCGTTTCCGCCTTCAGTCGAGCTCGTGCGTGGCAAAGCCGTGCCGCCGGTCACGCTCGTGACCTCTTCGACGATGAGCGGGGAGATGTACCCGGCTGGGTGCTCGTCACGTTGATGACGGCGGGTCTCGTCGTGCTGATCTGGGCTGTGGCGGGTCCGGCGCTGAGCACCCTGTTCGAGCAGGCCATCCAGCGCGTGTCGGGCATCTGATGGAGCTCGCGTCCGGGCGCGACATGACGACGCCGCGCACGCCCTTCGACGAGCGAGGGTCGAGCCCGGTCGAATTCGTGCTCGTCGGAACGCTGCTCACACTGATGACGCTCGCCGTGCTGCAACTCGCCCTCGCGGTGTACGTCCGCAACGTGGTGCATGATGCGGCCGTCGACGGTGCCTACTACGCGGCTCTCGCGGACACGACCGTCGAACAGGGCGCCGCGCGTGCGAGAGAGAGCATCACTCGTGCCGTGGGGGAGGAGTACGCGAAGGACGTCTCGGTCGGGCACTCGACCTCGCTCGGGCAGCCGACCATCGATGTGCGCATCCGCACCACGCTGCCGGTGATCGGGCTTCTCGGCGTCCCGTTCGGGCTGGAGGTCGAGGCGCATGCTCCGGAGGAGTCGTTCGACGATGGATGACGAAGGGTCGGCGGCGCTCGAGTTCATCACCGTCGGGGTGGTGCTGCTCGTGCCGCTCGTGTACCTGATCATCGCGCTCGGAGCCATGCAGGAGCAGACGCTCGGCGCAGAGGCGGCAGCCCGTCAGACAGCCAGGGTGATCGCCCTCGCACCCGACGCGGACACCGCCGAACTGCGCGGTGAGCGCGTGCTCGCCGACGTCTCCGAGCAGTACGGCCTCGACCCCGATGCGGTCGAGGTGTCTGTGACCTGTCTGCCTGCGACCGCGGCATGCCCCGCAGCCGGGGCGACGATCACGGTCACCGTCGCAGCGAAGGTCGCGCTGCCGTTGATCCCGGCGATCTACGGGGCGGACGACGCCGCATCCATCCCCGTCGAAGGGACAGCCGTGCAGAAGGTCTCGCGGCTGTGGGGCTCGGGATGAGAGAGGCGGATGAGGGGAGCGTCCTGCTCCTCACGCTGGGGTACGGCCTCCTCGCTGTCGCGCTCATCTTCGTGAGCGTGTGCGCCACCGACCTGTACATCTCGCAGAAGCGCCTCGATGCGCTCGCCGACGCTGCAGCACTCGCCGGAGCAGACGGCTTCACCCTGGTGGTCGAGGGCGGGACCGCGCGTGCCGATCTCACCGACGAGGGCGTCAGAGCTCAGGCGCTCGCGCTGGTCGCCGATCTGCCGGGGGAGGCGAGCCTGGTGTCGGCCACAGCTCCGGACGGACTCTCGGCCCGGGTGACGGTCTCCGCAGACTGGCATCCGCCGCTGCTGTCGATCTTCGTCCCCGACGGCGTGCGGCTCGAGGCGACGGGCACCAGCCGTACGGCATTGCGATGAGCGATCGGCCCGTCAGCCGCTTCGCCGAGGTCGCGTGATGGGTCAGATCCTCAGTTGATCCCGCAGCCGTCGTACGCGACCGTCGAACCCCACGGGAACCTGATCGGGGAGCGCATCGATCGGCCACCAGCGCACGTCCTCGGACTCGTCGCTCACGATCAGGGCCGTGTCGTCCGTGACGACGATCGCGACGCCGATGTCGAGGTGCGAGGCGCAGCGGCCGAAGGCCGACGACAGCGCGTGGTGGTCGAGGTCGTACACGAGAGGTTCAGGAACGTCCGGCACGACGACCCCGGTCTCCTCCCGGAGCTCGCGCAGCGCGGCATCCGCGATCGATTCGTCACCGGATTCGAGGTGACCGCCGGGCTGCACCCAGAACTGCCCCTTGGTATGGAACACGAGCAGCGTGCGTGTGAGCGTCGGATCGAACACGAGAGCGGACGCCGTGGCGTGGTCGGGTCCGTCGTCGCGCGAGACCGGCCCGTCGTCATCGGGGAAGAATCGTGCGAAGTCGACCTTGCCGGCTCGCTCGCGTTCGGAAGACACCGCGGCGGCCAGAACCAGGCGACGTACGTCAGCGCCCAGCGTGCTCATGACGGCTCCTCCTTCGTGCGGGGAACGAATCGAGGGATCCAGCGGATGAACCCGCAGGCTCCGACGAGTCCGATCACGCCCATGGCAGCCGCCGCGATCGGCAGTGAGGCGATCGCGACGATTCCCGAGACCAGCAGGGGCGCAATGGCTCCTCCGGCATCCGTCAGGGTCCGCCATGAGCCGAGGAACGCGGCGGGTTCGGTCTTCGGGGCGACATCGGCACCCAGCGTCAGCAGGATGCCGCTCGAAAGACCGTTGCCCACTCCGAGCACTGCGGCGAACATGCCGAACCACAGCACGGCGGCGTCGAGGTCGTGGGTGAACGACATCGCGAGGAACGCCGCGCCCATCAGGACCATGGCCGGCATCGCCGCCCAGAGACGACCGAAGCGGTCCATCACCTGCCCGCTCGCGTAGAAGAGCGCGAAGTCGATCGCTCCCGAGATTCCGACGACGAGGGCGATCGTCGACGCATCGAGACCGAGCGAGAGGCCCCACAGCGGCAGCACGACCTGTCGGGCCGAACGCACCGCCGACAGCGACGCGGCGGCGAGACCCAGGCGACCGAGCACGGTGCGCTGCTGCCACATCGTTCGGAAGATGCCTGTGCGGCCGACGGTCGGGATCGAGCCGGTGACCGGTTCGCCGGAGTCCTCCGTGAGGGGAGCGGTGCGCAGCGGCGTGGTCGGCGGGATCGTCTTCTCGGGATCAGGGCCGAAGAGCACGAGCAGCACCATGACGACGAGGCAGCAGAGGAAGAACCAGATCGCGGCGGTCTCCGAACCGAAGAGCTGGAGGAGCCCCGCGGCGACGAACGGGCCGATGAAGATCCCGAGGCGAAAGCTGCCGCCCAGCAGCGAGAGCGCTCTGGCGCGGAACGCGATCGGCACCCTCGTCGTCATGAAGGCGTGGCGCGCGAGGCCGAACGCGGCGGCGCAGAAGCCGAGGAGGAAGACGGATGCCGCGAGCACACCGAGCGACGGAGCGACGACCATGCCGATGCCCGCGCCGATCGCGATCGCTCCGGCGATGACCATGGTGAAACGCTCGCCGATGCGCGACACGGCCCAGCCGGCCGGCAGATTGCCGCAGAGCTGACCGACCACCAGCGCGGAGGCGACCAGCGCAGCGAACGCCACATCGGCCCCCATGCGCGTGGCGATCACTGGGATGAGCGGGATGACCGCGCCCTCGCCGAGCGCGAAGAGCACGGTGGGGAGGTACACCATCGGCCCGAATCGTCTCAGGACCGTGGATGCGCTGCTCACTCGTTTCACGCTACTCCCGTTCGAACGCCGTACCCGCCCGCGCAGGCAGCACGTTAGGCTGGACGCGACATGCTCGAACTCGATCTCTCCGCCGACATCCAGGCCCTGCGACTCACCTACGGTGACATTCGCGAGGTCATCGACGTCGATACGCTCCGTTCCGACATCGCACGCCTCAGCGAGGAAGCCGGCGCGCCGGACCTCTGGGACGACACCGAACGCGCCCAGAAGGTGACCAGCGCGCTGAGCCACCGGCAGTCGGCGCTCGCGAGGGTCGAGGGCATCGGCTCGCGACTCGACGACCTCGAGGTCCTGGTCGGGCTCGCGAACGAGATGGGCGATGAGGAATCGGCCGTCGAGGCTCGCGTCGAGCTCAACGCGCTGACCGAGATCATCAACCAGCTCGAGGTCCAGACGCTGATGGACGGGGAGTACGACGAACGCTCGGCCATCATCACGATCCGCTCGGGTGCCGGTGGCGACGACGCCACCGACTTCGCCGAGATGCTCATGCGCATGTACCTGCGCTGGGCCGAGCGTCACAAGTACCCGGTCAAGGTTCTCGACACCTCGTACGCCGAGGGCGCCGGCATCAAGTCGGCGACGTTCGAGATCGATGCGCCGTATGCGTTCGGCACGGTGTCGGTCGAGGCCGGCACGCACCGCCTCGCGCGCATCAGCCCGTTCGGCTCTGCCGACAAGCGTCAGACCTCGTTCGCCGCGGTCGAGGTCATCCCGCTCATGGAGGAGGCGACCGAGGTCGACATCCCCGAGAGCGACATCCGCGTCGACGTGTTCCGTTCGTCCGGCCCCGGCGGCCAGTCGGTCAACACCACCGACTCCGCTGTGCGCCTCACGCACCTTCCGACCGGCATCGTCGTCTCGATGCAGAACGAGAAGTCGCAGATCCAGAACCGCGCCGCAGCCATGCGCGTGCTGCAGACCCGCCTCCTGCTTCTCCAGAAGGAGGAAGAGGCGGCGAAGAAGAAGGAACTCGCCGGCAACATCACGGCGAGCTGGGGCGACCAGATGCGCTCGTACTTCCTCTACGGACAGCAGCTCGTGAAGGACCTTCGCACGGGACACGAGTCGGGCAACCCGGCTGCCGTGTTCGACGGCGACCTCGACGGGTTCATCTCGGCGGGCATCCGCTGGCGCAAGCGCAAAGACGAGGACTGAGCGCGTCTCAGTGCAGGGCGCCTTCGAGCGTGCCCGTGATCTCTTCATAGCTGTACACGATGCACTGGGATCGCGCGGTCGTCGGTGCTGTTCTCTGACGTCTCGGTGGGCACGAACCAATAGTCGTCGAGCTCCGAGTCGGCGATATGACTCTTTCGGCGCTCACGACTGGGTCTTTCGTTCCCAGAAGCCGCACGCCCGCAGCGGCGGGACGAGGCCGGAGATGTCGAGGACGGAGCAGCGTCGTGTTCGCCGGCGCTGCTCCGTCCTCGAGATTCAGCCTGCGGACGGCGTGATCGAGATGCGAGCGACCTCCTGGAGCAGCTCATCGGTGAAGATGATCTCGTACGAGGCGCTCTGCGCGACGTCGAAGGTCATCTTGCCGCTGACCGTGTCGCCTGCCGCCAGCTCCTCCGAGGTGATGCCGTCGACGTAGTAATCGTAGGTGCCCTCGGCTCCGTCGGCGGTCTCGATGCCGAAGTAGAACGGGTTGACATAGCTCGTACCGGAAACGCCGGTGATCGAGACGTCGAGGACCACGTAGCCACCGTTGGTCGAATCGATGCCAGAGCCGTCGGACGTCGCCCAGGTGGCCGAGTTGATCGTGACCTCGGCCGTGCCCGACATCTGCTCGATGGTCACGGGGGAACCGAGCTCGCCCTCGATGACATCTGCGGGACCGGAGCCTCCGTCATCGGTACCGGGGTCGGTGCCGCTGTCGGAGTCGCTCGACGGCGGTGCGGTCGGAAGATCGCGCACGACCTGCGCGACCGTGGATGTCACGAACGCGATCGCCACCACGACGGCGAGGATGGTTCCGACGACCGACAGGATGAGGCCGGTGATGCCCGGCCACTTCTTGCCCTTGAGGAAGATCGAGATCAGCGAGACGATGAATCCGGCCGCGAGCAGGAACCAGCCGAAGCCGAACGTCAGCGGGATGCACGACAGGATGGTTCCCAGTGCGGCGAGACCGAGTCCGACGAGGCCGGCGATCGACAGCTTCGCGGGTGCGGTGGGACCGGCCGTCGCGTACGCCGGCGGGTATCCGGGCCCCGCTCCGTATGCCTGGCCGGCGGGAGCGTAGGCGCCGCCCGCATAGGCGGGAGCAGCGCCGGGATAGCCGGGCGCTGCGGGATACCCCTGCTGCGGTGCCTCGGCACCGGGGTAGGTCGGCGCCGAACCGGGGTAGGCGGGCGGTGCACTGTCATATCCGGGCGCTGCGTTCGCGTACGGCGGCACGTCGCCACCCAGCGGAGCCGCCGCCGGGGCGGTGGCACCCGGTGCGGTGAACTCGGAGGCGGAGAACTCCGGTGCGGTGTGCTCGGCAGCGGTGGCCTCCGCCGCCGGCTGCTCAGCGCCCGGGGTCGGGGAGTGCGTGTCGGACGCGGGCCATACGCTCGGGGTCTCGGGCGCAGTGACGTCGTCAGCGGGCGTCGACGGAGTCCCCGTCGCCGGCTCGCTCCACGAGGTCTCGACCGCGGCGACGGATCCGAGCGAGTCCGCGGTGGCGGCGGCTGCGGCATCGGACGCGTCGCCCGTGACGGGAGCATCGCCGCTGGAATCCGTGGGCGCCTCGCCGGCGGCATCCGATGATTCGCTGCCGTACGACTCAACGGTCGCGGCAGGTGCCTCGACATCGAGGGGCGTCTCAGGTGCGGCGGGTTCGGCGATCGGAGCGAAGTGCTCCGTCCACTGCGTGCCGTCCCACCAGCGCTGGCGCCCGGATCCGTCGTCGTACCAGCCTGCAGGCGTCGTCATGATTCCCCCTCGGAGTCGTCGTCCACGCGGATGACATGGATCGGCACCTCCATGTATAGCAGTGCGATACGACACGCAGGGGGCGAGCGGGGTGTCGCTCGCGGGCAGGAGGGAGCGCGCGCTTAGGCTCTAACAGCCATGATTCGCTTCGAGAACGTCACGAAACGCTATCGCGGGACCTCACGCCCCGCTCTGTCCGGGGTCGACTTCGAAGTCCAACGCGGGGAGTTCGTCTTCCTCGTCGGCGCCTCGGGGTCGGGCAAGTCATCGTGTCTGAGGCTCATCCTGCGCGAGGACGTACCGACGACGGGTCGGGTCGCGGTGCTCGGCCGCGACCTGCGGTCCCTCGCGAACCGCAAGGTCCCCTACTTCCGGCGCCACATCGGATCCGTGTTCCAGGACTTCCGTCTGCTGCCCTCGAAGACCGTCTACCAGAACGTCGCGTTCACCCTGCAGGTGACGGGATCGTCACGCGGTTTCATCCAGCAGGCCGTGCCTGAGGCACTGGCGCTGGTCGGCCTCGACGGCAAGCAGAAGCGGATGCCGCATGAGCTCTCGGGCGGTGAGCAGCAGCGTGTCGCGATCGCACGAGCGCTGGTCAACCGACCGCAGGTGCTGCTCGCCGACGAGCCCACCGGAAACCTCGACCCGGCGACGTCCGTCGACATCATGCAGCTCCTCGCACGGATCAACGCCGGCGGAACGACCGTGCTCATGGCCACGCACGAGGCGGCGTTCGTCGACCAGATGCAGCGCCGCGTGATCGAGCTCCGTGACGGCGAGATGGTCCGAGACGAGGTGCACGGCGGCTATGGCGACACCTCGAACATCCCGCGCCTCGTTCCCGAGGAGATCCGCGGAGCAGCAGCAGCCGCCGCGCTGACAGCGGTGCAGGAGGTGCAGCGCCAGACCGCCGACCTCTCGGTCGTCCGTGCCGCTCTCGCCGAGGAGCTCAGCGCGCAGCGGAAGGCCGCTGCGGCGTCGGCCGACGCGGTGCCCACCGCATCCGAGACGCCCGAGGCGCAGGCTGCGCCCGTCGAACCGACCGCAGTCGACGAGAAGCCCGCAGAGGTGCCGGCGGCTGTCGTTCCTCGCACGCATCCGATCGTTCTCCCCACCGTCGACGTCGCCGAACTCGGGGTGGCCGATCGTCTCGGCCTCTCGGACGACGGCGCAGAGGAAGTGGGGCCGACCTCATGAGAATCGGACTCATCATCACCGAGGCCCTCGGTGGCCTGCGACGCAACATCTCGATGGTCATCTCCGTCGTGCTCGTCACCTTCGTCTCGCTGACGTTCGTCGGGGCGGCGATTCTCATGCAGGCGCAGATCGGCACGATGCGCGGCTACTGGACCGAGCGGGCACAGGTCGCCGTGTACATGTGCTCCGACATCTCGGAGAAGGACACCTGCGTCGACGGCGGCGCCACGGAGGATCAGGTCGATGCCGTCCGCGCACAGCTCGACGGCGACGCGCTCGCTCCGCTCATCAGCGAGGTGAGCTTCGACTCGAAGGAAGACACCTACGCCAAGCTGGTCGAACAGCTCGGCGAGGACCAGGCGAGCGTCATCACCGCAGACCAGGCGTTCGAGGTGTTCTTCGTGACGATGAAGGACCCCGGTCAGTCCCAGGTGATCGCGGAGGCCTTCACCGGCGTCGCCGGCGTCGAGCAGGTCACGGACCAGCTGCAATACCTCGAGCCGTTGTTCTCCGCTCTGACGGTGGCGACGTACATCGCCGTCGGTATCGCCGTGCTGATGCTGATCGCCGCCATCCTGCTGATCGGCACGACCATCAGGCTGTCGGCATACGCGCGGCGCAAGGAGATCGGGATCATGCGCCTCGTCGGGGCCTCGAACCGCTTCATCCAGACCCCGTTCGTGCTCGAGGGCGTCTTCGCCGCGTTCCTCGGATCGGTGCTGGCCAGCGCGGCTGTCGTCGCCGGGGTGCACTTCGGCGTCGACGGATACCTCCGGGGACGAGTCCCGTTCATCACGACGTGGGTGTCGATGCAGGATGCCGCCATCGTCGTACCGGTGCTCATCGGCATCGGCGTCGTTCTGGCGGCGCTGTCCGCCGGATTCGCGATCCGTCGCTGGCTGCGGACCTGACCGCGTTGCCGGAGGCGTGCGTCGCCGGTATAGACTGACAGGCTGTCGTGTGCCCGCCATCGGGCTCTGGAACCACTGCACGACGCGGATCAGGAGAGAATCATGCCCAGGGAACGCGGGGAGAAGGTCATCGCGACCAATCGTCGCGCACGTCACGACTACAACATCGAGAAGTCGTACGAGGCGGGGATGGTGCTCACCGGCACCGAGGTGAAGTCGTTGCGTCAGGGGCGTGCGAACCTCAGCGACGGATACGCGTTCGTCAAGGGGAACGAGGTCTTCCTCGACTCCGTGCACATCCCCGAGTACTCGCAGGGGCACTGGACCAACCACTCGGCCAAGCGCATCCGCAAGCTGCTGCTCCACCGCGAGGAGATCGCGAAGCTGCAGCACGCGGTGTCGGCAGGCGGTTACACGCTGATCCCGCTCAAGCTCTACTTCTCCGACGGCCGTGCCAAGGTCGAGATCGCCCTCGCGAAGGGCAAGCGCGAATTCGACAAGCGTCAGACGCTGCGCGAGCGTCAGGACACTCGCGAGGCCGAGCGCGCGATGCGCCTGCGCAACCGCACCGGAGACTGATCAGAACGACGGTGTGAAGCCGAACACGCGTCCGAGGAACGCGAGCTCACGCTCGAGGGCATCGACGATCGTCTCGGCTGAGCGGAACCCGTGGCCCTCGCCCTGGTAGAGCACATACTCGTGATCGACGCCATTGGCCGCCAGCGCATCCCGGATGGCCTCGGATTGAGACGGCGGCACGACCCGGTCATCCGACCCCTGCATCAGCAGCACGGGGACCGCGATCCTGGCGGCGTGGGTCAGCGGCGAACGGTCGATGTACAGCGCCTCGGCTGCGGGCAGAGGCCCGACGAGTCCTTCGACGTAGTGCGCCTCGAAGTCGTGGGAGTGCTCGGCGAGCATCCGCAGATCCGCGACGGCGTAGCGACTGATGCCGGCGGCGAACACTCCTCCGCGCATCAGAGCGGACAGCACGGTCCATCCGCCGGCCGAACCACCGCGGATGGCGATCCGTGCGGGATCCGCCAGGCCCGCGTCGGCGAGCTCCCGGGCCGCGGCGATCACATCGTCGACGTCGACCACTCCCCATCGTCCGTCGAGACGCTCTCGGTAGGCGCGCCCGTATCCTGTCGAACCGCCGTAGTTCACGTCGAGCACGCCGATGCCGCGGCTCGTGTAGAACGCGATCGCCGCAGAGGAAGCCCCGGTCACGTGAGCGGTCGGCCCGCCGTGCACGAGCACGATGTAGGGCGGGAGCTCGTCGCCGGATGCCGAGGCCTGGGGGTTGCTCGGAGGGTAGACGAACGCGTGCACGTTCCCGTGGGCACCGTCGATCAGCAGCTCGGACGCGCGCGGCATCCATTCGGGGTCGACGGGCGAGGCTCCTGCGACCACCTGCGCCGAACCGGACTCGACGTCGACGCACCAGACTCCCGGTGACGTGGTCGAGCTGTTGCCCGTGAGCAGCACACGCGACCCCGATACGGCGTCGACGCTCACGTGCCCGTCCGCGGGGATGTCGAGTCGGCGCGCCCCGCCGTCGCGATCGATCACGACGACCTCGTCGCGACCGTTCGTGCGGACAGCGACGACGCGCCCGTCGGCGAGTGGGCGGTACCAGCGGTTGCCCAGCACCCACAGCCCGTAGCCGGTGTCCGCATCGACGTCGACATCGTCGACCGGCGCCGCTGCGCCGTCGAGGCGGAGGTGATCCAGTCGCTGGTGATGCAGCGCCCATCGTCCCTCAGGGTCGTCGGAGAACAGCAGCTCCTCGTCGTCGATCCACTCGGGCTGCAGAGCGGCCCTCGTCGGCACCTCGGTGCGGGCGGAGCCGTCGGAGATCACGAGGGTTGCGTGCTGCCACGGCATCCGATCGCCCGTCCACTCGACCCAGGCCACGCGCGACCCGTCGGGTGAGAGCGACGGATGCGCGACGAACGCCGTGCCCTCGGTGATGACTCGCACCCGGTCGGGGTCATCGGCGGCAGAACCGTCCAGAGGGATCTCGACGATGCCACGACGGTGGGGAATCGACGTGAGGTCCTCTCGGACGGCGAACAGTCGGCCCTGCTGCAGCCGCAGACCGCCGTGGGCAGGGCCGGGCGGAGTGAGCGGCACCGGTGAAGCGCCAGGGGTCAGTCGCTGCACACGCTGGTCCTGTGCGTCGACGAAGTACAGGGTGCCGTCGGCTTCCGTCGTCCAGGCCCCGCCGCCGTACTCATGGACGCGCGATCGCGCACTCCACGGCGCCGGGAGGATCTCGGCGCCGCTCGAGCTGCGCACCGTGAATCGCCCGCCGTCGGCCGGCACCGACTCACCCCACCAGATGTCGTCGCCGACGAACGCCGCACCGTCTATGCGGGGTGAGGCGGCTGCAGTGCGTGCAGGCGAGAACGGGGAGGGCCAGGAACCGAACGGCGAGGACATGCTTCGAGCCTATGGGCGAGGCCGTCGTCGCGGGTTCGACGGGATCAGACCGCGCGCAGCACCGCGACGATCTTGCCGAGGATCACGGCTTCGTCGCCGAGGATGGGCTCGAACGCCGAGTTGCGCGGCAGCAGCCACGTGTGGCCGTCGCGACGGCGGAGCACCTTGACCGTGGCCTCGCCGTCGAGCATCGCCGCGACGATCTCGCCGTTCTCGGCGCTGTTCTGCGAGCGCACCACGACCCAGTCGCCGTCGCAGATGGCCGCGTCGATCATCGACTCGCCCGAGACGTTGAGCATGAAGAGGTCGCCCTTGCCCACGAGCTGACGGGGGAGGGGGAAGATCTCCTCGACCTGCTGGTCGGCGGTGATCGGCACGCCGGCGGCGATGCGGCCGACGAGCGGCACGAGTGCCGCGTCTCCGACCGGGGTCGCGACATCAGCCGGATTCTCACCGCTCGAACCCGGGAGGTCGATCAGAACCTCCATGGCGCGCGTCTTGCCCGGATCGCGACGCAGGTAGCCGCTGAGCTCGAGCTGTCCGAGCTGGTGGGTGACGCTCGACAGCGACTTGAGTCCGACGGCATCGCCGATCTCGCGCATGCTCGGCGGGTAGCCGTACCGGCTGATCGATGTCTGGATGACCTCGAGGATCGCCATCTGCTTGGGGCTCAGGCTTTTCCGGCGACGAGTGCGCGGGACGTCTGCCTCGGGGGCGGAGTTGTCGCTCATGGTGCTCCTCAGGTGTGCGATCCGGCGTCTCAGTTCGAATGTCGGAGGCCCGTGGTGGGGTGTTCGTATCGAAACCGTATCCGAGAAACGGCCAGATGTGGAAGATCTGTTCGAGCGTGTCGACCGATTCTCGGGTCATTGTTTCGAAAAATGCTTGACAGATATTCGAATTCGAAGATAACTTCGGAACGTAGCTTCGTATCCACGGTTCCCGGCCGAGGCGCGGATGCGAACGCTACGCCAACTTCACCGCTCACGCGGTAGATGCAGAGGAGCACGACATGAGCACCATCACCTTCAGCAGCGCAGCAGTCCTCCCGGCTCGTCCGGCGACGAAGCTCCGGCTGACGGCGCGTGGACGCCGGGTCGTGCTTGCGGTGGCCGCCGTTCCGCTCGCTGCAGGCATCGCGTTCGCCGCGCTCAGTGGCGGCAGCGCGATGGCTTCCGGCGAGCAGAGCTCGACCACCACGTTCGCGACCGTCACCGTGATGCCGGGCGACACCCTGTGGTCGATCGCCGAGGAGATCGCACCGGGAGCGGATCCCCGCGAGGTCATCGGTGACATCACACGGCTCAACCTGCTCCGCGGCGGAAGCCTGCAGATCGGCCAGGAGCTCGCGATCCCCACGCAGTACTCGGAGTGAGCGGGCATCGGCGCCCCGAGTGACCGGGGTGCAGCGCAGGGTCGGCTTCATTCTCCGTCACCACGCGCGTCGGTGAGCCGCATGCGGCCTACCATGGGAAGGGTGACTTCATCACTCTCCGATCTCCCGCTTCGCGACGACCTTCGAGGGCTGACGCCGTACGGCGCTCCGCAGGCGCCACTGCCGATCGCTCTCAACGTCAACGAGAACACGCATCCCGTTCCGGATGCCGTCGCCAGCGACATCCTCGACGACATCGCCGTGGCGCTTCGCGACGTCAACCGCTACCCCGACCGCGAGTTCACGACCCTGCGTGAGGGCTTCGCCGAGTATCTCGGACACGGTCTCGAGGCGGACCAGATCTGGGCGGGGAACGGATCGAACGAGGTCCTCCAGCACATCCTCCAGGCGTTCGGTGGACCGGGACGCACGGCATTCAGCTTCGCCCCGACCTATTCGATGTATCCCCTCATCTCGCAGGGGACCGGTGCCCGGTGGATCGCAGGCACCCGGCAGCCGGACTACACGATCACGCCCGATGAGGCCGTGGCGCAGGTCGAGGAGCACGATCCCGACGTCATCCTGCTGTGCTCGCCGAACAATCCCACCGGCACGCCGCTCGGGCTCGACGTCGTCGAGGCGGTCTACGAGGCGTCGCGGGGCGTCGTCGTCGTGGACGAGGCGTATCAGGAGTTCGCGCCGCGCGACGCGGCGTCCGCGCTCACGCTTCTCGAGGGGCGGCCTCGTCTCGCGGTGTCTCGCACCATGAGCAAGGCTTTCGCCTTCGCGGGTGCGCGTGTCGGATATCTCGCTGCCGACTCTGCCTTCATCGATGCTCTCCGGCTCGTGCGCCTGCCGTATCACCTGAGCGCGCTCACGCAGGCCGCGGCCGTCGCGGCGCTGCGCAACTCCGACGTGATGCTGGGGATGGTCGACGAGATCGTCGAGCAGCGCGATCGCATCTCGGCGACCCTCGAGGCTCTCGGCTACACCCCGCACGAGTCCTGGTCGAACTTCGTGCTGTTCGGTGGGGTCGCAGACCCCAAGAAGGTGTGGCAGCAGCTGTACGACCGGGGAGTGCTCGTCCGCGACGTCGGGATCCCGGGGCACCTCCGCGTCACAGCGGGCACCGAGGCGGAGACCACGGCGTTCCTCGACGCCCTCGCGTCGATAGGATCGGCTTCATGAGCACCACCGCCCAGACCCCGCGCACCGCCACGCGTGTGCGCAGCACGTCGGAGTCCACCGTCGAGCTCGAACTGAACCTCGACGGAACCGGCGCGAGCCGCATCGACACGTCGGTGCCGTTCTTCGATCACATGCTGACGGCTTTCGCGAAGCACTCGCTGACCGATCTCACGGTTCGCGCTTCCGGTGACACCCAGATCGACGCCCACCACACGGTCGAAGACATCTCGATCGTGCTCGGGCAGGCCATCCGCGAAGCCCTCGGCGACAAGTCCGGCATCTCGCGTTATGGCGACGCGCTCGTGCCGCTCGACGAGGCGCTCGCTCAGGCCGTCGTCGACATCTCGGGTCGTCCGTATCTCGTGCACACGGGGGAGCCCGCGGGCTTCGAGCACCACCTGATCGGCGGACACTTCACCGGGTCGCTGGTGCGTCACTCGTTCGAGGCCATCACTTTCAACGCGGGGCTCACCGTGCACGTCCGCGTGCTCGGCGGTCGTGACCCGCACCACATCGCCGAGGCGGAGTACAAGGCGTTCGCCCGCGCATTCCGCCAGGCCAAGGCGCTCGATCCGCTCGTCGACGGCATCCCGTCGACCAAGGGTGCGCTGTGAGCGCAGCTCCTCGGGTCGCTGTCTTCGACTACGACTCCGGCAACGTGCACTCCGCGGTGAAGGCTCTCGTGGCGGCGGGAGCCGATGCGGTGCTCACGCGGGACCGCAAGGAGGCGCTCGAGGCCGACGGTCTCGTCGTGCCCGGCGTGGGAGCCTTCCAGGCCGTGCGCGACGCCTTGAAAGCCCACGGAGGCGATGAGATCATCGACCGCCGCCTGGCCGGTGGGCGACCCGTCCTCGGCATCTGCGTCGGCATGCAGGTGCTCTTCGCCCACGGCGTCGAGCGCGGGCACGATACCGAGGGCCTCGGCGAGTGGCCGGGTGCCGTCACCGAGCTCAACGCGCCCGTGCTGCCGCACATGGGCTGGAACACGGTCGAGCCCGGTGCCGATTCGGTGCTCTTCAGGGGAATCGAGAACGAGCGCTTCTATTTCGTGCACTCGTATGCTGCGCAGTCGTGGGAGCTCGACGTCATCCCGCCGTTCCCGCAGCCGGTGCTGACCTGGACGACGTACGGCGATCCGTTCCTCGCCGCGGTCGAGAACGGCCCGCTCTCAGCGACTCAGTTCCACCCTGAGAAGTCGGGCGAGGCCGGCATCCGACTCCTGCGCAACTGGGTCGACAGCCTGCGAGGGTGATCCCCGCGGGTCAGAACCCGCGAGCGACGGCGGCGGCGGCCGAGAGCCAGGCCTGCTGAGTCGGTGCCCCGAGCGCGCGGAGGCGAAGGTGCCCGTCGACCATCTCTCGGTCGAACGGGATGCCGACGACTTCGCGTGCGAGCGGACGGTAGCCGGCGATGACTTCGGCCACCTCGGCAGACGAGGCCTTGGGGTCGGCCTGGCTGACGACGACCACGGACTCTCTGGCGAGGCGTGCGGAGCGCTCGTCGCGGTCCTCGAGCGCCTCGAGGAGCAGAGCCCCCGCCTCGGCGTGATCATCGCGCGTCGTCGTCGCGACCACGATCTGGTCGGCGAGATCGATCATGCGCAGCCACATCGGATCGGATTCGTCGTTGCCCGAGTCGATGATGATCAGGCGGTAGAACTTTGCGGCCACCGCGTGGATCGAGTCGACGTCGTCCGGATTGAGTCGGTTCTCGTGGGCCAGCCGGATCGGCTTCGACCTCAGGACGTCGTACTTCTCCTGCGGCTGGTGATGCACGAAGTGTGCGAGGTCGGCGGACTGACCCTGTGCCCCGAGCAGGTGCTTCGTCTGGGGCAGGAGCTCGAGAAGCGTGCGGTCGTGCGCGCCCGTCTCGGTGCGCCATCCGAGTGTGCCGCGGGTCTGGTTGTTGTCCCAGGCGAGGACGCCTGCTCCGCCGTACTGGGCGAAGACGGCCGACAGCAGCACCGTGGCGGGAGTCTTGCCCGCTCCACCCTTGCCGTTGACGACCGCGACGGTGCGCGGTCCGGGCCAGTGGCGGCTGACCGCGTGCTCGTCATCGCGCACCGCACGCTCTCGGGCGTTCGGGCCGAGGGAGAATCCGACCCGGTTGAGGAACCCGCGTCCGCCGCGGCGGGCGGGCTCTTCGCGCCTCTCCTCCTGGAGGAAGGAACGACGCTCGATGCCCTGCTCCCGCTGCTGACGGCGAGAGGACGCGGAGGCGGCCGACTCCGCGGCCGCGGCATTCGGTGCGGGCGGAGTCGCCGCGGCCGGAGCGGTCGGGATCGCGATGGTCCGGGTCGGCGGGGTCGTAGCCGCCGGTGCGGGCTGAGCAGCGTGCGTGGGCTGAGCCGGCTGCGCGGGCTGCATGGGCTGAGCCGGCTGGGGAGCCGGAGTCGACGGAGGGGTCTGAGCGGCGACACCCGGCTGCGCGGCCCGAGCCTGCGCTGACGACGGGGCCGCCTGAACGCTCGGGACACCCGTGATCGGAGGCTGAGGCGACGCGGGGGTGGGTGTCGACGGCGCGGCCGCTCCCTGGGGCGCCGGAGCCGACGGCGCCTCCGGCCACGCGGGCGCCGCGGGAAGGGACGGCGTCGGGGGAGCGGCGGGTGCTGCCGGCGAAGTCGTGGGGAGCGGCGGGACCGCGGAAGACGAGCTCGTCGCGGCGGATGCCGCCGCAGCCGCGGCTCGCGTGCCGGGCGCGGGCGGAGTCGCCGCGGGCGGGATCCCGACGGGCCGGGGGCGCATCGGCACCGTCATCTCAGGAACGGCGTCGTCGGTCGAGGATTCGATGACGGGGCTCGCGGGACGCGCAGTGGTCCGGGTCTGCTCGATGTCCTCGGGTGTCAGCGGCACGTGCGCCACGATCTCCGGAGTCTCCGGCGGCATCGGGTTCCCCCGTCGCAGGGGGCCGCTGCCTCGCGCTTCCGCGTCGCGCACCATGGAACATCTCCTCATCGACCGAACAGGGGTGTCATCGAGGCTACCGCGTGGCGTCGGATCTTCTCTGCCGTCATCGTTTTGTAGCGGAACGATACGCGGGCTAGTGTCGATTCTCGTGCCGACGAATCGGCCCTCCCATCTCACCTGAGGACGTCATGAACGACTTCGCGCAGTCCCCTTCGCTCACTCTGCTCCCCGCCGTCGACGTCGCCGGGGGAAAGGCCGTGCGCCTCACCCAGGGTGAAGCCGGCACCGAGACCAGCTACGGCGACCCGTTGGACGCCGCAGGGGAGTGGGTCGCGCAGGGCGCGAAGTGGATCCACCTCGTCGACCTCGACGCCGCCTTCGGCCGCGGCAGCAACGCCCCGATCCTCCGCAAGGTCATCAAGCAGTTCAAGAACGTCAGCGTCGAGCTGTCGGGCGGCATCCGCGACGACGCCACGCTCGAGGCGGCGCTCGAGAGCGGCGCGAGCCGCATCAACCTCGGCACTGCGGCTCTCGAGAACCCGGAGTGGGCTGCGGACGTGATCGGCCGCTACGGCGAGGCGATCGCGGTCGGGCTCGACGTCCGAGGCACGACGCTCGCCGCCCGCGGCTGGACCAAGGAGGGCGGTGACCTCTGGGAGGTCCTCGAGCGCCTCGAGGATGCCGGCTGCAGCCGGTACGTCGTCACCGACGTCACCAAGGACGGCACGCTGAAGGGACCGAACCTCGAACTTCTGCGCGAGATGACGTCGCGCACCCCGAAGCCCGTCGTCGCATCGGGTGGCATCGCGAACCTCGACGACATCGCCGCGCTCCGCGAGCTCGTGCCGCTGGGCGTCGAAGGCGCGATCGTCGGCAAGGCTCTCTACGCCGGCGCGTTCACGCTGGCTGAGGCTCTGGATGTCGCAGGGGACTGACGACGCCTGCGGCCACGGCTCCGAGGGGCATGGCGCGCACGACCCTGCCGCGGGGAACCGGGGAGACTCCGCAGGCGTGCCCTGGGAGGGGCGCAGCTTCGAGTCGAACCCCCATGCGGGCGACGACGGTTCGGCAGACCCCGCACTTCTCGACGCCCTCCTGCGCTTCCGTGCGGGCACCGGTGCCCAGACCGAGGTGGTCGACGCGTTCCGCGCCGCCCGCGTTCTGATACCGCTGATCGCCGAGAAGGGCGAAGAGGGGGTGGCGCCCAGCGGGCTCGCCGTCGACAAGACGCAGGAGCTCTCGATCGTCACCGTGGCGGCTCCGGACGGTCGCCGGGTGCAGCCCGTGTTCTCCTCGGTCGAGACCATGCAGCGCTGGGATGCCGCGGCGCGCCCGATCCCGGTCGAGGCGACGCGCGTGGCGCTGGCGGCATCCGCCGAGGACACCGACCTGATCGTGCTCGACCCGACCTCCGACACGGAGTTCGTGTTCCGCCGACCAGCCGTGTGGGCGATCGCGCAGGGCCATCGCTGGGAGCCCAGCTTCCTGTCTCCCGAGGTCTTCGGCGCTCTGCAGCAGAGTGTGGCGCACGAGCTCGCGGTCATCGACGTGGCAGTCGCCGCCGGGGATCCGGACGCGCGCCTGCGGGGCCCGGAGCTGATCGTCGTCCTCGAGCTCGTCGACGGACTGGAGCGCGAGGTGCTCGACGCCGTGCTCTCTCGGCTGGCGCAGCGCTGGGCGGCGGACGACCGCATCGCGGTGCTCGCCGACTCGCTGACCGTGAAACTCCGTCGTTCCGCCTGAGCCTCGCGGCCGCGGGATCCGCGCCGCTAGGGTGGCGGCATGCACAGGGCATCCGTGGCGGCCGTCGGACTCGTCGTCGCGCTGCTGTTGCCGGGGTGCGCGACCACATGCTCTGCGATCGGGTGGTCGAACGGCGTCGAGATCGACGCGTCCGCCTATGGCTCCGAGGTCTTCCTGCAGGTCTGCTCGGAGGCGGGATGTTCGGCGGACCCCGGGGTGACACCGACCCCGGAGACGGATCTGTCCGTGCCCGCACAGGGTGATGCCGGGACCTTCCAGTTCGGCTTCGCCGCCCCGGACGACATCACGGTGCGCGTCTACGACGACTCCGGCATCCTGATCGCGGAGACGCAGGAGACGATCGCGTGGACGCATTCGTCGGACCCCTGCGGCGGCCCGTCCACGGCTCCGCCGGTCGTCGTCGCGCCCTGACCCTATCCGGAGCCCGGGCCACGAGATCCGCGCGGACGAAGACCTAGTTGACCGGCCCCGTCCATTTCTCGCCAGGCCCCTTGCCGATCGGGTCGGGGATTGTGGAGGCCTCGCGGAACGCGAGCTGCAGGGAGCGCAGGCCGTCGCGGAGCGACCGCGCGTGCATGTCGCTGATCTCGGGAGCGCCTGCGGTGATGAGACCGGCGAGAGCGTTGATCAGCTTGCGCGCCTCGTCGAGGTCGAGCTGGGCGGCGGCGTCCGGGTCGTCGGCGAGGCCGAGCTTGACGGCCGCGGCGCTCATGAGGTGCACGGCGGCGGTCGTGATGACCTCGACCGCAGGCACATCGGCGATGTCCCGCGTCGCGGAGGATGCCGCCTCCTCCTGCCGTGCCCAGCGCTCTTCGCGCTCGCGTGCCGCCTCGTCCGATGCCTGGTTCGTCACTTCGCCTTGCCTTCTGTTAGACTGTGTCGGGCTCCGGAGCGTCATGCTCCGGTACGAAAGAGGATTCACTTCCCACCCGCGCTTGCCGTTCCAGGCTACCGGGTCTTGCACTCCACCGGATCGCGTCGCCAGACCGATCCGGCAGACTGGGTGCGAAGCCGGCGTCTGAATGCCGGTGGGTGGGGGACGATTCTGATTTCGCCCGGGATGCTGACTGCATTCTGGTGGCCGAATCCACTCGTCTAAGGAGTTACGCATCAGCGATCCCCGCACCAATGAGCGCATCCGCGTCCCCGAGGTCCGCCTCGTCGGCCCCGCGGGTGAGCAGATCGGCGTCGTCCGCATCGAGGCGGCGCTGCGCCTTGCGCAGGAAGCCGACCTCGACCTCGTCGAGGTCGCACCCAACTCGAAGCCGCCCGTGGTCAAGATCATGGACTACGGCAAGTTCAAGTACGAAGCCGCCCAGAAGGAGAAGGAAGCTCGCCGCAACCAGGCGAACACCATTCTCAAAGAGGTCCGCTTCCGCCTGAAGATCGAGGCGCACGACTACACGACCAAGCTCAAGCGCGCTGAGGGCTTCCTCAAGGCCGGCGACAAGGTCAAGGCGATGATCCTCTTCCGCGGTCGCGAGCAGTCGCGCCCCGAGCAGGGTGTCCGCCTTCTCCGCAAGTTCGCCGAGGATGTCGCGGAGCTCGGAACCGTCGAGTCGAACCCGACCATCGACGGTCGCAACATGGTCATGATCGTGGCTCCTCTCAAGAGCAAGTCCGAAGCCAAGCAGGAGCAGAACGCCGTTCGCGACGCGCAGCGCGCAGCGAACAAGCAGGCTGCCCGCGAGGCCAAGGGCGATGCGGATGCACCCGCTGCCGCCGCAGCGGAGTGACTCCCGCCCCCAAGACTCCCGCACCGCGGGTTGACACCGTCGCCTGAGAAGGCGCCATACGAAGGAAGAGAAGATGCCGAAGCAGAAGACCCACTCGGGTGCTAAGAAGCGCTTCAAGATCACCGGCAGCGGCAAGCTGAAGAAGCAGCAGGCCGGGATGCGCCACAACCTCGAGCACAAGTCGAGCCGTCGCACCCGTCGCCTCAACCAGGACCAGGTGCTGTCGAAGGCTGACACCAAGGTCGCCAAGAAGCTTCTCGGCCGCTGAGCGCCCGAACGCACGAATAGGAACACAGGAAAATGGCAAGAGTCAAGCGGGCGGTAAACGCCCACAAGAAGCGTCGGGTCATCCTCGAGCGCGCAAAGGGTTACCGCGGTCAGCGTTCGCGCCTCTACCGCAAGGCCAAAGAGCAGGTCATCCACTCCCTGGTCTACTCGTACCGTGACCGTCGCAAGCGCAAGGGCGACTTCCGTCGCCTGTGGATCCAGCGCATCAACGCTGCTGCACGCCAGAACGGCATCACGTACAACCGCTTCATCCAGGGCCTCGGCCTCGCGGGTGTCACCGTCGACCGTCGTATGCTCGCTGACCTCGCGGTCAACGACGCAGCGACCTTCACGACGCTGGTCGAGACGGCCAAGAAGGCTCTGCCCTCTGACGTCAACGCCCCGAAGTCGGCTGCATAAGCAGCTCTTCACCACAGAGGACGCCCTCCTTCGGGAGGGCGTCCTCTGTCGTTCTCCGGCCGTTTGCGCAGCAAGGCGCCTGCGGTTCTCTAGACTGTGATCGTGCTGGAGAACCCCCGCTCCCCCCGAGTCCGAGCCGTTGCGAAGCTGACCAAGCGCAGTGCGCGCGCGGAGACAGGGCTGTACCTTCTCGAAGGTCCTCAGGCGGTGCGCGAAGCGCTGACCTACAGTCCCGAGGCGATCGTCGAACTGTTCGCGACGCCGAACGGGTGGGACAAACACCCCGACATCCGGAGCAAGGCGACGGATGCGGGAGTGGAGGTCGAGTACGTCACCGAGTACGTGCTGAATGCGATGGCCGACACGGTCACGCCGCAGGGGCTCGTCGCCGTCGTCCGGCAGACTCCCACCTCGGTACGAGACGTCTTCGCCGGATCCCCTCGGTTGGTCGCGATCTGCGAAGAGATCCGCGACCCCGGCAACCTCGGCACGATCATCAGAGCAGCGGATGCCGCCGGTGCCGACGCCGTGATCCTGACCGGTCGCACGGTGGATCCGTACAACCCCAAGGTCGTCAGGGCCACCACCGGCTCGCTGTTCCATCTGCCCGTATCCGTGGGCGCCGAGCTCGACGACGTCGTGAAGAAGGCCCATGCCGCAGGACTCCGCGTCCTCGCCGCCGATGTGAAGGGCGACGACCTGCTGCGGGCGCGTGCCGACGGCGTCCTCGCAGAGCCGACCGCCTGGCTGTTCGGTAATGAGGCCCGGGGACTCGAAGACGAGGCACTGGCCCAGGCCGATCTGGTCCTCAAGCTGCCGATCTTCGGTCGGGCGGAGTCTCTGAACCTGGCCACGGCTGCCAGCGTCTGCCTGTACGAGAGCGCCTTCGCGCAGCGCGCGGAGAGTCTCGCCTGACGTCTCGCCATCCGCCTGGGCTCCGCACGGCTGGTAGGTTTGTGCCTGCTCGAGCGGAGAAGGGGACCGGAGTCGATGCGGATTCTGATCGTGGAGGACGACGAGCGCGTCGCCGCCGCCCTCGAAGCCTTCCTCGCGCGATCGGGGTATGCCACGGAGCGCGCCGCCGACGGCGCATCGGCGTTGGAGATGCTGAGCGCGGACACGGAGGTCGTGCTCCTGGACCTCGGGCTGCCCGATGTCGACGGGATCGACCTGTGTCGACGCATCCGGGGTCGCTCCGAGGTTCCCATCGTGATCGTGACGGCGCGCAACCAGGTCACGGAACGCATCATGGGATTGCGGGCCGGTGCTGACGACTTCGTCGTCAAGCCGTACGACGTGCACGAGCTGCTGGCCCGTATCGAGGCGGTCACCCGTCGCTCGCGTCCGATGCGCCCGGAGTCGGACGCGCGGGTGCAGCTGCAGGACGGCGCCGTCGAGATCGACCTCGTCGGCAGACAGGTCGTGATCGACAGGGCTCCGATCGAGCTCACGCGCAAGGAGTTCGACATCGTGGCGGTGCTGGCGCGGTATCCGGGCGTGGCGGTGCCGAAGGAGCGCCTCATCCGAGAGGTGTGGAACACCGATTGGCGCGGATTCGGCCATTCGCTGGAGGTGCACGTCGGTGCGATCCGCAAGAAGGCCGGTCGGCGTCACCTCATCGAGACCGTACGCGGTGTCGGCTACCGGCTGGCGGGATAGCGCCGATGCGGCGGCGTCTCATCGTGGTGTTCCTCGTGCCCCTGGTCGCGATCCTGCTGTCGCTGGGCGGCGCCGCCGCGTGGAGTGCGACCCGCAGCATCCAGCAGTCGTACTACACCGAGCAGCTCGGTGATCTCGGGTACTTCTCCACCAGTGCGAGACAGGCCCTGCGGTCGGGGAGTCCGACCGTGATCGATGCCGAGGTCGAACGATTCGCGCAGGTCTACGGCATCGACGTGGTCGTGTTCGATCTGGCCGGGAGCGTCTGGGCGGCCGGGAACCGCGACGCCGAGGTGCTCCCAGACGAGGACGCCGCACGGGTGCGGCTCGCGCTCTCGGGTCGCCGGGCGGATGCGCCCGAGCCGGTGTTCCCGTGGACAGCGGGGGACTCGTCGCTCGTCGAGCCGATCTTCGACGACGGCGACGTCATCGGCGCGGTCATGGTGTCTGCCGATGTGGAGGCGCCGCGGACGGAGATCCTGCGGCAGCTCCTCATCCTGACGATCGTGTCGATCGTGTCGGTCGGCCTGGGCGTGCTGCTCGTGTTCCAGCTGGCGAGATGGGTGCTGTCTCCCGTCCGCCGCCTCGACGAGGCCATGGTCGCGATCGAACACGGCGAGATGGACGCCCGCGTCGCAGAAGACACCGGTCCGCCGGAGCTGCGCCGGATGACACGGGTGTTCAACGGTATGGCGGATGAGATCGAGAGGGTGATGACGCGCCAGCAGGAGTTCGCGCTCAACGCCTCTCATGAGCTCCGGAACCCGCTCAACGCGCTGCTGCTGCGCGTGGAGCACCTGTCGACGGGACTCGACGCCGACTGGCAGGACGACGTCGAGGAGACCCGTGAGGAGGGCAGGAGGATGGCGCGGATCCTCGAGACGCTGCTCGGACTCGCGCGAGGGGGCCGAGGTGACACCACCATCTCGGCGGTGGATCTGGCGGCGCTCGCGGCCAGGCGCGTCGAGGCGTGGCGCGATGTGGCCGCACAGCGGGGGATCCTCATCCGCTCGACGGCGGCCGGGCCGGTCATGAGCGCCACGGACCGCACGATCGTCGAGAGCGCGCTCGATGCCGTGATCGACAACGCGGTCAAGTACTCACCGTCCGATTCGGTCGTGGAGGTGGGGGCATCCCGCACCGATGAGGTGTGCCT
Source organism: Microbacterium sp. 22215 (assembly GCF_052045655.1). Classification (NCBI taxonomy): domain Bacteria; kingdom Bacillati; phylum Actinomycetota; class Actinomycetes; order Micrococcales; family Microbacteriaceae; genus Microbacterium; species Microbacterium sp. 22215. The sequence goes on from NZ_JBQEPC010000001.1 coordinate 608,426, forward strand.
GTTGACCGTGCGCGATCACGGTCCTGGGCTGACCCGGGAGCAGGTCGCGCTCGCCACCGACCGATTCTGGCGCAGCGACGACACCGGCGAGGCGCCGGGCTCAGGGCTGGGGCTCGCGATCGCGACCGACCTGCTCGACTCGATCGGCGGAGAGCTGAGGGTCGAGTCGCCCGATGCCGGCGGACTGTTGGTCTCCCTGGTGCTCCCCGACGGAGCGGTGCGATGACGCGGCCTGGCGGGGCTCGGACGCTGTGGCGGCGGATCGTCGGTGTCGCGGCCGTGGTCGTGCTCACCGGCGCATCGAGCGCCTGCAGTACACGCGCGAGCGAGTGGGACGACTCTCGATACGAGATCGCCAGCGGCGGGGCGAACGGCGTCTACTTCGCCTATGGGAGCGAGCTCGCGGCGGAGCTGTCGGAGACGCTCGACGTCAGGATCGACGCGGCGGAGACGGCCGGTTCGGTCGACAACCTGCTGCGGGTCGGGTCAGGCGAGGCCCTCGTCGGATTCGCGCAGGGCGATGCGGCCGCGGATGCGGTCGCGGGGGAGGGCGCCTTCGACGAGCCCCTGGCGGTGCAGGCCGTCGCTCGGCTGTACGACGAGTATCTCCACGTGGTCGTGCGCGCGGACTCCGAGATCGACGATCTCACCGACCTCGCGGGTAAGACGGTGTCGCTCGGAGCGGAGAACTCGGGCGTGCACGTCATCGCCGGACGAGTTCTGGATGCCGCTGATGTCGACATCGCTTCCATCAGCGATCCTGAACTCGATCTCGGGGAATCCATCATGGCGTTGGAGGGATCCGAGATCGACGGATTCTTCTGGGTCGGTGGGATCCCGACGCCGGGCATCGCCGACCTGGCGGAGACGACGCCGGTCAGACTGCTCTCGATCGAGCAGACCTGGGTGAACACGGTCAACGCGCGTTACTCCGACGCCTATCGTCCCTCGGACTTCCCGGTCGGGCTGTACGGGCTCGCGCAGCCGGAACCGACGATGGCCGTCCCCAACTATCTGGTGACATCGGCCGCCACCCCGGACGACGTGGTGCGAGACATCCTCGCCGGGCTCTTCGCGGCGCGCACCGGCATCGCCCAGGATGTGCCGGCGGCGGCGCTGCTCGATCGCAGACAGGCGATCTTCACCGGGCCTGTCGAGCTCCATCCCGGGGCTGTCGAGTACTACCGAAGTCAGCGAGACTGAGGCCTCAAGAAATCCTCAAGAAGTCCTCGCCGCCGCATCCCGCTCTGCCAATCTGAGGTCGATCGCGCTCGATTCGACGGAGAATTCAGATGACACGGAGCCCACGCCACTCATGCAGGCGCGGGGTCGGTCGTCCCGACGGATCGGCTCGCGATCGGATCCGATCGGAGGCTTGCTGCCTCGTCCCGCATGGGGGAGGAACGCGGCAGCAGGAACGCCCCCACGGTTCGCGGGGGCGGACCGTGGGGCACTCCCGTGGTCGGGCGCACTCGGCCCCATCGCGTGGTTACGAACGTGTAAATGTCGACGCATGTGTGTGGAGCCCCGTGATCGACCTGGCTAGTTTGGAGAAATGATGACCTCTGGTAAGCCTCTCGTCGTGGTCGACAACGTCCAGAAGCACTATGGCGACTTCCAGGCGCTCACGGATATCGATCTCACGGTGAACGCGGGCGAGGTCGTCGTCGTGATCGGTCCGTCCGGCTCGGGCAAGTCGACGCTGTGTCGCACGATCAACCGGCTCGAGACGATCACGAGCGGCTCGATCAGCATCGACGGCAAGGCGCTTCCTGCCGAGGGCAAGGGGCTCGCGAACCTGCGCGCCGATGTCGGCATGGTCTTCCAGTCGTTCAACCTCTTCGCCCATCTGACGATCCTCGAGAACGTCACGCTCGGCCCGATCAAAGTCCGCGGCATGAAGAAGGCCGATGCTGACAAGGAGGCGATGATGCTCCTCGAACGTGTCGGCGTCGCTCAGCAGGCCTCGAAGCTCCCCGCTCAGCTCTCGGGTGGACAGCAGCAGCGCGTGGCGATCGCCCGTGCGCTCGCGATGCAGCCCAAGGTGATGCTCTTCGACGAGCCGACCAGCGCCCTCGACCCCGAGATGATCAACGAGGTGCTCGACGTGATGGTCGAGCTGGCGCGCGAGGGCATGACGATGATCGTCGTCACACACGAGATGGGCTTCGCGCGGAAGGCGGCCAACCGAGTCGTCTTCATGGCCGACGGACGCATCGTCGAGGAGGCGGCCCCGGAGGAGTTCTTCACGAACCCGAAGAGCGACCGCGCGAAGGACTTCCTCTCGAAGCTCCTCACGCACTGATCAAGCCCCACAGACCCTGCACACACAGCACACGAAGGAGACGCACATGCGACGCACACGGACACTGGCAGGAATCGGGATCGCGGCGGTGGCGCTGCTCGCGCTGACGGCCTGCAACAGCGGCACGCCAGGAGACACGATGGGCGACGGGGACGACCCCGGAACCAGCGAAGAGGGTCCTCTCTGGGAAGTCGCCGCCGACGTCTCGTTGGAAGGCAGCCCTACCTTCGACGCAATGACCGAACGCGGCAAGGTCGTGATCGGGGTTAAGAGTGATCAGCCGGGACTCGGATACGAAGATCCCGCCACCGGAGACCGCACGGGCTTCGACGTCGACACAGCCCGTTGGATCGCAGCTTCGCTCGGCTTCGCAGACGAAGACATCGAGTGGAAGACGATCCCCTCTGCAAACCGTGAGCAGGAACTCATCAACGGGGGCGTCGACTTCTACGTCGGTACGTACTCGATGACGGAAGCACGCGACGAAGTCATCGACTTCGCCGGGCCCTACTTCATCACCGGACAGGGGCTGCTCGTCGCCGCCGATGACGACTCGATCAACGGTCCCGATGACCTCGCGGGCAAGGTGACGTGCTCCGTGACCGGTTCGACGCCGCTGCAGCGCATCCGTGAGGAGTACAACGGTGAGGTCACCGAACGGCAGACCTACTCGGAGTGTGTCGAGCAGCTTCTCTCGGATCAGGTCGACGCCATCACGACTGACGAGGCCATCCTCGCCGGCTACGTGGCGCAGGACCCCGACAATCTGAAGCTCACGGGTGAGCCGTTCAGTGAGGAGCGCTATGGAGTGGGCCTCGTGAATGGCGACACCGCGCTCCAGGACCACATCAACACGTTGTTCACTGACGGCGGAGACGTGTGGACCGCGCTCTATGAGAAGTACCTCGAGCCGGCCGGCGTCGTCGCAGAGCAGCCAGCCGTCGACTAACCGCACCTCGGCCCGGGGCACCCGCGGGTGCCCCGGACCGAACCCCGCTATCCAAGAGCACACGAGAGGAACTGAATGGGCGCCATCACGAACAACCTCGACCTATGGGTCGAGGCGCTTCTCGGAACCCTCAAGCTGTTCTTCGCCGGTGGCGCTGTCGCGCTCGTGCTGGGAATCGTCGTCGGCGCGATGCGCGTCTCACCAGTGCCGATCGCCCGAGCAGTGGGCACGCTGTATGTGAACACGATTCGAAACACCCCGCTCACGCTCGTGTTCTTCGGTTTCTCTTTTGCCCTCCCACCGCTGCTTGGGCTGCGGATCGACGCCCTTTTACTCGCGACGTGCGCGCTCGGCATCTACACGGCGACCTATGTGGCGGAGACCATCAGGTCCGGAATCAACACGGTGCCGGTCGGCCAGGCCGAAGCAGCTCGGGCCATCGGCCTCAGTTTCGGTCAGGTCATGACGCTCGTCGTCCTGCCCCAGGCATTCCGCTCGGTCATTCCGCCGATGATGAGCGTCTTCATCGCGCTACTCAAGAACACGACCGTGGCAGCCGGATTCTCCGTCATGAATCTCGGATCGATGCGCGACTGGCTGAGCGAACGAGGTGAGAATCAGCTGGAGGTGATCATCTGGGTGATGGTCGCGTTCGTGGGGCTGGTGCTGCTGCTCTCCTGGGTACAGCGAACACTTGAGAATCGATGGAGGGTGGCGCGATGAGCGGCAGTGTCCTGTACGACGTCCCCGGTCCCCGGGCGATCGCCCGCAACCGCGTCATCGGCGTGATCACGATCGCCGTGGTCGTCGCCATCATCGGCTTCTTCGTGTGGCGACTCATAGCCACCGGGCAGTTCTCGGCGCAGAAGTGGATCGGCTTCACCTACACCCGTATCTGGGAGCAGATCGCGATGGCGACCCTGCGCACGCTCGCAGCGTTCGGAGCTGCAGCGGTGGGTGCACTTATTCTCGGTTTCGTGCTCGCGATCGGTCGCCTCTCCGACCGTGCGTGGATCCGCTGGCCCGTCACGGCCATCACCGAGTTCCTGCGCGCCGTGCCGGTGCTCGTCATGATGTTCCTGCTCTACTACGGCCTGCCGGTGATCGGCGTGGACATGCCGAGCTACTGGGCTGTCGTCATCGCCCTCATCGCCTATAACGGGTCGGTGCTCGCCGAAGTCATTCGCGCCGGTGTCGAGTCCCTGCCTCGCGGGCAGGGTGAAGCGGGCTACTCAATCGGATTGCGCAAGTCCGGGGTGATGCGTTTGATACTGCTGCCGCAGGCGATCCGCGCGATGATGCCCGTGATCATCTCGCAACTCGTCGTGACGCTCAAGGACACCGCCCTTGGCTTCATTATCACCTACGAGGAGCTCCTACTTCTCGCCAAGCAGCTGGGGGCTGCCAACACGATCGGTCGTCCGATCGTGCAGATGACGATGGTCGTCGCCGTGATCTACATCGGGATGTGCCTCCTCCTTTCGCTCCTCGCTCGGGTGGCAGAGAAGCGGATGAGTCGTTCGCCCAAGGTGCAAGGGGCGGCGCGGAAGCTTGAAGAAGACCCACGTCGGCATGACGACGGCACCGACACGGAGCTGATCGCACAGCAGAGGTTGTGACTGAAGAGTGGGGCCGGCGTAGTTATCGCCGGCCCCACTCTTTCGACTGCTTCGACTAGCCGGACACCGACCGGTCTGCGGTTGCACCAACGCGGAAATCGTCGTAGGACGGCCCAGCCGCAGTACCCCAGGCATGAATCTTGTACGTAGAGGTCCCTGACGTGTCACGCGCTGAGACATAGATGACACAGGTGTTTGTGCCCTTACAGTTTCTTGACTGACCAAGTGGAGCGGGCAAGGTATTCGCGCCGTTGGGCTGGAGTGTGAGGTTTGTGCCACCTCGCATAATCGAGATACCTGCTTGAGTTGAGTTGTAAGAGTAGTTCGCGACGTTCGCGCAGTAGACCTTTGCCTGGACGGATAGGAAACGACCGTCGGTGTTGGTCACGAAATTCGCGGATTGAATGGTGACCTTACAGCCCGGGTCCGCCGCCATTGCTGGCGCAGCGGTGAATAGTGATGTTCCGACGGCTAGCAGAATCGCCGCCGTCGCTAATCTGCGCCTCGCGCCCGGAATTGGCGGTGCCTTTGGATTTCCACATCTTTCTCTCCCTTGATTAGATGTGCGCCGACTCTCGAAGTGAGGGTTGGCTTTCGCCACCGAGTCTCGTTTGGGCCCTACCCGAAGTCAAGTTCCACACGGAGAGTATTCCGCCATGCTGGGAGCGTTTCGGTACCGGAGGACATGGCTCCCGAGAGCCGGCCGTTCGCCGGTAGACTCGATCCTCGTGTCTGAGTCTCCCGAAATCACCCCGGAAGCAGTCGAGGCCGCTGTCGCAGCCGCCCTCGAAGCGATCGCCGCAGCCGCCGATACGGCCGAGCTGAAGGCCGCCCGTGCCGCCCATGTCGCAGAAGGATCGCCACTCGCGGTCCTGAACGCGTCGATGCGCCAGGTGGCCCCAGAGAACAAGGCCGCGTTCGGCAAGCTCGTCGGCCAGGGCCGCGGGCAGGTCACCAAGGCCCTCGCCGCGAAAGAGGCCGAACTCGCCACCGCCGAGGTCGCTGCCCGTCTCGAATCCGAACGCGTCGACATCACGGCCGTTCCGTCGCGCACGCGCGTCGGAGCACGGCATCCGCTGACCCTGCTGAGCGAGCAGATCTCGGACATCTTCGTCGGCATGGGCTGGGAGATCGCGGAAGGACCCGAGCTCGAGCACGAGTGGTTCAACTTCGACGCCCTGAACTTCGACGTCGACCACCCCGCTCGCCAGGAGCAGGACACGTTCTACGTCGACCCGCCCTCGCGCCACCTCGTGATGCGCACGCACACGAGCCCCGTGCAGGTGCGCTCGATGCTCGACCGTGACGTGCCGATCTACGTGCTGTGCCCTGGTCGCGTCTACCGCACCGACGAGTTCGACGCGACGCACCTCCCCGTCTTCACGCAGTTCGAGGGGCTGGTGGTCGACAAGGGCATCTCGATGGCGCATCTCAAGGGCACGCTCGACCATGTCGCGCGTCAGCTCTTCGGCCCGGAGGCCAAGACGCGCTTCCGCACGAACTTCTTCCCCTTCACCGAGCCGTCCGCCGAGCTCGACCTGTGGCATCCGACCTTCAAGGGCGGCGCGCGATGGATCGAGTGGGGCGGATGCGGAATGGTCAACCCGAACGTCCTCCGGGCGGCCGGGATCGACCCCGACGTGTACAGCGGTTTCGCGTTCGGGATGGGCGTCGAGCGCGGGCTCATGTTCCGCAGCGACGTGCAGGACATGAGGGACATGGCAGAGGGCGATGTCCGATTCAGCGAGCAGTACGGGATGGTGGTGTGATGCGCGTCCCGCTTTCGTGGTTGCGTGAGTACGTCGATCTGGCAGCGGATGCGACGCCCGAGGATGTCCTCGCGGCGATGGTCACCGTCGGCTTCGAAGAGGAGGACGTGCACCGCTTCGAGATCTCGGGTCCCGTGGTCGTCGGACAGGTCGTCTCCCTCGAGGGGGAGCCGCAGTCGAACGGCAAGACCATCAACTGGTGCCAGGTCGACGTCGGCGAGGCGAACGGCGGCATCCGCGGGATCGTCTGCGGTGCGCACAACTTCATCGCCGGTGACAAGGTCGTCGTGACTCTGCCCGGTGCCGTGCTGCCCGGTCCGTTCCCGATCGCCGCGCGCAAGACCTACGGTCACGTGTCCGACGGCATGATCGCGTCTGCGCGCGAGCTGGGTCTCGGTGACGAGCACAACGGCATCCTCGTGCTGGCCGACCTCGGCATCGACGCTCCCGTCGGCACCGACGCCATCAGCCTGCTCGGGCTCGACGACGTCGCCGTCGAGATCAACGTCACGCCCGACCGCGGGTACGCGTTCTCGCTGCGAGGCGTCGCCCGGGAGTACTCGCACGCCACCGGCGCGACCTTCCGCGACCCGGCCGAGCGCGACTTCGCCGAGCTCCAGCCGGGCAGCGGGCACACGGCGGTCGTCGACGATGCCGCCCCCATCCGCGGGCGTGTCGGTGCGAGCGAATTCGTCACCCGCGTTGTCCGCGACGTCGACCCGTCCCGGCCGACCCCGCCCTGGATGATCGCCCGTCTGTCGCTCGCGGGCATGCGCTCGCTCGGCATCCTGATCGACATCACCAACTACGTCATGCTCGAGCTGGGGCAGCCGCTGCACGGATACGACCTCGACAAGCTCGCAGGGGGAATCACCGTGCGTCGCGCGACCGCCGGCGAGACGATGACGACTCTCGACGGCCAAGAGCGCACGCTCCACGTCGAGGACCTGCTCATCACGGATGAGTCGGGTCCGATCGGCCTCGCCGGTGTCATGGGCGGCGGCACCACCGAGATGAGCGACACCACGCACAACGTGCTCATCGAGGCGGCGATCTTCGACCCCATCACGATCGCGCGCACCGCGCGTCGGCACAAGCTGCCGAGCGAGGCCTCCAAGCGCTTCGAGCGCGGCGTCGATCCCCTGGTGCCCTTCGTCGCTGCTCGCCGCGCCGCCGACCTGATGGTCGAGTTCGCCGGCGGGACGCTCACCGAGGAGGGTGGAGCCCTCTTCGCCGAGGTCTTCGTCGCCGACATCGAATTGCCGACCGGTTTCGTGCAGGGCCTGATCGGCGTCGACTACACCGACGCCGAGATCGAGGGCGCGCTGGCGACGATCGGAGCGGACGTCACCGAGACGGATGCCGGCTGGACCGTCATCCCCCCGACCTGGCGCCCCGACCTGACCGACAAGTGGTCGCTCGCCGAGGAGGTCGCCCGCATCCACGGTCTCGACCGCATCCCCTCGGTGCTGCCCACGCCGCCGTCCGGCCGTGGCCTGACCGCGCACCAGCAGGGCCGTCGTCGGGTGTCCGACGCGCTGGCCGCCGCCGGCTTCGTCGAGACGCCGTCCTTCCCCTTCACCACCGAGGCGGACAACGATCTGCACGGATCGGCGTCGGGCGAGCACCTGCCCAGCATCCGGCTCGCGAACGCGCTCGACGGATCCGCTCCGTTCCTGCGCCGCTCGCTCATCCCCGGGCTCCTGCAGACCGCGCACCGCAACATCTCGCGAGGCCTCACCGACCTCGCCCTGTTCGAGACCGGCGTCGTCTTCCTCCCGGAGCCGGGCGTCGAGTACGGCACCGACGAGGTGCCGCCGCTCGGTGCTCGCCCGTCGGATGAGACGCTCGCCGCGCTGAACGCGTCGATCCCGCCGCAGCATCGCCACGTCGCGGTGCTGCTCACGGGCAACGTCGTCGCACGGCAGCCCGGCCGTGCCGCAGAGCCGGCCGGTCTGTCCGAGGCGCTCGACGCGGCTCGGGTCATCGCTGCGGCCGCAGGCGTCGACATCGACGTCGTCCAGGGGCAGCGTGCCGCGCTGCACCCGGGGCGCACGGGCGTGCTGTCCGTCGGCGACACCGAGGTCGGATACGTCGGCGAACTGCACCCCGACGTGGCGTCCGGTGCCGACCTTCCCGGTCGTGCCACGGTGCTCGAACTCGACCTCGACGGCGTCCTCGCGCTGGCGGATGCCCGTGCCGTCGCCGCCTCGCTGTCGACGTTCCCCGCCGCCACGCAGGACGTCTCCCTCGTGCTCGGCGCCGATGCGCCGGCAGGCGACGTCCGTGCTGCGCTGACCGAGGGTGCCGGGAAGCTGCTCGAGGCGATCCGTCTGGTCGACGACTACCGCGGTGAGGGACTCGCCGAGGGGGAGAAGAGCCTGACGTTCGCGCTTCGGTTCCGCGCGGACGACCGCACGCTCACGGCTGCCGAGGCCACCGAGGCGAAGCTCGCCGGAGTCGCCGTCGCATCCGAGCGTTTCGGCGCGACCCTCCGCGACTGATCCGTGTGAACGCGACCTGCATCCTGAGAGGGGTGCAGGTCGCGTTCGCGTGCTCCCGCCTCCACGCCCTCGCGGGGCGCCCGAGGTAGCGTGTGGAGATGAGCATCCTTCCCCACAGCACCCCTGCGGCGGTGCCCGACGGTGTCCGTGCGATGGGCGAGGGGCCGTTCCTCCAGCCGGGCGATCAGATCGACTGGCACTACCGCAAGCCGGGCTGGCAGCCGGGTGACGCATCGACCATCACGCCCATGCGCGTGGTCCGCGACGACGCGCGCGGGCTCGTGGCCTGGCTCGCACCGGGCACGCTGCAGGAGGGCCAGGGGACCCCCGCGGGCGAACGCGTGCGCACGGTGCCGCTGGAGCGTCGGTGGCTCGAGCCGCGGACCCGCATCGTCGAGGAGTGGTGGGGCAACGGCATCCTGCGCATCGCTCCGGCGGGCGCCGCATGGTCGGTGTGGTTGTTCTGGAGCGACGTGAGCGGGCCTGACTGGCAGTTCGCCGGATGGTACGTCAACCTCGAGAACGCGCATCTGCGTACGGACCGCGACACCTACTCGTCGGATCACATCCTCGACGTCGAGATCGAACCCGACGGCAGGATCTCACTCAAGGACGAGGACGAACTCGTCGCCGCCATCGCACAGGGGCGGCTCACGCGGGAGCAGGCCGCACAGATCGAGCGTCATGCGGATGCGGCGATCGAGTCGTTCCACTCGGGTGAGTGGCCGTTCGATCCGCGGTGGCAGGCCTGGCGCCCCGACCCGTCGTGGACCATGCCTGAGCTGACCGGGCTCTCCGACCTGCGCCGGCCGTGAGCACGGCATCCGCCCTGAGCGGAAGACCCTTCCCCTCAGGCACGGATGCTGATGGCATGGGTGCATGACAGATGTGCTGATCCTCGGTGGAACAGGCTGGTTGTCGGGCCGGATCGCTCGACGGATGCTGGTGAACGGGGCGACCGTGATGTGCCTCGCACGGGGAGGACGCCCGTCGCCCGAGGGGGCGAGCCTCGTGCTGGCCGACCGCGACGACCCGGCCGCGTACGACACCGTCTCGGGTCGTGACTGGGACCACGTGATCGATATCTCATCGAACGCGGCGCACGTGGCGGCGGCCGTCGACGCTCTCGGGGAGCGAGCCGCCCGTTGGACCTACGTCTCGTCGATGTCGGTGTACTCGGACGACGCCACCATCGGTGCCGACGAGACGGCTCCCGTGCACGCGCCGGCCCAGCCCGGGGACGAGTACGAGTACGGCGCGCAGAAGGTCGCGGCCGAGAACGCCGTGCGCGCACTGGGCGAGCGAGCGCTGATCGTGCGCCCCGGGCTGATCGTCGGTGAGGGCGACCCGAGTGATCGATTCGGATACTGGGCGGCAGCGTTCCTCCGAGCGGTGGACGGACCGGTTCTGCTCCCGAACGCCGAAGGCCGCAGTACGCAGGTCATCGACGTCGACGACCTGTCGGAGTTCATCGCCACGACCTCGGCCACCGGTGTGATCAACGCGATCGGTGACCGGCATCCCCTCTCCGACGTCCTCGCGACCGTCAGACGGCTCGCTGATCACGGGGGCGACACGGTGGTGGCCGACGATGACCGGCTCGTCGAGAACGGCGTCGGATTCTGGGCGGGGGAGCGCTCGCTGCCCCTCTGGCTGCCCGCGGACATGACCGGTTTCATGACACGCACCAATGCCCGGTACCGCGCCGCGGGCGGCGACCTGCGACCGCTCGACGAGACCGTCGCGGTCATCATCGCCGACGAGCAGGTGAGAGGGATCGATCGCGAGAGGCGCGCCGGCCTCACCCGCTCGGATGAACTCGCCCTCCTGCAGCTGCTGAGCTGATCACGGGTCGTCGCTAGACTTCGAGCAGTGACACGGGGTGCCGCATCCGCGGCTGAGAACAGACCCGTCGAACCTGATCTAGTTCGTACTAGCGAAGGGATGTCGCATTGAGCGATCGTCTGCGTCCAGAATCCGAATCGACCCTGGTGGCCACGGCGGCCGAGCTGCTGTCCGCGCTCCGCGAGACACCACCGCTGACCCACTGCATCACGAACACCGTCGTCACGGGCTTCACGGCCAATGTGCTGCTGGCTCTCGGCGCCGCACCCGCCATGGTCGACATCGTCGATGAGGCGGGTCTCTTCGCGGGAGTCGCGTCCGGGGTGCTGATCAACCTCGGCACGCCCACACCCGAGCAGCGGGAGGCGAGCGTGGAGGCCGTCGCCGGCGCGAATGCCGCGGGCACCCCGTGGGTGCTCGATCCCGTCGCGATCGGGGCGCTGCCCGTGCGCACCGCGCTCGCGCACGACCTCGTCGCCGCGCGTCCCACGGCGATCCGGGGGAACGCCTCCGAGATCCTCGCGCTCGCCGGGCTGAGTGCGGGCGGGCGAGGCGTCGACGCGACCGATACGCCGGACGCCGCCATCGACGCGGCTGTCGCGCTCGCCGTCCGTCACGGTTCCGTCGTCGCGGTGTCCGGTGCCGTCGACCTCATCACCGACGGCCACCGCGTCGTGCGCATCGCGAACGGCGACGAACTGCTCACCCGCGTCACCGGGGGAGGCTGTGCTCTGGGTGCTGTGATGGCCGCGTTCCTGGGCGCAGCGCGCACAACGGGCACCGAACCGCTCGCCGCCGTGGCCGCTGCCAGCCTGGTCTACACGGTCGCCGCAGAACGTGCGGCGATGCGAGCCTCGGGTCCCGGCAGCTTCGCGGTCGAGCTCCTCGACGCGCTCGCGTCTGTACAGCCGCACGACCTCGCCGCTGCGGCGCACATCGAGGAGCGTGCGCTGTGATCGCGGACCTCTCGCTCTATCTGGTCACCGACCCGGACCTCTGCGGTGAGCGCGGAGTCGTGGGGACCGTCCGCCAGGCGGTCGACGGCGGTGTGCGCATCGTGCAGCTGCGTGACAAGACGGCGACGGATGCCGAGACCACGGCGCAGCTGCTCGAACTGTCACGCGTGATCGACGGACGCGCGCTCCTCGTCGTGAACGACCGCCTCGACGCCGCACTCGCCGCACGGAAGCAGGGTGCGAGGGTCGACGGTGTGCATCTCGGGCAGGGGGACGCCTCCGTGCTGCGTGCGCGTGAGGCGCTGGGCCCCGAGGCGCTCATCGGGCTCACGGCGAACAACGCGGACCACCTCGAGGCCGTGCGTGCGCTGCCGCCCGGCACCGTCGACTATCTGGGCGTCGGCGTGATCCGCCCGACCACCACCAAGCCCGACCATCCGCCGGCCCTCGGTGTCGAGGGTTTCCGTGCCCTCGTGGAGACGACCGCGCTCCCGTGCGTGGCGATCGGAGGCGTGGCCATCGACGACACCGAGCGGCTGCGGGATGCCGGTGCGGCCGGGCTCGCGGTGGTCTCCGCTCTGTGCGCGGCGGCGGATCCGACGGCGACCGCGGAGGCGTTCGTGCGTCGGTGGCGGGCGGCCGGCACACCGCGGGTGCTCAGCATCGCCGGGAGCGATCCCTCGGGAGGCGCGGGGATCCAGGCCGACCTCAAATCGATCGCTGCCCACGGCGGCTTCGGAATGGCGGCGCTCACCGCGCTGACCGCCCAGAACACCACCGGCGTCAGCGGCTGGCACGTACCGCCGGCGGCCTTCCTGCGACAGCAGCTCGACGCGATCTCCGACGACATCGTCGTCGACGCGGTCAAGATCGGGATGCTCGCGAACGCCGACGTCATCCGAACGGTCGCCGAGTGGCTCGACGTCGTCCGACCGCCGATCGTCGTGCTCGACCCGGTCATGGTCGCCACGAGCGGCGACCGGCTGCTCGACCAGGACGCGGAGGCGGCGCTGCGCGAACTCCTCCGGCGTGCACACGTCGTGACCCCCAACCTCGGCGAGCTCGCGGTGCTCGCTGGGCGCTCGATCTCGGGATGGGCCGATGCGCTCGCCGCAGCGGAGGAGCTGTCGGCGATGATCGGCACCGCGGTGCTGCTGAAGGGCGGGCACCTCGACGGCGACGATGTTCCCGACGCGCTCGTGGACGTCGCCCGGGGTGTGCGGCGGGAGTTCCCCGGCACGCGGATCCGCACCGCGAACACGCACGGCACCGGCTGTTCGCTCTCATCCGCGCTCGCCACGCGCCTCGCTCGGGGTGAGAAGCCCGTCGACGCCGTCGCCTCGACCCGGTCGTGGCTTCGCGAGGCCCTGCGCGAGAGCGAGGGGCTCCAGGTCGGGCGCGGTCACGGACCGATCAACCACTTCGCAGGTCTGTGGGCGCGGGGCGGGGTCGAGACGAACCGCACGCCCGAAGAGATCCGCGCCGAGTGGTGGCAGCGCACGGCGGCGGTGAGGGCGAGCATCGACGAGCTCCCGTTCATCCGGGGTCTGGCCGACGGCACGCTCGCCCGGGACCCGTTCCTGTTCTATCTCGCCCAGGATGCGCACTATCTCCGCGAGTACGCGCGCGTGCTCGCTGAAGCCTCACGCCTCGCTCCCACTCCCAGCGAACAGGCGTTCTGGGCGCACTCCGCCGAGGGGGCGATCATCGGCGAGCTCGAGCTGCACGCGTCGTGGCTGACGCCCGACGAGGGCGTGGATGCCTCGACCTTCGCCGCCACTCCCGCACCGGCGACCGTCGCGTACCTGGACCACCTGCGCTCCGTGGCGTTCGGCGGCGACTACGGCGAGCTGATCGCCGCGGTGCTGCCGTGCTTCTGGCTCTACACCGATCTCGGCCGGCGCCTGCACGCGGGCGAGTTCGGCGACCATGCGCGGGATCCCCGGCATCCGTACGCCACGTGGCTCGCCACCTATGCGGACCCGGCCTTCGAGGATGCGACGGATCAGGCGATCGCCCTCGTCACGGCCGCAGCGGCGACCGCCGCGCCGGACGCACGGGATCGGATGCTCCGAGCATTCGAGGTGTCGAGCGCCCACGAGCTCGCGTTCTTCGCCGCCCCGTTCGCCTCCGCCGTCTCTGCGTGACGGAACCGATTTGCGCATGCCGCGACGAGCGCGCTATCGTCGCGGCATGCCTTCGGCCGCCACCGCAACTCTGACGCTCGTCCCGAGCGTCATCGCCGTGCGCCGACGCCGCAGCGGCCGCCGACTCTAGGCGACCCTGCGCTTCTGCCTGCGTACGCACGGCGGTCGAGTGCCGGTGTCGCCGCCCCGGTTCCCGACACTGCACCCCGAGTTCGACACGGGGTCCGACCGTTAAGGTAGAAGCATGACGTACTCCGTCGCCGTCTCCGGCGCATCCGGCTACGCGGGCGGCGAGATCCTGCGCCTCCTCGCGTCGCATCCCGACATCGAGATCCGCACCGTCACGGCGCACTCGAACGCGGGCCAGCCGCTCGTGCAGCACCAGCCGCATCTGCGCTCCCTCGCACACCTGACTCTGCAGGACACGACGTCCGAGACCCTCGCCGGTCACGACATCGTCTTCCTCGCGCTTCCGCACGGTCATTCGGGTCAGTACACCGACGCCCTCGGCGACACTCCTCTCGTGATCGACGCGGGCGCCGACCATCGGCTGACATCGCCGGATTCGTGGGACGCGTTCTACGGGGGCGACTTCCACGAACCGTGGGCGTACGGCGTCCCCGAGCTCCTGGTGGGCGGCCTGAAGCAGCGCGAGACGCTGCGTGGTGCGTCACGGATCGCGGCCCCCGGCTGCAACGCATCGACGGTGAGCCTCAGTCTCGCGCCCGGAGTCGCGGCGGGAGTGATCGACCCCGGCGACATCGTGTCGGTGCTCGCCGTCGGCCCGTCCGGTGCGGGCAAGAGCCTCAAGACCAATCTGCTCGGCAGCGAGATCCTCGGCAGCGCCAACCCCTATGCGGTCGGCGGCACTCACCGACACATCCCCGAGATCCGGCAGGCGCTCGCCGCCGCGTCCGGCCTGGCGGCCGACGGCATCCGCATCTCCTTCACCCCGGTGATCGTGCCGATGTCCCGCGGGATCCTCGCCACCTCGACCGCGCCGATCGTCGGCGACGTGAGCGACGCCGAGATCCGGGCCGCGTGGGAGAACGCGTACGGTGACGAGACCTTCGTGCAGCTGCTGCCCGAAGGTCACTTCCCGCGCACCGCCGACGTGCTCGGCGCGAACACCGCGCTGATCGGTCTCGCGATCGATCGTGCCGCGAACAGAGTCACCGTGGTCACCGCGGTCGACAACCTCGTCAAGGGCACCGCAGGCGCTGCCATCCAGTCCATGAACCTCGCGCTGGGGCTTCCCGAGTCCCGCGCCCTCTCAGTGAACGGAGTCGCGCCGTGAGCGTCACCGCCCCCGCAGGATTCGAGGCGGCGGGAGTCGCCGCCGGCCTCAAGACCACCGGCAAGCCCGATGTCGCCGTCGTCGTCAACCGCGGCCCGCGCAAGGTCGGCGCCGCCGTCTTCACGAGCAACCGCGCGAAGGCCAACCCGATCATCTGGTCGCAGCAGGCCGTCGCCGACCGCGTGGTCGAGGCCGTCGTGCTGAACTCCGGGGGAGCGAACTGCTTCACCGGGAGCTTCGGATTCCAGACCACGCACCAGACGGCCGAGAAGGCTGCAGAGCTCCTCGGCGTCAGCGCCGGCGATGTGCTCGTCTGCTCGACCGGTCTCATCGGCGTCGGCGACGAGGTCTTCCGCGGCAAGGTGCTCGCAGGCACCGAGCAGGCGATCGCCGCGCTGTCGACCGACGGAGGCGAGGTCGCGGCCGAGGCCATCATGACCACCGACAGCGTCTCGAAGACCGCGGTCGTCACGCGCGACGGCTGGACCATCGGCGGCATGGCCAAGGGAGCGGGCATGCTCGCACCGGGCCTCGCCACCATGCTGGTCGTCATCACGACGGATGCGGTGCTCGAGCCGCTCGAGGCGGATGCCGCGCTGCGCGCAGCGACCGGCACGACGTTCGACCGTCTCGACTCCGACGGCTGCATGTCGACGAACGACCAGGTCACCCTGCTGGCCAACGGCGCATCGGGCGTCGTGCCCGACGCCGAGGCCTTCACCGCCGCTCTGCGCGAACTGTGTCAGCAGCTCGCGGTCAAGCTCCAGGGCGATGCCGAGGGCGCCAGCCACGACATCACCATCGAGGTGCAGCACGCCGTGTCCGAGGGGGAAGCCGTCGACGTCGGTCGCTCGGTCGCTCGGAACAACCTCTTCAAGGCCGCGATCTTCGGCAACGACCCGAACTGGGGTCGGGTGCTCGCGGCGATCGGCACCACGAACGCGCAGTTCGACCCGTACGACGTCGACGTCTGGATGAACGGCGTGCGGGTGTGCAGCGAGGGCGGCCCTGATCGCCCGCGCGAAGAGGTCGACCTGACTCCGCGCGCGACCCACCTGGTGATCGATCTCAAGGTCGGCGAGGCGACGGCGACGATCCTCACGAACGACCTCACCCACGACTACGTGCACGAGAACAGCGCGTACGCCTCATGACCACCGACATCCAGGACACCACGCCGGACGTCGCCGCCGTCAAAGCCGCGACGCTCATCGAGTCGCTCCCGTGGCTGAAGAAGTTCCGCGATCAGATCGTCGTCGTCAAGTACGGCGGCAACGCCATGGTCTCGGACGAACTGCAGGAGGCCTTCGCCCAGGACATCGCGTACCTGCGCTACGTGGGTGTCCAGCCCGTCGTCGTGCACGGCGGCGGACCCCAGATCTCCGACATGCTGCAGCGACTCGAGATCCCGAGCGAGTTCAAGGGCGGCTACCGCGTCACGAACACCGAGGCGATCGGTGTCGTGCGCATGGTGCTCACCGGCCAGGTGAACCCGCAGCTGGTCTCCAAGATCAACTCGCACGGGCCGATCGCGACCGGACTCAGCGGTGAGGACGCCGGGCTCTTCGGCGGCCGTCGCCGAGGTGTCGTGATCGACGGCGAGGAGATCGACCTCGGCCGCGTCGGCGACGTCGTCGAAGTCGACCCGACACCCGTGCTCGACCACCTCGCCGCCGGTCGCGTGCCGGTGGTCTCCAGCATCGCACCCGACCTCGACCACCCCGGTCAGTCGCTGAACGTGAACGCGGATGCCGCGGCTGCGGCCCTCGCGGTCGCGCTCAAGTCGCGCAAGCTCGTCATCCTCACGGATGTCCCGGGGCTCTACGCCGACTGGCCCAATCGCGACTCTCTCGTGTCGCACCTCACGTCGGAGGCACTCATCGAGATGCTCCCGACCCTCGAGTCCGGCATGATCCCGAAGATGAAGGCCTGCCTGGATGCGATCGAGGGCGGCGTCGACGCCGCCGCCATCATCGACGGACGGGTGCCGCACTCGGTGCTCGTCGAGCTCTTCACCAGCAAGGGAATCGGAACAGAAGTGGTCTTGGGAACGGCAGGGGCGAACGCATGAGCAATTGGCAGGATGACGCAGCGAGCGATCTGGTCCTCAACGCCGGGCCCCGCCTGGCGATGCTCACCCGCGGCGAGGGCTCGTATCTCTGGGACTCCGAGGGCAAGCGCCACCTCGACTTCCTCGCCGGTATCGCGGTGACCTCTCTCGGTCACGCGCATCCGGTGTTCGTGGAGGCCGTGTCGCGACAGGCGGCGACGCTCGCGCACGTGTCGAACTACTTCGCGACCCCGTCGCAGCTCGCGCTCGCCGCGCGGCTGAAGCGCCTCGCCGGTGCCGGGATCGACGGCCGCGTGTTCTTCTCGAACTCCGGCGCCGAGGCGAATGAGGCGGCGTTCAAGCTCGCCCGTCTGCACGGCGGCACCGAGAAGCCGCGCATCATCGCTCTCGAGAACGGATTCCACGGACGCACGATGGGATCGCTCGCGTTGACCGCCAAGGCCGCCATGCGCGCGCCGTTCGAGCCGATGCCCGGTGGGGTGGAGCACATCCCCGCGACGATCGAGGCTCTCGAAGCGGCGATCGACGACCGTGTCGCCGCCGTCATCGTCGAGCCCATCCAGGGCGAGGCAGGTGTCGTCGAGCTTCCCGAGGGCTACCTGCAGGCGGCGCGGTCGCTGACGCTCGCCCACGGAGCACTGCTCATCGTCGATGAGATCCAGACGGGAGCCGGACGCACCGGTGCCTGGTTCGGGTTCAGTCACGAGGGGATCACTCCCGACGCCATCACGCTCGCCAAGGGCATCGGCGGCGGCTTCCCGATCGGCGCGCTCGTGACCTACGGTGCCGCGAGCTCGCTGTTCACGCCCGGCTCGCACGGCTCGACGTTCGGCGGGAACCCCCTGGCCACTGCGGTCGCCGACGCGGTGCTCACCGAGATCGAGGACGCCGGACTCGTCGAGAATGCAGCGCGCCGCGGCGAGGAGCTGCGCGAGATCATCGCCGGGCTCGAGTCGCCGCTGATCACCGGTGTGCGTGGCCGCGGACTCCTGATCGGCGTCGGCCTGAGCGCCCCCGTCGCGAACGACGTGGTCGCCGCGGCCCAGGAACGCGGTCTCATCGTGAACGCGGCGAACCCCGAGACCGTGCGCATCGCCCCCGCCCTCACCATCGGAGACGCAGAGCTCGCCGAGTTCCGCGAACTCTTCGCCGCATCGCTCGACGATGTCCAGGCATCCCTCACCGAATCCGGAAAGGCCCTCGCATGACCCGCCACCTTCTGCGTGACGACGATCTGACCCCCGCAGAGCAGGCGGAGATCCTCGATCTCGCCATCGAGCTGAAGAAGGACCGCTGGGCGAACAAGGCTCTCGCCGGCCCGCAGACGGTCGCGGTGATCTTCGACAAGTCGTCGACCCGCACCCGCGTCTCGTTCGCGGTGGGGATCGCCGATCTCGGTGGCTCCCCGCTGATCATCTCGACGGCGAACAGTCAGCTCGGAGGCAAGGAGACCCCGTCCGACACCGCGCGCGTGCTGGAGCGTCAGGTCGCGGCCATCGTCTGGCGCACCTACGCCCAGTCCGGACTCGAGGAGATGGCTGCCGGAACCACCGTTCCGGTCGTCAACGCCCTCTCGGATGACTTCCACCCGTGCCAGCTGCTCGCCGACCTGCTCACGATCCGCGAGCACAAGGGCGATCTGAAGGGTCTGACCCTCACGTTCTTCGGTGACGGTCAGAGCAACATGGCGCACTCCTACGCACTCGCCGGTGTCACTGCCGGTATGCACGTGCGCATCGTCTCGCCCGTCGACTACGCGCCGCGCGCCGATGTCGTCGAGGCGGCCGACCGCCGCGCCGCCGAGACCGGTGGGTCCATCACGCTCTACACCGACGCGGTCGAGGCCGCGGCGGGAGCCGACGTCGTGGTCACCGACACCTGGGTGTCGATGGGCAAGGAGGAGGAGAAGCTCGCGCGCATCCGCGATCTCGGCGGGTACAAGGTGACGCCCGAGACCATGGCGCTCGCCGACCCCGAGGCGATCTTCATCCACTGCCTCCCCGCCGACCGCGGTTACGAGGTCGACTCCGAGGTGATCGACGGTCCGCAGAGCGTGGTCTGGGACGAGGCGGAGAACCGTCTGCATGCGCAGAAGGCCCTGCTCGTCTGGCTGCTCAGCAGGAAGGACGCGTGATGGCCGACGCGAAGAACGAAGGCACCAACGAGGGCGCGCTGTGGGGTGCCCGGTTCGCGAGCGGTCCCTCGCCCGAGCTGGTCGAGCTCAGCCGGTCGACACACTTCGACTGGGTGCTCGCGCCCTACGACATCGCAGGATCCCACGCCCACGCGACCGCACTCGCGGCGGCCGGGTATCTCGAGCCCGACGAGGCGACGCGGATGCACGAGGGACTGGATGCCGTGGCGCGCAAGGTCGCCGACGGCACGCTGCAGCCGGTCCCGTCCGACGAGGACGTGCACGGTGCCCTCGAGCAGGCGCTCATCGCCGAGCTCGGCCCTGAGCTCGGCGGACGCCTCCGTGCCGGACGCAGCCGCAACGATCAGATCGCCACGCTCGTGCGGATGTACCTGATCGACCACGCCCGCGTCATCGCCCGCGACCTGCTCCGCGTCATCGACGCGCTCGTCGCCCAGGCGGAGGCGCACCCGGATGCGATCCTTCCCGGGCGCACGCACCTGCAGCACGCGCAGCCGGTGCTTCTCGCGCACCACCTGCAGGCGCACGGCTGGCCGCTCGTGCGCGAGCTCGAACGTCTCGTCGACTGGCGTCGTCGCGCCGGCGTCTCGCCCTACGGCGGGGGAGCCCTCGCGGGTTCGACCCTCGGACTCGACCCCGCGCTCGTCGCGACCGAGCTCGGACTCGATCGTCCGGCCGAGAACTCGCTCGACGGCACGGCCGCCCGCGACGTGGTGGCCGAGTTCGCGTTCATCACCGCGATGACCGGAGTCGACATCTCGCGCCTGAGCGAGGAGATCATCCTCTGGAACACGCGCGAGTTCGGATTCGTCACCCTGCATGACAGCTACTCGACCGGGTCGAGCATCATGCCGCAGAAGAAGAATCCCGACATCGCCGAGCTCGCTCGCGGCAAGTCCGGGCGTCTGATCGGCAATCTGTCCGGTCTGCTCGCGACGCTCAAAGGACTTCCGCTCGCGTACAACCGCGACCTGCAGGAAGACAAGGAGCCGGTCTTCGACTCGGTCCAGACCCTCGAGGTCGTGCTTCCCGCGTTCGCCGGCATGATCGCGACGCTGCGCTTCGACACCGAGCGGATGGCGGCTCTCGCGCCCCAGGGCTTCTCGCTCGCGACGGATGTCGCGGAGTGGCTCGTGAAGCGTCGTGTGCCGTTCCGGGATGCCCACGAGATCTCGGGCGCACTCGTCCGCGCCTGCGAGGAGCAGGGGATCGGCCTCGAGGATGCCTCCGACGAGCTGTTGCTGTCGGTGTCGCCGCATCTGGTTCCGGAGGTCCGTGAGGTTCTCACGATCGAGGGTTCCGTGGCGTCCCGCACCGGCGCCGGAGGCACGGCGCCCGTGCGGGTGGCAGAGCAGCGGGCTGAGCTCGTGGCCCGAGCTCAGGCGGCCGCGCACGCGCTCGGCCTCTAGCCGGCGATTGCGGAGGAGCGACGACGCGTACGACGGAAGACGGCCCGCGGAGACTCTCGACGAGAGCATCCGCGGGCCGTTCTGTTCTTCGTGTACGCGACCTGTGGGCGCGATTCAGTGCAGCGCGGCGTCAGCGGCAGAGCGTGTCCAGCGGGTGAACCGCACCACGAGACCGGAACGCGTGGGGCCGGCGAGGAAAGGGCCGGCGGATGCCACGGCGTCGCCGTCGAACGGAGCCACCCGGACGAGTCGCCAGTCGCCGTCTCCCGCTCGCGCGCGCACGATCACCGCATCCGACCAGCGGCTCACCCGCACGGTGATCTCGCTGCCGTGCCAGTCGTCGACGTATCCGACCGACCAGTCGGAGCGGATGTCGGTGACGACGGCCCCGAGTCCGAGGTGATCGTCGGCGTACTCGATGCCCGCCTTGATCCAGTGCTCGTCGTCGATGCGCACGAAGACGCCCGCCTGATCGAACTGACCGTCCCACGGGGCGCGGAACGAGACGTCCATCGCCTCGCCCACCTCCAGAGGAGCGAGCAGCGCATGCTCGGTGTCATGCACGAAGCCGTAGGCGGTGTGCCGCCAGGCGTCGCTGCCCTCTACCGCGGTCACGTCGAGGTGATCGCCGTCGATGGCGAGATCGGCGGGTGCGTGGGTCCAGGAGCCGTCGGCCCAGGGGATGATGTCTGATTCAGGCATGTTCCGAGACTATAACCAAATAGGGCATAAATGGAAGTTATTCGTGTTACGGTTATCGCATGGTCATCGCCGTACTCGCCGACATCGTGGGCTCTCGCAAGCTCGACGATCGATCGGCGGCGCAGCGCATCCTCGACGGAACCATCGTGCGGGTCGAGAACGATCTGCCCCTCGCGCAGCAACCGCTGACGCCCACGGTGGGAGACGAGCAGCAGGGGGTCTACCTGGCGCTCGAAGACGCGATGGTGTCGCTCCTGATGATCCAGCTCGCTCTTCCCGACGGCATCGCCTTCCGCTTCGGGGTCGGCGTCGGCGATGTGCGCGCGGTCGACTCCGTGCACGGCGAGCTCGCCGACGGCCCGGGCTGGTATGCCGCACGAGCCGCCATCGAGACCGTGCACGCGAGGGAGGGTCGCACCGTGCCGCGTACCCGCACCTGGATTGTCGGTGCTCCCGGGCAGGATGAGGTCATGGACAGCGTGATCGCCGCATCGAACGCCTACCTGCTCGTCCGCGACGAGCTGGTCGGGGCGATGAACGAGCGCGAGCGCCGTCTCACCTACGGTCGCCTGATCGGCCGATCGCAGCATGAGCTGGCTGCCGAGGAGGGCATCTCGCAGCCGAGCGTCTCGAAGTCGCTGCGGAGCGCGGGGAGCGCCGCTCTCCTCGAGGGAGTGGCCGCCTTGAGGGGAACACACGCATGATCGCCGCCGGATTCCTGTTCCTGGCGGTGGGTGCCGCTGATCTGGTGCGTCAGTTCGCGCCGCGTCGGTGGATCGGCTACCTCGTGGTGGCCGTCATCCTGCTCCTGCTCGGCAGCGTGAGCGATGCGCTGCTGCCGATGCTCGCCGGCCTCGTCGTCGGCGCACTGTGGGTCTGGTGCATGCCGTCGGAGAGACCGGCCCCGCTCGGGTTCTGGCCCGCTGTGCTCCTCGGCGTGTTGAGCATCGGTGCCGTGGTGTGGCTCGGTGCTCGCACGGATGCAGGTCTGATCGGGTCAGTGTGGACGCTGCGTTCGCCGTTCGGCGACGTTCCATTCGATCTCGCGCTGCTCACCCTGGGCGTGGGGCTGTTCCTGCTCGAGTCTGCGAACCTCGTCGTCCGCGCGGCACTCGACGGCGAGCACACGTGGCGACCCGCCGAGCTGCGGCGCCTCGTGCCCGACGCTGCCGAGACGAGCCCCGCTGTCGGGGAACCTCGCGACGCCGTCGTCTCCGGGGAAGCTCCCGACGAGAGCGCACCCGCCGAAAGTGCGGCGGCCGAGACCACACAGGCCGAGACCGCGGATGTCGGTATCCCGGCATCCGATCTTCGGGCGGGATTCAAGGGCGGGCGCCTGATCGGGCCGCTCGAGCGCATCCTCGTGATGATCCTCACGCTGGCCGCCGCCTACCCGATCCTCGCGGCGATGCTCGCGGCCAAGGGCATCGTGCGATTCCCCGAGATCTCGCGCGACGGCGAGACCGGGGCGCGGGCCGAGTACTTCCTGGTGGGCAGTCTCGTGAGCTGGGTGATCGGGTTGGGCGCGGCGTTCCTGGTGTGGTGGGCAGCCCACAGCTGACAGCTCCGGTCCACCCGGGCGGCGGCGAATGGCGTGCACTCACCGCTGATAGCCTGGAGCGCGTGTCGAATACCGATCTGACGACCGCCCCGCCGGCGATCGACCCCACGTTCGAGAACGTGTGGGACGAACTGCTGTGGCGCGGCCTCGTCCATGTGTCCACTGACCAGGAGGCGCTGCGCGCCCTTCTCGCCGGGGACCCGATCACGTATTACTGCGGCTTCGACCCGACAGCTCCCAGCCTGCACCTCGGCAACCTGGTGCAGCTGCTGACGCTGCGTCGCATCCAGCTCGCCGGGCACAAGCCGCTGGGCCTGGTCGGCGGTTCCACCGGTCTCATCGGAGACCCGCGACCCACCGCCGAGCGCACGCTCAACACCCGTGAGACCGTCGAGGAGTGGGTGGGACGCCTGCGTACGCAGGTCGAGCGCTACCTCAGCTTCGAGGGCGACAACGCGGCTCGCATCGTCAACAACCTCGACTGGACGGCGCCGCTGTCGGCGATCGACTTCCTGCGCGAGATCGGCAAGCACTACCGTGTCGGCACGATGCTGAAGAAGGATGCGGTCGCTGCGCGCCTGAACTCCGACGAGGGCATCAGCTACACCGAGTTCAGTTACCAGATCCTGCAGGGCATGGACTTCCTCGAGCTGTACCGCCAGTACGACTGCGTCCTGCAGACCGGTGGCTCCGACCAGTGGGGAAACCTCACGAGCGGCACCGACCTCATCCGCCGGTCCGAGGGCGTCGCCGCTCACGCGATCGGCACGCCGCTGATCACGAACAGCGACGGCACCAAGTTCGGCAAGAGCGAGGGCAACGCGATCTGGCTGGATCCGGAGATGTGCAGCCCGTACCGGATGTACCAGTTCTGGCTCAGCACGGCGGATGCCGACGTCATCGAGCGGCTCAAGGTCTTCACGTTCCTCACGCGCGCCGAGATCGAGGAGTACGAGGCGCTCGTCGAGTCCGAGCCCTTCCGGCGTGCCGCGCAGAAGCGTCTGGCGCTCGAGGTCGTCGCCACCGTGCACGGCATCGACGCGACGGCGGCCGTGATCGCAGCATCCGAGGCGCTGTTCGGCCAGGGCGACCTGACCGCGCTCGACGCGTCGACGCTGCGCACGGCGCTCGAGGAGCTCCCGAATGCCACGGTCGACGCGGGGGCGTCTGTCGTCGACGCCTTGGTCGCGACCGGATTGGTGTCGAGCCTGTCGGAGGCTCGCCGTGCGATCGGCCAGGGTGGTGTGTCTCTCGACGGCGAACGCGTCGACGACGAGTCGGCCACGGTGCACGGGACTCTGCCGGGAGCGGTGTCTGTGCTGCGTCGTGGCAAGAAGACCCTCGCAGGAGTGTTCATCGCGTGACGACCGACATCTGATCGCGTGACGGCGGTCGCCTGAGCTGTTCTCGGGCGGCCGCCGTCACCGCTTCCGCCACTCGACAGGAGACTCCGGATGCCTTTCACCCCGAGCCATGCCCTGGTCGCACTGCCCTTCATCCGCACCCCGCTGGTGCCGGCGGCGATCGCGATCGGCGCGATGACGCCCGATCTGCCCCTGTTCCTGAGGGGCGTCGGTCTCGACTACTCGTTCACGCACACGTTCGGCAACGTGGTGTGGACGGCCCTGGTCGCCTTCGTGCTCTTCCTGGTGTGGCGGGTCGTGCTCCGCCCGGCGGTCGGCGAGCTCTCCCCGTCGTGGGTGGCGCGGCGCGTTCCGGCCGACTGGTCGCAGTCCGGTGTCGAGGCGGCCGGCGCCGCGGTGGGCTTCGGAGCGAGACGACCCTGGTACCCGGTGCTGCTCGCCGTCTCCCTGATCCTGGGGGTGCTGTCGCACATCCTCTGGGATCTCTTCACGCACGAGGGACGCTGGGGCGTCGAGATCCTGCCCGCTCTCGGGGAGATGTGGGGTCCTCTCACCGGATACAAGTGGCTGCAGCACGGGTCGAGTGCGATCGGGCTCGTCGTGATCGCGATCTGGGCCGCGCTCCGGCTGCGTCGTGCCGAGCCGCGCATCACCGTCACGAGGGTCATCCCCGCGGGAGTCCGCATCGCCTGGTGGCTGTCGCTTCCGGCGGTACTCGTGACCGCCACGGTCATCGGATATCTGGCGTACGGTCCGTTCACCGAGGAGTTCACGTACCAGCACCTCGCGTACCGGATGCTCCCGCCGGCCTGCGCGCTGTGGGGTGCGCTCACTCTGGTGCTCTGCCTGGCGCTCCCGCTCTTCCGCCGGCATCACCAGCGCGGCTGATCCGACCCCCGGCGGCGCGGAGCGACGAACTCGAATCCCGGAAGCACGGGAGCCGCGGTCGTGAGTTCGCGCCCGTCGACATCGAAGGCCGCGGAGTGATCGCCGGTCACGAACTCCCGCTCCGACACCGGTTCGAGCGTGCGAGGCATCCCGAGCAGCTCGGCGGCCACGCGACGCAGCGATGTGCGCACCGTCCAGCTGCCGCCCTCCTGGCGCCGGCGTCTCAGCAGCGCGATGACCGCCGCCGCCAGGAGGTAGCCCGCGCTGTGGTCGAGGGCCTGGGCGGGGAGCGCTCCGGGGCGGTCGCCGTCGGGTGATTCGATCAGCGAGATCCCCGACTCGGCCTGCACCAGGCTGTCGAAGCCGGCGCGATCCGGTTCGTCCATGCCCCAGGCGCTGAGCTGGGCGACGATCAGTCCCGGATGATCCTCGGTCAGTGCGGATGCCGACAGCCCGAGGCGGTCGAGCGACGAAGGCCGGTATCCGAGCACGACGACGTCCGCGGCGTTGAGGAGCTCGCGGAATCGTTCGTCTCGCGCATCGAGCAGTGCGGATCTCTTGCCGTGACCGGTGTCGAGATGCTGCCACTCGGGCTCGGCGAGTTCCGGGGGGTCCACCCGAAGCACATCGGCGCCGAGCAGTGCGAGAGTGCGCGTGCACACAGGGCCTGCGATGACACGGGTGAGGTCGAGGACGCGGATGCCGGCGAGCGGACCGCGTCCCACGTGGGAGGCCGGTCGGGCGTCCCGGGGTCCATCGGTGTTCTCGTGGGCGACATCGAGCAGGGGAGTGGTGCGCGATCGTGCGTCGAGGCGGGGATCCTCCGGACGCACGGGGACGGCGAGTCCGCGCTCGGCGGTGATGAGGCCGACGGCTTCGGCTGTCGTGCACTGGAGGATGGCTGCGCGCACCTCATCGACGCCGGCGCCTGCTCCGAGTCCGAGCCCGGCGAGAAGCCGCGCGGCGTGATGTGGATAGTTTCCGTGGGTGCGCACCCATCCGTCGGCTGAGCGCCAGAACCCGGAGTAGGCAGACCACACGTCGGGCGCGATCCCGTCGACCGAGAGGACACGATCGCTCCTGTAGGCGGTGGAGATGCGATCCGGATCAGGCATATCGCGGATACCGGTCATCAGGCACACCGCGCGCACGCTCGCCCAGGCGAGATCGGCGGTGGCGAGACGGGAGGGCAGGGGCACAGGATGCGGTGGCTGCGTCTCGAACTCACGGACGTCGTCGGGCCCGCCGAGCTCTGACGAGACACGCTGCAACAGGGCGGTCGCGGGGGAGGGAATCCGGGGTGCGGTCACGCTGCGATCGTACTCGTGGCGGTGATCGCGGGCCATTTCTCCCTCTGGACTGGGAAAACGTCACTCACAGCGCTGAGCGACACGCCCGGGGGTGGTGGGCCGATTTGCCAGAACCCCGGAATCCACGTAACTTATTACTTGTTCGCCCCACAGGGAAGCGGAGAGGCCGAGAGCTTCACCCCCCTCAAGCGGAGAACCAACTCCCACATCCACTCACTTGTGAGAACAGACGCCTGCGTCTAGGATGGGAGATCCACCCCTTCTGCGGCTGTCAACAGCTGCGCAGCGGATCCAAGATCCGCACGGCGCGCCGATTTGACAAGCGAGACAGGGTGGCTAAGATAGAGAAGTTGCCCTTCGGGCCTGGTTGTGATGACTGGGTCGTGGGAGCATCCGATCCTTGAGAACTCAACAGCGTGCACTTGTCAAATGCCAAATTATCCTCGTCTAGCTTCGGCTAGTTGAGAATTCCTTTGGATCAAAGACCAACCTCCTTGTGGGGTTGGCATTCGGATGAAGTCAGCAATGAATTTGTCTCTTTGGTCAGCATCAAACTCGCTGCGTCACCGTTTTCCCGGTGTCGTATGCATTTCTTTTTTACGGAGAGTTTGATCCTGGCTCAGGATGAACGCTGGCGGCGTGCTTAACACATGCAAGTCGAACGGTGAAGCCCAGCTTGCTGGGTGGATCAGTGGCGAACGGGTGAGTAACACGTGAGCAACCTGCCCCTGACTCTGGGATAAGCGCTGGAAACGGCGTCTAATACTGGATACGAGTAGCGACCGCATGGTCAGTTACTGGAAAGATTTATTGGTTGGGGATGGGCTCGCGGCCTATCAGCTTGTTGGTGAGGTAATGGCTCACCAAGGCGTCGACGGGTAGCCGGCCTGAGAGGGTGACCGGCCACACTGGGACTGAGACACGGCCCAGACTCCTACGGGAGGCAGCAGTGGGGAATATTGCACAATGGGCGCAAGCCTGATGCAGCAACGCCGCGTGAGGGATGACGGCCTTCGGGTTGTAAACCTCTTTTAGCAGGGAAGAAGCGAAAGTGACGGTACCTGCAGAAAAAGCGCCGGCTAACTACGTGCCAGCAGCCGCGGTAATACGTAGGGCGCAAGCGTTATCCGGAATTATTGGGCGTAAAGAGCTCGTAGGCGGTTTGTCGCGTCTGCTGTGAAATCCGGAGGCTCAACCTCCGGCCTGCAGTGGGTACGGGCAGACTAGAGTGCGGTAGGGGAGATTGGAATTCCTGGTGTAGCGGTGGAATGCGCAGATATCAGGAGGAACACCGATGGCGAAGGCAGATCTCTGGGCCGTAACTGACGCTGAGGAGCGAAAGGGTGGGGAGCAAACAGGCTTAGATACCCTGGTAGTCCACCCCGTAAACGTTGGGAACTAGTTGTGGGGTCCATTCCACGGATTCCGTGACGCAGCTAACGCATTAAGTTCCCCGCCTGGGGAGTACGGCCGCAAGGCTAAAACTCAAAGGAATTGACGGGGACCCGCACAAGCGGCGGAGCATGCGGATTAATTCGATGCAACGCGAAGAACCTTACCAAGGCTTGACATATACGAGAACGGGCCAGAAATGGTCAACTCTTTGGACACTCGTAAACAGGTGGTGCATGGTTGTCGTCAGCTCGTGTCGTGAGATGTTGGGTTAAGTCCCGCAACGAGCGCAACCCTCGTTCTATGTTGCCAGCACGTAATGGTGGGAACTCATGGGATACTGCCGGGGTCAACTCGGAGGAAGGTGGGGATGACGTCAAATCATCATGCCCCTTATGTCTTGGGCTTCACGCATGCTACAATGGCCGGTACAAAGGGCTGCAATACCGCGAGGTGGAGCGAATCCCAAAAAGCCGGTCCCAGTTCGGATTGAGGTCTGCAACTCGACCTCATGAAGTCGGAGTCGCTAGTAATCGCAGATCAGCAACGCTGCGGTGAATACGTTCCCGGGTCTTGTACACACCGCCCGTCAAGTCATGAAAGTCGGTAACACCTGAAGCCGGTGGCCTAACCCTTGTGGAGGGAGCCGTCGAAGGTGGGATCGGTAATTAGGACTAAGTCGTAACAAGGTAGCCGTACCGGAAGGTGCGGCTGGATCACCTCCTTTCTAAGGAGCATCTGACTCTTCGGAGTCCAGAACCCAGTTCGAAGGCATACGTTCTTCGCTGGGAGCTCATGGGTGGAACATTTGACATGGTGCGAAGGATGAAGGTTTCTCTTAGTACACCGCTTGCGGTGGGAACGGGGAGGGTTTCGGATGTCGCACCTGCACGCTGTTGGGTCCTGAGGGACCGGATGCGATCTTCGGATCGTTTCTGTACCTCTGGGCCTCTTGTTGTTTCTCCTGTGGGGGAAGTGAGAAGGGGTACCGCCCGTACTTTGAGAACTACACAGTGGACGCGAGCATCTTGCAGCTGATCTTCGGATCGGTTGCACAAGATGATCTTAAAGATCATTAGTCAATTTCATGCCAGGCTTTCGGGCCTGGTGTCGATTCTGATTCAAACTCATGTGATTTCAAGTCTTTAAGAGCAAACGGTGGATGCCTTGGCATCTGGAGCCGAAGAAGGACGTAGCAATCTGCGATAAGCCTCGGGGAACTGATAAGCAAGTTTTGATCCGAGGGTGTCCGAATGGGGAAACCCCGCTGGGCGGCGTGCCGACCTAGTGACTCCCGCCTGAATATATAGGGCGGGTAGAGGGAACGTGGGGAAGTGAAACATCTCAGTACCCACAGGAAGAGAAAGCAACCGCGATTCCGTTAGTAGTGGCGAGCGAAACCGGAACAGGCTAAACCTAGCGTGTGTGATAGCCGGCAGGCGTTGCACGTTGGGGGTTGTGGGACTTTTCAGTCATCTCTGCCGAGGTGGCGGCGTTACACGATGGTATAGACGAACGGTCTTGAAAGGCCGGTCATAGAGGGTGCCAACCCCGTAGTCGAAATGCCAACCGTGGCGCGAAGAGTATCCCAAGTAGCACGGGGCCCGTGAAATCCCGTGTGAATCTGTCAGGACCACCTGATAAGCCTAAATACTCCCAGATGACCGATAGCGGACAAGTACCGTGAGGGAAAGGTGAAAAGTACCCCGGGAGGGGAGTGAAATAGTACCTGAAACCGTTTGCTTACAAACCGTTGGAGCAGCCTTAGTAGCTGTGACAGCGTGCCTTTTGAAGAATGAGCCTGCGAGTTAGCGATATGTGGCGAGGTTAACCCGTGTGGGGTAGCCGTAGCGAAAGCGAGTCTGAATAGGGCGATTCAGTCGCATGTCCTAGACCCGAAGCGAAGTGATCTATCCATGGCCAGGTTGAAGCGACGGTAAGACGTCGTGGAGGACCGAACCCACTTAGGTTGAAAACTGAGGGGATGAGCTGTGGATAGGGGTGAAAGGCCAATCAAACTTCGTGATAGCTGGTTCTCTCCGAAATGCATTTAGGTGCAGCGTTGCGTGTTTCTTGCCGGAGGTAGAGCTACTGGATGGCCGATGGGCCCTACAAGGTTACTGACGTCAGCCAAACTCCGAATGCCGGTAAGTGAGAGCGCAGCAGTGAGACTGTGGGGGATAAGCTTCATAGTCGAGAGGGAAACAACCCAGACCACCAACTAAGGTCCCAAAGCGCGTGCTAAGTGGGAAAGGATGTGGAGTTGCCTTGACAACCAGGAGGTTGGCTTAGAAGCAGCCACCCTTGAAAGAGTGCGTAATAGCTCACTGGTCAAGTGATTCCGCGCCGACAATGTAACGGGGCTCAAGCACGCCACCGAAGTTGTGGCATTGACATTATTGGTAGGCCTTCGTGGTCCAGCCGTGTTGATGGGTAGGAGAGCGTCGTGTGGCCAGCGAAGCGGCGGTGTAAACCAGCCGTGGAGGCTACACGAGTGAGAATGCAGGCATGAGTAGCGAAAGACGTGTGAGAAACACGTCCTCCGAAAGACCAAGGGTTCCAGGGTCAAGCTAATCTTCCCTGGGTAAGTCGGGACCTAAGGCGAGGCCGACAGGCGTAGTCGATGGACAACGGGTTGATATTCCCGTACCGGCGAAGAACCGCCCAAGCTAATCCAGTAGTGCTAAGTGTCTGAATCCCAGTGACTGATCCCTTCGGGGTGACGCTCTGGGCCTAGCGCACGACCCCATTCTGGTGCGGTTAGCGTATTAACAGGTGTGACGCAGGAAGGTAGCCCAGCCAGGCGATGGTTGTCCTGGTGCAAGTGCGTAGGCCGAACGGTAGGCAAATCCGCCGTTCACATAGGCTGAGACACGATGCGAATAAAAAGTGGGTGATCCTATGCTGCCAAGAAAAGCATCGACGCGAGGTTCTAGCCGCCCGTACCCCAAACCGACTCAGGTGGTCAGGTAGAGAATACCAAGGAGATCGAGAGAATCGTGGTTAAGGAACTCGGCAAAATGCCCCCGTAACTTCGGGAGAAGGGGGGCCTTCGACGTATTAGGACTTGCTCCGAAAGCGTTTGGAGGCCGCAGAGACTAGTGGGTAGCGACTGTTTACTAAAAACACAGGTCCGTGCCAAGTCGCAAGACGATGTATACGGACTGACGCCTGCCCGGTGCTGGAAGGTTAAGAGGACCGGTTAGCCGCAAGGCGAAGCTGAGAATTTAAGCCCCAGTAAACGGCGGTGGTAACTATAACCATCCTAAGGTAGCGAAATTCCTTGTCGGGTAAGTTCCGACCTGCACGAATGGCGTAACGACTTCCCAACTGTCTCAACCGCGAACTCGGCGAAATTGCATTACGAGTAAAGATGCTCGTTACGCGCAGCAGGACGGAAAGACCCCGTGACCTTTACTACAGCTTGGTATTGGTGTTCGGTGTGGCTTGTGTAGGATAGGTGGGAGACTGTGAAGCATGGACGCCAGTTCATGTGGAGTCATTGTTGAAATACCACTCTGGTCACTCTGGATATCTAACTTCGAACCGTAATCCGGTTCAGGGACAGTGCCTGGTGGGTAGTTTAACTGGGGCGGTTGCCTCCCAAAAAGTAACGGAGGCGCCCAAAGGTTCCCTCAACCTGGTTGGCAATCAGGTGTCGAGTGTAAGTGCACAAGGGAGCTTGACTGTGAGACTGACAGGTCGAGCAGGGACGAAAGTCGGGACTAGTGATCCGGCAGTGGCTTGTGGAAGCGCTGTCGCTCAACGGATAAAAGGTACCTCGGGGATAACAGGCTGATCTTGCCCAAGAGTCCATATCGACGGCATGGTTTGGCACCTCGATGTCGGCTCGTCGCATCCTGGGGCTGGAGTAGGTCCCAAGGGTTGGGCTGTTCGCCCATTAAAGCGGTACGCGAGCTGGGTTTAGAACGTCGTGAGACAGTTCGGTCCCTATCCGCTGCGCGCGTAGGAAATTTGAGAGGATCTGACCCTAGTACGAGAGGACCGGGTTGGACGAACCTCTGGTGTGTCAGTTGTTCCGCCAGGAGCACCGCTGATTAGCTACGTTCGGGATGGATAACCGCTGAAAGCATCTAAGCGGGAAGCCGGCCTCAAGATGAGATTTCCATACCTTCGGGTGAGAGGCTCCCAGCCAGACTACTGGGTTGATAGGCCAGATGTGGAAGTGCAGTAATGCATGCAGCTGACTGGTACTAATAAGCCGATGACTTGATAACACACCGTTTGTTGGTGCTACGCGTCCACTGAGTGGTTCTCGATGTACGGTCGAGAACCGCATGACAATGACTTTGTTATGTGTTTGATTGAAACATCAATAGTGTTTCGGCGGCCATAGCGTGAGGGAAACGCCCGGTTACATTCCGAACCCGGAAGCTAAGCCTCACAGCGCCGATGGTACTGCAGGGGGGACCCTGTGGGAGAGTAGGACACCGCCGGACTTCTTTTAA